>NZ_JAPZQK010000008.1 GCF_027530345.1 Silanimonas sp. | reverse complement strand
AATGGAATGCGTCAGGCCGCGATCGCCCGGGTCATGCCGTGCACGCCCATGATCTTGATCATCCGCTTCATGTTGTAGGCCAACACGGCCAAGCTGACCTCGGTTTTGACCCTGGGCAGCGTCTTCGTCAGCAATGGCGCGGTCCCAAGCCATGACTTCAGCGTGCCGAAGACATGCTCGACCGTCTGCCGTCGCACCACTGCAAAGTTCGGTGAAGCATCCAAGCGCGTCTGCATCCTCTCGAGCACCGCCTCATGCTCCCAGCGCGTAATGCGGCGATACCTGGCGGTGGTGCACCTCTCCCGCATCGGACATTCGGGACAAGCGGATGACCAGTACTTGTGCAGGGTCAGCCCGTTCTCTTCGGTCGAAAAGCGATGGATCGCACGCTCACCTGCCGGGCACTCGTACTCATCGGTCGCCGGGTCGTAGATGAAGTCCCGCTTGTCGAATCGACCTTCGGCTTTGCTGTTCGACGTCAGCGGCTTGGGCACCAGCGGAATAACGCCTTCTTGCTCGCACGCCATGATCTCTGGCGCATTGAAGTAGCCCCGGTCAGCTAGCGCCGTGATGCGCTCAACGCCCAGAGCCTCCTTGGCCTTCACGGCCATCGTCGAAAGCTGGCTGCGGTCATGGCCGTCATTGGTGACGTCGTAAGCCACGATCAGGTGGTGCTCGGCATCCACTGCTGCCTGCAGGTTGTAACCGACCGTCCCGGTTCCTCGGCCGCTCGACGTCATCGAGCGCGCATCTGGGTCCGTCAGCGATATCTGGTGATCCGGCGCGTCATGAAGCTGTTTCTCGATGGCGTCGAGCTTCGCCATCTGTTCCTTCAGCTTGCCCAGCTTGTCCCTCAGGTGAGGAACGCGCCCCTCGGGCAGCAAGGCGGGGTCGCGGTCGGCCCGATCCAACTCGGCAAGGTAGCGGGCGACGCTCTCTTCCAACTGCTCCCGGCGACCCCTGACTTTGCCGACCGTGTAGTTGCGGTCGCGGCTGTTGACCGCCTTGAGCTTGCTGCCGTCGATGGCAACGACGGCGTGCGAAAAGACCTTCATCGTTCGGCACAGCGAAACGAAGCGGCTGCACACCGCGGTGATCGCAGCGCCATTGTCTCTGCGGAAGTCAGCGATGGTTTTGAAGTCCGGTGCCAGTCGACCGGTCAGCCAGATCAACTCGAGATTCCGTTGCGCCTCCCGCTCCAAGCGTCGGCTGGACTGGATTCGGTTGAGGTATCCGTAGATGTAGATCTTGAGCAGAGCCGCCGGGTGATACGCGGGCCTGCCGCCGGCAGAGCGATTCGCTGCTTCGAAACCGAGTTGACCCAAGTCGAGTGCTTCGACGAAGGCATCCACCACCCGAACTGGGTTGTCTTCGTGGACGTAGTCCTCCAACCGATCAGGGAGCAAAAGCCCTTGGGAGCGGTCGACGCCATCGACGAATCGCTTCATGCACATCACCAATCGACTGGTGTTGAGATCTTGCCAACGGAGAGAAGGTTTTCACACAGCCTCGGCCGAAAGCGGACGCGTCTTGTAATCAGCACCAACGCCCTGATCAGTCACCTCCGGAACCGGGGATCAACCGAGCGGGAACCTGCAAGCCCCGACACGTTGTCCAGGCGACCGTCGTGAATCGTTCGCGCAGGATGCGCCATCGGCCCAAGGGGCAGGACGCCCCCTTTGGGCCGACCGCCGGGCAGTCCACCGCCAAGGTGATGGGGCGGGCCAGCCGAGCACGTCGGCTTCGGCGCTGGACGCTCGCGCAATCCGCGGCCGGCCAAGCGCGATAATGCCCCGACCACGGAGACCCGCATGCCCTACACCCCGATCATCGGCACCCTCGGCTACGTGCTCTCGCCCGACGGCAGGCGCGTGCTGATGGTCCACCGCAACGCGCGGCCCGGCGACGAGCACCTCGGCAAGTACAACGGCCTCGGCGGCAAACTCGAGGCCGACGAGGACGTGGCCGCCGGCATGGCGCGCGAGATCCACGAGGAAGCCGGCCTCTCGGTGACTGCGATGGAACTGCGCGGCACCATCAGCTGGCCGGGCTTCGGCAAAAACGGCGAGGACTGGCTCGGCTTCGTCTTCCTGATCACCGCCTTCGAGGGCGAGGCGCCGACGCGCAATGTCGAAGGCGACCTCGAATGGGTGCCGCTGGACCGGCTTATGGAACTGCCAATGTGGGAAGGCGACCGCCACTTCCTGCCCCTGGTGTTCGACGGCGACCGACGGCCCTTCCACGGCGTGATGCCTTACCGCGACGGCCGGATGGTGCGCTGGGCCTACTCGAGGTTCTGAAGCGGTGCTTGCCGACCGCCGCGCGACGGCCTAGCGTGGCGCGGACTCCCTTGCGGAACTGCGCCAATGGCGTTGTTGATCGACACCCTGCTCGCCTCGCTGTGGATCGGCGGCAGCAGCATCCTCGTCCTCGCGGTGCACGCGGCCGGTCGGCGCTGGATGGCGCCACCGCCCGCGCCGGAAGGCACACCGCCCGCGGCCGACGGCCATGACCACCCGCCGGTGGTGCGCGACGCGGCGCAGGTGATCGGGTTGCGCACCGCCGCGCTTTTCGGCGTCATCCTCGCCATGGTGTATGCGCAGGAACTGGGCCAGTACCAGCAGGTGCGCGAAGGTCTCTCCCGCGAGGCGGTGGCCATCGCCGATGTCTTCCACGACGCCGGGCGCTACGGCGGGGACCTCGCCGAGCCGGTGCAGTCCGCCATGCGCGACTACGTGCGCTTCGTCGTCGACCGCGAGTGGCGGCTGCTTGGCACGGAAAGGCGCCTCTCCCGTCGCGCGTGGGAGGCGCGCGAACGGGCGTATGCGGCAGTGCTCGACGCCCTGCCCGCGACGCCGCGCGAAGTGGCGCTGCGCGAAGTGGCGCTGCGCGAGCGGATGCTGGCCCGCCTCGGCGTGATCGCGGAACACCGCCACCTGCGCGAGGAATGGGCCGCGCAGGGCTTCAGCATGGTGTTCTGGTTGCCCGCGCTGGCGGGGCTGGTGCTGGTGACACTGCCGCTGTGCGTGTTTCCGCCGACGCGGCAAACCCGCCTGCTGTTGGCGAGCCTTGGCGCCTACGCCGGCCTCGTGCTGTTCTTCGTGCAGGCGTTCTCCAGCCCCTTCACCTACCCGCTCCACGATCCGCCCGGCGCCTTCGAGCGCCTGCTGGAAAACGACTTCGACGCCCGCGCACCCTGAGGCGCGCTGCCGCAACGGCGGTTGAGCGCGACGCCTAGTCCTGCGCCCGAAGCCACGCCGCGCGGACCCGCGGGCCCTGCACGGTGGGTTCGGTCCACGCGACCATCGCGACGTCGCCGCCGGTGGCCGCGAGGCGCGGATGCCCAAGCTGGCGGCCCGGTGGCAAGGCCACGACGTCGCGGCGCGCGATCACGCGGCCGCCGGCATCGAGTTCGGCCACGCGGAGCACCGCGCCACGCCCGTCACCGCCGACCCAGCTGGCGAGGAAACCGCCGTCGCGCCAGGGCGCCACATCGACGCGACCCAGCACTGACTCGCCGGCCTCAAGCACGGCGGGCGCCGCGAACGCCGCGCCAGCGCGCGGGCTGATCGCCAGCTTCACTTCGAGGGGGCCCGTCGCCATCGTCGGCCACAGCACGGCCAGCGCGTCGCGATTCACCGCCGCGGCCGGGCCGTTCACCGGGCAACCCGGCATGCGCCAGGCGTCGTCATGCACGGTCGTCGGGGCCGACCACTGGCCGTCGCTGGAACGCCGCAGCAGGGCGATGTCGCGGATGCCTTCGGCGTGGTCGCGGTACACCGCGATGGCCTCGCCACCGCGACGCACGAGATCGGTCTGGCAGCAGGAGCAGGTGTCGGCATCGAGCTTCGCGCCCTCGCGTGCCACGCCATCGCGCCCAACGACCGCGCTGCGCAGCGTCATCGGGCCCTCGTCGTGGCCGTGATGGTCGGCGCCGTGTCCGCTCGCATGGCTTCCATGGCTGCCGTGCACGGTGTCCTGGCGGCCATCGAGCCACACCATCAGCACGCGATCCCCGCCATCGGGCAACAGCGAAACGAAACCGTGCTGCACGGGCTGGCCGTCGTCGTTGACCTTCACCGGCGGCTGCCACGTGGCGCCGCCGTCGAGGCTGCGCTGCAGGTGGATGTCGTAAGCGTAGGTCGAACCCGCCGACTTCCGCAGCGTGAACGTCACCCAGTCGCCGTTGTCGAGGACGGCGAGCGAGGGGAAGTCGGCCCAGTTCACGAACCAGTCGTCGCCGCGAGCGACGGCGGCCTGTGCCGCTGGCTCGGCGGCGCGCGGCGCATCGAAGCTCGCGACGTGCAGCTCGGCCTCGGCACCGTGCTTCTGCTGCCATGTCAGCGCGAAGCTGCCTTCGCGCGTCGACGTGAGGCTCGGCTGCGCGCTGTTCGGCCCCGGCGTCCACGCCAGCGGCTCGACCTGCACGGCCAGCGCCGGCAGCGCGGCGACGGTGAGCGCGAGGCCCAGTGCGAGCCCGCGCCGGTTCATGCGTCCCAACCGGCCAGCACGGCGGGTACCGCGCCGGCATTCGGTACGCTGGCGAAGCGCGGATGCGCCGGGTCGATCTCGGCGCGATCCAGCGCCCAGACCAGCGGATACGGCACGTGGATGCCCCAGCCACCCAGCGCCAGCACCGGCGCGATGTCGGACTTCTGCGAGTTGCCGACCATCACGAACTCCGCAGGCGACACGTCGAACTCCTTGAACAGCCGCGCGTAGCTCTTTTCGTCCTTCTCGCTGACGATCTCGATGCGCTGGAACAGGTCGGCGAGGCCCGACGCAGCGACCTTGCGCTCCTGATGGAACAGATCACCCTTGGTGATCAGCACCACGCGATGCGTGGCCGCCACGGCCTCGACGGCGGCGCGCACGCCGGGCAGAAGCTCGACGGGATGCTGCAGGATCGATTTGCCGAGGCCCACGATGCGGTGAAGGTCGGCCGCGCTGATGCGCTCGCCGCTCAGGGCGATGGCGGTCTCGATCATCGAGAGCGTCATGCCCTTGGCGCCGTAACCGAACAGCTTGATGTTCTCGCGCTCGGTGGCGAGCAGGCGCTCATGCACGCCGGCATCGGCGAGGTCGACGTAACCACCGACGATGCGCTCGAACTCCGCGTGCGCCTCGTGGAAATAGGTTTCGCTATGCCAGAGGGTGTCGTCGGCATCGAAACCGACCAGGGTGATGCTCCGAGCCACGGCCTCAGCCCTGCCCCATGCCGACCGGTCCGAGGTAATCGGCCTTGCCCAGCGGAACGCCGGCGTGGCGAAGCAGGGCGTAGGTGGTCGTCACGTGGAAGTGCACGTTCGGCAGGATGAAGGCGAACAGGTAGTCGAGGCCCTTGAAGTGCAGGTCGCCGCGGGCGCGGGTGGGGACGGTGATGTCGCGCATCTCCGCCCCCTCGAAGGCCGCGGCCGGCACCGAGCCGATGTAGGCGATGGTGCGCTCGACGCGGTCGACCAGCTGCTCGAAGCTCGTCTCGTTGTCATCGAACTTCGGCGCCTCGCCGCCCGTCATCCGGCCGACGCTGTTCTTGGCGATGTCGGTCGCGATCTGCACCTGCCGCGTCAGCGGGAACATGTCCGGGGCGAGGCGCATGCCGAGCAGCACCGCCGGGTCCCAGCCCTGCGCGCGGGCGTGGGCCTCGCCCTTCACGAGGATGTGCTTGAGCTGCGTCAGGGTGCGGACAAGGGCAGGAACGGTCAGGGCGTGCATGGGCGTCACTGGAGATGGACAGGCGCGCAGTGTAAATCGTCACCATGGACCTGCTGACTCCGCCCACCACCGGCACGCCGAGCGGCCTGCGCGAAGCCGTCATCGCGCCCCTGCTCCGTGGCGTGCTGCGCCTCGCCGTGAAGCCGTGTTTCGCGCCCTGGGTCCCGATCGCCGCGCAGCGCGCGCGCCTGCAGCGCTTCATTCCCTTGAACCGTCTGCCGAAAGGCAGCCGCGTCGAGCCCGCGATGCACGGCGGCGTGCCGGGCGAATGGCTGCACCCGCCGCACGCACCGGTGAAGGCCGGTCGCGTGCTCTACCTGCATGGCGGCGCGTTCTGCGTCGGCTCGCCGGCCACGCATCGCGCGCTGACCGCGAGGCTCGCCCGCGACCTCGGCCTGTCGGTGTTTTCGACCGACTACCGGCTGGCGCCGGAACACCCCTACCCCGCCGCCCTCGACGACGCGCTGGCGGCGTATCGCGCGCTGTCTGCCGAGGGGCCGGTGATCGTCGCGGGCGATTCCGCCGGCGGCACGCTGGTGCTGCTGCTCGCGCAGGCCCTGCGCGATCGCGGCGAAACCCCGCCGGCCTGCCTGCTGCTGCTATCGCCACTGGTCGACCTCACGATGTCGGGCCTCCCCGACGCCATCCCCGGCGAAGCGCTCCTGTCCAAACCTTGGGTGTCGGCCTGCATCGACCATTTCCGCGCCGGGCTGCCGGCCGATGATCCGCGCGTTTCACCGTGGCATGGCCGGCTCGACGGCCTGCCGCCCACCTTCGTGCAGTGGGGCAGCGACGAGATCTTCGCCCCCGGCTGCGGGCGCCTCGTCGCGGCCTTGTACGGAGCCGGCGTCACCGCGACGGCCGACGTCGTGGCGAACCGCTGGCATGTGTTCGCGCTTCATGCGGGCACGCTGCCGAGCGCCGACGCCGCCCTCGGCCGCGCCGCGCGCTTCGCCCTGCCGCACCTCGAAGCGGCCACGCCGCCGCGCGCCGCGCGACACGACGTGGTCGTGCTGGGCGCCGGCATGTCGGGGCTGTGCATGCTGCACACGCTGAAGCAGGCCGGTATCCACGATGTGGTGGCGCTGGAAAAGCAGCCCGGCCTCGGCGGCACCTGGTGGGACAACCGCTACCCCGGCGCACAGGTCGACGTGCCCGCGCCGGCCTATGCGTTCTCGTTCGCGCCGAACCGCCATTGGCCACAGCGCTTCGCCGACGCGCCGGACATCCACGCGTACCAGGAGGCACTCGCGGCGCGCGAAGGGCTGCTGGGCCACCTGCGCCTCGGCACCGCACTGGTTTCCGCCACGTGGGACGAGTCGGCTGCGCTGTGGCGTTTCCGCACGGCGAAGGGCGACACGCTGGAATCACGCTTCTTCGTCTGCAGCACCGGGCCGCTGAGCCAACCGCGCTGGCCGGCGATCCCCGGCCTCGACGACTTCGAAGGCCCGAAGCTGCATACCGCGCGCTGGCACGACGACGACCGCGCCCTCGACGGACAACGCATCGGCGTGATCGGCACCGGCTCCACCGCCGTGCAGCTCATCCCGAAACTCGCGGCTCGCGCGTCGAAACTCGAGGTGTTCCAGCGCACACCGAACTGGGTGCTTCCGCGGCTGGAGCGCCGCTATCGCTGGTTCGATCGCTGGCTGATGCGGGTGCCGGGCTACGCGCCGGCCGTCCGGCTGGCGTGGGCGGGCTTCCTCGAATGGACGCGCCGTGGTTTCGACGAGGGCACGGTCGCACGGCGCTTCATGCTGGGCCTCGCGCGCTGGCACCGCCGCCGGCAGCTGCGCGACGCGCCGGATCGCGCGGCTCTCGAGTCGGCCCTCGCCCCGCCCTACCCGCTGGGCTGCAAGCGGATCATCTACGCCAACGACTACTACCCCACGCTCGCGCAGCCGCACGTCGCGCTGGTCACCGACGGCATCGCGCGCATCACCGCTGATGGAATCGTCACCACCGACGGCCGCGAACACCGGCTCGACGCGCTGGTCTGCGCCACCGGCTTCGAGACGGTGAACCTGCTCGGCTCGATCACGATCAACGGCTGCGCGGGCCGGACGCTCGCCGAGGCCTGGCGCGATGGCCCCGTGGCCCTGCACGGCATCGGCGTCGCCGGCTTCCCGAACCTGTTCCTGATGCTGGGCCCGAACACCGCCACCGGCCACACCAGCACCCTGTTCTACATCGAAGCCGCCGCACGCCACGCGCTCGCCGTGATGCAGCGCGTCCGCGAGCGTGGCGGGGGCTGGGCTGCGGTGAAGCCCGAGGCCATGGCCGCGCACGATGCGTCGCTGCAGGCACGCCTGCGCGGCTCGATCTGGACGCAATGCCGCAGCTGGTACCGCATGGAGGACGGCCGCGTCATCGCGATCTTCCCCGGCTTCACACCGGAATACGTGCGCAAGGCCGGCACCCTTGAGCCCGCCGATTACCACTGGGGCTGAACGGTTCGCCCACAACGCGACTTCCGGCCTATCCCGCCCCCGCCCCGACTGCGCGAGCATGCGTCCTTCCCCCGGAAACCGGATTCCACCCATGGCCATGCGCCTCCACCCGCTCGCCCTCGCCATCGCGCTGACTGCATCCCTCGCCGCCAACGCGCAGACCGCGCCTTCGGAGTCCGCGCCCGCCGAGGCCAGCGCGCCCGCCGAGCCCGCACTCGCGACGCTGGAAACGGTGGTCGTCACCGGCATCCAGCCCGGCCCCGGCCTGTGGCAGATCCGCAAGGGCGAACACACGCTGTGGGTCATGGCCACGTTGAGCCCCTTGCCGAAGCGCATGGAATGGGAGCCGCGCGAACTCGATGCCCTGGTGGCGCGCGCCGACCGCGTGCTGACCTCGCCGGGCGTCGATGTCGACGCCGACATCGGCTTCTTCGGCAGCCTGCGCTTGCTGCCCACCGCCCTGCGCGCGCGCAACAACCCGGACGACAAGACGCTCGCCGAAGTGCTGCCCTCCGAGCTGTATGCACGCTGGCAAGCCCAGAAGGCGATCTACATGGGCCGCGACCGCGGCGTCGAGAACCGCCGCCCGGTGTTCGCCGCCTACGAACTGATGGACGAGGCCCTCGGCGACCTCGACCTCAAGCGCGAGAACATCGTCTGGGACCGCGTGGAACGCATCGCCAAGCGCAACGACCGCGACATCGTCCGCGTGGGCGTGAGCATCAAGGTCGAAGACCCGCGCGATGCGCTGAAGGAATTCGAGCGCTCGGCCGTCGACGATGTCGGCTGCATGGAGGCGACGGTCGCACGCCTTGAAACCGACACCGCGAACATGGTCGAGCGCGCAAACGCCTGGGCCGTGGGCGACCTGCAGACGCTCGAGGAACTCGAGTTCGACAGCGAGATCCGCGCCTGCGCGCTGGCCCTGCTGGGTACCGATGCCCTGAAGAATCGCGGCTTCAACGACCTGCCGAAGCGCGTGGTCGACGAGTGGGTGCGCGTGGCCGAGGAGAGCCTCGCCGAGCATGCGACGACGGTCGCCGTGGCCGACTACCAGGTGCTCACCGCCGACGATGGCCTGCTGGCCGCCATGCGCGCCAAGGGCTACACGATCATCGCGCCGGGCGAGGAACCGCCGGCCGATGCGGTCGCCGAAGACCAGCCCGCCGAAGCCAGCGCGCCCGTCGAGGCGGTCGAACCCGCATCGAACTGAGCGGGCTCAGCCCTCGGCCAGCACCACCCGGTCACGGCCCGAGCGCTTGGCCGCGTAGGCCGCCGTATCCGCACGGGCGAGCAGGTCGGTGCCGCGGTCGCCCGGACGGAACGCCGCGACGCCGATCGACACGGTCACCGCCACACGCGGCACATCGACCGGCGGGGCTTCGGCCACGGACGCGCGCAGCCGCTCGGCGATCTCGAGCGCGTTCGACACGGGCGCGCCCGGCAGCAGCACGATGAATTCCTCGCCGCCGAGGCGTGCGAGATGGTCGCTCTGCCGCAACGGACCGCGGACGCGCCGTGCGAAGGCGCGCAGCGCCTCGTCGCCCACCGCGTGCCCGTACGTGTCGTTGACGGCCTTGAAGTGGTCGAGGTCCAGCGCCAGCACCGAAACCATGCCGCCCTGCGCCTCGCAGCGCTCGATCTCACGGGCCAGCAGGCGGTCGAGCGCGCGGCGGTTGAGCACGCCGGTGAGCGGATCGGTGGCCGCCTCCTCCTCAACGGTGAGCAGGTGCAATCGCAATTGTTCGGCGAGGCGCGCATTGGCCTGCTGCAGCCGGATGCCGTCGACCACGCGGGCGGTGATCCCCGGCAGGAAGAACAGCGCCAGCACGTGCATCACCGCGAGGCCGAGGACGATCGCGCCATCCGGCCCCGCACCGAGCAGCGATGAGAGCACGATGCCTATCCATGTGCCTGCGACCTGTAGGCGCAAGGCTTCCGGCGCAGTGATGTAGATGCCGAGGGTGACCGCCACCACGCCGCAGAGCACGGCGGCCAGCCGCGCATCGAGCGTCGGGTCGTGGCCCATCAGGAACAGCGGCACCATGCCCCAGCCGATGCCGTCGAGGAACGCTGACGCCCAAGCCGAGAGGCGATGCCGAGCGACGTCGAACCCCTGACGCCGGGACCACTGGCTCTGGGTCATGCAAAGCACCCAGCACGCCAGCGCCGCCCCGAACCACGCCCACAGGGAGGCCCTTGGCGCCAACCCCCAGGCCATGGCAAGCACCACCAGCCAAGCCACGGGCGTCGTCAGCAGGGCCCGCGCGAAGTTCCGCGCGAACTGCTCGAACGCGATCTGTCGGGTGTCGGCTTCGAGGGTGTCGGTCACGTCGGCAGTATGCCGCCGAGGGGGCAAGCCGGCATCGTGCCGAAGGGCGGCTCAGCCCGCCGCAACGGGATGGAGGATACGGTCGGGACGTGATCGGAACTGCCACACGGCCAGGGCGCTGGCGGCGAAGGTGAGTGCGTAGGGCCACCACGTACCCTGAGGCCCCTCGCGCACTGCGCCCAGCACGCCCATCAAGCCCAGGAAGACCATCGCGGTCTGCAGCCAAGGCCGCCACGCGCCGTCCGCAAGCCGGGCCACGCGAGTGCCGCAATGCGGGCAGGCCGCCTCGCCGAGGGCGTAGGCCGCGGTCGCCCGCAACATGTGCTCGGGGACCGCGCCCCCGCAACGGCCGCAGCGGAAAGTGTCGAGAGTCATCGGGTCAACCGACGACCGATGCCCACCACGCGCTGCCGACGACCTTGCCGCCGGCGTAGAGGCAAAGCGCGATGATCGCCAACCCTTCGATACCCTTGCCCTCCAGAGGCCGGGCACCGCGCAGACCGAGGGCGCCATACGCCGCCACCAGCGATCCGCCGAGCGCCTTGCCGGCAGCTTCCATCATCGCGGCGGTTGCCGCTTCGACAGAGGCAAGGCTCATCAGGCCGTCGAGAGCCATCACGACCCCGAGGAAGGCGAAAGCCGCCAGCCAGCCACGGGACGGCAGGGCCGAGGCCGGATCACTTGTTGGGGTATTGGTCATGCGCGGGGGGGTTGGAAGAACGGGCGGTCTCACCCGCACTTCGAATAGCCGCAGTTCAAGCAGGTCTGGCAGCCGTCCATCAGCACGAGGGCCTTGGTGTTGCACTTGCTGCACATCGTGGCCGAGGGCGGGAAGCTGGTGCCGTCGCCGGTGATCGCGATATCGCCGCCCACCGCCGGGGCGGCGCTCACGTCAGGGTTTTTTTTTGAGCGGTTCTCGTAGGCGGCGCGCTTCTCGGCGATCAGGGCGCGCTGCGCGTCGCTGATCTCCGGGTCGATGATCATGCCGATCGACTTCAGGTGCTCTTCGATGACGCCGCCGATCTCGGCGATGATCGAGGGCATGTAGACGCCACCGGCCTTGAAGTAGCCACCGCGCGGATCGAACACCGCCTTCATCTCCTCGGCGAGGAAGGTCACGTCGCCGCCCTTGCGGAACACCGCCGAGACGATGCGGGTGATGGCGACGATCCACTGGAAGTGCTCCATGTTCTTCGAGTTGATGAACAGCTCGAAGGGACGGCGGAGCTCGTGCTCGGTGCCGGGGTTCAGCACGATGTCGTTGATCGTCACGTACAGCGCGTGCTCGAACAGCGGCGACTTGATCTTGTAGGTGGCGCCGACCAGGGTCTCCGGGCGCTCGACGCGCTCGTGCATCTGGATGATCTCGGCCGTCGGCAGCGGCGCGGGCGCAGCGGCGACGGGCGCGGGTGCCGGCGTGGCGGCCTTGTCGTCCGGCGTGGCGACGCTGTACGACTTGATTTTCTTGCTGATCTTGATGGCCATGCCGGCGCTCCTGCGGGTGGTGCCTGTTGCGTTGTCTGGTGCGGATTTCAGGGGTGACGCTTCCGGCCCCGCTCAGGGAGCGGGGGTTCCGGGCCGGACGCCGCGATCAGCGGCGCGCGGTCTTCTTGGCGACTTTCTTCGCGGCCTTCTTCGGGGCCGCCTTCTTCACCGCTTTCTTCGGCGCCGCTTTCTTCGGCGCCGCCTTCTTGGCCGGAGCCTTCTTGGCGGCAGCCTTCTTCACCGGCGCCTTCTTGGCCGCCTTCTTCGCCGCGGGCTTGGCGGCCTTCTTGGCCGGTGCCGCCTTCTTCGCGGCCGGCTTGCCGCCGAGCTTGGCCTTCGCCGACTTCACCGCCGCGTCGACCGACTTCTTCGCCGCCGCGACCTTCTTCTTGGCGTTGCCGACGGCCTTCTTGACGGCCTGGCCGGCGGGCGACTTCTCGGCCTGCTTCATCTTCGCCTTGGCGGCCTTCTCGACCTTCGCGACCTCGGCCTTGGCCTTCTTCACCATCGGCGCCGCCTTGGCTTTCGCCTGCTCGACGACCTCGTTGGCCTTGCCGCTCACCGCTTCGACCGCCTGGGCGATCGTCGTGGTCACACCGTTGCCATTGCTCATGGGAACACTCCAGTGGGGTGCTGCATCCGCGTGCCTTGGGGGCCGGTGCACGCTTGCCGGTTCGGGCCCACCTCGCCGGGGCGGGTCGGGCGGGCCTCGATTCGGAAGCCGCGGGCGCTCTGCCCGTGGCCTTCCGTCAGAACTTACCGTAGTAGCCTTCCTTCAGCGCATCGAACAGGTTCGCGGCGGTGTGCATCTCGCCGTCGTACTCGATCTGCTCGTTGCCCTTCACCTCGACCACGCTGCCGTCTTCGAGCTCGAAGCGGTAGGTCGTGTTCTCGAGGTCCTTCTCCTTCACCAGCACGCCCTGGAAGGCGGCCGGGTTGAAGCGGAAGGTGGTGCAACCCTTCAGGCCCTTCTCGTGGGCATAGCGGTAGATGTCCTTGAAGTCCTCGTACGGGAAGTCCGTCGGGACGTTCGCCGTCTTGGAGATCGAGGAGTCGATCCAGATCTGCGAAGCGGCTTGGATATCCACGTGCTCCTTCGGCGAGATGTCGTCCGCGGCGATGAAGTAGTCCGGCAGCTTCGCTTCCGGATCATCGCTGTACGGCATCGCCTTCGGGTTCACCAGCTCGCGGTAGGCCAGCAGCTCGAAGCTGTAGACGTCCACCTTTTCCTTCGACTTCTTGCCCTCGCGGATCACGTTGCGCGAGTAGTGGTGCGCGAACGAGGGCTCGATGCCATTGGAGGCGTTGTTGGCCAGCGAGAGCGAGATCGTGCCGGTCGGCGCGATGGAGCTGTGGTGGGTGAAGCGGGCGCCGGTCTCGGCGAGCTTCTGCACCAGCTCCGGGGCCACGCCGGCGACGCGCTGCATGTAGCGGCTGTACTTGGCGTGCAACAGGCGGCCCTTGATCGTGTCGCCCACCTTGAAGCCGTCCTTCGCCATCTCCGGACGCTTGCGCAGCATCTCGGCGGTGACGGCGAAGTCCTCGTCCATGATCGGGGCCGGGCCCTTCTCCTCGGCGAGGGCCAGCGCCACTTCCCAGCCGGCGACGGCCATCTCGCGCGAAACGGCCTCGGTGAACTCGCAGCTCTCCGGCGAGCCGTACTTCATACGCAGCATGGTCATCGTCGAGCCGAGGCCGAGGAAGCCCATGCCGTGGCGGCGCTTGCGCATGATCTCGATGCGCTGCTGCTCGAGCGGCAGGCCGTTCACTTCGACGACGTTGTCGAGCATGCGGGTGAAGACGCGGACGACCTCCTTGTATTCCTCCCAGTCGAAGCGCGCCCTGTCGGTGAACGGGTCGCGCACGAACTTGGTGAGGTTCACCGAGCCCAGCAAACAGGCGCCGTAGGGCGGCAGCGGCTGCTCGCCGCAGGGGTTGGTCGCGCGGATCGCCTCGCAGAACCAGTTGTTGTTCATCTCATTGACGCGGTCGATGAGGATGAAGCCCGGCTCGGCGAAGTCGTAGGTGGACGTCATGATCATGTCCCACAGGCCACGCGCGCGGGCGCGGCTGTAGACGCGGCACGCCACCATGCCGTCGTCGCGGGTCACGTAGCCCTTGCTGGTCGGCCAATCGCGCCAGATGACCTGGCTCGCGTCGGCGAGGTCGATGTCGCCGACCTCCTTCTCGTTGATCGGGAACACCAGCGGCCACTCGGCGTCGCGGGCCACGGCGTCCATGAACTCGTCGGTGATCAGCAGCGAGAGGTTGAACTGGCGCAGCCGCCCGTCCTCGCGCTTGGCCTTGATGAATTCCTTGACGTCCGGATGGCTGATCTCGAACGTGCCCATCTGCGCGCCGCGGCGGCCGCCAGCCGACGAGACGGTGAAGCACATCTTGTCGTAGATATCCATGAAGCTCAGCGGGCCCGAGGTATAGGCGCCGGCGCCGGCCACGAAGGCGCCGCGCGGGCGCAGCGTCGAGAACTCGTAGCCGATGCCGCAGCCGGCCTTCAGCGTGAGGCCGGCTTCATGGACCTTCTCGAGGATGCCGTCCATCGAGTCGGGGATCGTGCCCGACACGGTGCAGTTGATCGTCGACGTCGCGGGCTTGTGCTCCAGCGCACCGGCGTTGGACGTGATGCGGCCGGCGGGGATCACACCGCGGCGCAGCGCCCAAAGGAAGCGCTCGTACCAGTACTTCTGCTTCTCGACGTTCGGCTCGGCGTCGGCTAGGGCCTTCGCCACGCGCTTGTAGGTGCCGTCGATGTCCGCATCGACCGGCTCGCCCTTCTTGGTCTTCAGGCGGTACTTCTTGTCCCAGATGTCCCAGGACGCCGGCTGCATGGCGATCTCCACCGGGCCTTCCGTCTTGACCGCTTCCAGGCGAACCGTGCTCATTCCTCGTCTCTCCTCCGCCCGGGGGGCGTCGTTGTCGACCGGCTCGGCGCCGGGGCCTCGGAGACGGAAAGACGGCCGCCCTCGGCGCGATGCGCCGGCGGAACCCCGTTTTTCAGTCGACCTGCCCCATGACGAACCGTCCGGCCTGCGTCATCAGCTGTGTTCAAGCCCCAAAATCTTGGGGCCCCTCCCCGCCAGGACCCCAACATGTAGGGCCGGCGGAGGACAACGGTACGCCCGCCCCCCACCCCTGTCAACGGATTTGAGTGCCGCGGCGCGACATCGGGATCGGCGGCTTTTTTCGCTGCGTTTTCAATCGCTTGCGGGAATTCACGCGATCCATACGGACGAGGCCGCACCCACCTCCGGCCCTTGCGGAAAGCGGCCGGAATCCGCATCTATCGTGCTCATCGAACCCTTCGAGGACCGCCTGCGAATGCGCCCCTTGCCCCTCCTCGCCTGCCTGCTCGCGACCGCCATCGGCGGTGGCCTGATCGCCCGCGGCCTCGCGCCGGCCCCGGTGCCCGCCGCCATCGCCAGTCCGGCCTCGCCGCTCCCCGCCCCGGCGGCCGTCGCGCCCGTCACCGCCCAGACGCCCCGCAGCGTCGCCGCCCTGCCGGCCCTGCCCTCGCTGGCGCCGATGCTGGAAGGCGTGACCCCGGCAGTCGTCAACATCTACACGCGGCAGGTCGTCGAGGTTCAGAGCCCGCTGGCTGCCGACCCCTTCTTCCGCCGCTTCTTCGGCATGCCGGACGGCCCGCAGCGGCGGGAATCGCAGTCGCTGGGCTCCGGCGTCATCGTCGATGCGCAGCGCGGCTACGTGCTCACCAACCACCACGTCGTCGACAACGCGACCGAAGTGAGCGTGCAGCTGCACGACGGCCGCACCGTGGAAGCCGAGTTCATCGGCAGCGACCCCGGCACCGACGTCGCACTGATCCGCATCCCGGCCGAGAACCTGCGCGCCCTGCCGCTGGCGAACTCGCAGAGCCTGCGCGTCGGCGATTTCGTCGTGGCCGTAGGCAATCCCTTCGGCCTCGGCCAGACCGTCACCTCGGGCATCGTCTCCGCCGTCGGCCGCAGCGGCCTGACCGGCCTCGGCTTCCAGGACTTCATCCAGACCGACGCCTCCATCAACCCGGGCAACTCCGGCGGCGCGCTGGTCAACCTGCGCGGCGAACTGGTGGGCATCAACACCGCGAGCTTCAACCCGCGCGGCAGCGCCGCCGGCAACATCGGCCTCGGTTTCGCCATCCCCGCCAACCTCGCGCACGAGGTGATGCGCCAACTGCTCGTCTTCGGTGAGGTGAAGCGGGGCTCGCTGGGCATCGAGCTCGTCGACCTCACGCCGCGCTTCGCGCAGGAGCTGGGCCTCGACGCGGCCGTACGCGGCGCCATCGTCACCCGGGTCTACCGCAACGCTCCGGGCGAGGCGGCGGGCCTGCGCCCCGGCGACGTGGTCACCGCCATCAACGGCCAACGCGTCGACAGCGCGCAGGCGCTGCGCAACGCGGAAGGCCTGCTGCCCGTGAACGAAGCGGCCGCGCTCGACGTGCGCCGCGGCGCGCAGGCGCTGAAGCTCTCCGCCACGCTGCGCGAGCAGCCCAAGCAACTGCCGGGTGCCGACATCGACGTGCGCCTCGCGGGTGCCACGCTCGGTGAGTTGGCGGAGAAGTTCCGCCGCGGCGGCCTCGCGGGCGTCGCGGTGACGGACGTGGCGGCGGGCTCGCGCGCCGGCCAGAACGGCCTGATGCCGGGCGACCGCATCTACGGCGTCAACGGCCGTCGCGTCGACGACCTGCCCGCGCTGCGCAGCGCGCTGGCGCAGCCGCCGGCGCGGCTGATCCTGCGGGTGCAGCGCGGCGCGCAACAGGGCGACCTCGAACTGCGCTGAGCGGGCCGCCAGAATGGGCCTCGCCGAACCGCGAGGCCCGGCTTCACGCCTTCTGGAGGACAATGCGCGGATGACGACCATCCGCGCCATCAGCTTCGACCTCGACGACACCCTGTGGCCGATCTGGCCGGTGATCGAGCGCGCCGAAGCCGCCCTGCACGCCTACCTCGATGCCCACTGCCCGCGCACCGCCGCGGCCTATCCGCTGCCGCGCATGCGCGCGCTGCGCGAGCAGGTAGCGCACGAGCACCCGCACCTCGCCCACGACTTCACCGCGCAGCGCCTGATCTGCCTCGAGCGCGCGCTCACCGAAGGCGGCGAGGACCTCGCCCACGCCCGCCCGGCCTTCGAGGCGCTGTACCTCGAGCGCAACCGCGTGACGTTCTACGAGGACGCGCTCCCGGCGCTCGATGCCCTCGCCGCGCGCTTCCCGCTCGCGTCGCTCACCAACGGTAACGCCGACCTGCACCGCATCGGCATCGCCGAGCGCTTCGCGGTGCGCGTGGCGGCCCGCGAGATGGGCATGGCGAAGCCCGAGCGAGGCATCTTCGAGCACACGGTGCGCGCGCTCGATGTGGCCCACGCCGAGCTGCTGCATGTCGGCGACGACCCGTGGCTGGACGTGGACGGCGCCGCCCGCGCCGGGCTGCGCACCTGCTGGGTGAACCGGCACGGCGCCGCGTGGCCGGCCGAACTCCCGCCGCCGGATCTCGAAGTGGCGACGCTGGACGCGCTGGTGGCGGCGTTGGACCACCCCCACGGACTTGCCGCGCCGCGGCAAGCCGCGGCCAGCGAACCCGTTAAGCTCGGCTGATTCCCGCTCCGCGCCCCCGTCGATCCCGCCGTCCATGTCGCTTCCCACCTGCTTCGTCCCGGCCGATGCCCCGGCCCTGCCGCTCCACCTCGTCGACGCCGCGCGCTTCCCGGCGTGGAAGGCCGCCCAGCCCACCGCCGTGCAGGCCTGGATCGACGCCCACGGGTTCCGGGGCGATGCGCTCACCCAACTGGTGATCCCCGGCGCCGATGGCGCTCCCGCGGCGGCAGTAGCTGGCATCGGCGACCCGCAGGACCCCGCCAGCCTCGGCCACCTGCCGTCGATGCTGCCGCCGATCACCTTTCACATCGCCGACAACAGCCCGGTGGCCGTTTCGTCGGATCGCGCCCTGCTCGGCTGGGGCCTCGGCGCCTACAAGTTCGCCCGCTACCTGAAGTCGGTGAAGCCGACGGCCAAGCTCGCCGTCGATGCGGCATCGCAGCCCGAGGCGCTGGCCCTGCTGGCCGCGTCGATCCTGACGCGCGATCTCGTCAACACGCCGACCGAGCACATGGGGCCGGACGAGCTCGAAGCCGCGGTGAACGCCCTCGCGTCGTCGCATGGCGCCGGCTTCCGCAGCGTGCGCGGGCCCGAACTGCTGGCGCAGAACTTCCCCGCCATCCATGCCGTGGGCCGCGCCAGCCATCGCGCCCCGCGACTCATCGAACTCACGCACGGTGACGCCGCTCTGCCGCACCTCGTGATCGTCGGCAAGGGCGTGTGCTTCGACACCGGCGGCCTCGACGTGAAGCCGCCGGACGGCATGCGCAACATGAAGAAGGACATGGGCGGCGCCGCGCATGCGATCGCGCTGGCGCGCCTGGTGCTCGAGCGCGCGCTACCGGTGCGCCTCACCCTGCTGGTGCCCGCCGTGGAGAACGCGCTGGGCCCGGACGCCTACCGCCCCGGCGAAGTGATCGCCACGCGCGCCGGCCTGAGCGTGGAGATCGACAACACCGATGCCGAAGGCCGCATCATCCTCTGCGATGCGCTCACTTACGCCGCCGAGCAGTCCCCGGCGCTGGTGATGGACTTCGCCACGCTCACCGGCGCGGCGCGCATCGCCCTGGGCCCCGACCTGCCCGCGCTGTTCTGCAACCGCGACGACCTCGCCGCGGCCTACCTCGACGCCGGCGCCGAGCAGCGCGACCCGCTGTGGCGCATGCCGCTGTGGCGGCCTTACCACAGCTACCTGAAATCGGGCATCGCCGACATGGCGAACTCGGGGGCGTCGCGGATGGCGGGATGTGTGACGGCCGCCCTCTATCTCGAACGCTTCATCCCCGATGCTCAACCGTGGACGCACGTCGACGTGTACGCTTGGAATGACGCCGACCGTCCGGGCAAGCCCGCCGGGGGGGAGGCCCAGGGCCTGCGCGCCGCATGGTGCTTCCTGAAACGCCGTTTCGCCCCCTAAGCTGCACCCACCACGCCACGACGGAACCCGCCATGCACGTGCAGAAGATGCTCGAACAGGCCCACCAGCTGCCGTCGATCCCGAAGGTGGTGCAGGAGCTGCTGCGCGACTTCGACGACCCGAACGTCGACGCCGGGAAGATCGCCGCCAAGTTGCAGCTGGACCAGGCGCTCACCGCGAAAGTGTTGCGGCTGGCGAATTCCTCGTTCTACGGCGGGACGCGCAAGGTCAGTTCGGTCAACGATGCGGTGGTCCTGCTCGGCGTCGATTCGCTGCGGACGATGGTGGCCGCCGGCGGCGTGGTGGCCGCGTTCAAGGCCCCCGAGGGCTTCGACCTGCGCGCGTTCTGGCGCAAGAGCTTCATGGTGGCGGGCCTGTGCCGCTGGCTGGTGAAGCGCGGCAAGCTGCGCAATCTCAACGCCGAAACCGCCTTCACTGCCGGCCTGCTGCATGACGTGGGCAACCTGCTGATGCACGCCCTCGACGGCGAGCGCATGCGCGAGGTGGACGCCGCCGTCGCCGCCGGCGCGCCGCGCGGCGACACCGAACAGATGATCCTCGGCTACACCTCGGTGGAAATCGGCGGTGCGCTCGCCAGCCATTGGCATTTCCCGGACGCGCTTTGCGAGGCGGTGGTGAACCAGGCGGCACCGATGGCCGCGAGGGTGCCCAGCGAGTACGCCGGCCTCGTGCATGTCGCCCGGGCCTGCCACCTGCTCGTCATCGGCAAGCAGCCGCTCGATCGCCTGTTTTCCAGCGCAGCGGCGCCGGTCGCCTCGTGGCTGGAGCTGGAGCAGGAAACGCTCGAGGAGCACTGGGACGAGGTCGCGGCCCTCGGCAACGACATGGACGCCTTGCTCGACTGATCGTCGGGCGTCGCCCCGACCGGGCGCCGCTCACGCGGGATGGCGCCCCAGCGTCACCCGATCCCGACCTTCGAGGTCGCGCTCCGTCCCGATCTCGATGAAGCCTGCCGCGTCGAAGAGCGCGCGCACCGCCGCGCCCTGCTGCCAACCGTGCTCGACCAGCAGCCATCCGCCCGGCCGAAGGTGCGCCGGGGCATCGCGCACGATGAGCCGCAGGTCGTCGAGGCCGTCGGTACCTGAGGCCAGTGCACTGCGCGGCTCGAAGCGCAGGTCGCCTTCGGCCAGATGCGGATCGTCAGCCTCGATGTAGGGCGGGTTGCTGGCGATCAGGTCGAAGCGCTCACCGGCGACTGGCGCGAACCACGCGCCTTCGCGCACCTCGACGCATGCCGCGAGGCCGAGACGATCGGCATTGCGCCGGGCCACCGCGGCGGCACCCGGGCTGAGGTCTACCGCAACGACGCTCGCCCGCGGCCGCTCGGTCGCCAGCGCCAGCGCGATCGCGCCCGTGCCGGTGCCGAGGTCGAGCAGGCGAAGCGGCCGATCATTCGGCAGCCGCGCCAGCGCCTGCTCCACCAAGCACTCGGTGTCGGCGCGCGGGATCAGCGTGTCCGGCGTCACTTCGAGATCGAAGCGCCAGAAACCCCGCTGACCGATGAGATAAGCCACCGGCTCGCCGGCCCGGCGCTGGGCGACCAAGGCCTCGAAACGCAGGGCAGCCGCGTCGTCGAGCGGATCATCGGCATGGGTGAACAGCCACGTGCGGTCCTTGCCCAGCGCGTGCGCGAGCAGGATCTCGGCGTCGGCGCGAGCCTCGGCGTTATTGGGCACTGCGGACACCAGCATCGCCGCCGCATCGCGGACCGCCGCCCCGACGCTCAGGACCATCCGCCCAACGCGCGCACGAGCTGCACGCCGCAGGCACCGACGAAGCCGCAAAGGAAGCACAGGTAGGCCCCGCGCAGATAGCGGTACTTGTGGTGCGAGAGGTACCAGCCCAGCGAATAGACGTCCTTCGCCATCGTCGCGTAGACGCTGCCGTCAGGCTGGAGCGAACGCTCGATCTCGTCGAGGAAGCGATCCTTCGTCAGTTCGGCGAAGTGGCCGAAGAACAGCAGGTTGAACTGCGAGGGCAGCGGCGCATCGGGGCTGGGCAAGCGCAGCGGGCGGTACTTCGGCAGCACGGCCAGCACGGCGAGGAACAGCGCCAGAAGGGTGAACACCGCCAGCACCATCATCGAGTGGCGCAACTCGGGGTCGTTGAGGCGCGCCAAGCTGAGCGTCAGCACCACGGAGGACACCGTGATCACGATATTGGCCTTGGTGTCGGCCATCGCCGACAGGTGCACGTGGTGCTGCTGCGTCGTGCGCAGCAGGTTGTCGCTGGTGTTGCGTTCCGGAATGCCCTGGAATCGGGCCCGGTCTTCCCCTCGCGTCGCCATCGTCCCCTCCCCCGGTCGGACGGAAGGGATGATAGCGGGCGGCCCACCCCGCCCGCGCTCAGGCCGTCTCGGGCGCGCCCACCGGCGCGGCGGCGGCCGGCGCGCTGTGGCGGATCAGGTGGTCGAAGGCCGACAGCGCGGCCGTCGAGCCGCCGCCCATCGCGACCACGATCTGCTTGTAGGGCTCGGTCGTCGCATCGCCGGCGGCGAACACGCCCGGCAGCGAGGTGTGGCCCTTGTCGTCGGTGACGATCTCGCCGCGCGGGGTGAGTTCAATCGCGCCCTTCAGCCACTCGGTGTTCGGCAGCAGGCCGATCTGCACGAAGACGCCCTCGAGGTCGACGCGCTTCGACTCACCGGTGCCGCGGTCGGTATAGACGAGGCCGTCCACGCGCTGGCCGTCGCCCGTCACCTCGGTGGTCTGGGCGTTCGTGATCACCGTGACGTTCGGCAGCGAGCGCAGCTTGCGCTGCAGCACCTCGTCGGCGCGCAGCTTCACATCGAATTCCAGCAGGGTGACGTGCGCCACGAGGCCGGCGAGGTCGATGGCCGCTTCGACGCCGGAGTTGCCGCCGCCGATCACCGCCACGCGCTTGCCCTTGAACAGCGGGCCGTCGCAGTGCGGGCAGAAGGCCACGCCCTTGTTGCGGTAAAGGTCTTCGCCCGGCACGTTCATGGTGCGCCAGCGGGCACCAGTGGCGAGGATGACGGTCTTCGACTTCAGCGAGGCGCCGTTGGCGAGCTTCACCTCGACGAGGCCGTCGGCGCCGGCCGGCACCAGCGCTTCCGCGCGCTGCAGGTTCATCAGGTCGACGCCGTTGGCGCGCACGTTGCGCTCCAGCTCGGCGGCGAGCTTCGGGCCCTCGGTCTCCGTCACGGCGACGAGGTTCTCGATGCCCATGGTGTCCATCACCTGGCCGCCGAAGCGCTCGGCGGCGATGCCGGTGCGGATGCCCTTGCGCGCGGCGTAGATGGCCGCGGCAGCACCCGCCGGGCCGCCGCCGACGATCAGCACGTCGAAGGGCGCCTTCGCCTTGATGGCCTCGGCGGCGCGCGCCTCCGCGCCGGTGTCGAGCTTGGCGACGATCTGCGCCAGCTCCATGCGGCCCGAACCGAAGGACTGGCCGTTGAGGAACACGGCCGGCACGGCCATCACCTCGCGCGCTTCGACTTCGGCCTGGAACAGCGCGCCGTCGATGGCGGCATGGGTGATGCGCGGGTTCAGCACCGCCATGAGGTTCAGCGCCTGCACCACGTCCGGGCAGTTGCCGCAAGACAGCGAGAAGTAGCTCTCAAAGTGGAACTCGCCGTCGAGGCCCTTCACCGCGTCGATCAGCGCCTGCTCGACCTTCGGTGGGTAGCCGCTGACCTGCAGCAGGGCCAGCACCAGCGAGGTGAACTCGTGGCCGAGCGGAATGCCGGCGAAGCGCACCGCCACCGACGCGTCGTCGGCGCGCTGGATCGCGAACGAGGGCGTGCGGGCATCGGCCGACTCGCGCAGCGTGATTTTCGGCGACAGCGCCGCCACGGTCTCGAGCAGCGCGCGCAGCTCGGCGGAGGACTCGCTGCCATCGAGCGAGGCGACCAGTTCGATCGGGGCGACAAGGCGCTCGAGGTAGGCCGCGAGCTGGGCCTTCAGGGCGTCATCCAACATCGTGTGACTCCAATTCCAGGTACTTGCCGAAGCCGCGCGGCGCGGCTTGGGCAAGCACCCGAGCCGCCGCGCGAGCGCGGCGACCGGGTGGCCGTGCGGCTTAGATCTTGCCGACGAGGTCCAGCGACGGAGCGATCGTCTTGGCGCCGTCGTTCCACTTGGCCGGGCAGACTTGGCCCGGGTTCTTGGCGACGAACTGCGCGGCCTTCAGCTTGCGCAGCGTCTCCTTCATGTCACGCGCGATGGCGTTGTCGTGGATCTCGGCGGTCTTGATGACGCCTTCCGGGTTGATGACGAAGGTGCCGCGCAGGGCCAGGCCTTCCTCTTCGATGTGCACGCCGAAGGCGCGGGTCAGCGTGTGGGTCGGGTCGCCGACCAGTGGGAACTTGGCCTTGCCGACGGCCGGCGAGGTCTCGTGCCACACCTTGTGCGAGAAGTGGGTGTCGGTCGTGATGATGTAGACCTCGGCGCCCAGCTTCTGGAATTCGGCGTAGTTCTCGGCGGCGTCCTCGACTTCCGTCGGGCAGTTGAAGGTGAAGGCGGCCGGCATGAACACGAGCACCGACCACTCGCCCTTGAAGCTCTCTTCCGTCACCGGCACGAACTTGCCGTTGTGGAAGGCGGTGGTCTTGAACGTCGGGACGTGCGTATTGATCAGGGACATGGTTGCAACTCCTGGTGGGGAAGGTCGGGTGGACAAGGGAAGTGAGCGAAGGGGAGCCCGCGCGTCGCCGGGGGAAGTGGGGGCGGGGGCCACGGGGCGCAATGTAGCCGCACTGCACAAAAAGATGAAATGAATTGAACGCATAGCTTTGATAGCTGTAGGCTATCGGCATGAACCTCCGCGACCTGCGCTACCTGCTCGCCCTCGCCGACCACCGGCATTTCGGCCGCGCGGCCGAGGCCAGCCACGTCAGCCAGCCCACCCTGTCCACCCAGATCCGCAAGCTCGAGGACGAACTCGGCGTCGCCCTGGTGGAACGCGCGCCGCGCAAGGTGATGCTGACCGAGGCCGGCACGGCGATCGCCCAGCGCGCCCGGAATGTCATCGCGGAAGTGGAACAAATGCGCGAGATCGCCCGCCGCGCTCACGACCCAGAATCCGGCACCCTGCGCCTTGGCCTGTTCCCCACGCTCGGGCCCTACCTGCTCCCGCATGTCGTGGGCCCGCTGCGCGCCCGCTACCCCAAGCTCGAACTCCTGCTGGTCGAAGAAAAGACCGCCGACCTGATCACCCGGCTGCGCGAAGGGCGCATCGACGCGGCCGTGCTCGCCCTGCCCGTCGACGACGAGGGGCTAGAACACGCGGTGCTGTTCGACGAGCCCTTCGTGCTGGCCGTACCGGAGAAGCACCCGCTGGCGACGCCGCGCGGCCGCAAGCGGGCGGCGCTCAGCCTCGACACGCTGCAGCACGAGCACCTGCTGCTGCTTGAGGACGGCCACTGCCTGCGCGAACAGGCGCTGGATGTCTGCCATCTCGCCGGGGCCAGCGAAAAGGACGGCTTCCGCGCCACCTCGCTGGAAACGCTGCGGCAGATGGTGGCCGCGGGCGTGGGCATGACTTTACTGCCGGTGCTGGCGGTGAAGCCCCCGGTGCCGCCGCAGCCCAACCTGCGCCTGCTGCCCTTCGCGGCCCCGGCGCCGAAGCGCCGCATCGCCCTGTTCTGGCGCAAGAGTTCCGCCCGAGCCACCTTCCTGCGCGGCTTCGCCGACGTGTTGGCGCGCCTTCCTGCCGAGCTCCTGCGCCTCGAGGCGCGCGAATGAGCGGGCTGTTCCCTGGCGGGCTGGGGCCCGTGCCCCGCACCCTGCTCCTCGTGATGGCCGGCTGCGTCGCGTTCGGCTGGTGGCAATCGCGGGCGCCCTCGGTCGTGCCCGCGCGCGACCCGAGCGGCGCGCCGACCGCGTGCGTGATGCCGCGGATCGGCCCCGCCCCTTCACCGGTGCAGCTGGCCACGCCGCCGTCGATGCCGCCGTTCCAACTCGACGAGCACCGGGCCACGCCGCGCGCCGGTTTCGCCGTCGAAGCGACCGTGCTCGGCGTCGAGCGCTACCGCTTCGGCCGCGAGGCCGCGGTCTCACCGCTCGACCTCGCGTTGGGCTGGGGCCCGATGTCCGATCCCGCCGTCTACGAGGCCCTCGACATTTCGCAGTCGGGCCGTTGGTACCACTACCGCTGGGGCCCGGAAGGACCGCCATTGCCGCTGGAAACCATCATCACCAGCAGCAGCAACATGCACATGATCCCGGCCACGCCCGCCGTCGCGAAGCGCCTCGCCGAGCTTGAGGAAGGCCGCCGCGTGCGCCTCACCGGCTGGCTGGTCGACATCGAAACGGCGGAGGGCTACCGCTGGTCGACCTCGCTGCGCCGCGACGACAGCGGCGACGGCGCCTGCGAGATCGTCTACGTCTGCGAGGTCGCCGCGTTGCCCTGAGGTGCCGCAGGCTTCAGGCCGGCGACGAAGATGCCGGCGAGCGACATGGCCACGCCGATCCACTCGTGGGTAGCCGTCGGGCGCGAGAACAGCAGAACGTCGAACACGAAGGCCAGCAGCGGCTGCAGCAGCAGGAGCAGGCCGACGCTGGCCACGCTGATGCGCGGCAGGGCCCGGCCGATCAGCACCCAGCCGAGGCATTGGCCGATCAACCCAAGCGCGAGCAGCGCGACGAGGCTGCGGGTGTCGGGAATGGCGAAGGACACGCCTTCGACGAGGCCGGCGAGGCCGAGCATCACGGCGCATTGCAGCGTCGAGACGACGAGGATCGGCTCGGCGGCCAGGGGTGCCTCGCGCTGGCTGCGTTTCAGCCCGAGGTTGTACGCGGCATAGGCGACGCCCGTTGCCAGCCCGAGCCACACGCCGGCCTTCGACTCGGCGGCCAAGGTCGACCAACCATCGCCGAGGATCAGCGCGAGCCCACCGAAGGCCAGCGCGACGCCAAGCGCGAAGCGCGCATGCAGGCGCTCGCCGAAGAACAGCACGCTGGCCGCCACCATGAAGAACACCTGCGTGTTCGCCAGCAACGTCGCCAGGCCGGGGCCGATCGCGTGAATACTGCGGTGCCAGAGCCACAGGTCGGCGGCGAAGGCGAACGCCGGCCACAGGCAGAACAGCCAGGCGCGGGCCGGCACGTGCCGCCAGCGCTTCAGCGCAAACAGCACGAGGGCCAGCATCGAACCGCCGAAGGCCATGCGCCAGAAGCCCGCGACGGTCGGCGGCACGTCGGCGTAGCGCACGAGGATGCCGGTCAGGCTGATCAGGCTGGCGCCGCCGGCCATCGCCAGCAGCGCACCCCGGTCAGAGCGCATCGTGGCCCAGTCGCTCGGTCTCGGCTTCGGCCGCGGCCTGCCATTCGCGCATCGCCGGCAACGCGAACAGCGCACCGCTGTAGTGCCTCGCGTTGTCGTCGAGCACGACGCCATAGCCGCGGAAACGGATGGCGACCGGTGCGAACATCGCATCGACGATGCCGAAATCGCCGAGCAGGAACGGCCCGCCGGCACGACGACGCAACTCGCGCCAGAGTGTGAGCACGCGGCGGATGTCGGCCTCGGCATCGGCGTTCCAGCGATAGGCGTTCGGCGTGCGCCGGCAGTTCATCGGCAACTGCGCACGCAGCGGCCCGAAGCCGGAGTGCATCTCCGCGGCGGCGCAACGGGCGAGGTATCGCAGCGAGGGATCCGACGGCCAGCCACGGCCCTCGAGGAAGGTCTCGTTGACGTACTCGCAGATGGCCAGCGAATCCCAGACCACGCGAGTGCCGTCGTGCAGCACCGGGACGCGGCCCGTGGGCGAGTAATCGGGGATGCGCTGCTGGAACTCGGGGGTGTCGAGCGGCAGGCGGACCTCGTCGAAGGGCACTTCGAAATGGCGCAGCAGCAGCCAGGGCCGCAGCGACCACGAGGAGTAGTTCTTGTTGCCGATGACGAGCCGGAGCATGCCTCAGTGTAGCGCCGGCACGACGGCCTGGACGGCCTGCGCTCCGGGCACGCGGGCCCGATCGAGCGCTTCGCCCGCACGTTCGATCATCGGGCGCGGCACGCGCTCGCCGACCAACATCGCCGCGATGCCGATCACCCACTCGGCCACCATGGGGCGGCTGCCCGCGGGCGCGAGCCCCGACACCGGCGCGGCGACCGGGGACAGTCGCTGGTGCAGGGCCTCGGCGAAGGCCCTCGCGGCCGGCACGTCGAGGCCGGGGAGCACCATCCACAGTTCGTCGGGGCCCGGACGGCCCAGCAGGTGGGACGGCAAGGCATCGAGGACTTCGAGTGCTCCGATCAGCGCTTTGGCGCGCCCTTCGAACCCGCCCTCGCCCGCCAGCGGCACACGCAGGAGAGCGATCGGCTCGTTGTTGTCGCGGCAGCGCTCGAAGGCCGTGCGCAAATCCCGCTGCAATGCCTCGGCGTTCAGCACGTCAAGCACCGGATCGAGATCGGCGCGGATCGTCGCCTCGCGCTCATCGAGCGCACTGGCCGCGACCCGACGCGCCGAGGTGACCATCATCTCGATGCGGGCGAGTTCGTCCGGCTCGAAGCCACGACGGCGACGCTCGGCGAACAGGGCGGTCCAACCGCGTTCGGTGACGAGATACGGCACCATCGCCACCTGGCTCGGACCATCGATGCCCATCGGCAGGACGAGCTGCTGCGGGGTGCCGAGGCGGAGCAGCGAGCGCAGCACGCGGGCCCGATCGCGCAGCAGGATCGCGTAGACCGATTCGGTGTCCCCCGGCTCAGCGATGATCGTGTCCTCGCCGTGCAGGGTGGAGCGCGCCACGGCGACGGAGCGCGCCTCCAGCAGCGGCTTCAGCGTCTCGATGAGCCGGCGTGCCACCACCCAGTCGGCTTCCGCTCCGCCGCCGTAGCGCAGCGCCGCGTCGATGGCCGCGACCATCTTCGCTTCGGCGCGCGACCAGCGCTCCTCGACCGGAACCTCGGGCTCCGGGGCGGCGACCTTCGGCGCCTCCACGGGGAGGCCGCGCATCCACGGCAGCAGGACCAGCGCGAACATCAAGGTGGCGATGAGCAACTGGTAGCCGTAGAGCGCGAGCGCGGACGCCGGCACGGCGCCACCGGCGGCCAGCGCGCGCACCACCAGCGCCGCGATCAGCAGCGCCATCAGGGCGATCGGCACCGAGCGGAGGCGGCGACGGTCCAGCGCGAAGGCCACGAGCACGAGCAGCCACGCCTGCGACCAGACGAGTTCCGCCACCTGCCTCAGAAGGTCGGCGTACTCGGGCGGAACGCGGGTGCCGGCGAAGGCCAGCAGGATCAGCACGAGCCCGAAGCGGTGGTACCAGTGCGCCAGCGTCGCCGAGTTCGCCTTCAGCCCGGACTGGTGGCGCGCGACGATCAGCAGGGCCCCCGCGATCAGGATGGTGACCGCGTAGACGAGCCCACCGGCCAACCAGGGATCGAGTACGGCACGCAGCGGCAGCGGCAGGTGGTCGTTGATCAGGGCGATGGCCAGCGCAGAGACGGCGGTCAGCGCGGCCATGCTCCAACCGCCGGCACCCGAACGCCGCACCGCCGGGACCACGCACAGTGCCAGCGACACCAGCAGCACGCCGTAGACGAGCGCGAACAGGCGCAGCGCGGCCGCCTCGCGCTCGGCGAGCACGCGGCCGTCGATCAGCTGCGGCCGCAGGTCGGCATCGACATTCCCTTCCACGCGCACGTAGAGCGCCACGTCGCCCACAACCGCGTCGGGCAAGGGCAACACGAAGCCGTCGGGCCAACGCGCATCCCAGCTGCCGAGGCGGAAATAGCGGGCCTCCGCCACCTCGCGTTCCGGCGCGCCGGGCAGAAGGACGGCCACGCGATCCACCGGCGCGCGTTCGAGCCGGACGTACCAGCGCTCGCCGGCCTCCCGCGGCGGCACGTTGGCCTGAAGGCGCAACCACACGATGCGGTCCGCGCGCGGCGCGGCCTGCACCGATCCGTCCAGCGCCGGGAAGAACCCGGGCTGATAGCGCCCGCTGAGGATGTCGGACAGGGGCACGTCGTTGGGCGCCGCTGTCGACGCGACCTTCAGCGGCACGCCGCTGCGCGCGAGATCCATGCGCATGGCCGGCGCCACCGCCACCGCCGCGAGCAGCAGCAGGGCGATGGCGGCCAAGGCCAGGGTGGTCAGGCGCACGTGCATGCGGGGCGGGAGCAGGCGGGAGAGAAACCCCACTCTAGCGGAAGGGCTGCGACCCTTGACGGCTTTTGACAGATCGCCCCAGCCGCCCCGCAACGCGGGCTACCCCCGGCCTTTGACAGGAAGTGACTCCCCATCACGCGGCGAATACGCGACGATCGGGGCTCCCAACCGAGGAGTTCCCCGTGTGAAGTCCTACCTCTCCGCCATCCGCACCACGATCCTCCTTGTCGTGCTCACCCTCGCCGGCCTGGCCAGCGGCACGGCGAGCGCCCAGGAAGACCGCCGGGTCCGCATCATCAACGAGACGAGCCACACCATCGTCCGGTTCTTCGGTTCGAACGCCGGCACCACCGACTGGGAAGAAGACATCCTCGGCGACAAGGTGCTCGAGCCGGGCCAGTCCGTCATGATCAATTTCGACGACGGTACGGGCTACTGCAAGTTCGACTTCAAGGCCGAGTTCAGCGACGGCGATGAAGTGGTCAAGCACGGCATCGACGTCTGCGAGATCTCCAGCTTCCGCTTCACCGAGTAAGGCGTCCCGCCCCCCCCGCGCGGGGCGACGAGGTGCCCGGCGGGGTAGACTTCGCGGTCTGCCCCGTCTCCATTTCCAGGCGCCATGAGCGAACCGTCCACCGCGGCCGAGGCCACCCCGGCCCGCACCGACTTCATCCGCAACATCGTCCGCGAGGACCTCGCCAGCGGGAAGCACGGCCACATCAACACCCGCTTCCCGCCGGAGCCCAACGGCTATTTGCACCTCGGGCACTCCAAGTCGATCTGCCTGAACTTCGGCATCGCCGCCGAGTTCGGCGGGCACTGCAACCTGCGATTCGACGACACCAACCCCGAGAAGGAAGACCTCGAGTACGTCGAGGCCATCAAGGCCGACGTGCGCTGGCTCGGCTTCGAGTGGCACGAGCTGCGCCATGCCTCGGACTACTTCGAGGTGCTCTACCTCGCCGCCGAGCAGCTGATCCGCGACGGCAAGGCCTTCGTCTGCGACCTATCGGCCGAAGAAGTGCGCCAGTACCGCGGCAGCCTCACCGAGCCGGGCCGCGAATCGCCGTTCCGCAATCGCAGCGTCGAGGAGAATCTTGATCTCTTCCGTCGGATGAGGGCGGGCGAGTTCGCAGACGGTGCCCGTACGCTGCGCGCGAAGATCGACATGGCTTCGGGCAACATCAACCTGCGCGACCCGGCGCTGTATCGCATCAAGAAGGTGAGCCACCAGGCCACGGGCGACGCTTGGCCGATCTACCCGATGTACGACTACGCGCACGCACTGTCGGACGCCATCGAGGGCATCACCCACTCGCTGTGCACGCTGGAATTCGAGGACCACCGACCGCTGTACGACTGGGCCGTGGACCATGTTCGCCTGCACGAACGTCCCGAACTGCTGAAGCCGCTCACTGACAAGGGCGTGCCGAACGAAGCCGCCAAGCCGCGTCAGATCGAGTTCTCGCGCCTCAACATCAACTACACCGTGATGAGCAAGCGCAAGCTGCTCGCGCTGGTCAACGAGAGGCTGGTTGCCGGCTGGGACGACCCGCGCATGCCGACGCTGCAGGGCATCCGCCGCCGCGGCGTGCCGCCCGAGGCCCTGCACCTGCTGGCCGAGCGCGTGGGCATCTCCAAGCAGAACTCGGTCATCGACTTCTCGGTGTTCGAGGGCTGCATCCGCGACGTGCTTGATGCCAAGGCCGAGCGCCGCATGGCGGTGATCGACCCGATCAAGGTCACGATCACCAACCTGCCCGAAGGCCACCGCGAGACGCTCCGCTTCGCCAACCACCCGAAGGACGAGAGCAAGGGCCAGCGCGACGTGCCGTTCTCGAACGCGCTGTGGATCGAACGCGAGGACTTCATGGAAACGCCGGTGAAGGGCTTCCATCGCCTCGTGCCCGGCGGCGAAGTGCGCCTGCGCGGCGCCGGCATCCTGAAGTGCGACGCGGTCATCAAGGACGGTGACGCCGTCGTCGAGCTGCACTGCACGCTCGACCCGGAAAGCCGGCCGGGCATGGAGGGCGCCAACCGCAAGGTGAAGGGCACCATCCATTGGGTCTGCGGGAACGCTGGCATCAAGGCCGAGGTCCGCCTCTACGACCGTCTGTTCTCGGTCGAGAACCCGGACAACGACGAGGGCGGAAAGACCTACCGCGACCATCTGAATCCGGATTCCGTTCGCGTGGTCACCGGATACATCGAGCCCGCCGCCGCCGTGCTGGCCAACGAATCCGCCGTGCAGTTCGAGCGCCTCGGCTATTTCGCCGCCGAGCGTTACGACCATGCGGCCGAACGACCAGTGTTCAACCGCACCGTGACCCTGCGCGACAGCTGGGCCGCGAAAGGAGCCTGACATGCAGCAGCCCCCCCGATCGCTCCGCCATCTCGCCTTCGCGCTCACCGTCGCCTTCGGCGCCTTTGTCTTGGGCGCCTGCGGCAGCACAACGTCGGGCAACGGCAGTGCCGCCACCGACGCGAGCGGCAAGCCGCTGATCGAGCAGCCCGTTTCGAGCGCACCCGTGCCTGAAACCGAGGCCGGCAAGCCCGGTGAGGTGGACTACTCCTGCACCACCGACGCCGACTGCGCCGTCAAGGACGTGGGCAATTGCTGCGGCTACTACCCGGCCTGCGTCAACAAGGACAGTCCGACCTTCCCCGAGCAGGTGAAGGCCGAGTGCGCGAAGAACGACATGCAGTCGGTCTGCGGCTTCCGCGACATCCAAGGCTGCACCTGCGTCGAGGGCCGCTGCGAAGCCGGCCCAGCCACCAGTGGCGAGGCCGTGCGCTGATGCTTTACGCGCAAGTGCACCTCACGCTGCCCGCATGGGTGCACGAGGCCGTCGATGCCTCGGCCGACTACGCCGATGACGACGCCAAGATGGCGCTGGCGATCCGCCTCTCGGCCTTGAACGTCGAGCACGGCAGCGGCGGTCCCTTCGGCGCCGCCGTGTTCTCGCCGGAAGGCCGCTTGATCGGCGTCGGCGTGAACCGCGTGGTGCCGCACAGCACCTCGATCGCGCACGCCGAGATGATGGCCTTCGCCACCAGCCAGCAGCGCGTACAGCAGTTCCGCCTCAACGCCGAGCGCGGCCCGATCACCCTGGCCACGTCCTCGCAGCCCTGCTGCATGTGCTACGGCGCCAGCGTCTGGGCCGGCATCGATCGGCTGCTGATCGGCGCCCGTGCCGAGGACGTGGAATCGCTGGCGGGCTTCGACGAAGGCCCCCTGCCCGCGGACTGGCAAGGGGAGCTGGTGAAGCGCGGCATCGCCGTCGTCACCGACCTGCGCCGCAACGAGGCCTGCGCCGTGCTCGCCGAGTACGGCCGCGCCGGCAAGGTCTATTGAGCCGATGAGCACCGCCAAGCCCGAACCGGCCCTGCTCGCCTACTGCCGGCCGGGCTTCGAGCCCGAGCTCGCCGCCGAGCTCACCGCGCGTGCGGGCGAGCGCGACCACTGGGGGCATGCCACCACCGAGCGCGGCAGCGGCGTGGTGCGCTACGTCTGCGCCAGCGCCGCGCTGCTCGAGAGGCAGCTCGCGTTCGATGACCTGATATTCGCCCGGCAGAAGCTGCTCGGCCTTGCACGGCTCGACGGCCTCGATCCAACCGATCGCATCACGCCGCTGCTGGCCGCGCTCGAGACGACCCGCGAAACGGTCGCCGCCGCCTCGGGCGGTGCCCTGCGCTTCGGCGACCTCGTCGTCGAGCACAGCGACGCCGACGAGGGCCGCGAGCTGGCCGGCCTCGCCCGCGGCTTCGGCAACGCCCTGCGCCCTGCACTGCGCAAGCCGGGCTGGCTCACCGACAAGCCGGATGCGCGCAAGCCGCGCCTGCACGTGCTCGTGCATTCCGGCACGCGGATGGAGCTCGCGCTCTCGCGCGTGGAGGACAGCAGCCCGTGGCCGGGTGGCATCCCGCGCCTGCGCCAGCCGCCGAACGCGCCGAGCCGCAGCGCCGCCAAGCTCGACGAGGCGATCCACACCCTGCTCACCGACGAGGAGCGCAAGACGCTGCTGCGCGACGGCCTTCGCGCTGCCGACCTCGGCGCGGCGCCCGGCGGCTGGACCTGGGTGCTGGTGCGTGCGGGACTTCGCGTCACCGCGGTCGACAACGGCCCACTGAAGGAACCGGTGGCCGGGCATCCGCAGGTGGAGCACCTGCGCGCGGACGGCTTCCGCTGGCAGCCGGCGCGTCCGCTCGACTGGATGGTCTGCGACATGGTCGAACAGCCCCGTCGCGTCGCCGAACGGATGGCCGAGTGGTTCCGCGAAGGCTGGTGCCGCAACGCGATCTTCAACCTCAAGCTGCCGATGAAGAAGCGATGGGACGAGACGGTGATGTGCCTCGACCTGTTCCGCGCCCAGGCCGGCGAGTTGAAGGCTTTGCGCGCGCGCCAGCTCTACCACGACCGCGAAGAGATCACGGTCTTCGCGCGGCGCTGAGCCGCGCGGTCCTCAAGCGCATCGCGAAGGGCTGAAGCCCTTCGTCAGGCGACCTTCGAGAGCGCTTCGTCGACGAGCAGCTCGACCGTCATCAGGTCGGGAATCACGGCGATGTCCTCGCCGAGTTGCACGCGCGCCTGCACGCCGAGCGGGTGCTCACGCATGTCCTCGACGGGCAACAGGCGCTCGCGCGAGACGCTGACGAGTCGCGGGAAGCCCGACGACACCACGGCGAAGTACGGCAGGCGCGGATTGCCGCCCAGCGCCTTCAAGACGGCGAGCTTGGCGCCGAGTTGCACGGTCTCGGACGGCCAGCCCACCAGCTGCGGGAAGCTCAGCACCGGCAGGCGCCAACCGCGCCAGCGCGCCACGCCCAGCAGCCACTCGGGCGCGGCGTCGACACGCTCCGGTTCGGAGTACGAGATCACTTCCGCCACGTTCGCGTTCGGCAGCAGCAGGCGACCACCACCGCCCACGGCGATCATCACGCCTCGGATATCGTTCAGCTCGGTGCTCATGGCGTGTTCCGGTCGGTTCGCATCATCAAGTGGGGAAATAGGCATCGAGCCGCGCCGCGATGTCGGCGGCCGACACCGGCGACGCGCCCGCGGCCTGCAGCGCGACGACGGCCTTGGCGTCGAAGCAACTGGCGGGGTCCTGTACCAGCACGCGCGTGCCCTTGGCCATGGCCTGCACGAGCGGCTCGACCACGGCTTCGTCGGCACCGCTGAGCACGACCACGGCACCCTGCACCGCGGTGGCTGCCGCGATCAGCGCAGCGACGCCTTCGGCTTTGGGGAAGCTCAGGGCACCGGCACTGGACAGACCTTCCGGCAAAACGCGGACCGCACCCGGCGGCGGCGTTTCGGCGGGCTCGGCCAAGGCCACCGGCAGGCGGCTGATCTTGGCGAGCTGCTCGACGAACCGGTCGTGGCGCCCGCCATCAAGGTTCTGCTGAAGCAGCACGGCGAGGGGAAAGCTGGCCGGCAGCGCACGCAAGAGCTGGCGCACGGCATCCGGCCCACCGATGCCCGAGAGCACCAGCACCGTTCCGGTGGCGGCCGCGGCCTCGGCACCTTCCTCGATGAGCGGGCTCAGGCTGAGGTGGGCGACATCGGGGATCACCACCGGCTCGGCCAGCGGAGGCGGCGGCGGCGCCACGGCCGGCACGTCATCAATCGGTGCGAGCTCCAGGCCGCCCAGCCCCGCGAAGTTGAAGGCCGGGTTGGCCGCGGCCGGCGCCGGGGCCACCGGCGCGGCATCCTCGGCGGAGAGGCTCAGGCCACTGGTGTCCGGGATCGGCATCGCCGCCGGCTTCGCAACGCTGACGTAGGCCCCTTCCGCGAAATCGAAATCGGGGATCGGCGGCGGCTCGGCGAAAGCGCGCTCCGGCTCCAGCGGCGTCTCGCCCTGCGGTCCGAGCGCCAGCGGCGTTTCGCGGCGATCGAAATCGGCGAAGCCGTCGTCGAGGTCCTCGCTGCTGCCTTCGAAACTGAGCGAATCGAGGTTCTCGTCGAAGGACGCGGCAAGCTTCGCCAGTTCGGGGTCCATGGCCAGCGTGTCGTCGCTGGCCTCCTCGTCCTTGGCGGACGACGTGTCGCCGCTGGAGAAGCGGAAGCCACCGCCTTCGCCGAAGGCCGCGAGCTCCTCCTCGGTGAGGGTCAGCTCTTCCACGTCCATCGACAACGCGTCGGCCTCGATCGCGGATGATGAAGCGGTCGGCGCGTCGAAGCTGATCTCCTTCGCCGAGAGCAGGGAGACGGAGGGTTGCGACGGACGTTCCGGCGCCGGCACGTCGACGTCGTCGACCAGTTCGAGGCCGCGCAGATCGATCATGCCGACATCGAGGTCATCCGCGACCGCGAACGCGGCCGGCGCGCTTTGGGAGGCCGGCTCCGCGGCGCCGACATCGACCACCGGCGCCTGCATCGCTTCTTCCAATGCAGCGAAGTCGAGTTCAAGGTGTTCCGGGTCGCCCTCTTGCACCGGCGGCGTCACCCAGTCGGCCGGCGGCGCGACCTCGGTGGCGGGTGCGGTGTCGGCGGCTTCGACGGTGGGCGGCGCATCGCTCGGCCGGTAGGCGCTGGGCACGTCCGCCGCCGACGCGTTGATTTCGGCGGCGAAATCGTCGATCCGGGCCTCGTCCGCCAGCGCGGCCGGCGTGGTCGGCACGCCGGGTTCCAGGAAGGCGGCGGCCTCCTGGTGCGCCTCCGGCTCGGCGCCGGGCGGCAGCACGCCACAGCCGAGCAACTTGGCGGCCAAATGGCGCGCCCAACGATTCAGATCCCAACCGCCGAGCTTCGCCGTCGTCTCCGCCTCGTCGAACATGACGTTGAGCGACGGCTCGAGCAGGTCGTCTTCGAGACGATCGAGGGCGGCTTCGACCGCCGGCTCGACGCTCACCAGCACAGTGGTCGCGCCAGCGGAAACCAGGGCCCCGGGCGCAAGGTCATTCGGGTCGGCCTCCACCACGAGCTCGGCGCCGAGCTCGGTGATGGCGCGCTTGAGCTGCTCGCGGGCGTCGCCGGCGCGAGCCAGCAGCGCAACCTTCAGGCGCGACCCGTCAGCCACGCGCAGCCACCTCGGCCAGCAGTTCGAACACGTGGCGGATCAGCTCCGGCTCCTGGTAAGGCTTGCCGAGGTAGCGGTTCACGCCGATCTCGAACGCGCGCTGGCGGTGTTTGTCGCCGGTGCGCGAGGTGATCATGATGATCGGCACGTCGCGCAGGCGGGCGTCGCCGCGCATCGTCTGCGCCAGCTCGTAGCCGTCCATGCGCGGCATCTCGATGTCGAGCAGCATCAGGTCGGGCACGCGCTCGGCCATCTTCTCGATGGCGTCGATGCCGTCCTTCGCCGTGCCGACCTCGAAGCTGTGGCGCTCGAGCACGCGGCCGGTGACCTTGCGCATGGTGATCGAGTCGTCGACCACCATCACGAAGGGCACCTTGCGCTCGGCGAGCGGCGCGGCGGCCGGCGCGACCGGACGATCCTCCGCCAAGGCCTCGGCGGCGATGGCGTTGAAGCGGCGGGCCAACGGCGCGACGTCGAGGATCACCACGACCGAACCGTCACCCATGATGGTGGCGCCGAAGATGCCGGTGACCGAGCTGACCTGCGGGCCGACCGGCTTGACTACGATTTCCTTGCTGCCCAGCACCTGGTCGACGCAGATCGCCGCGCGCAGGTCGCCCGAGCGGGCCAGCAGCAGCGGCATCTGCAGGCTGCCTTCCGCGTTTGCGGGCGCATGGCCCACCAAACGGCCGAGGTCGTAGATGCCGTAGTCCTCGCCGGCGTAGCGGAACACCGGGCTGCCGGTGGCTTCCTGCTCCGCCAGCTCCGGGCGACCGATGCGGGCGACACCCTGCACCGAGGCGATCGGCACCGCGAAGCGGGTCTCGCCGATCTTGACGAACACCGCCTGCGTGACCGCGAGGGTGAACGGCAAGCGCACCGTGAACTCGCTGCCCTTGCCGGGCGTGGAGCGGATCTGCAGCGAGCCGCCGAGCTGGCGGATTTCGCTGTAGACGACGTCCATGCCGACGCCGCGGCCGGCGAGCTTGCTGACCGTCTCGGCGGTGGAGAAGCCCGGCTCGAGGATGAATCCGAACACCTGCTCGTCGCTGAGCTGGGCGTCGGCCGTCGTCAGGCCACGCTCGACGGCCTTGGCGAAGATGCGCTCGCGATCGAGGCCCTTGCCGTCGTCGGTGAGGCGCAGCACCACTTCGGAGCCTTCACGCGCCACCGCGATGCGGACGGTGCCCTCGGCATCCTTCTTCGCCTGCCGGCGCTCGTCCGGCGTTTCGAGGCCGTGCGCGATGGCGTTGCGCAGCATGTGCTCGATGGGCGCCGTCATGCGGTCGAGCACCGAGCGGTCCATTTCGCCGCTGGCGCCGTCGACCTTGAGCTGGGCCTGCTTGCCGGTGTCGGTGCAGGCCTGGCGCAGCACGCGGCGCAGGCGCGGGACCAGCGATTCGAAGGGCAGCATGCGCGTGCGCATGAGGCCTTCCTGCAGGTCCGAGCTCACGCGCGACTGCTGCAGCAGCAGGGCTTCGTAGCCGCGGGTCAGCTCGTCGAGCGAGTCGTAGAGGTTGCCCAAGTCGTTCGTCGACTCGGCCAGCGAGCGGGTGAGCTGCTGCTGCGTCGAGAAGCGGTCGAATTCCAGCGGATCGAACTGCTTGCTGGTCTCTTCTTCGCGCTGGTAGCGCGAGGCGATCTGCGCTTCCGTCTCGATCTCGAGGCGGCGCAGCTGGTCGCGGATACGCGACGTCGTCTGCTCGAGTTCGTTCAGGTTGCCGCGGAACGCACCCAGCTGCTGTTCGAGGCGGGCGCGGTAGATGGCCACCTCGCCGGCGTACGTCACCAGCTTGTCGAGCAGGTCGGCGCGAATGCGCACCTGCTCCTGCGCGGCACGCAGCGCACCGCCGTCGTCGTCGTCGAGGACGTCGTCGATCGGGCGGGACAGCTCGGCGAGCTTGGGCTTGCGGGCGTCGACCGCGACCGTCACGGCGGCGGACGGCGTGCCGTCTTCAGCATCGTCTGCGACCGCACCCGGCAGCGACTGGCCGAGCGCGAGGGCATTCACCTGTGCGATGAGGCCGTTCGGCTGGACGATCGCCTTGCGCTCGGTGACGCGGGTGGTCATCGCGTGCAGGCGGTCGAAGCAGCGCTCGAGGACGATGACGCCGCGGGCGTCGAGGCTGCGCTTGCCGTCGGCGATGGCCTCGAGCAGCGATTCCATCGCATGGCCGAGTTCGCCGATGGGCCAGACGCCGGCCATGCGCGCGCCGCCCTTCAGGGTATGCAGATCGCGCTGCAGGCCAGTGATGAGCTCGCGATCCTCGTGCTCGTCGCGCAGGCGGGCCATCAGCCCGTCGCTGTGGTCGAGCAGGTCGCTCGACTCATCGAGGAAGATCTCGAGCAGGTCGGTGTCGATCTCGGTGGTGTCGAGGGCCTCGTCCGGATCGGCCGGATCGGCCGGATCGCCCGCGTCGGGCACGGTGGTGGCATCGAAGACCAAGCCCGTATCGCCGGCGGCGTCGATGGCGCCGGACGGCGATTCGGCGGCGAGACGCGCCGCCTCGCGGCGGGCCAGTTCTTCAGCGATGCGCTGGCGCTCGGCCTGCTCGCGGGCGGCCTGTTCCGCAGCGGCGCGGGCTTCGGCCTCGCGAGCCTCGGCTTCACGCGCTTCCTGCTCCGCTTGCGCGCGAGCGGCCTGTTCGGCCAGCTCGGCCTGCATCTGCGCGAAGGCGGCGGCCTCGCGCTCGGACTGCTCGCGGGCACGCTGCTCGGCAGCGGCGCGCGCCTCGCGCTCCGCCTGCTCGAACGCCGCCAGTCCGGCAGCCAGAGCGGCCGCCTCGGCATCCTGGGCGGCACGTTCGGCCGCTTGTGCTTCCGCCGCTGCTGCGGCTTCGGCGGCGACGCGGGCGTCCCGCTCGGCTTGGGCGCGCGCGGCCTGCTCGACTGCGGCAGCCGCCTCGGCATCGGCGAGGGCCTTCAGCACCGCCAACTCGGCGGCGTAGGCAGCTTCCTCGGCCCGATCGTCGACCGGCGGCAATGCAGCGGCGATGGAGGCCTCGTCCGCGGCGTGCGTCGCGTCGACTGGGACGTCGACGGAAGGTTCGATGGCGACGGACTCGCTCTCGGCGATGTCGAACGCCACCGGCAGCGGCGCCTCGAGGAAGGAGTCGAGCGTCAGGCGCTCGGGGTCCTGGGCATCGGCCGGAGCGAGCTCACCGCTGGCCTCCGGGGCGGTGGTTTCGGCGACCGGCTCGGCCGGGGCGTCGAAGCGCGGCACTTCCGCGGTGTCGATGCCGCCCATGTCGACGGCGACGATCGTGTCGTCGTCGCCAAGGCTGAGCACCGGCGAGCCGGGCTCCGGCAGCGCGTCGCGAACGGCCTGCAGCGCCGCGGCCAGGGCCGGGAACTGCGGCAGGCGCGCCTCGGGGTCGGCCAGCGCGTCGAGGGTCTGGCGCACGGCGTACGTGGCTTGGCGAACCAGCACGACGTCCCCGGCGGAAGGCAGGGCGTGCGCGGAAATCAGGCGCTTCAGGAAGCCTTCCAACGGCGAGGTGACACCGGTGATCGCGCTGACCTCGGTCATCGCGAAAGCACCGTTCATCGTGTGCACCGAGCGGAGCAGGCGCTCTTCGATGCGCTGTGGGCCCTGCGCTTCCGAGCGGGCCAGCCACTCGTCGACCACTTCCAGGTGGCCTTCGACCTCGGGGCGGAGGATCTCGAGCAGCACCGGGTCCAGCGCGAAGGACACCCCTTCCGGAACCGCTTCGTAGGCCGGCAGCATCGGCCAATGGCTGGCCGCGCGAACGACCGGCACGTAGGGCGGCAGTTCAGGGGCCTCGGGCAGCGGCGGCGGCTCGACGGCGAACGGCGCGGAAGGCACCGGCTCGATGGCCGGCGCGGCAGCCTGGATCGGCGCGTCGGGCTCCGGCGCATGGGCTGCCGGGGCGACGTAGTGCGCTTCCTCACCCGCGGCAACGCGGTCGGCAATGGCCTTCAGCCCGTCGAGATCGGCGTAGCGCTCCTCGCCGGCCAGCGCGGCGCGCAGGTCCGGCAGCACACGCGCGCACTCGGCGACGATGTCGTGCACCGCCTGGGTCGGCGGGCGCGTGCCATCGAGCACGCGGTTCAGCATGTTCTCGATCTTCCAGCTGAACTCGCCGAGCGCCTTGGCACCCACGAGTCGGCCGGAGCCCTTCAACGTGTGGAACACGCGACGGATCGGGCGCAGCGCGTCGACGTTGTCGAGCTTCGCGGCCCAAGCCGGCAGCAGCGTGCCGAGGTTCTCGATCTCCTCCGAGAATTCTTCGAGGAAGACTTCCTGGATCTCGGCGTCGACGTCCTCGTTCGAGGCGACGTCGTAACCCGGCAGGCGCTCGCCGACGACTGCCGCGGGCTTCGGCGCGGGAGCGGCCGGCGCGAGGGCCGGGGTATCCACGATGGCCGCCACGTCGACGCGGGGCACCGGGATCGGCGCCACCGGTGCGGGCGGTTCGGCAAAGGCAGGGGCCGGGGTTTCGATGGCGGCAATGAGGGCCGGATCGACCGGGACGACCGATTCCGCCGACGCTTCGGTGATCGGCGGCTCGAACGCCGGAGCCGCGGGCGTCGCCGGCACGATGGCGGGCGCAAGCGCGGCCGGCAGCGGCCAGTAACCGATGGCGGTCAGGCTTTCGCGGGCGATGTTGAGGATCTGGTCCGGATTGGGCCGGCGATCGCGGATCGCCTCGAGGAAGTACTCGACCGAGGCCAAGGCGTCGGCGAGGCGATCGAGCTGGTGGCCGGTCGGCACGCGACGCTTGGCGATGAGCTCTTCCACCGTGAAGCGCGAGATGGCGGTGAGCAGGTCGACCGCCGCGGGCACTTCGAGGATCCGGAGGGCGCCGGCGACTTCGGACAGCAGGGGAGAGACGTCCTGCAGTCGCGAGTGGTCCCAATGGGTCTCGACGAAGGCGACGAAGCAGGCGCGCGCACTGCTGAAATTGTTCAGCGCTTCGCGGGCGACCACGTCGAGCACGGCGCGCGCTTCGGCGGCCGGCAGCAGCGGCTGCGGCGCGTTGGCGTCGGCCTCGCCTTCGCCAAGGCGCGCCACCTGGTCGTCGAGCATCGCTTCGACATAGAGCAGCGCACCGGCGATGTCGAGGAGGGCCGATTCGTCCGGGGCACGGTGGCCGCCGGCGATGGCGTGCATGGTCGCGAGCTGGTCGCGCACGACGCGCTGCGGCACGCCGAGGCCGAGCACGCCGAGGGTTTCCTTGACGCGGTCGAGGGTGTCGATCTGCGCGCCGAGTTCGGCGACGACGCCGGCAGGGGCGCGCATGTGCAGGTCAAGCGCGTCCTTCACGCGCAGGAGGTCTTCCTTGATGGCATTGGTGACCGTCGACAGCAGGGCGCGGTTGTGGCCAGCCATCGCGCTGCGTGCGTGTTCCACCTCGCGCTCGCTCGGCATGTAGCTCTCGAGCGCGAACGCGGCATTGACCTCGCCGAGGCGGCCGGACTTCTCGGGCGCATGGGCGATGAAATACAGGAGCTGCCGCGTCAATTCGACCGGCGGCTGGGTGCGGAAGGCCGCGTCGCCCTCGGTGGCGAGGCGCTTGATCTCGCGCTCGATGCGGGCGATCACCTGCTGGTGCGCGCGCTCCACCGGGAAGGCGCCACGCGCCGCAGCATCGAGCAGCGAGGACGCCACCCAGAACAGCCGGCGCGCCGATTCGGCGCTGGTGAACTCGACCATCTGCAGGCAGACGTCGGCGAGGTCCAGGGCGGAACCTCTGTCGCCGTCCTTCAGCCACTTCAACAGCGAGCCCTGGAACAGCTGGCTGGCGACTTCGGCGCGGCGCTTGACCTGGTCGACGGGCAAAGGCGTGCTCGGCCCACGGGCGTTCGCCGGCAGTTCGATGCCCAGGTTCGGCGAGAACAGCATCGCCTCGGACACACCCTTCTCGCCACGGGCGCCACGCAAATCGTTGAGCAGCGGCAGTAGCACCAGCGGAATGTCGCGGAAGCCGGTCTGCAGGCGCTCGAGATAGTCGGGCAACTGCATGATGCCGCGCATCAGCGCGCTGAAGGCGTTGTCGCGATCCTCGATGCCCCCAGCGATCAGCGCCTTGGCCAGCGCGTGCATTTCCTCCGCGACCATCGCCGCGCCGTAGAGCTCGACCATGCGCAGCGCGCCGTGCACCTGGGCGAGCCCGTTGGCGCACAGTTCGAGCTGGGCCGGGTCCTGGCCGTTCTCGACGTAGTCCTCGAGGCCCTGGCGGGCCAGCTTGAGGGTTTCGTCGATCTCCGGCTTGACCCAGGTCAGCGTGGTGTAGTCGTTCTGGTCTTGCAGACGCATCGTGCGCTCTCGGCAGTACGGGGGTCACGCCGCGGCGGATGCCGCGGGAGAGCGGATCAGTCCGGCAGCTTGAAGTCGGCGACCGATCGGCGCAGGTCGGCAGCGAGCTGGGCCAGGTTGCCGATCGACTCGGCCGTCTGGCTCGCACCCTGCGAGGTCTGCGTGGTGATCTCCTGAATGACGGTCATGGTCGCGGTGATGTTCGTCGCGGCGGCCGACTGCTGGCGCGAGGCTTCCGAGATGCTCTGGATGAGGTCGGCGAGGTCGTTCGACACCTTTTCGATCTCGACCAGCGCGAGGCCGGCGTCCTCGGCGAGGCGGGCACCGGCGACCACTTCCGCGGTCGTCTGTTCCATCGAGGACACCGCTTCGTTGGTATCGCTCTGAATGGTGGCGACCAGCGCTTCGATTCGCTTCGTCGCGTTCGAGGCGCGTTCGGCGAGTCGCTGCACTTCGTCGGCCACGACCGCGAAGCCGCGGCCCGCTTCACCCGCGGAGGCCGCCTGGATGGCGGCGTTCAGCGCGAGGATGTTCGTCTGTTCCGAGATGTCGTTGATCAGTTCGATGATCGAGCCGATTTCCTGAGAGCTTTCGCCGAGGCGCTTGATTCGCTTCGAGGTTTCCTGGATCTGGTCACGGATGTTGTCCATGCCCTGGATCGTCTGGCGCACCACTTCGGCGCCCTTGGCGGCGATCTGCACGGAGCGTTGGGCCACGTCGGCCGATTCGGCGGAGTTCTTCGACACCTCGTCGATGCTCGCCGCGATTTCGTTGATCTTCGCGGAGGCCGAGGTGATCTGCTGCGCCTGGTGTTCGGCGGCGTCGGCGAGGTGCATCGCGGTCGCCTGCGTTTCCTGGGCGGCGGCGGCCACCTGCACGGCGGTCTCGTTGATCGTTCCGACGAGGGTGCGCAGCTGGTCGATAGCGAAGTTGATCGAGTCGGCGATCGCGCCGGTGATGTCTTCCGTCACCGTCGCCTTGGCGGTCAGGTCACCCTCGGCGAGCGATCCCATTTCGTCCAGCAGGCGCAGAATCGCCTCCTGGTTTCGCTGGTTCAGCTCGGTGGCCTGGCGTTCGCGCTTGCGACCGTCCGAGAAGATCGTCAGCAACAGGCCGACCACGCCGATGAGCAGGCCGAGGCCACCACCGATGGCCCACCAGTTGTTCGGGAAGATGCGGGTGACGTTGGCGTTGGCGAAGGCGCCAGCGAGCGCCGCGCTGTTCTCGCCGAGCACTTCGGCGTCGCCGGAGAGCACGTCGCCAGAGGCCTGCACCGCGAAGAGGTTAGGCGCAGTGGTCAGGATGCTCTCGAGCTCCTTCTGCGCGTCCGCGTACTGCGTTTCCACCGCTTCCACGGCGGCGCGTGCGTTCGGCGAGGTGAGCGCCACGACGCCGAGGTCCGAGTTGCCCTGCTTCAGGCCGGCCAGCACCTGGGCGAACACCGCGGCGTCGCGCGAGAGCGCTTCGGACTGGTCCGAACCGGAGCGGATTTCCGCGACGCGCTGCGCCATGCGGTTGGCGAGCACGATCTGGCGGTTGGCGATGTTGATCTGCGAGACCGGGGCGCCGGCGTCCGACATGGCGCGCACCACCTCGTCGAGACGGGCGGTGAGGCGCGGGATGCGTCCGGTGAACGAGTCCGCGGTCTGGGCGAGCGCGATGATCTCGCCCTGCGCACCGAGGATCTTGTCGGTGTCGGCCGACATGCGCGTCCAGGTCTCCGTGACCTGGCCGAGCGCCGCGTTCACCTGAGGCATGTTGAGGTCGCCCTTGTAGCCGGGCACTCCCTTGCCGCCGGTGCCGTCGTTGAGTGCGCCGACCGCCGTGACGATGGCATCGCGCGTGCCCTGGAGTTCGGCGAACGCTTCTTCGCGACCGGCGATGGCCTCCGTCGCGTATCGACCAAGCTTCTGCGCGTCCACCTGCAGACCGAAGGACAGTGCCGAAGCGCTGTTGATCTGCCCGGCGAACCACGTCGCGGCCAAGAAGTTCGCCGCGAAGATCAGCAGCGACACCGCGAGCAGGAAGGCCCAGACGCGCAGGCCGACCTTGGTCAGGCGGTCTTGGAAGGTGACTTTCGAAGCGCTCATTACATCGGACCTCGGATTGGAACGGGTTGACTCAAGCTGGGGCGCGGCTCAAGCGGGTGCGGCGGTCAGGCGGCGGCCTGGCGGAACTCGGGGGTGCGGGACAGCAGCGGGATGTCGAGGACGCCCCACGTCACGTCGGCGACGCGGTAGGCGCGGGCGATGACCGCGGCATAGCGGCCCTCCAGCGATTCCGGGCGCTCGATGAGGTGGGAGTCGTTGAACGAACGCTGGCCGTAGAGCTCGTCGGTGAGCAGGATGACGTTGCCGCCCGGCTGCCTGACGAGCAGGCAGCGCTGCCCCTCGTTGACGGCGCTGCGCTCACCTTCGAGGAACTGCTTGAGGTCGACCACGCCGTAGAGGCTGCCGCGGACGTTGGCGAGGCCGAGCATCCAGGGCTGCGAGCCGGGCACGGCGGTGATCGCGGGCAGGCTGATGATTTCGACCACGTCGCCGAACGCGCCGACGAGGCGGTGCTTGCCGATGCGGAAGCCCACGCCGCGCCAGTGGCCCGGCGCTTCGACCAACTCGGGGCGACCCGGCTGGTGGGCCAGCGAGCGGCGCTCGTAGTCGAGCAGGAGGTCGAAGGCGCTCATGCGGCGGGCGCGTAGCGGCGGACGACGTCGAGCAACTCGTCGCGGGTGAAGGGCTTGGTGAGGTACTGCTCGGAACCGACGATGCGGCCGCGCGCCTTGTCGAACAGGCCGTCCTTCGACGACAGCATGATCACCGGCGTGTTCTTGAAGAGCTGGTTGGACTTGATGAGGGCGCAGGTCTGATAGCCATCGAGGCGCGGCATCATGATGTCCACGAAGATCACCTGCGGCTGCACCTCGGCGATGCGGCCGAGCGCCTCGAAGCCGTCGTTCGCGGTTACGACCTCGCACCCTTCCTTCTTCAGCAGGGTTTCCGCCGTACGACGGATGGTCTTCGAGTCATCGATGACCATGACCCTAAGGCCCGCCAGTGCGCCGGACTCGTTGCTTTCACTCATCGCTATCCCCAAAAGTGCCGTCGGCGGAGGCCCGGGCAGGCCATGGCGCGCCGCAACGCAACCTATATCCCAGTGTCAACAAAACGTGTCAAGCCCGCGCCCCGCTTCATGATTCCACGCTCTGCGGTGCCTGCGGCCCCCTGATACCCTGTTTCACATTCTCGCACCGAAGGGCGGTTCCGGATGCAGCGTCGGCTGGCCGTGGTGATGGACCCGATCGAGTCCATCAAGATCGTAAAGGACTCCACATTTGCGATGTTGCTCGAGGCCCAGCGTCGCGGGTGGGCGTTGCATTACGTCGTTCCGGGCAGCCTCGGGTTCCGAGGTGGCGCGGCGGGAGGGCGGCTCGCCGCCCTGTCGGTGAAGGACGACAAGGCCGGCTGGTTCCAGCTCGGCGAGGCCACCTGGCGCCCCTTGGCCGAAATGGACCAGGTGCTGATGCGCAAGGACCCGCCGGTGGATGCCGACTTCCTTCACGACACCCAGGTGCTGTCGGCGGCCCAGCGGCAGGGCGCGGCCGTCACCAACGACCCGGCCGGCCTGCTGGAGCTCAACGAGAAGCTGGCGGCCCTGATGTTCCCCGCCTGCATCCCGCCCACCCTGGTGAGCCGCGAAGCCGCCGAATTCAAGGCGTTCGCCGCAGAACACGGCGAGGTCGTGCTGAAGACGCTGGACGGCATGGGCGGGCGCTCGATCTTCCGCAGCCGCCACGGCGACCCCAATTTCAACGTCATCCTCGAAACCCTGACCGCCGACGGCCAGCACCTGGCCATGGCCCAGCGTTTCCTTCCCGAGATCGCGAACGGCGACAAGCGGGTGCTGCTGGTGGATGGCGAACCGGTCTCGCACTGCCTCGCGCGCATCCCGCAGGGCACCGAGTTCCGCGGCAACCTCGCCGCCGGCGGGCGTGGCGAAGTGCGGCCGCTGACCGAGCGCGACCGTGAGATCGCCGCCATCGTCGGGCCGGAGATGAAGCGTCGCGGCATGCGCTTCGTCGGCCTCGACGTGATCGGCGGGCACCTCACGGAAGTGAACGTGACCAGCCCGACCTGCATCCGCGAGATTGACGCCGGCGCCGGGCTGAACATCGCAGGCACCCTGTTCGACGCCCTGGAGCGCGGCCCGGCGTGAGCGCCCGCAGCACCCTGCCTGCCGCGGAGCGCGACGCCGCGCCCCCGCCCGACGGCGTCGGCCCGGCCCAGCGCCTGACCGCGACCACCCTGCTGGCGACGGTGGTGATCGGCATCGTCGTGCTCGGCATCAGCTTCGGTCGCGACGACGCAGCCCCGATCACCCCGACGCTGGACGTGATCCTCACCGAGACCGCCAGCCGGACTCCGCCCGAGAAGGCGGATTTCCTCGCCCAGGCCAGCCATCAGGGCGGCGGCGACAGCGAAGAGAGCCAGCGCCCCCGCGACACGGTGAGCGCACCGGTGCCCAAGCTCGACGAGGGCCTCGCGCCGATCCCGATCCGCGCGCAGTCGCCGCGTCCGCAGGACGCGACGCCAATGCCCGTGGTGACGACCGTAGCCACGGGTGCCGAGCCCGCGCCGCGCGAACGCCCGACCCCGGAAACCCCGCCGACACCCCTGCCCTTGGGCGAGCAGCTGCTCAAGCAGCAACTGGAAATGGCCCGGCTGGCGGCCGAAGTGGAGCGCCGCGAGGCGCAGTACGCGCGGCGACCGAAGCGCAAGTTCGTCTCGGCGAGCACGCAGGAGTACGCCTACGCGCAGTACCTGAAGGCCTGGGTGGAGAGGGTCGAACGGGTCGGCAACGCCAACTACCCGGAGCGCGCCCGCGCCGAGCGCCTCGAAGGCCGACTGGTGATAACCGTGGCCGTGCGCCGCAACGGCAGCGTCGAATCGGTGGTGTTGAACACGCCCAGCCGCTACGAGGTGCTGAACCAGGCGGCCCGCCGCATCGTCGAACTGGCCGGTCCTTACCCGCCGGTGCCGCAGACCGGGGAACGCGTCGATGTGTTGCACATCACCCGCACCTGGCACTTCCGCAACGGCGCGGTGAGCAGCGAGGACTAGGCCTCGCCAGCGCCGGCCTTCGCCGCGCGCGCGGCGGCCTGCTCGGCCGACGTCAGGGCGACCTTGTCGCGGAGGTAGGCGGGTTCGAGGCGCTCCGGCGCCACGGCATGCCCACGCGCGAACGCCGCTGCCGCGATCCGGGCCACCGCCGCGGCCGTGGGCAGGGCTTCGGCCTCGACCCGCTTCAGTCGACCGGCGAGTTCGGCGCACCACGCACCGCCACCCGCGGCGAAGCCGGTACCGGCGCCGACTCGCCCAAGATCGGTCACGGGCCAACGGGCCAGAAGCGCCGCAGCGGCCACACCGACCGGCAGGAGGGCTTCCTCCGCCAATGCCTTGGGCAAACCGTCGGCATCGGCGGCGAACTCGCCGATGTAGAGCTCCCCCATCCGCGCGTCGATGGCGGCCAGGACCGGCCCCTCGGCGAGCAACGGCTGGGCCAGCGCGGCCAGCGTGGACACTGGCATGACCGGCCGGTCCAGCCCGAGCGCGATGCCCTGCACGAGACTGATGGCCAGACGCACGCCGGTGAAGGCGCCGGGGCCGACGCCGACCGCCAGCGCATCCAGTTGCGACTTGGCGACGCCCGCCTCGGCCAACAGCGCCTCCGCCCACGGCAAGGCCAGCTCGGCATGGCGGCGCGGCGCGACCTCATGGCGCGCCAGCAGGCGGCCGTCGTGCAGCAGCGCGACCGAACAGGCTTCGGTGGCGAGTTCGAAAGCCAGCAGCGTGCTCACGCCGGCGGCTCCCAGAGTTCGAGCAGGTGGTCTTCCGGGTCGAGCACGTAGCGGAAGCGGCCGAACTCGCCGTCCTCGCCGCGGTCGAGCACGCGGCAGCCCGAAGCGCGCAGGCGCGCGACCAGCGCTTCGACGTCGTCGACGCGCAGGTTGAGCATGAAGGCGTGCGGCGAGGGCTCGAAGTACTCGGTATCGGCAGCGAACGGCGACCAGTTCGTGTAGGCCTCGGGGTTCGGATCGTCGGCGTTGCGGAAGATCGCGCCGCCCCAGGCTTCGATGGGGAAACCGAGGTGCTCGGCGTACCACGCGGCGAGGGCCTTCGGGTCGCGGGCCTTGAAGAACACGCCACCGAGGCCGGTCACGCGGCCGGGGCGCGCAGGGGCATCAGCCGGCATCGGCAGGCTCCGGGGCAAACGAGGGATCGAAGAAGGCCTGCACGTCGGCCAAGGCCTTGGTGCGCGTCAGCGGCGGCAGGCTGGCCATGAACACGCGGCCATAGGGCTTGCTGACGAGGCGCGGGTCGCAGAGCACCAGCACGCCGCGGTCGTCGTGGCGGCGGATCAGTCGTCCCACGCCCTGCTTGAGCGCGATGGCGGCGGTGGGCACCTGCTCGGCGAGGAAGGGATTTCCACCGCGGCGGCGCACGGCCTCGAGCCGGGCCTCAAGGACCGGATCGTCCGGCGCGGCGAAGGGCAGCTTGTCGATGACGACGACGCTCAAGGCATCACCGGCGACATCCACACCCTCCCAGAAACTCGCGGCACCGAGCAGCACGCCGTTGCCGCTGGCGCGGAACTGCTCGATCAGCTGCAGGCGCGGCGCCGTGCCCTGCACGAACAGCGGCCACGGCCCGCCGGCCAACAGCGCGGCCGCCTCTCGGAGCGCGCGGTGCGAGGTGAACAACAAGAAGGCGCGACCCTTCGACGCTTCGAGCACCGGCCGCACCGCAGCAACGACGCGCTCGGTGTAGTCGCGCGACGAAGGCTCGGGCAGGCCGGGCGGGAAATAGGCCAGCGACTGAGTCTTCCAGTCGAAGGGGCTCTGTTCGAGCAGGGTGCGCGGTTCGTGCAGGCCGAGCTTCCACGCAATGTGCTTCAGGTCGCCACCGACGGCCAACGTGGCGGAGGTGAAGATCCAAGCGGCCTTGCTCTGCTCACGGTAGCGGCGCAGCGGACCCGCGACATCGAGCGGCGTGATCGAGAAGGCGAAGCCGCGCTGCGTGAGTTCGAACCAGCGCACTTCGCCGTGCGAGGCGGTGTCGGCGCGGTCGTCGTCCTCCGCGCCATCAGTCGGGGCGGCGTGCTCGTTCGACGCTTCGTCGCCAGCGTCCATTTCGAGCAAGCCGGGCGCCCCCTCGGCCCAGGTGCGCAGCCGCTTCTGGAACAGCTCCAGCCGCGTCAGCACGGCGGCGAATTCCGGCGCGGCCTCCTTCATCGGCGCGACCGCGGCGGCCAGCCCGGCCATCGCGGCGTCGAGCGTCCGCACCAGAGCGGGCATATCGGCATGGTGGTCGAGCAGCAGGGCCAGCGTGCCGCGCTGCGGCAGGCCTTCGCACTGCGCGCGCAGCAGCCGGATCGCCGCCTCCAACTCGCGCACCGCGGGCGACACGGCCGCGAGGCTGCCCGCGACCTTACCGCAGGCGCCGATCGCATCGCGCGTCAGGTCGATGAGCATGCGCGCCGAAACCGATTCGCCGAAGAACTGCGAGGCGAGGTCGGGCAGCTGGTGCGCTTCGTCGAGCACGAAGGCCGAAGCGCCCGGCAGGATCTCGCCGAAGCCCTCCTCCTTGATGGCGAGGTCGGCCAACAGCAGGTGGTGGTTGATGACGACGAGGTCGGCGGCCTGCGCCTCGGCGCGCGCCTTGACCACGAAGCAGTCCTGCCAGAACGGGCATTCACTGCCGAGGCAGTTCTCGACCGTGGAGGTGACGAGGCCGCGCAGCGGCGAATCCTCGGGCAGGTCTTCGATCTCGGCGAGGTCGCCTCGGCGCGTGCGCTTGCTCCACTGCACGATGCGTTCGAACTGCGCGATCTGCTCGCGGCCGCTGAACACCGGCGCGCCCTTGGCGAGCTCGGTGCGCTGCAGGCACAGGTAATTGCTGCGGCCCTTCAGCAGCGCGGTGCGCAGGCCGAGGCCGAGCGCCTCGCGCACTTTCGGCAGGTCGCGGTGGTAGAGCTGGTCCTGCAACGCCTTGGTGCCGGTCGAGACGATCACGCGCTGGCCGGAGAGCAAGGCCGGCACGAGGTAGGCGTAGGTCTTGCCGGTGCCGGTGCCGGCCTCGGCCACCAGTGCGCCGCGCTCGGCCATGGTCTCGGCAATGGCGACGCCGAGCCGTTGCTGGGCCGGCCGCGGCGCGTAACCGGGAATCGCGTTGGCGAGCGCGCCGCCCTCGTCGAGCGCGCGGGCGGTCAGCATCGGCAGCACCCCGCGGCCGCCGGAGGTGGCGGCCTCGGCCGTCACATCCGCACCGGCGGCGCGATGGTGCAGCGTTCGAGCATCGCCGCGGCGGAAGCGGCGTTCTCGGCTTCGCCGCGCGATTCGCGCAGCAGCTTCACCAGCGTCCAGTTGCGGCGGCACAGCGGGCCGGATTTCGGGCCCAAAGCGATGCTCTGCTTGGCGAGGGCCTCGGCTTCATCGCGGGCCTTTCGCAGCACGGCGAGCTCGGCGCGCCACTGCAGAAGATCGGGGTCGTCGGGCGTGATGGCGAGCGCCTTCAGCAGCTCCCGATCGGCGCGCTGCGGGCGATTCGCGGCCTGCGCCTTTTCGGCGCGCTCGCGCAGGTCCTCGACGTGCGGATCGACCAGCGGCGTGACGACCAGTTCGACGCCGTCGCGCCCGGCGGCCTGCGTGGCTTCGACGATCTGCGCGTCGGTGAGCGGCGGCGGGCCAGCCGGCGCCACGGGAGCCGGCGGCGGGGTGGCGCAGCTGGCCAGCAGCAGCGCGCCGCCCAAGATCGCCAGGCCACGAAGCGCCGCGGCATGCATCGGGTTCATCCTGTCCTTCACTCGCCGTCCGCTCCAAAACCGAAGAAATCGAGCAGGCCGCGTTCGACGCAGCTCAGGTGCTCGGCAGGCAGGAAGCCTGCGACAAAAGGATAGCGACGGGCACCGGTGCATTCGGATTCCGTCGTGGCGAATTGCCCCTGCGCGACGTAAGCCCATTCGATGCCCTGCTCGCCCGGCTGCAGCGGCGCGCTGGGCAGGGTCGAGAACAGGCCCTGCCAGACGCGCATCGCACCGGTGGCACCGTAAAGGCCCGTGGCCTCGTTGCGGTCGTTGCCCACCCACACCACGGCGAGGTGGCTGCCGGTATAGCCCGCGAACCACGAATCGCGGCCGTCGTTGCTGGTGCCGGTCTTGCCGGCGGCGGCGAGGCCCGCCGTTTCGCCACCGGCCAGCGCGCGGGCCGTGCCGCGCCGGGCGGCGTCCTGCAGCACGAGGGTGACGAGGCGCGCCGCGACGGCATCACCCTCCTGCGCCTCGTCCTTGCGGCCGTCGTAGCGGGCCACCGGTTCGCCTTCCGGCGAGAGCACGCCGCGCACCGCGCGCAGCGGCTGGATGCGACCGCCGGAGGCAAGGAACTGATAGGCCTGCGCCATCGCGTACGGCGAAAGATCAACGCTGCCGAGGATCAGGGAGGGGTTCGGCTCGGCATCGATCTCGGCGAGCGCCTTGAGCAGCGCGACGAGCCGCTCCGGGCCGACGTCCATGCCCAGCCGCACCGTGGCTTGGTTGTAGCTGTAGATCAGCGCGTCTTCGAGCGGCAGCACGCCGTGGCTGCGACCGTCGGAATTCTTCGGCGCCCACTCCTGACCGTTCGGCAGGCGCATCGACACCGGGCCATCGTCGATCGGCGAGGCCAGCGACCAGCGGCCCGGCTGGGCGAGGGCCAGCAGGTAGACCATGGGCTTCAGCAGCGAGCCGACCGGACGACGCGCGTCGAGCGCACGGTTGAAGGCCGGCTGGTTGGCGTTGCGGTCACCGACGATGGCGCGCACGTCGCCGGTCTGCGCATCGGTGAGCACGAGCGCCGCCTGCAGCGCCGGGCGGTCGGCCTTGTCGAGAGCGCCCAGCGAACGGGCGACGGAGGCCTCCGCATCGCGCTGCGCCGAGGGCGCGAGGGTGGTGTGCACGGTGAGCCCGGCGCCGGTGAGCGCATCCGCGTCGTAATCGCTCGCGAGCTGGCGGCGCACGAGGTCGAGGAAGCCGGGATAGCGGTTGCGCGCGAGACCGGGGCGCGCGAGCACGCCCAACGGCTGGCGCCGCGCGGCATCGCGTTGGGCTTCGGTGAGCAGGCCCGTGTCGTGGAAGACGCCGAGCACGAGGTCGCGACGCGCCTTCGCGCGCTCCGGATGGCGGCGCGGGTCATGGTGTGACGGCCCCTGCACCAGCGCCACCAGCAGCGCGATCTCATGGGCCTTGAGGTCGGCCACGTCGCGGCCGAACCAGAAGCGCGAGGCCGCACCGACGCCGTGGATGCTCTGCCCGCCCTGCTGGCCCAGATAGACCTGGTTGAGGTAGGTCTCGAGGATGCGGCGCTTGTCGAAGCGCGCCTCGATGATCAGCGCATACGCTGCTTCCTTCGCCTTGCGCGTCGCCGTCTTGGCGTTGCTCAGGAACAGGCTGCGCACCAGCTGCTGGGTCAGCGTGCTGCCGCCCTGCTCGAGTTCGCCTTCCTTGAGGTTGACGAACATCGCGCGGAGCACGCCCCACGGGTCGATGCCGATGTGGTGCTTGAAGTTGCGGTCCTCGACGGCCTGCAGGCCGGCCACCAGCAGCGGCGGCGCGTCGTCGAGGCGGATCAGCTCGCGTTCTTCCTGCTTGGCGCCGTACAGCGTGGCGATGCGCGCCGGATCGAGCATGAAGCCGGGGCCGCCGCCGTCGTTGCGACGCAGGCCGGCGACGCGACCGTTGGCGAGGCGCACCTCGGCGCGCGCCGGATCGACCGCGCCGTCGACATCGCGGAAGCCCCGCGTCGCGATGCGGAACACGCCGCCGTCGCGGCTGAAGGTGCCGGGCGTCCGGCCATCGCCTTCACTGAAGGCTGCCGCCTCCAGCTCCTGCTGCAGCGCCGCCACGCTCATGGGCTCCCCTTCGACGAGGGCCAGCGGGCGGGCGAAGACGCGCGTCGGGATCTGCCACGTCAGCGCCTCGAATTCGGCGCGGACTTCACGGTCGAGCACCATCGCCACCGGGATGCCGAAGCCAAGTCCAAGGGCCAGCAGGAACAGGGCGCCCCACAGCCCGTAGCGCAGCAGCGGCTTGAAGCGGGCGGTGGTGTTGGGGGATGGGCGCGAAACCAAGCGTCAACCAAGCGATAATCCGGGTCCCGCAGTCTAGCGCAGCCCCCCTTGACCCCCGCTTGAACACCGCGACGTTGCCGACGGCACGACATGACCCGATCGGGACGATCGAAGGCGATCCGGGGCAGCGCTGGGACGACCGCCTGCGAGCGGCCTTGGCGGCCAGCGATGCGCCCCTGCTTCTGTTGGTGGCGCCGGGAGTCGCTGCCGATCCGTTTTCGCTCGGACAACTGGCGGCGGCGCTGGCGGTCACGTCGGCGTTCGATGCCGTGAGCCCCGTCGCCATCGCCGAGATCACCGATGCGTGGGCGCTGGAGGACCCGGCCGACGCCGTCCTCGAAGCGTGGACCTGGGAGCCCCACGTGGCCCTGCCGGACGCCCCGGATCCGCGCTGCGCCCTGTGGCGCCGCGAGGCGGCCGAGCGGAGGGTGCGCGAGGGCGGCCAAGCCCCGGTCCGCGGCGCGCGCCTGCCCCATGTCGCGATGGCGCTGGGTGATGGGCCTTCGCCGACCCCGGCCGCGACCGCTCCGATCGACCCGGACTGGCGCCCGACGCGCCTCGCGCTGCGACGTCCGGCCCCGACCGCCGCCGGACGCACGGCGCGTCCTGTGATCCTCCATGTCCTGCACGACTGGGGCGGTGGCGTCGCCCGTTTCGTCAGCGACCAGATGCGTGACGATCCGACGGCCGACCACCTCGCCCTCGTCAGTCGGGGCAGCGCTCGCGGCGGCTACGGCCAGCGCCTCGCCCTGCACGTGAGCCTCGACACGTGCCCGATCCGCTCGTGGGCCATCACGCCCGCGGTCGGCGATACGGGCGACACGCATCCCGCCGTGCGCGCCGCCCTCGCGGAATGCCTCGCCAGCTTCGGTGTGTCGAGCCTGCGGGTCTCGTCCCTGATCGGCACCACCTTGGACGTGCTGCGCACCGGCCTACCGACAACGTTCGTCGTGCACGACCTGTTCCCCTTCTGGCCGGTGCTGGACGATGTCGAACCGCTGCCGAGCGGAGACGGCGCCCGCCTTGCGGCCGCGGCCGCGCGGCCTGAATTCCGGTTCCACACGCACGACCCCCAGGCGTGGCGGGCGCGGTCGGACGCGACCATCGAGGCCTTGAAGGCGGCGGATGCACGCATCGTCGCGCCCTCGCGATTCGCCGCCGCGCGGCTGGCCGCCGTGGCACCGTCACTGCCGGCCGCGGACGTCATCCCCCACGGGCTGCCGCCATTCACCGGCGTCACGCCCGCGCGCCGCGCGCCTCGCCGACCCGGCCCCCTGCGCGTGCTGGTACCGGGACGCCTGCAAGGCGGCAAGGGAGAAGCCTTGCTTGACGCCCTCCTCCCCCAGTGCCCGCCAGGCATCGACTGGTGCTTCGCCGGCGGCGGTGCGGACGCGGAACGCTACGCGCGCCAAGTCGGCGGCAACGCCACGCCCGACTACCGTCCCGACGAACTGCCGGCGCTTGTCGACACCTTCGACCCCGATCTCGCGCTCCTGCCGTCGCTGCTGCCGGAAACCTTCGGCTATGTGTTTTCGGAAATGCAGGCCTTGGGCATCCCCATGGTCGTTTGCGACCGCGGCGCCTATGCGGAGCGAGCTCGCAAGGCCGGCGCGACGGTGGCCGTGGTCGCGCCAGAGGCGCCGGCGTTCGCAGCCGCCTTGGGCGACGCCGCCACCGCCCCTGAGCGTCTACCCAGGCCGGCACCGACACCCAGCACGCTGGACGAGGCGCGACGGGCGTGGGCCGTGGTGCATCCGTTGACCGCCGTCGCGCCCACCCTGATCGACAACGGGCCGGAAAGGGTCCGCCAGCACGTCGCCGGCCTGCGCCACGCCACGCTCGAAGTCCTCGCGCAGGAACGCGATGACGCCTACCTGGCGCACGCGCGGGACACCGCGGATCTGATCCAGCAGCGCGACGCGGCGATGCGCCAAGTCGAGGCGCTCCTGCGTGACCAGGTGGCACTGGCCGGCGAGCGCGACGCGGCCTATCGCTATTACGACCGCGACACCGCGGACCTCATCCGCCAGCGCGACGTGGCCTTGAGCCAGCGCGACGCGGCACAGGAGCAGTTGGCTCGGGCCCAGCGCACCCTGTCGCACCCCGCGATCCGCTGGCCACTGCGGCTCCGCGGGCGGGTGGGCGATGCGTGGGCCGCGGCGCTCTACCGCCTGCATCGCAGCCTCGATCTGGTGCGCCGCGGCCTCCGCAGCCTCCGTGCCCGCGGGTTCGCGGCCACCTGGGACGCCGCGCAGCGGCGGCTGTCGCCGCGACCGACCGCCGAGCTCGCCGTTACCCCCGTGGATCCTGGTCCCCTCGCCTTCACGCTGCCCGCATCGGTCCGCGCCAGCGTCGTGATTCCGGTTTACGGCAAGCTCGACTACACGCTGGCCTGCCTGCGCAGCCTCCTACAGACGCAGCTTCCCGACGATGTCGAAGTCATCGTCATCGACGACGCATCGCCGGACGACACCGGGACGGTGCTTCCCGCCATCGGCGGACTCCGCTACCACCGCAACGCGACCAATCTCGGCTTCGTCGGCAGCTGCAACGCCGGCGCGGCGATGGCGCGCGGCGAGTTCGTGGTGTTCCTCAACAACGACACCACGCTGACCCCGGGCTGGCTCGATGCCTTGCTGCGCACGTTCGAGACGCACCCGGACACCGGCCTCGCCGGCGCACAGCTGGTGTACCCGGACGGCCGCCTGCAGGAATCCGGCGGCATCGTGTTCGCCGACGGCTCGGGATGGAACTTCGGACGTTTCGAGGATCCGAGGCACCCGGCGTACACCTTCGTCCGCGAGGCCGATTACTGTTCCGGGGCCGCGATCGCCCTGCCGCGCGCGCTGTTCGAGAGGCTTGGCGGCTTCGATCTGCGCTACGCCCCGGCGTACTACGAAGACACCGACCTCGCGATGAAGGTGCGCGAGGCCGGACTGAAGGTGCGCGTGCAGCCGGCCTCGGTGGTGATCCACCACGAGGGAATCACGGCCGGCACCGACACGGGCAGCGGCGTGAAGGCCTACCAGGTCCGCAACCAGCAGCGCTTCGTCGAGCGGTGGCACGACGTGCTGGTGCGCCGCCATCCGGCGCCCACACAGGCGCCCCACTACGCGGCACAACACCGCGCCCGCGCGCGCGTGCTCGTGATCGACGCGACCACGCCGATGCCCGACCGCGACTCCGGCTCGGTACGGCTGTTCGAGCTGCTGCGCCTGCTGGTCGACGAAGGCTGCGCCGTCACCTTCTTCCCGGAGAACGGCCTCGACGATGGGCGCTACACGCAGGCCCTGCGCGATCTCGGCGTCGAGGCGTGGACGCAACCGTGGCTCGGGGCCCTCCCCGACTGGCTGGCGAAGCATGGCGCCCGGTTCCAGCTCGTCATCGTCAGTCGCCACTACATCCTCTCGCCGCTGCTGCCGCTGCTGCGCCGCCATGCCCCGCAGGCGCGCATCGTGTTCGACACCGTGGACCTGCACCACCTCCGCGAACAGCGCGAAGCCGAAGAGCGCCGCGATGCGGCCCTGCTGCGTGCCGCCGCACGCACCCGCGCCGACGAGCTGGCGCTCATCGACAGCGTCGACCGCACCTGGGTGGTCAGCCCGGTGGAGAAAGCCCTGCTGGCCGAGAGCGCGCCCGGCGCGGTCGTGGACGTGGTCTCGAACATCCATCGCGTCCGCGGTGCCGGACCAGCGATGGCCGAACGCCATGGGTTGCTCTTTGTCGGCGGCTTCCGCCATCCACCGAACGTCGACGCCGCATTGTGGCTGGCCGACGAGATCCTGCCGCGCATCCGCGAGCGCCGGCCCGAGATCACGCTGTCGCTCGTCGGCAGCGAGGCGCCCGAGGCGATCCTCGCCCTTGGCGAACGCCCGGGCATCACCGTGCACGGCTACGTGCCGGACCTCGAGCCGCTGATCGACGCGCACCGCTTCTCGGTCGCGCCACTGCGCTACGGCGCGGGCGTGAAGGGCAAGATCAACCAGGCGCTGGCGCACGGCCTGCCGGTCGTGGCGACGCGCTGCGCCGTGGAGGGCATGGGCTTGGCCCACGGCGTCGACACGCTGGTGGCGGACGAGGCGGAGGCCATCGCCGAGACGATCCTCGCCGCCTACGACGACGAGGCGCTGTGGCAGCGGCTGGTCACGGGGGGCTTGGCCAACACCGCGCGGGAGTTCTCGCCGGAGCGCGCCCGCGCCACCTTGCGCAGCATCTTCAACCAGCTGCGCTGAGGATCAGCGCATCGACGCGCGCGCGGCCTCGGCGCGTTCGAGGCGCTGCAGCAACGGGGCCAGTTCGGGCGCTTGCGGCGCCAGGCGCTCGGCTTCGCGAAGCGCGCGACGGGCCTCATCGAAGGCCCCGCGGCCGATGGCCTCGTCGGCCAGCCCTCGCCATCGGACGGCTTCCGCGGTATCGCTCGCCGGCGACGACGTGGCCAATGCCGGGCGTTCGACACCGATCACGCCTGCGGCACCGAGGCGAGCCTCGAGTTCGGGCAGGCGCAAATGCGCCGGGTCCATGGCCCGCACCTCCCGCACGAGCGCCGCCGCCGCCACCTCATCGCCACCGTCGAGCGCACGCGCAGCCCGATCGAGCCTCAGGGACAGCAGGCGGGTGCGTCCGGCGAGCGCCAACGCATTGCCCGGTTCGCGCTGGAGGACTTGCCGGTAGAGGTCCAGGGCCCCATCGCCGTCGACGCCTTCGCGCGCGGTGGCGGTTTCCAACAGGGTTTCGACCGCGGGCTCCGCACGCACCCGAAGCGACTGCCGCAGCGCAGCGAGGCGCTCGCCCGGCATGCCGAGGCGTTCCGCACGGGCCAACGCATGCTCCGCGCGGATCGCATCGCCGAGGGCGACAGCTTGGGCCGCTTCGCCGAGAGACCGTTCCCCGGTGGCGGCCAGCCCGCTCACGACGCGCGGATGATCCGGTGCCCGGGCCTGTGCGGCCTCGAAACGTTGAGCGGCGGAATCCAGATCGCCCGCCTCGAGGGCCTGTTCCGCCGCGGAGAGCCATCCTGCCAACGCGGCATCGGGGAAGACCGCGCGCCCGATCGGCTCGCGCAAGAGCACCGCCCCCAGCAGCAGGCAGGCGCCGAGCGCGGCCACCACCGCCCAGCGCGAGGGCCGCGCCGCCATCAGCCCACCCGCCGCGCGTCGCGCACGCCCGGAACCGCGGTGAGACGGGCCAGCAGCTTCGACAGCTGCTCGAAATCACTCACCTTGAGCGTCAGCTTGAGGTCGGCAAGCCCGCGGCTGTCGTCGCTCCGCGAAGCGACCGCATTGATGTGGATGCCTTCCTGCGCGATCAGGGTGGTGATGTCCTTCAGCAACGACTTGCGGTCGAGGCCGTGGATCGCCACGTCGACCGCGTACGTCCCGCCGGCGCGGCCCCACGACACCGGCATAGCCCGGTCGGGGTCGCGCGCCACCAGCCGCGAGAGCGCCACGCAGTCCGCGCGGTGCACGCTGATACCCCGCCCGCGCGTGAGGTAGCCGGCGATCGCATCGCCGGGCACCGGCTGGCAGCAGCGCGCCAGCTGCATCAGCAGGTTGCCGACGCCATCGACCACGAAACTGTCGCTGCGAGCGCCGACCTTGTCGCGCGCCGCGGCGGCGGGGATCGTCGGCAAGTGCGGCGGCAGCGCCGACGCTTCCTTCGGCTGCTGCGCTTCGTGCAGCGCGCGGCTTACCTGCGCCGGACTCACATCGCCCAGCGACAGCGCGACGAGCAGGTCGTCCTGCGTCGCCAAGCGCAGGCGCGGCAGTACCGGCGCGAGGTCGGCGCCCATCAGGCCCAGCCGGCGCAGCTCCTTCTCCAGCAGTTCGCGGCCTTCCACGAGGTTCTGCGCGCGGTCGAGCTTGTGGAACCACGCTCGCACCTTGTCGCGGGCGCGCCCGGTGACGAGGAAGCCGCTGGCCGGCTGCAGCCAGTCGCGGCGCGGGGCGCTGGCCTTGGCCGTGAGGATCTCCACCATGTCACCGGTGGCCGGCTTCGAATCGAGGGTGACGATGCGACCGTTGATCTTGGCGCCGCGGCAGCGGTGGCCCACCTCGGTGTGCACCGCATAGGCGAAATCGAGCACCGTCGCGCCGCGCGGCAGGTCGACGACTTTGCCCTGCGGGGTGAGCACGTAGACGCGATCCTCGACGAGGTCGGCCTTCAGGCCCTCCTGCAGCTTCTGCTCGTCGCCCTCGCTCGACTCGAGCAACTGGCGCATCCACGCGATCTTGCGCTCGAAACTGGCATCGGCCCCGCCGCCCTCCTTGTAGCGCCAGTGGGCCGCCACGCCGAGTTCGGCCTGCTCGTGCATTTCGCGCGTGCGGATCTGCACTTCGAGCGCGCGGCCCTCCGGACCGACGACCGCGGTGTGCAGGCTGCGATAGCCGTTCGCCTTCGGGCGGGCGATGTAGTCGTCGAACTCCTTCGCGATCGGCGTCCACACCTGGTGCACGACGCCAAGCGCCGCGTAGCAGGCGGCGACATCGCCGACCAGCACGCGCACCGCGCGGATGTCGTAGAGCTCGCCGAAGGGCACGTCCTTGCGCTGCATCTTCTTCCAGATGCTGTAGATGTGCTTCGGCCGGCCAGCGACATCGCCGTCGATGCCGGCCTCGCTCAGGGCCGCGCGCAGCTGCGCCTTGACGTCTTCGATGTACTGCTCGCGCGCGCCGCGCTTCTCATCGAGCAATCGGGCGATGCGCTGGTAGGTCTCGGGCTGCTGGAAGCGGAACCCGAGGTCCTCGATCTCCCATTTCAGCTGCCAGATGCCCAGCCGGTTCGCCAGCGGCGCGAGGATGTCGGCGGCCAGCCGCGCGAGTTCGGTGCGCTCGGAATCAGGGAGGGCCGAGGCGTGGCGGAGCCGCGCCAGCTGCAGGGCCAGCAGCACCGGCACCACGCGCAGGTCGCGGACGATGGCGAGCAGCAGCCGCCTGAGGCCTTCGGCATCGGCGCGTCCTTCGGTCCGGGCATGCAGCGCCCAAACCTGCTCCGCGGCCCTCACGCCCTCGAGCATGGCCGGCAGCGGGCCGGGCACGGGCGCCTGCGCCGTCTCGGGGGCCTCGGCCCCGAGGGCCACCAGCGCCGTCGCCCAGATCATCTCGCGGTCCGGCGACAACGCGGCCAGCACGTCGAGCGCGCGGCGGCAGAACACCGCGCCCGGCGAATCGCCGGCCGACGACGATGCCAGGGCCGGCCACTCGGCCAGGGCGTGCGCAGCGTTGGGCGTGGCAGGGGATGCGGGCTTCACGATGCCCCGAGGGTAGACTTGGGGCTTGTCAGCCCACAACCATTCCCGAGGTCCATGCCATGAGGCGTTCCTTTCTCGCCCTCGTCATTGCAGCGTCCATCGTGCCTGCCAGCGCGCTGCAGGCCACGCCGTTTTCCACGCTGGAGGAGCGGATGAGCGCCGCGGAGTTCCGCAGCGCCGGCCTGGAGAAACTCAGCGCGGAGGAACTGGCGGCACTGAACGCCTGGCTGTCGAACAACGGGACCAGCGGCCGCACGGTCGCGCCCCGGGAGGAAGATCGCCGCGGTTTGCGGGAAGCTCCGACCTCGCAGTCGCGTGGCCCCATCAACACCCGGCTCATCGGCGAGTCGACGGGCTGGTCGTATGGCACCGTCTTCCGCCTCGAGAACGGCCAGGTTTGGCAGTCGGTCGACCGGGAAAGTCGCTTGGTCGGCGTCCGCCTGACCAACCCTACGGTGGAAATCCGCCAAGGCATCATGGGCAACTGGCTCCTGAAGTTCGCCGACTACAACACGACGGCGCGGGTCGAGCGCATCGAGTAAGCCTCAACGCGCGGACAGCGCCTCGACCTGCTTGGCGAGGCGCTTCGCGGACACCGGCCGTTTCGTGCCCAGTTCCTGGGCGAACAGCGAGACGCGCAGCTCCTCGAGGTCCCAGCGCAGGGCCTGCCATCCCGTTTCCAAGGCGATGCCGCGACGGCGTGCATCGTCCAGCGCCTTCGCGAAGGGCTGCACCTCGAGCATGCGCTGCTGGTCGCGGGTCGGGTCGCGCAGCGCGCGTTCGGCGCGCAGGGCCAGCGCCTTCAGGTAGCGCGGCAGTTCGTTGAAGGCTTCCGGCGGCGTCTCGCGGACGAAGCCGGGATGCACGAGCCCCGCCAACTGGGCCCGGAGATCATCAAGATTCGCTTTCGCCCACCCCATCACCGGCGCCTCCAGCTTCGGGCGGATCTCGGCGTACTGGCTGAGCGCGGCCTCGGCGATCTTCAAGCGCGCCATCGCTTCGCCGAACAGCTTCTGCTTCACGGCACCAATCGCCCGATTGAAGGCCTCGCGGTCGCGGATCGCGGCGAGCGTCACGCCGCCCTGGCCGCCGTCGAGCAAAGCCGCGAGGGCCTTGGCGACCAGATCAGCGCGCAGCTGCTCGGCCGTCGCCACCGCGGTATAGACCATCGCGGTCTTCGGATTCAGCGGCAGCTGCTTCCGCGCCGATTTCACCGAATCGGCCAAGGCGATCTCGGCGAGGCGCACCACGCCACCGGCATGGGCCTGCGCCGCCGCCTCGCGGTCGGCCAGCACGCGCAGGGCCACGTCATCGCCATCAAGCACCAGCGCCGGGAAGGCCGGCAGCCCACCCGCACCGGCGATCTCGAGCGGAACCGGCTCGGCGGGAAACTCGCGCAGCCCCTCGCGGGCGAGACGCTCGCCGGCGCGCGCGGCGAAGGCTTTCTCCGCCTCCGCGCCGAAGCGGGCCTTCAGCTCGTCGAGCGAGCGCGATTGGCCCAGCACGCGGAAGCCTCGGCCTTCCGCCTCGCCAACGCGAAGGTTCATGCGCAGATGCGGCTCCAGCGCGGCCTCGTCGAAGTCGAGCGCTCCCACCTCGACGCCTGTCGCCTTGGCGAGGAAGCGACCCAACGCCCCGGGAAGGCTGTCGGCGTCGCCGTTCGGATAGGCCAGCGCAAAAGCGCGGGCAAAATCGGGCGCGGGCACGAAGTTGCGGCGAAGCGCCTTCGGCAGGCCGCGGATCATCTCCGTGGCCTTCTCTTCCACCAGCCCCGGCACCAGCCACGAGAGTCGCGCGGCGTCGAGCGCGGGCAGCAGGTGCAACGGCACGTCCAGCGTCACGCCGTCTTCGGCGTGGCCGGGTTCGAAGCGGTAGTGCAGCGCCAGCCGCGCGTCGCCCAGCGGCAGGAATTTCGGGGAGCGCTCGACGCCGCTGCCCTCGACCGACATCAAGTCGGCCGGCGACCACTCCAGCGCCTTCCGCGCCGCCGGGTCGAGCTTGCCGTACCAGCCCTCGAGCGCCGCGGTGTTGTGCACGTCGGAGGGCAGACGGTCGAGATACCAGCGCACCTGCCAGTCCTCGTCGACGACCAGCCCAGCGCGGCGCTGCTTCGCCTCTTCCTCCTGCGCGCGTTCGAGCGTGGCGAGGTTGCGCTTCACCAGTGGGATGCGGGTGTCGATCTCGCCCGTCACCAACCCCTGTCGAACAAAAATCTCGCGGGCTTCGTCGGGGTACAGGCCGCCGTAGTGCACCGGCTTCTTCGGCAGCAGTACCAGCCCAAACAGGCCGATCTGCTCCGAACCCTGCACGCGGCCCTGCCGCCGCGACCAGTGCGGGTCGAAGTGCCGGCGCGAGAGCAGGTGCGGCACGGCATCGATCACCCACTCCGGCTCGATCTTCGCGGCGGTGATGCCCCAGACCTTGGCGGTGTCGAGCAGCGTCGCGCACAGCAACCACGGCGGCGGCTTTTGCGCCAGCGTGGAGGCGGGGAACAAGCCGAACTTGCGACTGCGCGGGGCTTCGTAGAGCCCCTTCTCCGAGCGATGCCCGGTCTGCAGCGCGAGACCGGCGAGCAGCGCGCGATGCAGGTCGGCATAGTCGGCCGGCGCCTCGTTCTGCGCCCAACCCAGCGCCTCGCAGTTGAGGATCAGCTGCCGATGCAGTTCGCGCCACTCGCGTAGGCGCAGGAAGTTGAGGAAGCGCGAACTGCACCAGTCGCGCAGCTTCGACTGCGAGAGGTCTTCATGCGCGGCGCGATAGGCGTCCCAGAGCTTGAGGATGCTGACGAACTCCGAGCGCTCGTCGGCGAAGGCGGCGTGGGCGCGGTCGGCGGCCTCGCGGGCTTCCTGCGGGCGTTCGCGCGGGTCCTGCAGGCCGAGGAAGCTGGCGATGATGATCATCTCGCGCAGCGCGCCGCGTTCCTTGGCCGCGATCAGCATGCGCGCCAGCTTCACGTCGACCGCGAAGGCGGCCATCTGCTTGCCCACCGGCGTCAGCTGGCGGTGCTTGTCGACCGCGCCGAGCTCGGTGAGCTGCTGCCAGCCGTCGGCCACGGCGCGCGGGTCCGGCGCGTCAATGAAGGGAAAGTCCTCCACCCGGCCCAAGCCCAGCGAGAGCATCCGCAGGATCACGCCCGCCAGCGAGGAGCGCAGCAGTTCCGGGTCGGTGTAGCGCGGGCGCGAATTGAAATCCAGCTCGCTGAAGAGGCGGTAGCAGATGCCCGACGACACGCGCCCACAGCGGCCCTTGCGCTGGTCGGCGCTGGCCTGGGCGATGTCCTCGATGTGCAGGCGGTCGAGCTTCATGCGCGGGCTGTAGCGCTTCACGCGCGCCGTGCCCGGGTCGACCACGTAGCGGATGCGCGGCACCGTCAGCGAAGTCTCGGCCACGTTCGTCGCGAGCACGATCCGCCGCTTCGGCCCCGGGTTGAACACACGGTCCTGGTCCTTGGCCGAGAGCCGCGCGTACAGCGGCAACACTTCGGTTTCGCGGTACTTGCGCCGCTCCAAAAGGTGGTGCACCTCGCGGATCTCGCGCTCGCCCGGCAGGAACAGCAGCACGTCGCCGCGCGCGTCTTCCCGCGTGATCTCGTCGCAGGCCGCCAGCAGGCCCTCGTACAGCGACTTCTCGGCATCGGGCTTCGAGGCCACGTCGGCGTTGGTGTCCTCCAGCGGCCGGTAGCGCACCTCGACGGGATAGCTGCGGCCCTCGACGCTGATCACCGGCGCGCCGTCGAAATGCTGGGCGAAGCGCTCGGTGTCGATGGTCGCCGAGGTGACGATCAGCTTGAGGTCGCGGCGCTTGCGCAGCAGGCCCTTCAGGTACCCCAAGAGGAAGTCGATGTTCAGCGAGCGCTCGTGCGCTTCGTCGACGATGATCGTGTCGTAGGCCGAGAGGTAGCGGTCCTTCTGGATCTCGGCCAGCAGGATGCCGTCGGTCATGAACTTGATCAGCGTGTCCTCGCCCACCTGCTCGGTGAAGCGCACCTGCCAGCCGACCTCCTTGCCCAGCGGCACCTGCAGCTCCTCGGCCACGCGCTTCGCCACAGCGCGCGCGGCGATGCGGCGCGGCTGGGTGCAGCCGATCAGGCCGGCGGCGCCGCGCCCGGCGGCGAGGCAGAGCTTGGGCAGCTGGGTGGTCTTGCCCGAACCGGTTTCGCCGGCGATGACGACGACCTGGTGCTTCTGGATCAGTTCGACGATCGCGTCGGCCTCGCGGCCGATCGGCAGCTCGGTGTCGATGCGCGGCTCGGGCAAGCGGGCCTCGCGGGCGGCGAAGGCCTCGCGCGAGCGGGCCAGGGCCTGCTCCAGCGCCTGCTGCGCCGCCGCCCTCGCCTCGCCCTTGGCCTCCGCCAGCCGCTTCTGCAGGCGCAACAGCGCGCCACGGTCCTTGGCGAGGACGCGGTCCAGCGGGTCGGGGCGCGCGGCGCGGGGCGCAGGCGCGGCAGGGGTTTCGGCGGGCTCGCGCATGGGGCGCGCAGTGTAGCGCCTGCATTCCGATCGGACCGGACCACGGACGTAACGCGGCCCACGGCGTCGACGCGGTGCGGAAGCATCGTCAACGACCGCTGCTGCGCCCACCGCACCGCACATGCAGAACGGCGCTCCGGCCTGCACCAGCGGTCGGGCCAGCCGCCGAGCATTCCCCCGCCCGGCGACCTCCACCGGGACGTCAGCACCCACGGCGGGTGCACAACGAGGACAACAACGATGAACCTCACGATCCGAAGGGCGGTCACCGCCCTTCTCCTGGCCTGCCTTCCCGCCTCGGCGGCCATGGCCCTGCCCCCAGGCTTTCACCGCGCCGCGGCGGGCCACCTGGTGGGTGAATTCCGGGTCCCCGCGCCTGACGGGACCACCTTGCAGACGCTGGTCTATCTGCCCGGCACAGGGCCCGGCCCATGGCCGACCCTGGTCACCCGCAGCCCCTATGACCTGCCGCTCACGCCGGTCAGCGGCTTCCCGGAAGAGCACCCGAACGCGGACATCGAGGCCGACGAGAAGGACGTCGGCTGGACGGAAGCCACCGACCGGGGCTACGCCCTCGTGATCCAGTTCGTCCGCGGCCGCAACGAATCCGATGGCACGTTCAGCCTCTTCCTTGACGAGCGCGCCGATGGCGATGCCCTGCTGCGCTGGGTCGAGGCCCAACCGTGGTCCAACGACCGGCTCGGGGTCTTCGGCGACTCGGCGAGCGGCGTGGCCGCGCTGCAAGCCGCCGCCAGCGGCAGGCCGTCGGTCCGTGCCATCTATGCGCAGGCGACCAGCCCGGACTTCCTCGGCGGCGTGATCTTCCCGGATCGCGCCATCAAATGGGAGGCGCTGCTTCCGTTCGTCCTGTCGCAGTCGCTCGACAGCAGCGAGGACCATGAGGCTCGCTTGGGCATCGACGACACCGAACTCGAGGCGCTGAAAGAGATGGCGGGCGAGGGCCTTGAGGACCTGTTCGAGGCGCTCGAGGAGGGCGATGCCTCCACCTCTGAGTGGTGGACCACGCCGCCCGTCGCCGATTTCCCGATCGTCAGCGACCTCCAGCCACGCTGGCCGGACTTGCTGGCCGCTCGCACCAGGACGCCGCTTCTGGAGGCGGGGAATGTCACCCGTCGGCTTCGAGCGCCGGTGCTCCAGGTCGGGCTGTGGCACGACTTCTTCCACGACAGCGCGATCGAGGCGTGGAACCAGCGCGGCATCTCGGGCCTGGGTCGGAATGATCGGCTGATCATGCTCGACGGGACCCACTACGACGTGGACGAGCCGGAACTCTGGCCGATCCGCCCGATGTTCACCTGGTTCGACTTCTGGCTGAAGCAGCGCTGGAACGACGTGACGCGGTGGCCGAAGGTGCAGTTCGCCTGGGCCGGTGAAGGTGCGGAGTCGGTGGTGGGAAGCGCGCTTTGGCCGATCCCGGCGCGGCCCATCATCGCGGAACTGCAGGCGCCGACGGCCACGATCCAGATCGACCCGGCGAAGCCGGTGCCGACACTCGGCGGCAACCACCTCATCGCCCCGGCCGGGATGCTGGACCAGTCACCGCTGCTCGATCGAACGGACATCGGCCTGCTGCAGGGCGCCCCCCTGTCCAGGACGCTGCCGATCGCCGGGCCGATCCAGGCCACGATCCGCCTCAAGAGCATTTACAGCGGGCCACTGGTGGTGAAACTCGTCGACGTTCGGCCCGACGGCGAGGTCCGGCTGGTGCGCGAAACGCCGGTCACACGGGCCCACGGGCGGGTCATCGACGTGCGCTTCTCGCCGATCGCCTATCGTTTCGACGCCGGCAGCAGGCCCGGCCTGATGATCGCGGGAAGCAGCTTCCCCGCATGGATCTTCGAGCGACCCGCCACCGGGACCGTGGACGTCGCCGGAGCACGGCTGGTCATGCCGGATGCCTCGTTGGCACGCCTTCCGCGCCCGCAGCGGCGCTGCGAGACGGTGACGGGCGATGAACAGCGTGCTCGCGAGCAACGCGACGCGGGCTGTCCGACGCCCTGAACAACGCGAACGACGGGCGGCGATGGCCGCCCGTCAATCGCCGGACGGGCTATCCCGCACGAAATCAACCCCGAGCTTGTCTTTCACGACCGACAGCCGTCGCCGGCTGATCGGCACCTTGGTCTGGTCGGACATCAGGCAGTACCAACCGCTGGCCGAACGCCGCACGCGCCGGACGTGACTCAGGGCGACCCAGAACGAGCGGTGCACGCGAAGACCGTGATCGCCCATTTCGGCTTCGATTTCGGCGATCGTGCCGAGCAGGGTGGTGCTGCCGAGCGTGGTCCGCAGCTGGAGGTAGTGCAGGTCGGACCGCGCGAAGACCAGATCGGTCCCGATTGCGGCAGGAATCCGCGCCAGCAGCGGTTTCGAAAGGGCCGACAGCGTGCCGGACGTGGCCTCGGGCTGCGGCTCGGGCTGGGGCTCCGGCTCGGACACAGCGGATGCGGGCGGGGGATCGGCGACCGTGTCCCGCGCACCGACGGCGGCGAAGGTCGGTGGCACATTGAGGATCGCCCAGCTCGTCAGATAGGCCGGTGCGAGCTGCAGCCACTCGGCGACCAGCGCGAACACACCGCCGCTTTGCTCCAAGGCATCCAACCATCCTTCGGCGGAATCCTCGCCGGGCGAGGGGAAAACCGCTTCCAGCCCCAGCGACAAGGGCGCGAAGACGAGGCTTCCGATGAGCCCTCCGACAAGCAATTGAAACAGCGGCGGGCGCGCGGCGACGGAGCGGAAACCGCCCAGCCACCACGTGGCGGCGATGGCGACGCCCAGACCCAGTGCGACTTGCACGAACCACACCAGGAACGCCGCGACCGGCGGAAGGCCGAGGGCGACGTCCGAGTCGGTCCGCATGAGCAGAAGGGCGAGAACGCAGGACACCGCGATCCACCAGACCCAGACCTTCAATCGCGGCATGTCGAACCCCCTCGCATCGCAGGGGCGACAGTATAGGCGCACGCGGAAGGGGCACCGGGCCTCGTCCCTTGTTCCGTGTGCCTCGGCACGACGTCCACGAACCGCAGGATCTCACCTTCCCGAGTCGCCCCCGCCGGCCTTGGCTTCGACGAACTCCGGGGTGAGCGGCAACGCAAGACGCGCCAACCGCTTACCGGCCTCGATGCGACCGAAGGAGGCGAGACAGGCCTCCTTGCTTCGGCGGCGTACGGGCGCATCGACGCGCTCGCGGCGCCGTCCGTCGCCCTCGTCACGGAGGAGGCGCCTCACGTCGCGTGCGAGCACGTCGGTGAGCGCATAGGCATCACCGAGCCGCGATGGCGTTGCATCGGTGGTGAAGGCATTGGCGCCCTGCGCCCAGCGGAACTCGAGAACGCGGGCCCCATCCGCCGCGCTGGCGACGACATCCGCGCTGAGTCCGCCCATGCCCGCGGGCAGCCTCGGGGTGAACGGGATCGGCGAGAGTGCGCCCACGACCAACGAGGCGCCCGCCGCACCCCGATTGGTCAAGCCAATGCCAGTGATCTCGCTCGCCAGCACGATGTCGGCGGGCTCGTCCGCGGCGACGATCTGGAAGTAAGGAGCGGTTCTCGAACACAGCGCGCGACCCACGCCCGCAAGGATCACTTCGCGCTCGCGGGGCGAAAGGGCCGTATCGGCGCCGTCCGCAAAGCGGGCCGGTGCGATACGGAGGGTCCTCGCCTCGGCGATCGCAGCGCGGTCGATGCGTTGCTGCCGGGAGGACTGGGGGCGATCCCGCTCGATCTCGAGTCGAGCGTCCGAGCCGATCAGGCTTCCCGCCCCCCCTTTCGGGGCCGTGGCGCAGCCGGAAAGGATCGCAGCCATCGAGAGGAGGATCAGGGGAGTCACGCGGAACAAGGAAGAATGGCTCATGGCAATGGCCTCGCTGGGGGTCGCCGAAGCTTCATCGGCTCCTGCTTGATGCGCTATTGCCAAGCGCTGCAACCCAGCTATGCGACCTTGACTTGGGGAGGGAGGCCGCGTCAGCCGACCCGCACCGGCGCCAATTCGCGCTCCAACTCGGCGGCAAGGAAATCGAAGACCACCTTGATCGCAGGGTTGCCGCGGATCTCGTTGTGGACGACGAGCCAGACCGGCATCGTCGGCCCCACCTCGGGAATCAGTTGAACCAGCGACGGATCCCTCTTGGCGACCTTGTCGGCGAGGAACCCGATCCCCAGCCCCGCCCGGACCAGTTGCCACACCACCAGGGGATCGTCGGTCCTCACCGCAAAGCTCTCGCGCGTGGCCGGGATGCCACCCGCCGCGAATCCCCGCAGGATCACATCGTCATCGATCAGCCCGATGAGGTCGTGCTGGAGCAGCTCCGGCGGCGCGACCGGCTGGCCGCGACGCAGGACGTAGTCACGGGACGCATAGGCGCCGATCTTGGACGTCCCCAGCTTGCGGGCGATCAAGCTGCCCTGCTCGGGCATCACCATCCGGACCGCGATGTCCGCCTCCCGGCGGAGCAGGTTCGCCACCGTGTCGGTGGCCTGGAGCTCCACCTGGATCTGCGGGTTCGCGGCCCTCAACCTGCCGATGATCTCGGGCAGGACGACGAAAGCCATGGTCTGGCTGGCGCTGATCCGCACCGACCCGGAGACATTCTGGCGGGTGCCGGCAATCGCGCGGGCGACGCCGTGCGCACCCTCCGCCATCCGCTGCGCGTCCTCGGCGATCCGGTACGCCACCCGAGTGGGCGCAAGGCCACGGCCGGTACGCTCGAACAGCGCACATCCCAGCTGTGCTTCCAACTGCGCGACATGCCTCCCGATCGTGGGCTGGGACGCATGAAGACGCCTCGACGCCCCCAGGAGGCTACCGGCCTCCATCACGGCAAGGAAGGACCGGATCAGGGTCCAATCGAAGTCTGACTCACCCACCGGAAAAAGCCCCGAACTCTTCGCGAGAGGCGAGCATACATTGCAATCCAGCCATGCACGTTTGCGTCTTGATCCACATCGATCGCCCAAGTGACGCTCGTTGCCATCAAAGCCTTGGGGAATGACGCATGTCCATGTCTCGCGCAGGAAACGGTCGGGGACGCCGGTCCACGACCGCCGCCGGCATCCTGCTCTTCGCGCTGTTGTCCGGATGCGCTTCGGACGGAGCCGTGGCGCCGGCATCGGAACTCGTGAGCAGCGGCTGGAGCGACCCCGCCGCCCTGGCGCCCGTCGGCGATTTCGATGCCTACGTGGCGGCGGTCAGAACAGAACTTCGCGCCCATCGAGTGCCCTTCGACCCGTCGATGGCCGAGGCTGAACTCGCGTCGGTGGCGCCCTTCCGCAGGCCACCCGCCCCGGGATGCGGGGCCGCGACACCACGAGGCATCGCGATCCTCGTCCACGGGTTGTCCGACACCGCGTTCGCCATGCGCGATCTCGCCGAGTCGCTGTCCCGCCAATGCTTCGAGGCACGCGTCCTTCTGCTGCCCGGGCATGGGACCCGCCCCGCAGACCTGATGGTCGTCGACGAAAAGGACTGGGTCGGGCACGTCCAAGCCGCCGTGCTGCAAGCAGGGCGGGAAAACGATGTCGTCGTGGTGGCCGGCTTTTCGCTCGGCGCGGCGCTTGCGGTCACCGTCGCCACCGAATCCCCCGGGAGTGTCGATGCAGTGATCGGGGTCTCGCCCGCCTACCGCATCAGTTCGTCCCTCCTCGCCCGTCAAGCGCGATGGCTCTCCGCCTTCCGCCCATGGCTCGACTCAGGCCCACGGGAGGAATTCGCGAGGTACGAGGCGATGCCGACGCGCGGCATCGCCTCCACCATGGCGCTCCTCAGCAGAATGGAGTCCGGCCTGAAGGGGAAAGGGGCGTTCCAGTCCCCCTGGATGGTGGTCCAGAGCGAGGACGACGAGGTGATCGATGTCGCCGGGAATAGGCGCATCTTCGCAGCCAGGGCCGTCAATCCCCGGAGCGTGTTCCTGAACTACTTCTCCGCGGAGCCGGAGGACCGAACGGACGAGCGCGTGATCTGGCTTCCCGCGGCCGACGTCGCGTCGCGGGTGGCGGGACTCTCGCACCTCGCCCTTCATATCGCCCCCGGCAATCCGCACTACGGGCTCGAAGGCACCTACCGGAACTGCGGCAGCGCCCCGTTCCGGGCAGAGGCCGACGTGCAGGCCTGCAAGCAGTCGGCGCGCGTCTGGTACGGCACCGGACGGCAGTCTCCCCCGCCCGGCGAGGCCGGCGCGCGAGCAACGTTCAATCCCCATTTCCCGGATCTGGAGCGCCGCATCGGCGGCTTCCTCGCGGAGATCGATCGCCGGCAGGTGGACCGCGTGGCGTCCTCGCCGGAAGGGTCGGGGCGTGCCGACCATGCGCATTGGACGCTGCGACGGCGCTAGTCCAGAACGGTTGACGCACGCGCCCCACCCTCGAGCACCGGAGTCCCCATGTCGATCCATGATCCTTCCCGCGCCGCCGATGCACCGCCGCGGAGCCTCCTTCTGATGGCGGGCCTCGTCCTGCTGGTGCAAGGCTTAAGCATCTTCGCCCCGATGGCCGTGCTCGGCGGCGCGATCCAGTGGCCGGACAGCCTCGACTTCCCGCCATCGCAGATGCTTCCGCTGCTTCGGGAACAACTCGATGCGGTGCGGCTGGGCTACGGGCTCTACCTCGGGTATTCGCTGCTGTTCCTCGTGACGGGCGTGGTGACGGTGCGACTGGCGGCCCGTCCCGGCCCGCTCGGCACGCTGGCGCTCATCGCCATCGGCGCCGCCGCAGCCTCGGCGCTGGCGCGAGCGATCGGCATCCTGCGCTGGCTGACCGGCAGCGTCGTGCTGGCCGACGCCCATGCCGCTCCCGGCCTGTCGGCGGAAGGCCGCGCCGCGATCGAGACGATGCAGGCCGCCCTCAACGCTTGGGGCGGTGCGATTGGCGAGGCCTTGGGCGTCGCGGCCTTCGCCGCGATCTGGGCCATCGCGGCGGGCCTCGTGATCCTTCGCGACCGGCAGCTGCCCGCATGGGCGGGGCTTGCGGGGCTCGTGGCCGGCATCCTCGTCGCCTTGCCGGCACTCGAACTCTTCGGCATCGCGCCCCCCGTCTCGATCGTGCTGTCCACGACGGGAATCCAGCTCTGGTTCATGGCCCTCGGGCTGCTGTTCCTCTGGCGCGCCCTGCGCCGGCCCGCGTAAGGGCGGCCACCATGCCAGTCCAGCGACTCGAGATCGGGGCCTTCGGCGGCCCCGAGGTGCTCCGGGTGGTGCGGGATACCGCGCTTCCCGTGCCGGGCCCGGGCGAGGTCCGAATCCGGGTGGAGGCGTCGAGCCTCGCGTTCACCGACACGCTCATCCGCCGCAACCTCTATCCGGGCCTGAAGCCGAGCCTGCCCCTGACCCTCGGCTACGACATCGTCGGTCGCATCGATGAGGTCGGGCCGGACGTCGCGCAGTGGCACATCGGCGACCGGGTCGCCGACCTCGTGCAGGTCGGCGGCAACACGACCCACCTCGTGCGTCCGGCCGCCTCGCTGGTCGCCGTGCCGAAGGGGCTGGACGCGATCCGAGTGGAGCCCCTGATCCTGACCTACATGACCGCCTACCAGGCGCTGTTCTTCGAAGGCGACGCCAAGACCGGCGACGCCGTCCTGATCTATGGCGCCAGCGGGGCCGTGGGGCATGCCGCGCTGGACCTGTGTCGCGCTTTCGGGGTTCGGGCGGTCGGGGTGGCCTCGGCGAGTCGCGAGGACGTCGTGACCCGCATGGGTGCGACGTTCGTCGCTTACGACCGGCCCGACGCCTCCGCGACACTGGATCGCCTGTCGCGCGACGCCAAGGGCTTCAAGGTCATCCTCGACGCTGCTCGGAGCGAAGCGCTCTCGTCCGTCCTCGCCCGGCTCGCACCGGACGGACGCTTCGTGGCGCTGGGCTTCAGCGCCGCATTCCGGGCCGCCCACAGGGCGGGCAACGCGCGCCCAGGCCTGCTGGCGGCGCTCCGCTTCGCCTTCGACTTCCTGCGGATCCAGTGGCTGTCGTCCCGTTCCGGGACCGCGCGGCGGGTCATCTTCTACGACATCTCGAAACGCCGGGCCCGGCATCCGGAGTGGTTCCGGGCCGACCTCTCGATGCTGTTGACCTTGCTCGAACAAGGCCGGATCTCGCCCCACATCCAGCGCGTCTTCGGACTGGGTGAGGCCATCGAGGCGCATCGCCTGATGGACGCAGGACAGGTCGAGGGCCGGTTCGTTCTCGACCTCGCACCGCCAAGGAAGCTTCGCCCACGGTGCCCCGCGCCATCGGTGGCACGCGCACCGGCGCCGGGCGTCGGCGGATGATCGCGGACCCGGCGGGCGTCGTGACGACGATTGGTGGAAGTGGTGGGCCGTGATGGATTCGAACCATCGACCAACTAGTTAAAAGCCAGCTGCTCTACCGACTGAGCTAACGGCCCACCGAAACCTGCCCCGCCATCGCGGCGGGGCGCGAAGTCTACCGCAAGCCCGGGCGCTTGGCAGCGCGGCGGGCCACCGCGTTCAGCGCGGCTGGTAGCGAGTCGTGTCCGGCGCGCCGGCCTTCACGAAGCCCTCGGCCCGAAGCCGGCAGGCGTCGCAGCGGCCGCAGGCACGGCCCTCGGCGTCGGCCTGGTAGCAGCTCACGGTCTGGGCGAAATCCACGCCAAGGCGCAGGCCCTCGACGACGATGTCGGCCTTCGACATCGCGATCAGCGGCGCGTGCACCTTCAAGCCGCCCTCCTCCACCCCGGCCTTGGTGGCGAGGTTGGCGAGGCGCTCGAACGCGGCGATGAACTCGGGGCGGCAGTCCGGGTACCCGGAGTAATCCACGGCATTGACGCCGCAGAACAGGTCGCGGGCGCCCAGCACCTCGGCCCAGCCCAGCGCCACCGACAGCATGATGGTGTTGCGCGCCGGCACGTAGGTGACGGGAATGCCCTCGCTGGGGCTCTCCGGCACGTCGATGTCGGCGGTCAGCGCCGAACCGCCGATGCTGCGCAGGTCGACCTCGACCACTTTGTGCGCCACCGCGCCGAGGCTGGCCGCGTTGCGCGCCGCCGCGTCGAGTTCCGCGGAGTGGCGCTGGCCGTAACGCACCGACAGCGCATAGGTCTCGAAACCGCGGGCGCGGGCGATGGCCAGCACCACGGCCGAGTCCATGCCGCCGGAAACCAGCACCACGGCACGCTTGCCGCGACCGTCCTGCGCCATCGAGTCGGCACCCTCCGCACCTTGATTCATCGCCATGATTCCTCGTCCTCAGCGCCCGGGCTCATCGCCCCAAAGCTGCTTGTGCAACTGCAGCTGGAAACGCACCGGCAGCCGGTCCGCCACAATCCAATCGGCCAATTCGCGCGGCGCCAGCTGCTCGAAGCTCGGCGAAAAGAGCACCTCGCAGCGCGACGCCAGCGCGTGCTCCGCGACCATTGCCTTCGCCCAGTCGTAGTCGGCGCGGCTGCACAGCACGAACTTCACCTGGTCCTTGGCCTGCAGCAGCGGCAGGTTCGGCAGCCGGTTGCGCTTCGCCTCGCCGGAATCCGGGGTCTTCAGGTCGAGCACGATGGAAACGCGCGGGTCGACCTCCGAGATATCGAGGGCGCCGGACGTTTCGAGCGACACGTCGAAACCGGCGTCGCACAGGGCCTTCAGCAGCAACAGGCAGCGCTTCTGCGCGAGCGGCTCGCCACCGGTCACGCACACGTGCCGCACCCCGTGGGCGCGCGCTTCGTCGACGAGGTCCGGGATGGATCGCCACTCACCGCCGTGGAAGGCGTAGGCGCTATCGCAATAGGTGCAGCGCAGCGGACAGCCCGTCAGGCGGATGAACACGGTCGGCCAGCCGACCGAACGGGATTCGCCCTGCAGGGAAAGAAAGACCTCGGTGATCTTGAGGCGTTCGGCCTGGACGATCTCGGAGGGCCGCTCGCGATCGCCTGGCTGCTCGCGCAGGCGCGGAGCGGTCATCGGGGCCTCAGCCGGCGTCCAGCGCGAGGGAGCGCAGGCGGCTTTGGGCGAGACGCGCGGCGTCGCTGCCCGGAAAGCGCGCGATCACGTCGCGCAGCGTCGCTTCGCCCTGCGGCGCGCGGCCGAGCTCGAATTGGCAATAGCCGAGCTTGAGCAGCGCGTCGGGCGCCTTGGCCGAATCCGGGAAGGCCTGCAGCAGGCTCTCGAAGGCCGTCAGAGCGACATCGTAGTTCTGGGTGACGTAATAGCTCTCGCCGAGCCAGTACCAGGCGTTCGGCGCCAGCGTGCCGGCCGGGTAGGCCTCCAGGTAGGCCTGGAAGCGGCGCGAAGCTTCGGCGTACTCGCCGTCGCGCAGGGCTTGGAAGGCACTGTCGTACATGGGCCGCTCGCCGGCCGGATCGGCCGGGACCGGGGCACCGGTCGCGACATCGGCGACCACGCCACGCGGCGCAGCGGGGGCGGCGGTGCCTGGGGCGGCGTCCACCGGGGCGGCAGGGGTCTCTGCGGGCGTGGGAGCACCGCCGTCGGCGCCTGCCGGCGTGGCAGCCGTTCCGGCCGCCGGGGCCGAGCCGCCTTCGAGGCGACCCAACCGGGAATCGAGGTCGATGTACTGCTCGCGGGCCGCCTGCTTGAGCTGGGCGTTCTCGTTCTGCAGTTGTTCGACGAGGCCACGCAGCGAGGCGACTTCCTGCTGCAGGGCGTTGAGACGGTTCAGCGTCTCGATGTTGGCTTGCGCGTTGTTCTGCGACGCCGCCTGGGCCTCGAGGCGCTCGATGCGCTCCGACAGGCTGGCGCGCTGCGCCGAAACCGAAGTGGCGGCCACGAGGGCCGCCACCACGACTGCGAGCTTCAAGGCACGCAAGACCGGCTCCGCTTAGCGGGCGGTGTAGACGATCTCGACGCGGCGGTTCTTCGCCCACGCCTCTTCCGTCGACGCGGTGTCGACCGGACGCTCTTCGCCGTACGAGACGACGGTCAGCTGGCCAGCCGAACCACCGGCCGCCTGCAGGGCGCCCGAGACGGCGTTGCCACGGCGCTCGCCGAGGCCGAGGTTGTACTCGCGCGAACCGCGCTCGTCAGCGTTGCCTTCCAGCGTGATGCGCGATTCCGGACGGTCCTGCAGGTACTTGGCGTGGCACGCCATGATCGCCTGGAACTCGGCCTTGACGGCGTCCTGGTCGAAATCGAAGTACACGGTGCGCTGCTTCAGGCAGGCGTCGGTGTCCAGGTCTTCCGGGCCGTACTTGCCGTCGTCGACGGCGGCCTGCGTGGCCGGCTGCGCCGGCTGGGCGGCCGGGGCTTCCGGAACGGTCTTCTTGGTGCAGGCGGCGAGGCCGACGGCGATGGCAGCGACCAGCAGGACGCGGGTGGTGTTGTTCATGGGTGGAACCTCGTTGGCAGTGAGTAGCAAAAAAGTGGAGCGTGAGCGGGGGTGCGGCAGGCCCGTCCTGTTTATCGTTGCCGGTACGGCGACCAGGCGGGCTCCCGGACGTCACCGTCGGTCAAAACCAAACGCTGCCGGACACGCGCATCGGCCGACACCGCATACAGCACGCCCCGGCCGCCCTCTTTCGTGGCGTACAGAAGCATGCTGGCGTTGGGCGCGAAGCTGGGAGACTCGTCCAGGTTGCCCGGCGACAAGGTCTGCCAACGGGGCTGGGCGAGGCTGCGGTCCAGTACCGCAATACGATAAACGTTCCTGTTTCCCTGCGCCATAGCGAATTTTTTACCATCGAAGGCCACGGACGCCTTGGCGTTGTAGTCCCCTTCGAAGGTCAGGCGGGTCGGCTCCCCCCCGGTGACGGGCACCTGGTAGAGCTGGGGCCGGCCGGCGCGGTCGGACGTGAAGACCAGGCTCTGGCCGTCCGGGGTCCAGACCGCCTCGGTGTCGATGGAGAAATGGCGGGTGATCTGGGTCAGGGCCTTCGAGCCCAGGTCCATCACGTAGATCTCGGGGTTGCCGGTCCGCGACAGGGTCAGGGCCAGCTTGGTGCCGTCCGGGCTGAAGCTGGGAGCACCGTTGATGCCCCGGAAGCTCGCCACCACCTCGCGGGCGCCGGTGGTCAGCTCCTGGATATAGATGGTCGAGTTGCCGCGCTCGAAGCTCACGTAGGCGAGGCGGCGGCCGTCCGGGGCCCAGGCCGGCGACATCAGCGGTTCGCGCGAGCGGACCACCGTCTGCGGGTTGAAGCCGTCGGCATCGGCGACCATCAGGGCGTACTGCTGGTTCGGGTGGCGGCCCGAGGCGGTCACGTAGGCGATGCGGGTCCAGAAGGCGCCGCGGACGCCCAGGATCTTCTCGTAGACCTGGTCGGCGATCTGGTGGGCGATGTCGCGCATGCCGCGCACCCGGCCGGTCATGGCCAGGCCCAGCAGACGCTCCTGCTTGGCCACGTCGTACAGCTCGTACTCGACGCGGTAACCGCCGTCCGGGGCGTCCAGCACGCGACCGACGACGATGAAGTCCTGCTTCAGCACGCGCCAGGTCGGGAACTGGATCTCGCTGCCGCGGATCGGCTTCTCGATGATGTTGGCGTCCGGCAGGGTGCGGAACTGGCCCGAGCGGTTCAGGTCAGCGGCGATGACCGCGGCGACGTCGGTGTCCGGGGCGACGTTCGTGCCCAGGTAGGGCATCGGCACGACGGTGATCGGCAGGGCCGCGGCGTTGCCGCCAACGATGTCGATTTCCAGCGTCTGCGCGCGCGACGCGAAGGGCAGCGTCAGCAGGGCGAAGGCGAGCAGGACGAGGGATGCAAGGGTTCGCGTCATGGCTGGGGTTCCAAAAGCCGTCGGGCGGCGCGCGCGGAGTGTACGGGGTCGGAGAAAGAGATAGCCGCTGGTTGCTGAACGCCGGTGCAGCCTCAGTCCGCCGGCTGGAAGTTCAGGCCGAGGCGACGAACAAAAACCTCTTCGAAACCGGCGTAGGGCAGCGGCGATGCGGCGAACACGGCGCGCTCCAGCGAATCGCGGCCCAGCGCGTCGTAGGGGCAGGTCGGATCGACGTCGGCGCTGATCACCTCGCCGCCGGGGATCTGGACGATGACGATGCGGCAGCGCTGCCCTACCGGGATCGTCTCCGGCCGCCGCCAATTGCGCTCGACGGCATTCTGGATGGCGAGCTGGTAAGCCGCCTGGAGGCTGGTGTCCACGCCGTTGTTGCCGGCCATCGGCGTCGGCGTGGCCTCGCTCGGCGAGGCAGCGGGCTGCGGCGAGGGCTGGCGGGCGGCGAGGTCCTGCCGCTGCCGGTCGCGCTGCTCTTCCATGCGGGTCTGGTTGCGCGCTTCGGCACTCTGCTGTTGCAGGGCGGCCAAGCGCTTCAGGCGCTCGAGCTGCTGCGCGGACAGGCGCTGCCGCTCCTCGGGCGTGGTCTGCGGCGGGCGCTCGGTCAGGTCGACCTGCTCTTCGCGACGACGCTCTTCCTGCTCGCGCGGGGCCGGCGGCTCGGGCGACACGGCGTCGCGGGACGCGCGATCCTGATCGCGGGTGTCGGGAACGGCCTGCGGGGTCTGCGGCGTGGGCTGCGGTTCGACCACCGCATCCTGTGGGGTGGGCTCGGGCTCCGGCTGAGGCGGCGGGGCGGCCTCTTCTTCGACCGGCTCCGGGGCGGCCGGCGGCGGCGTGGCGGCGCTCGGGCGCTCGCGGTCGCGCACGGGCGCGGCCTGCACCAGTTCGACTTCGATCGGCGGGCCGGCGACGGACAGCACCTCGGGTGCCGGGGTCCACAGCCAGGCGACGAACATCAGGACGACGACGAGCAGGTGCAGGCCGACCGCCAGGCCGACCGCAATGCCCGTGTCTTCGGGACGCTCGCGCATCAGCGCTCCGTGGCCCGCGGCTCGCTCATCAGGGCGGCCTTGGAGACGCCGGCGCCCTGCAGCAGCTCCATGGCCTCCATCACCGTCTGGTACTGGAGCTCACGGTGCGCGGCGACGAAGACCGGCGTCTGCGGGTTCTGTGCCACGAAGGCGCGGATGCGATTGCCCAGTTCCTCGCGCGACATCGGCGTGTCGGCGCCATCGCCGAGCTTCAGCGAATAGCTGCCGTCGCGGGCGATCGAGACGACCACCGGGTCCTGCGCCTGTTCGACCGGCCGGGCATTCGACTGCGGCAGGTTGACCTCGACGCCGAGGTTCATCACCGAGGCGGTGATCATGAAGATGACGAGCAGCACGAGCATCACGTCGATGTACGGAACGACGTTGATCTCTGCCTTGAGCTTGCGCTTCTTGTGGCGGTTGCTGAACGCGGCCATGGGCCCTCCAACGGATGAGGCGGGGGCTTGGGGTCAGGGCTCGTCGCTGCCGCCCTGGCGGGCGAGGATCGAGCTGAAGTCTTCGGCGAAGGCCTCGTAGCGCACGGTCAGGCGCTCGACGCGCGAGGCGTAGCGGTTGTAGGCCCACACGGCCGGGATGGCGGCGAACAGGCCGATCGCGGTGGCGATCAGGGCTTCGGAGATGTGCGGCGCGACCTGCGCCATCGTCGCCTGCTTGACGTTACCCAGCTCGTGGAAGGCGATCATGATTCCCCACACGGTGCCGACGAGGCCGACGTACGGCGAGGTGGAGCCGATGTTCGCCAGCAGCTCGAGGTTGCGCTCGAGCTCGCCGGTCTCGCGGGCCAGCGTGGCGCGCATGGCGCGCTGGGCGCCCTCAAGCTGGGCGCGCGCGTCCATGCCCTTCTTCTGGCGCAGGCGGGTGAATTCGCGGAAGCCCGCCTCGAAGATGGCTTCCAGCCCCTCGACCACGCGGTTGCGATCGGTGGCCGCGCGGTACAGCTGGTTGAGGTCGGCGCCCGACCAGAAGCGGTTCTCGAACTCGTTGGCTTCGGCGTCGGCGCGCTTGTAGACGCGCTGCTTGCGGAAAATGATCACCCAACTCAGCACCGAGGCGGCGACGAGCAGCAGCAGCACGAGCTGCACTGGCACGCTCGCCTTGAGGATCAGCGTGAAGTAGTTGATGCCCCCCGACACAGCGGCTTCGGTCGCGACCTCCGCGGCGGCCGCGGCGGCCTCCGGAGCAAGCGGCGTGGCAGCGGTGGCAGCAGCGAGGAAAACGGTCGTCAGCATGGGGCACCAGGGTTCGGCATCAGGTCGGCCAGCAGGCCGGCGGGGATTCGGATGGGGCGGAAATCGGCGGCACGCAGGCAGGCGACTTCGACCTCGGCGGTGAGCAAAGGGCGCTCGCCAAGCAGCACCGACTGCCGGCAGCGCAGGCTCGCCCCTTTCGCCTCGACCGGGGTTACGGTCACGGTGAGCAGGTCATCGAGCCGCGCCGGGCCGAGGAAATCGAGCCGCATCGCGCGCACCACCAGCAGCAGGCCGTTCTCGCCACGCAGCGTGGTCTGGTCGTACCCGACGGCGCGCAACCATTCGGTGCGCGCCCGCTCGAGGAACCGGACGTAGCTGGCGTGGTAGACGACCCCACCGGCGTCGGTATCTTCCCAATAGACCCTTAAGGTCAGGCTGAACGCGGACCGATCAGCCGGCATCGGCGTCGAACAGATCGGGCGTGGCGGCGCCGCGCGGCGGCTTCAGGCCCAGCCAGGTCCAGGCCTTCGGGGCGAGCATGCGACCGCGGGCCGTGCGGACCAGGAAGCCCTGCTGGATCAGGAAGGGCTCGACGACGTCCTCGAGGGTGCCGCGCTCCTCCGACAGCGCGGCGGCCAGCGATTCGACGCCCACCGGACCGCCGGCGAAGCTCTCGGCGATCGTCTGCAGCAGGCGGCGGTCGAGGTCGTCGAAGCCTTCCGGGTCGACCTTCAGCATCTTCATCGCCGCATCGGCGATGGGCTTGGTGATCACGCCCTCGCCCTTCACCTGCGCGTAGTCGCGCACGCGGCGCAGCAGGCGGTTGGCGATCCGCGGCGTGCCGCGCGAGCGCTTGGCGATTTCCGCCGCGCCCTCCGCATCACACGCGATACCGAGGATCTGCGACGAGCGCCGCACGATGCGGGTGAGTTCTTCGGCGGTGTAGAACTCGAGGCGCTGCACGATGCCGAAGCGGTCGCGCAGCGGCGCGGTGAGCAGGCCAGCGCGGGTGGTCGCACCGATGAGAGTGAAGGGCGGCAGGTCGAGCTTGATCGAGCGGGCCGCGGGGCCTTCGCCGATCATGATGTCGATCTGGTAGTCCTCCATCGCGGGATACAGCACCTCTTCGACCATCGGTGAGAGGCGGTGGATCTCGTCGACGAACAGCACGTCGTGCGGCTGCAGGTTGGTGAGCAGGGCCGCGAGGTCGCCGGCCTTCTCGATCACCGGGCCCGAGGTCTGGCGGAGGTTCACGCCGAGCTCGTTGGCGATGACGTGCGAGAGCGTGGTCTTGCCAAGGCCCGGCGGCCCGAAGATCAGCACGTGGTCCAGAGCCTCGCCGCGCTGCTTGGCGGCCTGGATGTAGATCTGCATCTGCTCGCGTACGGCTTCCTGGCCGAGGTACTCGGCGAGCGACTTCGGGCGGATGCTGGCTTCGAGGGCTTCGTCCTCGGCGGTGGCGCCGGGCGAGACGGTGCGGGTACTCATGGGCGTATATTCGCACGGCGCGTGAGACCGCCCGGGCTCGGCGCCCCCAACGCAGGGAGGCAGGCATGGTCCGTCACAGCGTCCTGAGGTGGGGAATGGTCCTTGCGATCACCACTCTCGCCGCTTGGCCCGGCACCGACGCCGACGCCGCGGAAGCCTCGACGCCCGCCGTCGAGCTGCGCGTGGGCGTCCCCCATCTCCCGCCTTGGGCCTTCCACGACGCGGACTGCCACCTCACCGGCATCGCGGTCGAAAACCTGCGCCGATTGGCGGAGCGCGCCGGACGGCGCTTCGTTGCCGTTCCGCTCCCGCTCGATGCCGGCCTCGAAGCGCGCAAAGCCGGCGGCATCGACCTCTTCCTCGGCGATCCGAAGCTGAGCACCGGGCTCGAGGACACGGTGCAACTGCCGTTCGGCCATACGATCGACCGGATCGCCGTGTACCAGGGCCCTTGGGCGACCGCCTCGACGGCCCCACCCTCGACACTGAAGGTGGGCGCGCGCACGGTGCGCTTGGCCGAATCGCTCGGCTTCGCTGAGTCCCAGATCGTGGCAGGCACCGTGGACGGGGCCTTGGCCGACGACTTCGCCGCGGGGCGCCTCGATGTGCTGGTCGGCGGCCGCGAAGTGGTCTACGTGGCCCTGATGCGCCGCGGCTGGGGGGCAGTCACCCTGCGGTCCCGCACGCGGCGCCTCGGCAGCTACGAGCTCTACTACCGCCTCACGCCTGACGCCGAGCAGATGCACGGCAACGCCCTGCGCCGGGCGTTGGCGGGCTTCGACTGGGCCTTGCGCGACCGACAGCTGCGGCAACGCTTCCTGAGCCCCGACGTGGCGCGCGAGCCGATGCTCACGCCAGACTGCCGACCCATCGCGGGGCGGAACCCGCTCCCGCCGAACTAGGTTCGGCTCAGATCCTGACCTGCATCCCCAGCTCGACGAGCTGGTTGCCGGGGATCGAGAAGAATTCGGTGGCCGGCGTGGCATTGCGCGACAGCAGCAGGAACAGCTTGTCGCGCCACAGCGCCATGCCGTCGCCCTTGGACGCGACCAGCGCTTCGCGGCTGGCGAAGAAGGTGGTGGCCATCGGGTTGAAGTCGGGTTCGACGAGCTTCAGGGCCTTCAGCGCCTTCGGCACGTGAGGGTCCTCGACGAAGCCGAAGCGCAGCGTCATGCGCCAGAAGCCGTGACCGATGGGTTCGAGCGTCACGCGGTCGTTCGCCTCGGCGCGCGGCACCGTCAGCACCTGCACGCTGAGCAGCACGTTGCAGGCGTGCAGCACCTTGTTGTGCTTGAGGTTGTGCAGCAGGGCCGGCGGCGTGAACGCATTGCTGGGCGTGAGGAACACCGCGGTGCCGGGCACCCGCGCCGGCGGCGAGGCCATCAGGCTCTTCACGAGGTGCTCGATGCGCAGGCTGTCGCGGTTGACCTGCTCGCGCACCAGCACGCGGCCGCGGTGCCAGGTGCGCATGAGCACGAAGGCGCCGAGGCCCAAGGCCAGCGGGAACCAAGCGCCCTCGAAGAACTTCACCAGGTTCGCACTGAACAGGGCGACGTCGACGACCAGCATGGCGAGGCCGGCCGTCCACAGCACCCAGCGCGGCGTGCGCCAGCACACCCTCGCGAGGATCAGCAGCAGGATGCCGCTGATGATCATCGTGCCCGTCACCGACACGCCGTAGGCCACGGCCAGCGCGCTGGAGCTGCCGAAGCCGATCACCGTCAGCATCACCGCCACCAGCAGCCAGCGGTTGATGCTGGGCATGTAGATCTGGCCTTCGGTGTCGTCCGAGGTGTGAACGATCTTCATGCGCGGCAGGTAGCCGAGCTGGATCGCTTGCCGCACGACCGAGTACGTGCCCGAGATCAGCGCCTGCGAGGCGATCACCGCGGCCAAGGTGGCCAGCACGATCATCGGCACCAGCGCCCACGAGGGCAGCAGCAGGTAGAAGGGGTTCTTGACCGCTGCCGGGTCGGCGAGCAGCAGCGCGCCCTGGCCGAGGTAGTTGAGCAACAGGCAGGGCATCACAAAGCCGAACCAGCCGAGCTGGATGGCGCGGCGGCCGAAGTGGCCCATGTCGGCATACAGCGCCTCGCCGCCGGTCACCGCCAGGACCACGGCGCCCAGCGCCACCCACGCGACCACGCCGTGGTGGGCGAAGAACGCCACGGCCCACGCCGGATTGAAGGCCTTCAGCACCTCCGGGTTCTCCACGATCCCGCCCACGCCGGCCACGCCGATCGCCGCGAACCACAGGCAGGTGATCGGGCCGAAGACCTTGCCGACCTTCTCGGTGCCCAGGAACTGGAAGGCGAAGAGCACCAGCAGCACGGCGATGGCCACCGGCACGACATACGGGTGCAGCGCCGGCGCCGCGACTTCGAGGCCCTCGACCGCGCCGAGCACGGAGATGGCCGGGGTGATGACGCCGTCGCCGAAGAACAGCGCGGTGGCGAAGATGCCGAGCACCCCGACGAGGTAACTGAGCGGCGCGGCGATCGGCAGATGGCGTTGCACGAGCGCGGCGAGTGCCAGCACGCCGCCTTCGCCGCGGTTGTCCGCGCGCATCATCACCATCACGTACTTGACGCTGACGACGCCGATGAGGGCCCAGAAGATCAGCGACAGCACGCCGAGCACGTTGTCGGGCGTGGGCGTCAGCCCGTAGGCGTGGCCGAAGGCTTCCTTCAACGTGTAGAGCGGGCTGGTGCCGATGTCGCCGAACACGACGCCGATGGCGCCGACCACGAGGGCCGTGGTGCCGGCCCTGGCGTGCACGTGGCCCGCCGGTTGTCCCGTCCCGACCTCGCAGGCGGCTTCGGCGGGCGCGGAGGAAACGGGGGCGGCGTTGGGGTCGGACATGGGCGGGGCGGAAGCGGCGGCGCGCGGAGTCTACGCCCGTTTCGGCGGGCGTGTACTCCGCGTGAAATCAGGTCCGCAGCGAGGCCTTGAGCGCCTTGCGGATCACGGCCTCGGCCGTGTCCCCCGCCTCGAAGGCGTCCTTGGCCATCTTCGCCGCCTCGGCCGGCTTGTAGCCCAGTTGCTGCAGCGCGATGACGGCTTCGGACTGCGGGTCGGCCGGGATGGGCTGGCCCTTGGCCACCGGACCACCGACGCCACCCAGTTCCGCCGCGCGATCGCGCAGCTCGACGACGATGCGTTCGGCGGTCTTCTTGCCGATACCCGGGATGCGGGTGAGCGCGGTGACGTCGCTGGTCGAGACGAGGCGGGCGAAATCGTCGACGCTGACGCCGGAGAGGATGGCCAGCGCGATCTTCGCGCCGATGCCCGTCACCTTCTGCACGTCGCGGAACAGCCGGCGCTCGCGCTCGGTGAGGAAACCGTACAGCGCGACGCTGTCCTCCTTCACCGCGTAGTGCGTGAACAGCGTGACCTCGCGGCCGATCTCGGGCAGGTCGTAGAAGGTCGACATCGGCGCGTCGAGCTCATAGCCGACGCCGCCCACTTCGACCATCAGCGAGGGCGGGGCTTTCTGGATGAGGGTGCCGCGGAGGCGTCCGATCATTCGTGGATCGCTCGTGGAGAGTGGGAGGCAGTCTGCCCGAGTCAGCGCCGCCGCAGCGCGGCCACGCCCACCCCGGCGCGCATGGCGGTGGCGGACATGTGGGCGTGGGTGAGCGCGACGGCCAGCGCGTCGGCCGCATCGGCGAACAGGCGCTCGCCCTGCAGGTTCAGCAGGATCTTGACCATGTGCTGCACTTGGTCCTTGTCGGCCGCGCCCTTGCCCACCAGCGACTGCTTGATGACGCGCGGCGCGTACTCGGCCAGCGGCAGGCCGCGGCGCACAACGGTGGCGATGGCCGCACCGCGGGCATGGCCCAGTTTCAGCGCCGAGGTGGCGCTCTTGTCCATGAACACGGTTTCGATGGCGACCTGCTGCGGCTGCCACTGGTCGATGATCGCGTCGATGCCTTCGGCAAGACGCCCGAGGCGCTCGGGGAAGTTGTCGGTGTCGATCAGCAGGTTCAGCACTTCGCAGTGCACGAAGGTGTAGTGGCCGTAGGCGTCGACGTCGATAACCCCGAGGCCCGTGCGCCGGGACCCGGGATCGATGCCGAGCAGGCGGGTCGTCACTGGTACGCGCTGTCCGGCAGGTCGGCGTTGTGGTGCACGTTCTGCACGTCGTCGAGGTCCTCGAGCTTGTCGAGCAGCTTGACCACCTGCTGCGCCGTTTCGCCGTCGACGGCCACGTCGTTGTCGGCGCGCATCGTCACGTTGGCTTCGGCCGGCGCGAGGCCGGCGGCCTCCATCGCCTTCTTCACCGCCTCGAAGGCCTCGGGCGAGGTGATCACTTCCACCGCGCCGTCGTCGTAGCTCTTGATGTCGTCGGCACCGGCCTCGATGGCGGCTTCGGTGATCTTCTCTTCGTCCGCGCCAGCGCCGTACGCCAGCACGCCGATCTTCTTGAACATGAAGGCGACCGAACCCTCGGTGCCGAGGTTGCCGCCGTACTTCGAGAAGGCGTGGCGCACATCCGCCACGGTGCGCACGCGGTTGTCGGTGAGGCACTCGACGATGACGGCGATACCGCCCGGCGCGTAGCCCTCGTAGCGCACTTCCTCGTACGAGACGCCTTCCAGTTCGCCGGTGGCCTTCTTGATCGCGCGCTCGATGTTGTCCTTCGGCATCGACTGCGCGAGGGCGCGGTCGACCGCGAGGCGCAGGCGCGGGTTGCCGGCGGGATCACCGCCGCCCATCCGCGCCGCGACGGAGATCTCGCGGACCAGCTTGGTGAAGACCGCGCCGCGCTTGGCGGCTTGCGCGTTCTTGCGGCCTTCGATGGCCATCAATCGACCCATGGGATGCCTCGGTGGTATGTGCGATGGCGGGATTATCGCCGAGTGATGCGTCCACGGGCGGGGTGGCTTGTCGGCGAGGCTGTCCCGCCCCATGACCCTCTCGGCGAGGTTTCCGGCGGTCCGGCCGAAGGCGACATCCCTGTCGCTCGGCCGGATCGCGCATCCTGCGCGACCCCTTCGGGGCTTGCGCCTCAAGACCGCGCCGGGGCTCCTTATTCGCCTCGCCGCCCCACCACCCCGCACCGGAGCGCAACAGCGCGGCGATCCCGCACACCTCGCCAACATGTCGGTGCGGGGGATCGCCGCGCCGCGACCGCGGGTCGGCAGGCCAGCGACGAGCGAGCCATGGATGGCGAGCGCGCGGCTCGGGGCAGGACAGCCCCGAGTCCGCGAAGAGCGGCCTGCCGGAACGCGAGGCAGGCGCGCTGATGACTACCCCGCGAACCGCCCCGTGCGCAGGAAACTCGCCACCGCCTCGGCGGCGACCCGCGACACCAGCAAGCCCATGTGGCTGGCGCGGACTTCGAAATGGTCGACCAAGCCCAGTAGCCGGGTCTCGTCGACGGCGACGGTGCCGTCATGCGGGCCGTCGAACGTGCCGAACACCCGACCCAAGCCCGCTTCCAGGGTCCCGGCGATGGCGCCGACCTCGCAGTGCTGGGGCGCGTGTTCGAGGCCCTTCAGCAGCACGCGGGCGCTGCGGCCCATGCCGAAGCCGAGGCCGCGGCCATGCACGGCGCGCGCTGCACCGCTGCCGGTGAGCGGGCTGCCGAGGCAGACGATGCGCCGCACCGGCAGTTCGGGGTCTTGGGCGGCGAGCAGCGACACGAGGCCGCCGAGGCTGTGGCCCACCAGATGGGCCGGGGTTTTGCGCTTCCGGGCGTCGAGTCGCAGCTTGGCGGCCAGCTGCTGGGCCGCCGCTTCCGCGCCGCCGAACACGCTGGGGTAGCCGAAGGTCTCGACCTCGAAGCCGCTGGCACGCAGCCGCGCCGCGAGCGGCCACAGCACCGGGCGGTTGTTCCAGATGCCATGCAGCAGGACGACGCGGTCAGCCATTGGCATTCATTTCAAGGAGTCCGCTCCGATCGCTGTTCGAATCTGATGCGAGTACTTCGGAAACTTGGAGGCAAGAAGACGGGACATCCGGCCCCGACCGATCTCCGCCAACAACTCGTCGAAAGCCTCGGCAGACAAACCGAGCTGACGGCAGTATTTGTCTTGGACGGTCTCCCGCGCGACGCCTTCTCTCTTCGCAACCTCTTGCGTTGCAGCGATCCGATCAACGCCGCTGTCGACGAGACGAATGACTGCCAGGGTCTGCCTCAAGGCAACGGGAGCGGTCATTGGAACCAGAAGCTCTGACGGCTGCGCCTTCGCAATCGGCTTGGACTGCGCAACACCTCCCGTCATGAGCAGCCTTTTGAGAGACGAGTTGAACGTGTCGACTAGCGGTTCCGACTTGCTCTTCACGAACTCGAAAACTTCGCTATCCACCTGAACTTCGTGCATTCGCATGGCGTCACCCCACCCATTTGAAGGTGTGGATACACTAGCCTCACTTTTTAGTACTTGCAAGTACTAGCGGCGCGGTCAGCCCTTTGCCGCCGGACGCACCTGCACGTGCAGCTCGGCCAACTGCTTGTCGTCGATGGGCGACGGGGCGTTGGTGAGCAAGCACTGGGCGCTGGCGGTCTTCGGGAAGGCGATGACGTCGCGGATCGAGTCGCTGCCGGCCATCAGGGCCGAGATGCGGTCGATGCCGAAGGCGATGCCGCCGTGCGGCGGCGCGCCGTAGCGCAGGGCCTCGAGCAGGAAGCCGAACTTCGCTTCCGCCTCTTCCGCGCCAATGCCGAGCAGCTCGAACACCTTGGCCTGCATCGCGCTGTTGTGGATGCGAACCGAGCCGCCGCCGATCTCGTTGCCGTTGAGCACCATGTCGTAGCCGCGCGAGACCGCGATGCGGGCGTTCGCGGCGAGGTCGGCGATGTCGTCGATTTTTGGTGCAGTGAATGGATGATGGAGGGCCACGTAGCGCTGCGCTTCGTCGTCCCACTCGAACATCGGGAAGTCGGTGACCCACAGCGGGGCCCACACGTTCGCCACCTGGCCGAGGTCCTTCGCGGCCTTCAGGCGCAGGGCGCCCATGAAGTCGCACACGGTCTTGTAGGTGCCGGCGCCGAAGAACAGCAGGTCGCCGTCGCTCGCCTGCGCGGCGTCGAGCACGGCGGCGAGCGTGGCGTCGTCGAGGAACTTGGCGATCGGCGAATTGATGCCCTCGCGGCCCTTCGCGCGCGCTTCGACCTTCATCCACGCCAGGCCCTTGGCGCCGTACTTGGCGCAGTACGCACCGTAGTCGTCGATCTGCTTGCGCGAGAGCGACGCACCGCCCGGCACGCGCAGCGCGACGACGCGGCCTTCGGCATGGTTCGCCCAATCGGTGAAGACCTTGAACTCGCAGCCCTTCACGAGCTCGGCGATATCGGTGAATTCCCACGCGATGCGCAGGTCGGGCTTGTCCGAGCCGTACAGGCGCATGGCCTCGGCGTAGGTCATGCGCGGGAAGGGGTTGGCGAGCTCGATGCCGCCGACTTCCTTCAGCACCTGGCGGATCATCCCTTCCACGAAATCCTGGATGTCCTGCTCGGTGATGAAGGCGAACTCCATGTCGAGCTGGGTGAATTCCGGCTGGCGGTCGGCGCGCAGGTCTTCGTCGCGGAAGCAGCGCGCGATCTGATAGTAGCGATCGAAGCCCGCCATCATCAGCAGCTGCTTGAACAGCTGCGGCGACTGCGGCAGCGCGAAGAACTCGCCCGGATGCACGCGGCTCGGCACCAGGTAGTCGCGCGCACCTTCCGGCGTGGCCTTGGTGAGGATCGGCGTCTCGATGTCCTGGAAGCCCTTCGTGTCGAGGTAGCGGCGCAGGGCCTGCACGAGGGCGACGCGAGTGCGCATCGTGCGCTGCATCGCCGGGCGGCGCAGGTCGAGGTAGCGGTACTTCAGGCGCACGTCTTCGCCGGGCGTTTCGTGCAGGTAGAAGGGCAGCGTCTCGGCCTTGTTGAGGATCTCGATGCGCTCGGCCACGACTTCGATGCGGCCGGTCTTCAGCTTGTCGTTGACGCTGTGGCGGGCGCGCACGACGCCGGTCACCTTCAGGCAGTCCTCGTAGCCCACCTGTGCGGCGGTCGCGTACGCGGCGTTGTCCGGTTCGGCGACCACCTGGACGATGCCCTCGTGGTCGCGGAGGTCGATGAAGCAGACGCCGCCGAGGTTGCGGGCGACATCGGCCCAGCCGCAAAGGGTGACGGTCTGGCCGATCAGCGCTTCGCCGAGCTGGCCGCAGTAGTGGCTACGCATGGGAACTCCACAGGAATCAGGGGCCACCGCGGTGCCGCGGCGGCAAGCCGGCCATTGTACCGGCGGTCAGCGGGCGGCGGCCGTGGCCGGGGCTTCCGCGCCCCACGGGGCCGGCGGGGCGGGCACGGGCTTCGTGAGGTCGAACTCAACGCGGAAGCGGCGGGCCGGGTTGTTGCCGGCGGCCGGGCGCGCGAGCCCGTAGGCGAACAGGCGGCCCTTGCGGTGCTCGATCGTCCAGGTGTTGGTGGTCGAGACCGCACGACCCTCGCGGATGAACAGGGCGATCGACTCGGCATCGACCGGGAAGTCCTGGCGGCTGGCGCTGCCCGGGGCCGCGGTGTCACCGCCGTACATCGTCAGCACGTCGGACGAGCCATCGTCGTGCCGGTGATCGTGCTTCAGGCGCAGGCCCGAGGCGGTGCGGGTGACGACCCAGGTGCGCGAGCGGTCGGCGCCGACGTGGAACGGAATGCGGATCTCGTCGCCTTTGCACTCGCGCACGTGCATCACCAGGCGCTGGGCGCCCATGGCGGCGTCGGCCGGGTCGTTGGTGGTCATGCGGCCTTCGAAGGCCTGGCCGCACAAGGCCAGCAGGCCGGTGAAGAAGGCGGTGGCGCTCATTCGGACGAGGCTTTGGTGGGCGCCGGCGCGGGGCTGGCCGGCGCACTGGACGCCGCGGAGGCGCCCGAGCCCGAATCGGCCAAGTTGCGCTTCTTGTCGCCGTCCTTCTTGAAGTCGGTCTCGTACCAGCCGCCGCCGGCCAGCCGGAACTGCGGTGCCGTCAACTGGCGGCCGATCGTGCCTTCCGCGCCGCACGCGGGACAGGTGGTCGGATCGGCGTCGGAAAGCCTCTGCAGGCGTTCGAAATCGTGGCCGCAGGCCGAGCAGGCGAAGGCGTAGATGGGCATGGCGGGCGGGTTCCGTGGCAGTTCGCTGCGGGCAGCGATTGGGTTGGCGGGGCCGGAATTCAAGTCGGGCCGGGGCGAGCTCAGCCCGCCTCGATCCGCTCGGCGAGCTCCAGCCACTCCAGTTCGAGGGTCTCGCGCTCGGTCTGCAGGGCGCTGCGCCGCTGGCCCAGCGCGGCCAGCGCCTGCGCCGCCTGCGCGCCGCCCTTCGACGACGCGGCCGCGAGCTCGGCATCGAGCACCTCGGCTTCGGCGGCCAGCGAGGACAGCTTGGCCTCGACGGCGGCGTGGCGCTTCTTCGTGGCGCCATCGACCGGCTTGCCCGGCTTCGCCGGGGGCTTGGCGGCGGCGACCGGCTCGGCCTTGGCGGCGGGCTTGGCCTCGACCGTTCGGGCCTTGGCGTTGGCGTTGTTGCCGCGCTGCTTGAGCCAGGTGGCGTAGGCGTCGAGGTCCTCGTCGTAGGGCTCGACGATGCCGTCGGCGACGCGCACGTAGCGGTCGCAGACGAGGCCGATGAGATGCCGGTCGTGCGAGACCATCACGATGGCGCCGTCGAAGTCGGCCAAGGCCTCGGCCAGCGCTTCGCGCATCTCAAGGTCGAGGTGGTTGGTCGGTTCGTCGAGCAGCAGAACGTTCGGCTTGCGCCACGCGATCATGGCCAAGGCCAGACGCGCACGCTCGCCGCCAGAGAAGCCGTCGATCACCTCGAAGGCGCGGTCGCCGGGGAAGTTCCACTTGCCGAGGAAATCGCGGAAATCCTGCGTCGCGGTGTTCGGCGCGATCATCCTCAGGTGGTCGATCGGCGTCTGGCCTTCGTGCAGCGATTCCACCGTGTGCTGGGCGAAGTAGCCGATCACGAGATCCGGGTGGCCGGTGCGCTCACCCGACAGCAGCGGCAGTTCGCCGACCAGCGTCTTCACCAGCGTGGATTTACCCGCGCCGTTCGGGCCGAGGAGGCCGAGGCGGTCGCCGGCTTCGATCGACAGGCCGACGTTGCCGAGGATCTTGGTGACGCCGCCCTCGCCCTTCTCGTTCGCCGTGTAGCCGCAGTCGGCGTCGCGGATCTGGATGAGGGTGGTGGGCTGTTTCAGCGGCACCGGGAAATCGATGCGCACCTCGCGCTCGGCGCGCACCGCTTCGGTGCCCGCCAGCTTCTCGAGGCGCTTCATGCGGCTCTGCGCCTGCTTGGCCTTGCTGGCCTTGGCCTTGAAGCGGTCGATGAAGGCCTGCAGGTGCGCGCGCTCGACCTGCTCCTTCTCGTGCGCGATCTGCTGAAGACGCAGGTGCTCGGCGCGCTGGCGCTCGAAGGCGGTGTAGCCACCGACATAAGTCTTGGCCTTGCCCTCGTGCAGGTGCAGCGTGTGGGTGCACAGGCCGTCGAGGAACTCGCGGTCGTGCGAGATCACCAGCAGCGTGCCCGGATACGAACGCAGCCACTCCTCGAGCCAGAGCACGGCGTCGAGGTCGAGGTGGTTGGTGGGTTCGTCGAGCAGCAGCAGGTCGGAGGGCGTCATCAGCGCCCGCGCGACGTTCAGGCGCACGCGCCAGCCGCCGGAGAACTCGCCCACCGGCGTGTCGTGCGTGTGCGACGGGAAGCCGAGGCCGTGCAGCAGCTTGGCCGCGCGCGAGGGCGCGTCGTAACCGTTCAGCTCGGCCAGCAGGGTGTGCGCCTCGGCGACCTTCTCGTAGTCCTCGGCGGCCATCGCCTCGGCCTCCATGCGGATGGCCGCGTGCACGGCGGCATCGCCGGAGAGCACGAAGTCCAGCGCCGGGTCCGGCAGGGCCGGGGTTTCCTGCGCCACCGAGGCCATGCGCAGCTTGTTCGGCCGGTCGATGTCGCCCTTGTCCGGCTCGATTTCCCCGCGCACGGCCGCGAACAGGCTGGACTTGCCGCAGCCGTTGCGACCGATCACGCCCACCCGCCAGCCGGCGTGCAGGGTCAGGTCGACATCGGAAAAAAGGAGGCGGGGCCCTCGGCGGAGGGCCAGGTTCTTGAAGGCGAGCATGGCGCGGAGTCTACCGGAGCCCGCCTGAGCGGCGGCTCAGCGGTCCGGGTGGAAGCGCCTGCCACGCGGTTCGGTAGGCCGCTTTCCGCGGACTCGGGGCTGTCCTGCCCCGAGCCGCGCGCTCGCCATCCATGGCTCGCTGGTCGCTGACCCACCGCCCCGCGGGCGCGGCGCGTCTGCGGCGCGGCGGAGGTCGTCGAGGCGAGGCGCGGGCACGAGGCGATTAAGGAGCCCAGGCCGGATCATCAGGCGTCAGCCCGGAGGGCGGCGCATGGATGCGCCGCCGCTCGAGGTACAGGGACGTACCCTTCGAGCGGGCCGCCGGGCAGAACGCCAAGAGGGTGACGGGGCGGGCCAGCCGAGTGCACGCGCCTCGCGTCGACGCAAATTCGGCTCAGCGCCGGCCGTACTTGTCCTTCAGGCGGGCGTGGAAGCCCTTGTGGGCCTGCTTGGTCTCGGCCCGGCGTGCAGCCAGCGTGGTCGCCGCGGCGTCGCGCTCGTCGCGCAGCTTCACGTAGTGCGCCCAGCGGGCCTCGTCGAGCTCGTCGGCCTCGAGCGCCGCCTGGACGGCGCAGCCGGGTTCGTTGAGGTGGGCGCAGTCGCGGAAGCGGCACTGCGTGGCGAGGGCCTCGATGTCCTCGAAGACCTTGTCGGCCAGGTCCTCCTCACCGACCAGCTTCAGCTCGCGCATGCCGGGCGTGTCGATCAGGCAGCCGCCCTGCGGCAGCGGGATCAGCACGCGCGACGTCGTGGTGTGGCGGCCGCGGGAATCGGTCTCGCGCACTTCGGCCGTCTTCATCTTCTCGCGGCCGAGCAGCGTGTTCGTCAGGGTGGACTTGCCGGCGCCGGAGCTGCCCACCAGCACGCAGCTGAGGCCCGCGCCGAGGTAGGGCTGCAGGACGGCGGCGCTGGCCGCGTCCTTGCCGTTGACGATGTGCAGCGGGAAGCCGGCATCGACCAGCGGTTGCAGCAGCTCGGCGGCGTCACCGGCGAGCTCGCCCGCGAGGTCGGCCTTCGACAGCACCAGCACCGGCTGCGCGCCACTGGCCTGCACCAGCAGCAGGTACCGCTCGATGCGGCGCGGATTGAAGTCACCATCGAGGCCGGTGACCACCAGCACGTGGTCGATGTTCGCGGCGATCGGCTGCTGCTGGTAGTGCTCGCCGGCGGCGGCGCGGCGAAGCAGCGCGTGGCGGGGCAACAGGTGGGTGATGGCCTCGCCCTTGGCGTCCAGCAGCACCCAGTCGCCGACCACGGCGCGGTCCTCGGCGCGGAAGCGCGGGCGCGTCCACGCGGCCGGCGGCTGCACGCGCCGCGCCTCGTCCAGCGTCGTCGCGACCACGTAGGCGTTGCGGTGCTGTCCCACCACGCGGGCCAGCGCAGCCCGCGGCAGCTCGGCCAAGGCGAGCGCGGCGGGCGCGTCGTCGCGCCAGCCCATCGGCCGCACGGCGGCGAAATCGTCGGGGGTCCACGTCATCGCGCGGAGTGTACGCGTGCGCTGCGACCCTCGCCCCATGAACGCCTTCCGCATCGCTGTGCTCGCCCTCGCCGGCCTCGGCTTCCTCGGCTTCGGCCTGTGGTTCCTCGTCGACCCCATCGGCCCCTTGGCCGCCATCGGCATCACCGCGACCGGCGCGCCGGCGGCGACCGAGTTCCGCGCCTTCTACGGCGGGCTGGAGGTGGGCCTCGGCGCGCTGATGCTGGTGGCGGCTGCGAAGCCGGACTGGCGTTCGGCCGGGCTTTGGCTGGTGATCGCCACCAATGGCGGCATCGCCGCCGGGCGCCTGATCGGCGTGGCCATCGACGGGGTCTGGGTGCCCTTCTTCACCTACGCGCTGGTGTGGGAAGTGGGTTTCGCCGCGCTGGCGGCGCTTGGCTTGCGACAGGCTGCCGGCGAGCGTCCGAGGACCGCTGTGGACCGATGACCTGCGCCGGTCACCGCGCCTCCCGGGTGCGTCGCAGCAGATGGAACGATCCCCCCGCGAAATCGCTGAGCCTTGCGACCTTGCCCGAACCCACCGACTCCACCCAGGGCTCGCACCCCAGTGCATCGGCCAAGATGTTCAGCAGGTGCTGGCCGGACTGGTAGCGGCGCTGCCACTCCGCCCGCCCGATTTCCGCCTCGATGCGACGAACCACCGCGACACCCGGCGCATAACCCGGTGTATCGTCCTCGGGATCTGCAGAGATGCGGCCGCGGAGCGCCCGTGACTTCGCCACGTCAAGCGAGCCCCAGGTCACCAAGGTCGCGTAGGCATCGGCGGGCCATTCGTTGTGCGACACATTCATGAGGTAGACCCGCTCTGTCGGCGAGAGCCGGTTGATGGCGTGGCGAACGCGCAGGCATGCCACTTCGCTGGTGTGTGTCATGGCTGCCTGCACGTCCTCCGAAAACGCCGCCATGCCCAACAGCTCAGCGTCTGGCGGCCAGGGAGAAAGCGCGTTCATCGGGATGCGGGCCGTCATTCTCTGGATGACCAGATGGAAGGCTTCATGGTGGGCGACGTATCGCGCCACATCGTCAGGCGCCAGGGATGCCGCGGGCGCCATCAGCACAACCGGCTCGCCACACAGAAGGCCCAGAAACAGGGGGGGCGTGATCTGCCGTTTGCCCGGCTGTGGCAGGCAGGTCACCTCGATGCTGTCCCCCACGACAAAGCGCACCGATTCATGCGACCCCGGCCATCGCGTGGGCGAAGGATCCACCCACGCCGCGCGATCAATACCGACCATGAAATCGTGGCGCGCGGTCGTATGGGCCGCCGACCAGCATGGCCCGGCCACCATCGCAAGGAACCCGGCGAAAAACCGCCATCCCATAGAGATCTCCTTCGGCGCTCAACCGCGCCCGAGGCCAACACTGCCCAATGATCGGATCACTCGTCGAGGTGCGCTTCGCTGGGATCAGCCGCCCTCACGGGCGGCTACTCCGCCTTCCGGAAGTGGAAGATCCAGCCGCGACGGCAGACCGCATCGGCGATCATGACCGCAGCGATGACACCGAAGCCGGTCGCGGCGTAGCCATGCAGTCCGAGCTCCAGCGTAATGCTGGTGGACGCCACCGCCGCTGGGACAATCAGCGGAATGCGTCCGACCAGCGAGGGCTTCATGCGCCCGAAGCAGTGAGGGCAGACCCAGTGCCCCACCTCGCTGTGGGCGCGACGGATCTGTTCTGAGCCCAGCGCGACGCGACACCAGGGACAACGAGCCAATGCCTTCATCCTTGGGTTCCCAACGCCGCCTTCGTTCCGGCCGAGAACCCTGCGCAGGCCGGGCTCAAGGCGGCGTGAGTGCCCGGAAACGCCTGCTCGGGGTAGGCTTGCGGCTTTTCCACCTCCCCTACGCCCATGCTGTCGAACACCCTGCCAACCCGCGAGCGCCTGCGCGAAGTCCGCTACGAGATCCGCGGCGACCTCGCCCGCCGCGCCCGCGAGCTCGAAGGCCACGGCCACAAGCTCATCAAGCTGAACATCGGCAACCCGGGCGCCTTCGGCTTCCGCGCGCCCGAGCACCTGCAGCGCGCCATCGCCGACCACATCCACGACACCGACCCGTACACGCACCAGCAGGGCCTGCCGCAGGCGCGCGAAGCGCTGGCCGCGCACTACAAAGCCCGCGGCACGCCGCACGTCACGCCGGAGCGCATCTTCGTCGGCAATGGCGTCTCGGAGTTGATCGACATCGCCCTGCGCGCCCTGCTGAACCTCGGCGACGAAGTATTGCTGCCCAGCCCGGACTACCCGCTGTGGAGCGCCGCGACCATCCTCAACGACGGCATCCCGCGCTATTACAGCTGCCGCGCCGAGAACGGCTTCCTGCCCGATCCGGAAGAAATCGAGCGGATGATCGGGCCGAAGACGCGCGCGCTGGTGCTGATCAACCCGAACAACCCGACCGGCGCGAGCTACCCGAAGCCGCTGCTGGAAAAGCTGGTCGCGATCGCGGCGAAGTACCGCCTGCTGCTGATGGCCGACGAGATCTACGACGGCATCCTCTACGACGACAACACCTTCCAGCCGCTGGCCCCTCTGGCCGGCGACGTGCCCTGCCTGACCTTCAGCGGCCTGTCGAAGGTGCATCGCGCCTGCGGCTGGCGCGTGGGATGGGCAGTGCTGTCCGGTGATCCGCTCCGCACCGGCGACTACCACCACGCACTCGATCTGCTCGGTGCGCTGCGCCTTTGCGCCAACGTGCCGGGCCAGTTCGCCATCGAAGCGGCGCTGAAGGGCGGCGACACCATCACCGAACTCACTGCGCCGGGCGGCCGCCTGCACGCCTCGCGCCAGGCCGTGCTGGATGCGGTCGCCAAAAGCGCCTTCCTGTCGGTGGTCGCGCCGCAAGGCGCGCTGTACGCCTTTCCGAGGATCGACACCGCGCGTCTGCCGGAATTCGACGACTACCGCTTCGCGCTTGACCTGCTCGAAACCGAGCACGTGCTGATCGTGCCGGGCAGCAGCTTCAACGTGCCCTACCGCGACCACTTCCGCGTGACCCTGCTGCCGCAGGCCGACGAGATCAGCGAGGTGTTCCGCCGCATCGAACGCTCGCTGTCGCAGTACGCCGACCGCGGCGGCGCACGGCAGAGCGCCTGAGCCCATGCGTCGCGGCTTCCTCGCCCTGGGCGACAGCTACACCATCGGCGAAGGCGTGCCCGAGGCCAGCCGCTGGCCGGTGCAGCTCGCAGCCCTTCTGCACGCGCGCGGCATCTCGCTCGACGCGCCGCGAATCATCGCCAACACCGGCTGGACCACCGACGAGTTGGACGCGGGCATCGACGCCGCCCACGCCGCCGCGCCGATCGCCACCGACCACGCCCTCGTGTCGCTGCTGATCGGCGTGAACAACCAGTACCGCGGCCGGCCGCTCGCCGAATACGAGGTGCAGTTCGCTGGCCTGCTCGAACGCGCCATCGAGTTCGCCGGTGGCGAGCCGGGGCGGGTGATCGTGCTCGCCATCCCCGATTGGGGCGTCACGCCCTTCGCCATCCAGTCCGGCCGCGACCGCGCGCAGATCGCCACGCAGCTCGACGCCTTCAACCTCGCGGCGCAACGCATGACCGAAGCCCGCGGTGCGCGCTTCGTCGACACCGCGCCGGTGAGCCGCGAGCGCGGCGGCGAGGTGGCGATGCTGGCCGAGGATGGGCTGCATCCGTCCGGTGCGATGTATGCGCTGTGGGCGGAGGCGGCCCTGGATTCAGCCGAAAACGCGATCGGAGCGCGCTGAGCGGTCCCCTTCAGATCGGGCGAGCCATGACCAGGTCGCGATGCAGATCGCGGCCCAAGGGAAACACCTGTTCGCCCACTTCGACGAAGCCGCACTTCGCATAGAAGGCGATCGCGCGCAGGTTCCGCTCCCACACGCCGAGCCAGAGCGCCGCCGTGCCGTGCCCGCGCGCCGAGTCGATGCAGGCGTCCATCAGCAGGGCGGCCACACCCTTGCCGTGGAAGCGTGCGTCCACGTAAAGGCGCTGCACCTCGCAGGCTGACGCCGCCCGGACACAGCTCGGCCGCACGCGGATCCGCAGCTGGGCGAACCCCGCGATGGCATCGCCGTCCATGGCCAACCACGTCTCGAGGGATCGGGCAGCGATCTCCTCGCTCTGATGGCGCTCGCCGAACCTCGTCGCGCAGTGACGGTCCATTTCGGCCTCGGTGCTCGCTGCCGAGAAGGCGGCGCGGAACGTCGCTTCAGCGACGCGCGACAGCGCGAGAGCGTCGGAAGCCATGGCACGGCGCAAGGTGATCACGGTGGTCGCGTCCTCGCGGTTCGGTTCGAAGTCGAGGCTAGCAGCGCCGCCCATCCGTTGCACGCGCAACCATCCCGCGCAGTCGCGAGGTGAATACGAATGCAGGGAAACCGCGCGAAGCCGCGCCGTTGCTAGCGTTCGGCTATTCAGTGTTCGATTGAAGTCCCGGCTCTAAACCCGCGTGGTGAAGTCGGGGACCAACCATCGACGCGACGACTGCGAGGGGAGCAGACAGCATGCGCGAGTGCGTGACTTCGACACAGGAGCCGGACCAGCGAACCGACACGGTTCGCGGGCTCCACGATCCGTCCTTCGAACATGACGCCTGCGGCTTCGGCCTCATCGCGTCGCTGGATGGGGTGCCGAAACGCCGCCATGTCGATCTGGCCCTCGATGCGCTGAAGCGCATGTCCCATCGCGGCGCCATCGCCGCGGACGGCGCCTCGGGCGACGGCGCGGGCGTGCTGCTGCAGCGCCCGTCCGCGTGGCTCGCGGCCTGCGCCGCCGATATCGGCGTGGCCCTGCCGCCGCAGTTCGCTTCCGGGCTCGTGTTCCTGCCGCGCGACGTGACGCAGGCGCAGGCTTCCCGGCAGAAGATCTCCGATGCCGCGCGCGAAAGCGGCTTGATCGTCGCCGGTTGGCGCCGCGTACCGCTGAACCTCGACGCCTGCGGGCCGATCGCCGACGCGCGCCGTCCGCACATCGAGCAGCTGTTCGTCGCGCCGGCCGCCACGCTCACCGACGCCGAGTTCCGCCGCGCGCTGTTCGTCGCCCGCCGCCGCGCCGCGCTGGCACTCGGCCACGACGACGCCGGCTACATCGTCACACTGTCGGCCGACAGCTTCGGCTTCAAGGCCATGGTGATCCCGGAGCGACTGCCGCAGCTGTTCCCGGACCTGATGCACCCGGCGATGGCGAGCACCTGCGTCATCGTGCACCAGCGTTTCTCCACCAACACCTCGCCGCGCTGGCCGCTGGCCCAGCCCTTCCGCCACCTCGCGCACAACGGCGAGATCAACACCATCTCCGGCAACCGCGGCTGGGCGCGCGCGCGCCGCGCGCTGTGGAAGGCCGAAGGCCTCGACTTCGCCACGCTCGGCCCGCTGGTGGGGGAGCACGGCTCGGACTCGCAGAGCCTCGACGACATGCTCGAGGTGATGCTGGCCGGCGGCTTCGACGCGCTGGCCGCGCTGCGCATCCTGATCCCGCCGGCGGCGCACACGCTCTCCACGCTCGACCCCGACCTCGCCGCGTTCTACGAGTACTACGCGCTGCACACCGAACCGTGGGACGGCCCGGCCGCCGTCTCGTTCAACGACGGGCGCTACGCCGGCTGCCTGCTCGACCGCAACGGCCTGCGCCCGGCGCGCTGGGCGCGCACCGACGACGCGCTGGTGATCGCCTCCGAGGCCGGCGCCTTCCGCATCGCCGAGGACCAGATCATCGCCAAGGGGCGCCTGGGGCCGGGCGAGATGATCGCCGTGGAACTCGAATCGGGCCGCGTGCTCGACAGCGGCGCCATCGACCGCATCAACGCGGGGCGGCACCCGTTCAAGCGCTGGCTCAAGGACGGCGTCAGCTACCTCGTCTCCGACCTGATCGACCCTGCGCTCGCCGCCGAACCCTTCGACGACCTGGTGCTCGCACGCTTCCAGCGCCGCTTCGGCCTCACGCGCGAGGAGCGCGACGGCATCCTGAAGGTGCTGGCCGAGACCGAGGGCGAAGCCGTGGGCTCGATGGGCGACGACACGCCGCTGCCGGCGATGTCGCAGCGCCTGCGCTCGCTCTACGACAGCTTCCGCCAGGCCTTCGCGCAGGTGACCAACCCGCCGATCGACCCGCTGCGCGAAACGGTGGTGATGTCGCTGGTCACGCAGATCGGTGCGGAGAAGAACGTGTTCGAGGCCAAGCCCGAACACGCTCGGCAGGTGCAGCTGAATTCGCCCCTGCTGTCGCAGCGCAAGCTGCGCGAGCTGCTCGCCCTGCCCGACTACGCCGAGAAGCACGCGCTGCTGCACCTCTACTGCCGCGAGGGCGAGGGCATGGAGGCAGCGATCCGCCGCGTGCGCGACGAAGCGATCACGGCCGTCCAGAACGGCGCGGTGGTGCTGCTGCTCTCCGACCGCTACCCGCCCGACGGCGCGCGCGCCATCCACGCCCTGCTCGCCACCGGCGCCGTGCACCACGGCCTCGTCGACGCCGGCCTGCGCTGCGCCTGCAACCTGATCATCGAGACCGGCACGGTGCGCGACGCGCACCACGTGGCCTGCCTCGTTGGCGTGGGCGCGACCTTCGTCTACCCCTACCTCGCCTATCAGACCCTGCACGCGATGCAGCGCCACGGCCAGCTCACCCTGCCGGGCGATGCGAAGGAACCGGGCCGTCGCTTCCGCCGCGGCGTGAAGAAGGGCCTGCTGAAGATCCTGTCGAAGATGGGCGTGAGCTGCCTGTCGAGCTACCGCGGGGCGCGCCTGTTCGAGATCGTTGGGCTCGCGCCTGAGGTGGTCGCGCTGTGCTTCCCGGGCACGCCGAGCCGCATCGGTGGCGCCGGCTTCGCCGAACTCGACGCCGACGCGGCGGAATTCGCCGAGCTGGCCGCGGACGACGCCGCGCCGCTGGAGATCGGCGGCCTGATGCAGTACCGGCCCGGTGGCGAGTACCACATGGCCAACCCGGACGTGGTCATCGCCCTGCAGCGCGCGGTGATGAGCGAAGCGCCCGAGGACTGGGAGGCCTTCCGCCGTGCCGTGGACGATCGTCCGCCCTCGGCGCTGCGCGACCTGTTCGCCTTGAAGCCGCTGGGCCCCGCCGTGCCGCTCGATGAGGTCGAGCCGGCGAGCGCGATCCTCTCGCGCTTCGATTCGGCCGGCATGAGCCTCGGCGCGCTGTCGCCGGAGGCGCACGAGGCACTGGCCACGGCGATGAACCGCCTCGGCTGCCGCAGCAATTCCGGCGAAGGCGGCGAAGATGCTGCGCGCTACGGGACCGAACGCCGCAGCAAGATCAAGCAGGTGGCATCTGGCCGCTTCGGCGTCACGCCGCACTACCTCGTCAATGCCGAAGTGCTGCAGATCAAGGTGGCCCAGGGCGCGAAGCCCGGCGAAGGCGGCCAGCTGCCCGGCCACAAGGTCGACGCGCTGATCGCGCGGCTGCGCCATGCCAAGCCCGGCATCGGCCTGATCTCGCCGCCGCCGCACCACGACATCTACTCGATCGAAGACCTCGCGCAGCTGATCTACGACCTCAAGCAGATCAACCCCGAGGCGCTGATCTCGGTGAAGCTGGTCGCGCACGCCGGCGTGGGCACGATCGCGGCCGGCGTAGCGAAAGCGCAGGCGGACTTCATCACGATCTCTGGTCATGACGGGGGGACGGGGGCAAGCCCGATCAGCTCGATCCGCTACGCCGGCTCGCCCTGGGAGCTGGGCCTCGCGGAAGCGCAGGAGACGCTGCGCCGCAACGGCCTGCGCGAACGCGTGCGCCTGCAGACCGACGGCGGCCTGAAGACCGGCCTCGACGTCATCAAGGCCACGCTGATGGGCGCCGACAGCTTCGGCTTCGGCACCGTCCCGATGATGGCGCTGGGCTGCAAGTACCTGCGCATCTGCCACCTCAACACCTGCGCCACCGGCGTGGCCACGCAGGAGCCGCGGCTGCGCGCGCAGCACTTCAAGGGCCTGCCCGAGCGCGTCATCGCCTACTTCACCTACCTCGTCGAGGACGTGCGCCGGCATCTCGCGGCGCTCGGTGCGCGCTCGCTGGAGGAACTGATCGGCCGCGCCGACCTGCTGGTCGAGCGCGAGGACGCGCCGCACCGCCAGCAGTTGCTCGACCTGTCGCGCCTGAAAGCGAGTGCATTGCTGCCGGGCCCGGCCTCGCACCGCGCCGCGCCGCCGATTGCCGCACCGCCCAGCCCGCTCGCGCAGCAATTGCTCGACGAAGCCTTCCCGGAGCTCAAGGCCGGCCGCAGCGTGCGTCGCGAGGTACGCATCGACACGCAGGACCGCAGCCTCGGCGCCGGCCTCGCTGGTGCGCTGGCCAAGACCTTCGGCGACGCCGCGCCGCCCGGCACGCTGGAACTGCACTGCCACGGCAGTGCCGGCCAGAGCTTCGGCGCGTTCAATGCGAAGGGCGTGCACCTGCACCTGCATGGCGAAGCCAATGACGGCGTCGGCAAGGGCATGGCCGGCGGCCGTATCGTCATCGCGCCGCCCGCGGGGCATCGCTACACCGCACAGCACGCGACCATTCTTGGGAACGCCGCGCTGTATGGGGCGACCGGCGGCGAGCTCTACGCCGTGGGCCGCGGCGGCGAGCGCTTCGGCGTACGCAATTCCGGCGCCACCACGGTGATCGAAGGCATCGGCGACCACGGCTGCGAGTACATGACCGGCGGCCAGGTGCTCGTGCTCGGCCGCACCGGCCTGAACTTCGGCGCTGGCATGACCGGCGGATTCGCCTACGTGCTCGACATCGATCGCGGTTTCGTCGACCGCTACAACCATGAACTCGTGGACATCCATCGCCTCGAAGCCGAATCGATGGAGAACCACCTGCAGCACCTGCGGAACCTACTACGCACCCACGCGCAGCTGGCCGGCAGCGCACAAGCGCGCGAGCTGCTGGAGGATTTCCGCGAGGTGATCGGCAAGTTCTGGCTGGTGAAGCCGAAGGCCGCGAGCCTCGATTCGCTGGTCGCCGCATTGAAGAGGGCCGCCTGATGCCACGCGCGCAATTCGACTTCCTCGACCTGCCCCGGCAGATGCCGAAGGAACTGGCCATCGCCACGCGGCTGGGCCTCGACGTCGAGATCTACGGCAAGTTCGAACCCGCCGAAGCCAAGGCCCAGGCCGGGCGCTGCCTCGACTGCGGCAACCCCTACTGCAGCAACGGCTGCCCGGTGGGCAACGCCATCCCGCAGTGGCTGGAACTGGTGCGGCAGGGCCGGCTGTTCGAAGCCGCCACGCTGGCGCACGAAACCAACCCGCTGCCGGAGATCTGCGGCCGCGTCTGCCCGCAGGACCGCCTTTGCGAAGGCGCCTGCACGCTGGAGACCGGCTTCGATGCCGTCACCATCGGCAGCATCGAGAAGTACCTCGTCGACGAGGCCTTCAAGCAGGGCTGGCGCCCCGACCTGTCGCGGGTGAAGCCGCGCAAGGAGCGCGTGGCCGTCGTCGGTGCCGGCCCGGCCGGGCTCGCCTGCGCCGACCGCCTCGTGCGCGCCGGCGTGAGCGTCACTGTGTTCGACCGCCATGACGAGATCGGCGGCCTGCTCACCTTCGGCATCCCGCCCTTCAAGCTCGAGAAGTCGGTGATCGCGACGCGTCGGCAGGTGCTCGAAGGCATGGGCGTGCGCTTCCAACTCGCCACCGACGTCGGCCGCGACATCGAGTTCGGCGCGCTGCTGGCCGGACACGACGCGGTGTTCGTCGGCACCGGCGCCACCACGCCGGTCGGCGCCCGCCTGCCCGGGCAATCGCTGCCCGGCGTGCTGCCGGCCCTGCCCTTCCTGATCGCCAACGCGCGCCGCGTGCTCGGCCGCACGCTCGATGCCGACGATGCGGCCATGCTCGACCTCAAGGGCAAGCGCGTGCGCGTGCTGGGCGGCGGCGACACGGCCATGGACTGCGTGCGCACCGCGCGCCGCCTCGGAGCCGCCGAGGTCAGCTGCGTCTACCGCCGCGACGCCGAATCGATGCCGGGCTCGCGCCGCGAGGTGAAGAACGCCCGCGACGAGGGCGTCGAGTTCCTGTTCCACCGCGCCCCGCTGGCCATCGAGGGCGAGGGCCGCGTGCAGGCGCTGCGCGTGGCCCGCACGGAAGCCGCGGGCCGCGGGGCCTTCTCGATCGTCGAAGGCGAATCGGAAACGCTGGCTGCGGACGTGGTGATCCTTGCCTTCGGCTACCGCGCCAGCCCGCCGTCTTGGCTGGCCGAACACGGCGTGCGCCTCGCCGACAGCGGCCTGATCGTGGGCGGCGGCGCCTCCCCGTACCAGACCTCGGTGCCCAAGCTCTGGGCCGGCGGCGACGCGCTGCGCGGCGCCGACTTGGTGGTGACGGCCGTGCGCGATGGTCGCGACGCGGCGGCGGCGATGCTGCGGCAGTTCAAGGGCATCGCCATCCGCACGGCGGCGTGACGGAGGGGCGGCGTACAATGCCGCCCTTCCCGTTTCGACCTCCCGCCCGCCATGAGCCTCTCCGCCGACACCCGCGCCCGCATCGAATCCATCCTCACCTCGCATGAGGTGGTGCTGTTCATGAAGGGCAGCCCGCAGCGTCCGCAGTGCGGGTTCTCGATGAAGGCCTCGAGCATCGTGGGCGGCATCGTCGCCGAGTACGCCCACGTCGACGTGCTGCAGGACCCGGAAATCCGCGAGGGCATCAAGGTCTATGGCCAGTGGCCGACGATCCCGCAGCTCTACGTGAAGGGCGAGCTGGTCGGTGGTTCGGACATCATCGAGCAGATGATGAACTCCGGTGAGCTGCATGCTCTGCTGGGCGGCGCCACGCCGGACCGCACGCCGCCGGCGATCACGATCACCGACGAGGCCGCTGCGCAGATCCGCAAGGCCATGGCCGACCAGGGCGAAGGCCTCGCCCTGCACATGGCGGTCGACGCCAAGTTCAACAGCCGCTTCGAGCTGAAGCCGGCCACCGGGCAGGAAATCAGCGCCAACGCGAACGGCATCACCGTGCACTTCGACCTCGCCAGCGCGCCGCGCGCCAACGGCATCGCCATCGACTGGGTGGACAACGGCGTCCGCGGCGCGGGCCTGTCGATCACCAATCCGAACGCTCCGGCCCAAGTGCGCCCGCTGTCGGTGAAAGACCTTGCCGCGCGGCTCGCCGAGTTCACCGTCATCGACGTGCGCCCGCCGCAGGCCCGCGCCCTGGCCGCATTCCCGGCGTCGCACGCGGTACTCGACGAGACCACGCACGACGACCTCGCGGCGCTGCCGAAGGACACGAAGCTGGCCTTCCTCTGCCACCACGGCAACAGCAGCCGGCAGGCCGCCGAGCACTTCCGGGGCCTCGGCTTCACGCAGATCTACAACGTGGAAGGCGGCATCGACGCCTGGTCGACGGACGTCGACGGCTCGGTCCCCCGCTACTGAGGCGAACGGCCCGCCGGGCGCAAGGCGCCCGGTTCATGGTCAATCCACGTCAACGAAGGGCGACCCGGGCGCGATCCACCCTTCCGTTCATGGCGCGTGTAGAGTTTTTGCGCTAAACAACGGGGTGACGCCCCGAAAAGTCGGGAAAAACCCCGGTGCGGTGGCACGGAGATGGCGATGAATCGTGGAACGTTTTGGATGGTCCCGACGGCGGCCCTCGGCCTGCTGGTCGGTTGTGGCGGCGGCGCCACCCCAGCGGATGTGGCGGCCCAGGCCTGCGACGCGCAGGTGCGCACCCAGCTGGGCGCCAAGCCCTACACGCTGGATCTGGAGATGCTGGCGGAAACGATGAAGGACGACGGCCGCGGCAGTTTCCTGCTCGCCTCGCAGGTCACCGTGGACGCCGGTCTCGCCAGCCAGACGGTGCAGACCCTCGAGTGCACGGTGCGAATGGGTGCCGACAACACCAGCGCCGAAGTCCTCAACGTCCGCTTCATCTGGTGAACCGCGGGGCGGCATGGCCGCCCCTGAGCCCGCCGCGCTTCAGTCGAAGCGCAGGTGCTTCACCGACTTCCCGTGGCGACGCACCAGCTTCAGCGCCTCGATGCCGATCTGGATGTGGCGCTCGACGAAGTTCGCGCTGACCACCTTGTCCGAGGCTTCGGTCTTCACGCCTTCCGGGATCATCGGCTGGTCCGAGACCAGCAGCAGCGCGCCCGAGGGAATGCTGTTGGCGAAGCCGGCGGCGAACACCGTGGCTGTCTCCATGTCGATGGCCATGCAGCGCAGCTTGCGCAGGTATTCCTTGAACGCTTCGTCGTGCTCCCAGACGCGGCGGTTGGTCGTGTAGACCGTGCCCGTCCAGTAGTCGTGCTCGAGGTCGCGGATCATCGTCGACACCGCGCGCTGCAGCGCGAACGCCGGCAGGGCCGGCACTTCCGGCGGCAGGTAGTCGTTGCTGGTGCCCTCGCCGCGGATCGCGGCGATCGGCAACACGAGGTCGCCGAGCTGGTTCTTGCGCTTCAGGCCGCCGCACTTGCCGAGGAACAGCACGGCCTTCGGCGAGATCGCGCTCAGCAGGTCCATCACCGTCGCGGCATTGGCGCTGCCCATGCCGAAGTTGATCATGGTGATGCCGTCGAACGTCGCGCTCGGCATCGGGCGGTCGCGGCCGACGACCTCGGCGCCGGTCAGGCGCGAGAACACGTCGAGGTAGCCGCCGAAGTTGGTCAGCAGCACGTGGGGGCCGAATTCCTCCAAGGGTACGCCGGTGTAGCGCGGCAGCCAGTTGGAGACGATCTCGTTCTTGTCCTTCATGGGTGTCCTTCTCTTCTCGTTCGCCGGGGGATTTTGCCACGCGGGCCGCCCTCGCCCGCGCCGGGAACCATGACCTTCGGCCTAGTTGATGGGCCTTGGGGCCGGGCTAGGGTGTCGGCTTCCCTTGCTGGAGCCCGCGATGCGACCGCTTGATCTCCGAACCACCGCCCTTGCCGCCGCTCTGGCGCTCGGCCTTGGTGCCACCGCCGACGCCCGGGTCACCGTGCTGAAGGACGATCCGTACCCCAGCACCTACGAACGCGTCGCCGCGCCGGACACGCTGATCCGCAACGCCACCGTGCTGGTGGGCGACGGCACCCGGCTGGACAACGCCGACGTGCTGCTGCGCGACGGCAAGGTGGCTCGCGTGGGCCAGGGCCTCGATGCGCCGCGCGATGCGGCGGTGGTCGATGGCACCGGCAAGTGGATCACGCCGGGTCTGATCGACGTGCACTCGCACCTCGGCGTGTACGCCTCGCCGGGCCTCGACGCCCACAGCGACGGCAACGAAATGACCAACCCCGTCACCTCGCAGGTATGGGCCGAGCACGCCGTGTGGCCGCAGGACCCGGGCTTCGGCACGGCGCTCGCCGGCGGCGTCACCTCGATGCTGATCCTGCCGGGCAGCGGCAACCTGATCGGCGGCCGCGGCGTGGTGCTGAAGAACGTGCCCGGCGAGACCTACCAGCAGATGAAGTTCCCCGGCGCGCCGTGGAGCCTGAAGATGGCCTGCGGCGAGAACCCGAAGCGCTTCTATGGTGGGCAGGGCGCCGCACCGATGACCCGCATGGGCAACGTGGCCGGCTACCGCAACGCCTTCATCGATGCCCGCGAGTACCTCGAGAAGCTCGATGGCGACGAACCCCCGAAGCAGGACCTGCGCCTCGAGACGCTGGCCGCGGCGATGAATGGCGAGATCCAGGTGCAGATCCACTGCTACCGCGCCGACGAGATGGCGATCATGCTCGACCTCGCGGAGGAGTTCGATTTCAAGGTGGCCGCGTTCCACCACGGCACCGAGGCCTACAAGATCGCCGACAGCCTCGCCGAGGCCGGCACCTGCGGCGCGCTCTGGGCCGACTGGTGGGGCTTCAAGGCCGAGGCCTATGACGCCGTGCAGGAGAACATCCTGATCGTCGACCGTGCGAACGAAGGCAAGGGCTGCGCGGTGGTGCATTCGGATTCCGCCGAAGGCATCCAGCGCCTCAACCAGGAGGCCGGCAAGGTCATCGGCGTCGGCCGTCGCGCCGGCATCGACATCGCGCCCGAGCACGCGGTGCGCTGGATCACCCAGAACGCCGCGCAGACGCTCGGCATCCAGGAGCAGGTCGGCACGCTTGAGCGCGGCAAGATGGGCGACGTGGTGCTGTGGAACCAGAACCCCTTCAGCGTCTACGCCAAGGCCGAGAAGGTCTGGATCGACGGCGCGCTGATGTTCGACCGCAACGACCCGGCGCTGCAGCCGGTCTCCGACTTCACGCTCGGCCAGGAGCCCCTCTGATGCGCGCCCTCTCCGTCCTCGCCGGCGCCGTCGCGCTGGCCCTCGCCGGCTTCGCTTCCGCGCAGTCGGTCGTCTTCATCGACAACGCCAAGGTCCACACCGCCGGTGCCGCCGGCACGCTGGCCAATGGCGACGTCGTCATCACCAATGGCGTCATCAGCGCCGTCGGCGCCGAACTCACCGCGCCCGCTGGCGCCACGCGCATCGACGCCAAGGGCCAGCCGCTGACGCCGGGCCTGTTCGCCGGCCTCACCGCGCTCGGCCTCGAGGAGATCAGCGCGGAATCCAGCACGGTGCACCAGAACCTCGGCGCCGCGACCCCGCACGTGCACCCGGGCGAGACCCGCTGGCGTCCCGAGTTCGACGTGCTGCCCGCCTACAACCCGCGCTCGCAGGTGATCGGCGTCAACCGCATCGAAGGCCTCACCTTCACCGTACTCGCTCCGGGCGCGCTCGAGGAAGGCAGCTTCGTCGCCGGCCAGGGCGGCGCGGTGCGCTTCGACGGCGGCTTCGACGCCCTCGTGGACGGCAGCCGCAGCCTGTTCGTCGACCTCTCCAATGGCGCCGTGGCCATGTCCGGCGGCAGTCGCGCGGGCCAGTACATGCTGCTCGACCAGGCGATCCGCGAGGCCAAGCCGCCGGCGTCGCCGATGATGATGGTTTCGCCGGGCCACGGCCTGCTGACGCCCGCCGGCCGCGACGCGATGAGCCGCTACCTCCGCGGCGGCCGCGTGGTGTTCACCGTCGACCGCGCCGCCGACATCCGCCAGGTGATCGCGCTGGGCCAGCGCTACGGCTTCCAGCCCGTGATCAACGGCGGTGCCGAAGCGTGGATCGTGGCCAACGAACTGGCCGCGGCGAAGGTGCCGGTACTGCTCGACGCGCTGGTCAACCTGCCGGGCAGCTTCGACCAGCTCGGTGCGCGCCTCGACAACGCCGCCAAGCTGCACGCGGCCGGCGTCACCATCGCCTTCTCGCAGGCCGGCGATGCCACGCACAACGCCCGCAAGATCCGCCAGCTCGCCGGCGTGGCCGCGGCCAATGGCCTGCCGTGGGAGGCCGCGCTCGCGGGGCTCACCTCGGCACCGGCGAAGGTGTTCGGCATCGACGCCAAGATCGGCAGCATCGAAGTCGGCAAGGCCGCCGACCTCGTGCTGTGGAACGGGGATCCGCTCGAAGTGACGACGACCGCCACGCAGGTGTTCGTGGGCGGCCGCGCGGTGCCGATGCAGTCACGGCAGACGCTGCTGCGCGACCGCTACCTCGCGCCAAAGGGCGAGCGTTCGCGGCTGTATCCGACGGGGCGCTGACGCGCCTTCGAGGGCAAGAGCGACGTCTGGAATCTATCGCACACGCCGCACTAGCTGAGTTGGGGCCGCGACACCGGCGCAAGCTTGCGAGCTTTAGCTCGGCCGCGACGGTCGGCATTCGAGGGTCGGCCTGCGGGCGACGCGAATAAGGAGCCCCAGCGCGATGGCCAGGCGATGGCCCGAAGGGCGGCTCAGGGATGAGCCGCCGCTCGAGCGACATGGACGTCGCATTCGAGCGGGCCGCCGGGTCGATCACATTCATGGTGATGGGGCGGGAGAGCGTCGCCCACAGGCCGACCCTCGCAACGCAAACCCGTCACAACCCCAGCGCAAACAGCCCGAGGCAGAGCAGCAACCCGAGGCCCGGCACGATGACCGTCAGGGCGCCCACCGGCAGGTAGGCGTCCTTGTGGGTTTCGCCGCAGATGGCGCGGATGGTCGTGACGACGTAGCCGTTGTGCGGCAGCGAATCCAGCACGCCCGAGCTGATCGCCACGGAGCGGTGCAGCTGGTCCGGATTCACGCCTTGGGCGAGGAAGATCGGCGCGATGATCGGCAGGGCGATGGCCTGGCCGCCCGAGGCCGAGCCGGTCATCGCCGCGATCAGGCTCACCGCAATGGCGGCGGTCGCCACGCCGGAACCCGGCATGTGCGTGATCGCTTCCACGGCCACGCCGAAGGCGGGCGACAGCTTCGCCACGGCACCGAACCCGACCACGGCAGCGGTGTTGCCGATGGCGATCAGGGCTCCGGTGCTGCCCTCGCCGATGGCCTTGCCAGGCTGCCGCAGCGTGCGCAGGCAGAGCAGGCCCACCGCGGCGCAGCCCGAGAGCAGCGCGACGATCAGTGCGGACACGCCGAACGCATCGTGCAGTGCGAAGGACACGCCGAGCACCACCAGCGTGGGCAGCAAGGCGGCCCAGAGCGGCGGGAGGTCGGCGCGCAGCTCTCCGGGATCGCCGTCGCGCGCCACGAAGCCTTCCCCGCGGGCCTTCGCACGCTTCAGCATCCAGCCCAGCCAGAGCTGGCCGACCACCGCCATGAACAGCGCCGTGACGAGGCTGGCCTCCCAGGCCGCCCACGGCGTGGTGCCGAGGTAGGGGATCGGGATCCAGTTCTGGATCTCGGGCGAACCCGCCGAGGTCATGGTGAACGTGACCGATCCGAAGGCGAGCGCCGCAGGGATGAAGCGGCGCGGCAGGTCGGCGGCACGGAACAGGGCGAGCGCCGCCGGGTACACCGAGAAGGCGACGACGAAGAGGCTCACACCGCCGTAGGTGAGGATGGCGCAGGCCAGCACCACGGCCAGCGCCGCGTGCGACGGGCCCAGATGACGCATCACCGCGGTCGCGATCGCGTCGGCGGCACCGCTGTCCTCCATCAGCTTTCCGAAGATGGAGCCGAGCAGGAACATGAAGAACCAGTTGGTCACGAAACCGGTGAAGCCGCCCATGTAGGCACCGACCAGGTTCGGCGCGCCTTCGAGGGCGAGCGGCGGCAGCAGGGCGATTCCGGAGGTCAGCGCAACGATCAGCGCGCACAACGGCGTGGCGACGAACAGGTTCCAACCCCGCATGGTGAGCGCGATCAGCAGGGCGAGGGCGAGGGCGAGGCCGAGGGCGCTCAGCATCGGGAAGGCTCCGGACGGGACGGCGGCAGCATGCGCGGCGGCCTCCGAGGCGCGTGATTGGACGAACGTACAGGTGCCCGCCCCGGGGCCCGGGCCTAGTCTGCTCGGCAACCGCGCCGGGGGGCGCGCTCCACACCTTTAGGGGTACACCGATGTTCCGCAGCGCACTCAGCACCGCCATCCATGCCGCCCTCGTCGCCGGCAGTCTTGCCGCGCCGGCCGTCTTCGCGCAGTCGGCTCCGGCCGAAGACGCGTCGCAAGCGAAGACGCTCGATGCCGTCACCGTCACCGCGCGCAAGCGCGAGGAAACGCTGCAGGAGGTACCGATCGCGGTGACGGCCTTCACGGCGGACGCGCTGGACCGCCTGGGCACGCGCGACATCGCCGACCTCGACGCGCAGGTGCCGAATCTCACGATCTACGCGGCCCGCGGTTCCAGCTCGACGCTGACGACGTTCATCCGCGGCGTCGGCCAGGCGGACCCGCTGTGGGGCGTCGACCCGGGCGTCGGCCTCTACCTCGATGACGTCTATATCGCCCGTCCGCAGGGCGCTCTGCTGGATGTGTTCGACGTCGAGCGCATCGAAGTGCTGCGCGGCCCGCAGGGCACGCTGTACGGCAAGAACACCATCGGTGGCGCCATCAAGTACATCTCGCGCGGCCTGCCCACCGAGTTCGACGGCAGCGCCTCGGTCACCGTCGGCAACTACGGCCAGCTCGACGTCAAGGCCGCCATCGGCGGGCCGATCGCCGCGAACGGTGGCCTTCGCGCCCGCCTCGCGGTCGCCAAGCTCGACCGTGACGGCTTCGGCGAGAACCGCGTCACCGGTGCCGACGTCAGCGACAAGGACGTGTTCGCGGTGCGCGGCCAGCTCGGCGCCTTCGTCAACGACAACCTCGACATCCAGTTCGCCTTCGACATGGTGGACGACCAGAGCGGCGTGCGCGGCGCCCAGATGCTCGAAGCGAACCGCTTCAACGGCGTGTTCTTCCCGGCGCTGGGGGCCTTCCCGCCGCTCGCCGACCGCTACGACGTCCGCAACGGCATGCCGAACGTCAACGACACGACCCTCGAGGGCGCGTCGGCGACGTTGAACTGGCGCGCCACCGAAGACCTCACGCTGAAGTACGTGCTCGCCAAGCGCCAGAGCGACACCGAGACCAACATCGACTTCGACACCACGCCCGCCCAGATCGCCGACGTGAGGGCCCTCTATGCCGACGAGCAGGTGAGCCACGAGCTGCAGGCGAACTGGGACGGCGGTGGCCGCTCGCGCGGCGTGATCGGCCTCTACGCCTTCGATGGCGAGGCCGGCGGCCAAGTGCTCAACAACTTCTTCAACCTGAGCTTCGGCGACACGCAGGGCACGGTGTTCACCGAGAGCGTCGCCCTGTACGCCGACTGGACCTTCGACCTCAGCGAACGGCTGTCGCTGGATGTCGGCGCCCGCTACACCGACGAGGACAAGCGCGCGAAGGTGCTGAACCGCTGCTACACCAGCGCGGCGTTCACCACCCTTCGCGACTGCACGCCGGCGGTGCTCACCGACGACCCGGCCGCGGCGAACTTCGACCGCACCATCAACTTCAAGAACACCTCGCCGAAGATCGCGCTGAACTTCGACGTCAGCGATAACGTGATGGTCTACGGCCTCGCATCGCGCGGCTTCAAGTCCGGCGGCTACAACATCCGCGCCCAGGCCACGCTGGTGCCACGCTCCGCCCTGCCCTTCGACGACGAGGTGGTGGACAGCTTCGAGGTCGGCGCCAAGATGGGCCTGCTCGACCAGCGCCTGTTCCTGAACCTCGCCGCCTTCCACAACAAGTACGAGGACATCCAGCTCTCGGTGTTCACCGCGAATCCGGCGGGCGGCTTCTTCGGCGACTTCACCAACGCCGGCAAGGGCACGGTGCAGGGCCTCGAAGCCGAGTACCAGTGGCTGCTGAGCGATGCCTTCACGGTGAGCGGCAACCTCGCTTGGCTGGACGCCGAGTACGACGAGTTCCTGTTCGCCGGCGTCGACATCGCCAACGAGCAGCAGTTCACGAACGCCCCGGAGTTCTCCGGTGCGATCAACCTCGAGTGGCGCACGGCCGTTGGCGACGCCGGTGAGCTCACCGCACGCGTCGGCTACAGCTACCAGAGCGAGGTGATCGCGACGACCGAGATCATCCGCAGCAACGTGCCGCCGGCGGCACCGTTCGGCCGCCCGCCGATCAGCCAGGACGGCTACGGCCTCGTGACGGCCGGCGTCGTCTGGCAGAGCGGCGGCCCGTGGTCGGTGTCCCTGCAGGGCACCAACCTGACCGACAAGGAATACCTGACGACGGGCTACAACCTCGCGCAGGCCCTGGGCGTCTACACCGGCTTCTACGGCGCGCCGCGCCAGTACAGCCTGTCGGTCCGCTACGACTTCTGAGCGCGTCGATGACCCACCGCCGCCCGCTCGCGATGGCCTTCGCCGTGATGCTCGGAAGCCTCGCGGGCTGCAGCGGCGAACCGGCCCCACCGCTGCCCGCGATCACGCTCGATCCCTCGCGCGTGGCCGTAGCCGGCCTGTCGTCCGGCGCCTACATGGCCACGCAGGTGCACGTCGCGCTGAACACGCGCGTGCACGGTGCGGCGCTCGTGGCCGGCGGGCCCTACGGCTGCGCGCAGGGCCAGCTCGAGACGGCGTTAGGGCCGTGCATGACGGCGCAGCCCGCCCTGCCGGATACGGCGACGCTCGTCGCGAGTGCGAAGCAGCGCGCCGCGGCGGGAACGATCGATCCGCTCTCGGCGTTCGACGGTGATCGCATCCTGGTGATGCACGGCACGCGCGATGCCATCGTCGCGCCGTCGCTCGCTAAGGTGACAGCGGATGTGGTCCGCGCCCTCGCGGGCGATTCGGCCTCGGTGACGCTCGACGACCAGCGGGCCTTCGGCCACGGCTGGCCGACCTTGGATGCCGGTGCCCCGTGCGAGCAGCCCGCTTCCCCGTGGCTGCTCGACTGCGACATCGATGCCGCCGGCGAAGCGATGGATGCGCTGTTCGGCGTCGAAGCTTCACCGCCCAAGGCCGCCGCTGCCACCAGCGACGGCACGTTGGCCCGCTTCGACCAGCGCGAGCTGGCGCCAGAGGGCGCTGCGGGCTTGGCCGATACTGGCTTCGTCTACACACCGAAGGCCTGCGCCGGTGCGGCCTGCGGCGTTCTGGTGGTGTTCCACGGCTGCCAACAGAACGAGGAAATCGTGGGCGAGGCTTTCGTGCGCGAAGCCGGCTTCAACCGCTGGGCCGACGTGTATCGCGTCGTCGTGGTCTATCCTCAGACGCAATCGAGCTACATGCCGCTGAATCCGAAAGCATGCTGGGACTGGTGGGGCTACGGCGGTGCCGACTACGACCTGAAGACCGGCGGGCAGTTCCGCTTCGTCGCGGCCGTGCTCGACCGCCTCGCCGGCACGCGCTGAACACGAACGCCACCTCGCGGCGCGAGGGCCCATCGGCATGTTGAACGAATGGGGCGTGCTGTTGGCCGCGGTGCTGTGGCTGGGCCTGCTGTTCGGCACGGCCGTGTGGGGCGAACGCCATCCGCAGGCGCTGTCGAAGCATTGGGGCGTGGTGTTCTCGCTCTCGCTGGCGGTGTACTGCACCAGCTGGACCTTCTTCGGCACGGTGCAGCAGGCGCGTGATTCCGGCTGGGCGCTGACGCCCACCTTCCTCGGCACGCTGCTGCTTTACGCGCTGGCCTTCCCCGTCGTGCTGAAGCTGTTCCGCCTCGCACGCGAGCTCAACAGCACCTCGCTCGCCGATTTCATCGCCACGCGGCTCGGCCGAAGTTCGGCGCTGGCCGCGACCGTCACCGCCATCGCGGTGATCGGCATGGTTCCCTACCTCGCGCTGCAGCTGAAGGCCGTGGCCATGAGCCATGGCCTCGTGACGCGCGGCAGCGACCTCGCCGCGCCGCCGGAACAGGACAGCGCCCTCTACGTGGCGATCGCGCTCGGGGCATTCGCGATGCTGTTCGGCACGCGCCGGGCCTCGGCCGTCGAGCACAACCGCGGCCTCGTGCTGGCAATGGCGGCGGAATCGCTACTGAAGCTCGCCGCGATGCTCGGCCTCGGACTGTGGCTGCTGATGCGGCCCGGCGGCTGGCCCGACACGCCGCTGCCCCACGTCGAAGGCGGCACCGATGGCTTCCCCGCCCTGGTGCTGCTGGGCGCGCTGGCGATGCTGACACTGCCCCACCAGTTCCACGTCGGCATCGTCGAGGCGCGCGACGAGCGCCACCTTCGAACCGCGCGCTGGCTGTTCCCGCTTTACCTCGTGCTGATCGCGCTGCCGGTGCTGCCGCTGGCGATGGCGGGCGAAGCGACGCTCGGCGCCATGGGCGTACCGGCCGACCTCTACGTGCTGGCCCTGCCTTTGGCCGACGGTGCGCCCGGCATGGCCCTGCTCGCCTTCCTCGGCGGACTGTCGGCGGCGACCGGCATGCTGATCCTCGCGACACTCACGCTGAGCGTGATGATCGGCAATCACTGGGTCACGCCGCTGCGTCTGCGCGGCGGCTGGTATGCCGGCGACAGCGACCTGCGCGGCGCGGTGCTGCGGCAGCGTCGCTTCGCCATCGCTGCGGTGCTGGCGCTGGCCTGGGGCTACAGCCGCGTGCTCGGCGACGACGGCGCGCTCGCCGACCTCGGCGCGCTCTCGTTCTCGGGCCTCGGCACGTTGGCACCGGCCGTCGGATTCGCCCTGTGGCGGCCGCAGACGCCGCCGTGGGCGGTGATCGCCGGTCTTCTGGCGGGCTTCCTCACCTGGGCCTGGGTGCTGCTGCCCGGCGTGGCCGAGCCGATGGGCTTCACGCTCATCGACCGGCACAGCGCGCCCTTCGGATGGGCGTGGCTGTCGCCGCAGGGCCTGTTCGGCCTCGAGGGCTGGAGCCCGCTGAGCCGCGGCGTCGCCGCCAGTCTGCTGGTCGGCACCGCGCTGCCGCTGCTGCTGGCCAGCTGGCGCGGCGCGGCCGACGACCGTCGCGACGGCCCGCTCGATGTCGCAGCGGTGAAGCGTCTGGCCTCGCGCTTCCTGGCCACGGATCGCCTCGACGCCGCGCTCCGCGATGCGCCCGCCACCGGGCTGCTGCCCGCGGCGCAGTTGGCCCGCGTGGAGCGCGAACTGGCCGCCGTCGTCGGCGCCTCCTCCGCGCGCCTGCTGCTCGATGCGCTGCGCCAGCCCAGCGGCCCGGCGCCGGAGCAGGTGGCGGAGCTCGTCGACGAGGCCACGCAGGGCCTGCGCTTCAACCAGCAGCTGCTCGAAGTGGCGCTCGAGCACATGAGCCAAGGCATCAGCGTCGTCGACCGCGACTTGCGTCTGGTGGTGTGGAACCGGCGCTATCGCGAGATCTTCGGCTACCCCGAGGGCCTGCTGCAGGTCGGGCTGCCCGTCGCGGCGCTGGTGGAACACAACCTGCGCCGCGGGCTGACGGGCGATATCGACGTCGCGCACGGCCTCGAGCAGCGCCTCGCGCACATGCGCGCCGGCACGCCGTACTTGAGCGAACGTCGCATCGGCGGCGCGGTCATAGAGATCCGAGGCGAACCGATGCCCGGCGGCGGCTTCGTCGCCACCTTCACCGACGTCACGGTGTTCCGCAGCAGCGAAGATGCCCTGCGCCGCGATGCCGAGACGCTGGAGGCCCGCGTCGGGGAGCGCACGCACGAGCTGGCGGAGGCCAAAGCCGAAGCCGAGCGCGCGAACCAGGCGAAGACGCGCTTCCTCGCCGCCGTGAGCCACGACCTCACGCAGCCGCTGCACGCCGCGCGACTGTTCACCGATGCGCTGGCACAGCGCAGCGAAGACGCAGGCGTCGCACCGCAAGTGGCGCGCATTGCCGGCGCGCTGGAATCCGCGGAAGACCTGCTCGGTGGCCTGCTCGATATCTCACGGCTCGATGCCGGCGGCCTCACAGCCCAGCCCATCGACATGCCGCTGCAGCCGCTGCTCGACGGGCTGGCGCGGGAAGCCGGCGTGATGGCGGAAGCGAAAGGCCTCTCGCTGCGCTGCGTGCCGACGGCCGCCTGGGTGCACAGCGACCCGCAACTGCTGCGCCGCGTGCTGCAGAACTTCCTCGCCAACGCGGTGCGCTACACGTCGCGCGGCGGCATCGTGATCGGCGTGCGTCGACGCGGCAAGGACGCTCTGACCATTGAGGTCTGGGACAGCGGCATCGGCATCGCGCGCGAGCAGCAGCGCCTCGTGTTCGAGGAGTTCCGCCGCCTGCAGCGCGGTGGCCAGGGCCTTGGCCTCGGCCTTGCCATCGCCGACCGTCTCGCGCGCCTGCTCGATGCCCCTCTGGCGCTGCGCTCGCGGCCCGGGCGCGGCAGTGTGTTCGCGATCACCGTTCCCCGCGTCGCCGCGCGATCCACGACGGCCGACGTGGCGACGCGCCCCGCCGAGGCCGCGACCGACCTGCCGCTGCGCGTGCTCGTGGTCGACAACGACACCGTCGTGCTGGAGGCCACGCGCCAGTGGCTCGAAAGCTGGGGGACCACCGTGCACACCGCGACCACGCCTGACGATGCCCTGCGCGCGGCCGCCGCGCTGTCGCCGCAGGCCTGGGTGCTGGATTTCCACCTCGACGACGGCGCCACCGGCGACGCGCTGCACCAGGCCCTGTCGCTGCGTCACCCGCGCGGCATCGGGATCATCGTCAGCGCCGACCACGGTGAGACCGTTCGCCAGGCCGTGCTGGCCGTCGGGGCCACGCCGCTGACCAAACCGTTGAAGCCCTTGCGCCTGAAATCCCTGCTGGCTGCGATGGCGCGAGCCTGAGTCGGCGCTATTCCCCAGCCAAGCCGCTCAGCAGCACGCCGGCCTGGGTGCGATTGCGCACGCCGAGCTTCTCGAACACGACCGTCAGATGCGCCTTCACCGTGCGCTCCTGGATGCCGAGCTCATCGGCGATCTGCTTGTTGAGCCGCCCTTCCGCGACGCGCTGCAGCACCTTCAACTGCTGCGGCGAGAGCGTAGCAAGCCGCGCGGCGAGCGATTCCGACTCGCTGTCGCGCGGCGTGCGCGCCAGCAGCTCGCGCAAGGCGGACGGCATCCACGTTTCGCCGGCCAGCAGCGCACGCACGCCGGCATGCAGCTCCTCGGTGCCGGCGTGCTTGGTCAGGTAGCCGCAGGCGCCCATGGCGAGGGCACGACGCACGATGGCCGGATCGTCCTGGCCCGACAGGATCGCCACCGCCACGCCGGGATGCGCGGCGCGCAGTTCGCCCAAGGCGAGCAGGCCATGCGTGCCGGGCAGTTGCAGGTCGAGCAGCACGAGGTCGGTGTCCGGGGATTCGGCCAGCAGGCCCTGCGCCCCGGCGAGGTCGCCCGCTTCGTCGATGCGCGCGCCGGCCAAGCCGGCGGCCAGCGTCTGCCGCAGGGCCAAGCGGTAAAGCGGGTGGTCGTCGACGATCAGCAGGTGGTGCATGGCGGCAGCTTAGCCGCTCACTGCGCCGTCCACCCGCCATCCACCGGCAACGCCGCGCCGTTGAGGTTGTGGGCTTCGCGGCGGCAGAGCCACAGCACCAAGGAGGCGATTTCCGCTGGCAGGGTCATGCGCAGGCTGGGCTGCTTCTCGGCCAGCAGGGCGCGGATGCCGGCGTCGCGGTCTCCATCGACGGCGCGCGCGGCGATCTGCGGTTCGATCAGCGGCGTTTCCACCCAGCCCGGGCAGACGCAGTTGGCGGTGACGCCGCCCGAGGCGCGCGAGCCCTGCGCGGCCATCTCCAGCGCGGCCACCTTGGTCAGCCCGATCAGGCCGTGCTTCGCCGCGACGTAGGGCGCCTTGTTCACCGAAGCAACCAACCCGTGCACCGAGGCGATGTTGATGACGCGACCAAAGCCGCGCTCGGCCATGCCGGGCAGTACGGCCTTCATCGTGTGGAAGCAGGCGCTGAGGTTGATGGCGATCAGCGCGTCCCAGCGCTCGTCGGGCATCTCGGCCAGCGACGCGGTGTGCTGGATGCCGGCGTTGTTGACGAGCACGTCCACGGAGCCGACGGCCGCCATCATCGCGCGGATGGCGTCGGGGTCGCGCAGGTCGGCATCGTGGTGCGAAGCGGACGGCGCACCGGCCATGCGGACCGCGGCGAGCGCAGCCGCGATCTGCCCGCTGCTGCCGAGGCCATTGATGTGCACGTGTGCGCCGGCGGCGCCCAGGGCTTCAGCAACGGCCAAGCCGATGCCGGAGGTGGCGCCGGTCACGAGCGCGATGCGGCCTTCGAGGAATCGATCAGTCATGGCGCCAGCTTGCCGCGCGCGCGGCCGGCCGGCCTTTGGACGAAAGTACGATGGCCACGCCAACCCCGGACCGCAGACTGCCGCGATGAACGCCGATTCGCCCTCGCCTTTCCGTCCGCGCGCCTTTGCCGCGATCCAGCCGATGACGCTCGCGCTGCTGGCCTTGCTGGGCGTTGGCGCGGCGCGGGCCGAGGCGCCGGCTATCGCGAACAGCGTGGCGGTGCCGACCACGAGCACCCATCGCGACGGGGACGACCTGCTCACCGCTGGCCTCGGCATCGACGGCCTGCGCGGCCCCATTCCCCCGCTGGCGGACGCGGACGCACCGACCTTCGCCGAACTGCGTCGCCGCGCGTTCTGGACCAATTGGCGAGGCATCGCCGACGTGAGCTCCACCGGCGGCCTCGGCACGGCCTACGGTGATCTCCGGCCGGTGCCGGGCCGCGAGTTCCACGGCAGTGCGACCGTGCCGGGAGCGACGCATGCGCATCGCCTGCTGCTGCAATTGCCCGACACTTTCGACCGCGAACGCCCCTGCCTTGTCGTCACCGCCTCTTCCGGCTCGCGCGGCGTGTACGGCGCCATCGCGCTGGCCGGCGGTTGGGGCCTGCCGAAAGGCTGCGCCGTCGCCTACACCGACAAGGGCGCGGGCACCGACTGGCGGCGCGTTCCGATCGGAAGCGGCGACGATGCGGTGCACGTGCCGCACGCCCATTCCGGCGACCAACCGGAAGCCGACTGGGGCCGCCACGTGCTGCAGGCCGCCGCGTTCGGTCGCGAGGTACTGGTTCGCGAAACTGGCATCGACCCAGACGCGTTGATCGTCATCGCGGCCGGCGTCTCGAACGGGGCGGGTGCCGTGCTGCGCGCGGCCGGTGACGAAGCGGCCAGCGAACGCGGCATCGAGGGTGCACCGCGGATCGACGGCGTGGTCGCCGTCTCGCCCAACATCCATGTCGAGGGCGCGCGCCCGCTGTTCGATGTCGCGACGAAGGCCGCGCTGCTGATGCCCTGCGCGCTGGCCGCACCGCGCTTCGATGGCGATGCCCTGCTGCGGCCGGGCGCGGCGATGCCGCCCACCTACGCCGCAAGCTGCGCGGCGCTCGCCGCGCGCGGAGCAATCGACGGCGACGACGTCGCCACGCAAGCCTCGAACGCCTGGGCCACGATGCAGGCGACAGGTTGGACCGACGCGGCGATGCGCGCGGGCAGCTTGAGCGTTGCGTTCGATCTGTGGCGCGCGGTCGCGTCGGGCTACGCCTCGGCCTATCGGCGCACTCCGGCCGAGGCCATGCCGCTCGGCTACCGCTACGCCGTGCGCGATGCGCAGGGCGCGCCCGTCGCGGCCCTGCCCGCCGAAGCCGCGCTGTGGTGGAGCGACAGCAGCGGCATTCCTCCCGGCAATGGCGTGGTGCTGCTCGATCCACCCGGCGACGACGGGCGCCTGGAGGGCCTGCTCGGCCTGCGCGCACTGGCAACGGACGACCCCACCGTGCGCGACGCCATCGCCGCCACCCGTGCCCTGCTTCCACGCGAGGGCCTGCCGATCCTGCTGCTGCACGGCCTCGACGACGGCCTCGTGCCCGAGTGGGAGACCAGTGCGCCCTACGCCGCGTTCGCCCGCGAGCACGGCGCGCGCCTCGGCTACTGGCGTATCGAGCGCGCACAGCACTTCGACGCCTTCCTCGGCAATCCGGCGCTGGCCGCCCGCTACGTGCCCCTGATGCCGCAGGCCTACGCCGCACTCGACGCGATGCTGGCGCACCTGCGCGAGGATGCGCCGCTGCCGGGCGACCGCAGGATCAGTGCGCCGGGGCGCTAAGCCGCCGGCGCGTGCGCCTCAGTTTTTCCGGAAGGTGATCGTCCCGCCGTCGCTGCTCACCTGCAGCGCGTCGCCAGCGACGAACTCGCCACCGAGGATCTTCTGCGCCAGCGGGTTCTCGATCTGCTGCTGGATCGCACGCTTCAGCGGCCGCGCACCGTAGACCGGGTCGAAGCCGACGTTGCCAAGCACGTCCAATGCCTTGTCATCGATGGCGAACTTGATCTGCCGCTCCGCAAGGCGCTTGGCGAGGTAGGCCGTCTGGATGCGCGCGATCTCGCGGATCTGCTCGCGGCCCAACGGGTGGAAGACCACGATCTCGTCGAGGCGATTGATGAACTCCGGACGGAAGTGCGACTGCACCACGCCCATCACCGCCGCCTTCATCTGGATGTAGGCGGCATCGCCCTCGCCGCTCAGCTCCTGGATGTGCTGGCTGCCGAGGTTGGACGTCATCACGATCACCGTGTTGCGGAAGTCCACCGTGCGGCCTTGGCCGTCGGTGAGGCGGCCGTCGTCGAGCACCTGCAGCAGCACGTTGAACACGTCCGGATGCGCCTTCTCGACCTCGTCGAGCAGGATCACGCTGTACGGGCGACGGCGCACGGCCTCCGTGAGGTAGCCACCTTCCTCGTAGCCGACATAGCCCGGGGGCGCACCGATCAGGCGGGCCACGGAGTGCTTCTCCATGAACTCGCTCATGTCGATGCGCACCATGGCCTCCTCGGTGTCGAAGAGGAAGCTCGCCAGCGCCTTGCATAGCTCGGTCTTGCCGACGCCCGTGGGGCCGAGGAACAGGAAGCTGCCGTTGGGGCGGTTCGGGTCGCTCAAGCCCGCGCGCGAACGGCGGATGGCATCGGACACCGCGCGCACGGCCTCGCGCTGGCCGACCACGCGGGCCGCCAGCACCTCGTCCATCTTCAGCAGTTTCTCGCGTTCGCCTTCCAGCATCTTGCTGACCGGAATGCCGGTCCAACGCGACACCACCTCGGCGATCTCCTCGGCCGTCACCTTGTCCTGCAGCAGGGTGAAGCCCTTCGTCTCGGCCGCCTGCGCGTCAGCGAGTTGCTTCTCGAGCTTCGGCAAGGCGCCGTACTGGATCTCTGAGGCGCGAGCGAGGTCCTGGCGACGGTGCGCGGCTTCGAGCTCCTGCTTCAGGTGCTCGATCTGCTCCTTCACCTTGGTGGTGCCGGTGACGATGGCCTTCTCGGCCTTCCACACCTCTTCGAGGTCGTTGAACTCGCGCTCCAGCTTGGCGATCTCGGCCTCGAGGTCGGCGAGCCGCTGCTTCGACTCCTCGTCCTTCTCCTTCTTCAGTGCTTCACGCTGGATCTTCAACTGGATCAGGCGGCGCTCCTTCCGGTCCATCTCCTCCGGCTTGGAGTCGATTTCCATGCGGATGCGCGAGGCCGCCTCGTCCATCAGGTCGATGGCCTTGTCGGGCAGCTGGCGGTCGGCGATGTAGCGATTCGAGAGCGTGGCCGCGGCGACGATGGCCGGGTCGGTGATCTCCACGCCGTGATGCAAGGCGTAGCGCTCCTTCAGGCCGCGCAGGATGGCGATGGTGTCCTCGACGCTGGGCTCGCCGACGAACACCTTCTGGAAGCGGCGCTCCAGCGCGGCATCCTTCTCGACGTACTTGCGGTACTCGTCCAGCGTGGTGGCACCGATGCAGTGCAGCTCGCCGCGGGCGAGCGCAGGCTTCAGCATGTTGCCGGCGTCCATCGAGCCCTCGGCCTTGCCGGCGCCGACCATCGTGTGCAGCTCATCGATGAACAGGATGACGTTGCCTTCCTGCTTCGCAAGGTCGTTCAGCACGGCCTTGAGGCGCTCCTCGAACTCGCCGCGGAACTTCGCGCCAGCAATCAGCGCGCCCATGTCGAGCGAGAGCACGCGGCGACCGCGCAGGCCTTCGGGCACCTCGCCGTTGATAATCCGTTGTGCCAGGCCTTCGACGATGGCGGTCTTGCCCACGCCGGGTTCGCCGATCAGCACCGGGTTGTTCTTGGTGCGCCGCTGCAGCACCTGGATGGTGCGGCGGATCTCCTCGTCGCGGCCGATCACCGGGTCGAGCTTGCTGCTCTCGGCGCGGGCCGTGAGGTCGATGCAGTACTTCTCCAGCGCCTGGCGCTGGTCTTCGGCGTTCTCGCTCTGCACTTTCTCGCCCCCGCGCATCTTCTGGATGGCCGCTTCGAGCCGGGCCTTGTCGAAGCCCGCCGACTTCAGCAGCTTGCCGGCGTCGCCGCCGTCCTCGATGCAGGCGAGCAGGAACAGTTCGCTGGCGATGAAGGCGTCGCCGCGCTGGCTGGCCAACTTGTCGGTGACGTTGAGCAGGCGCGCCAGCTCGTTGCCGAGGTTCACCTGGCCGGCCTGGCCGGTCACCTTCGGCAGCTTGTCGAGCGCCTCGCCGATCTTCTCGCGCAGCAGCACCACGTTGCCGCCGGCCTGCGCCAGCAGCGGCCGCGTGCCGCCGCCCTGCTGGTCCAGCAAGGCCGACAGAAGGTGCGCGGGTTCGATCAGGTTGTGGTCGCGCACGAGCGCCAGCGACTGCGCGTCCTGCAGGGCCTGGGCGAAGCGGGAGGTGAGCTTGTCCATCCGCATGGGTCGTCTCCGAAAGGGGCGGCGGCCCACGGAACGGGCCGCGATAGCTTCCAGATGCGGATGATGGCGAGGTGATTCAAGGCCGGCTTGATCCCGCGCAAGCCGGCCACACCGAATCGTTCAGTCCGGAAGACTGCCTCGGCCCCGGGCGTCGACCTTCCTCAGAGCGCCTCGAGATCCTTCTTCGCCTCGGCATTGCGGGGATCGAGCCGCAGCGCGGTCTGGAACGAGGTGCGCGCGGTGGCCTTGTCGCCCTGCTTGGCCTGGATCTGGCCCAAGCGCCACCAGGCGATGGTGTCGTCCGGATCGTTCTCGCCACGCGCCAACCCGCCATCGAGGTAACGCTTCAGGCCGGCGCTGCCCTCGTCGAGGAACTGGCCGCTGATCGCGGCGAGGCGGCCGAGCTGGTAGTGCGGCGCGGCCTGGCGCGGCTGCGCCGCCGCCCATGCGAGGTAATAGGTGCGGGCATCGGCGTAGCGCTCGAGCCCGACGAGGTTGCGGCCAAGGGACACGCGCGTGTCGATGTCCTCGGCGGGCAGCGCCGGCGCCGCGGCCATGGCGGCATCGATGGCACGCATCGCCGCCGCGTTGTCCTCGAAGTGGACGCGCTGGATCGCCGCTTCCTCCAGATGCCCGCGCACCGGGTTGCGCTTCGCGACCTCCCGCTGCTGGGCCTGGGCTTTCTCGACGCCGCCCCCCATGGCGCGAGGGGCCTGCAGATAGAACCCGATCAACGCGCTGCGGGCATCCAGCAGGTTGCCGTCAAGGCGGACGGCCGCTTCGAACGCATCCCGAAGGTCTGGTGCCATGCCCATCTTGCGCAGCATGTTCACCTGCCCGATGCGGACGCCCAGGCTGTTGCCCAGCCAGAGCTGCGCCTGGGCATCGTTGGGCGCCAGTTCGACCGCCTGCTCGGCGCTCTCGACGGCCTCGTCGGCCTCGCCTTTCTGCAGCTGCGCGCGCGCCAGCAGCACCCAGGCGCGGGCGTTGGCCTCGTTGGTCTCGACGAAGGCCTGTGCCTTCGCCAGTGCCCCAGGGTCACGGACCTTCAGCAGACCCTCGATGTCGGCGGCATTGCCGAAGGCCGCGGAGGAAAGGCCGGCAAGGCACAGGGCGAGGGCAAGGGGGGCGAGGCGCATCACGACACTCCGGGGGACAAGCGCGGTGAGGCGAGCATCACCTCACGGCCCGGTCGTCGTCGCCCTGCCGTTCGTCACACCTTCACCCGTCGTTCAGCCACGGGCCGGGGCGGCCTCAGAGCGCGAGGCTCCAGCGGTCGATCAGGCCGGTGTTGCCCGTCACCTGGTCGGTGACGCGCAGGGTCCACGTACCATTCGCGACGCGGCCCGGCGCCTGCAGGCTGATGCGGCCCGCGAGGTTTGGCGTGGCACCGCCAGCGCGGTTGTGCAGCAGCACCACGAGGCCGTCCGGCATCACCAGCTCGACCTTCAGCTCACCGGAGGCCGGGTGCCTCAGCGCGAAGTCGATCGTGACCGGTGCCGAGAGCGTCGCCGCGCGGCCGCTGACCGCGATCGCACTGCTGGCCGTGGCGTTGTCGCGGATGGCGACATCGGTGTCGTTCGCGAAGGTGGCCGGCGTGGTGCTGCCGCCCTGCACGTAGCTGATCTTCAGGGTCATGCCGCTGAACGCCGCCGTGGCGTTGATCAGCACGTGGTAGGTGCCGGCCACCGGGGTGGCGAAGGCGCACAGGCCCGCGTTGCCGGCAGCGTTGGCTTTGCACGTGGCCTGCGCGGTCGTCGGCGCCGTGCCCTGGCTGACGAAGAGGTCGGCATTGCCGGTGCCCCCACTGGTCTCGATGCGCAGGTCGCGCGCGCCGGCCGGCACGTTGAGGCTGGTGCGCATCTGCGTACCGGTGCTGGCCGTCAGGTTCAGGAAGGTCTGGGTGAAGGTGGTGCCCGGCGTCGTCGGGTTCGTCGGCGTGGTGGGGTTCGTCGGCGTGGTCGGGTTGGTGGGCGTCGTCGGCGTCGTGCTCGCGCCGCCCGCCGCCTGCACGGCGGCCTGCGCGCTCAGCAGGCCGGCACCGCAGCCGCTGCAGCCGGCGGCCGCGGCGTAGGTGCTGCGCTTCAGCAGGGCTTCCTGGTCGGCCACGGTCAGCGGCGAAAGACGCAGCGCCGTGCGGCGGGCCTGCACCAGGGCGAGCGTCGCACTGACGTAGGGCGCGGCCATCGAGGTGCCGCTGAAGGCGAGGAAGTTCTCGGCGCCCGGCACCTGCGTGCCGGCATTCGCCGTCGAGAGGATCGACACGCCCGGGGCGGCGACATCCACCACCGCGCCGAAATTCGAGAACGACGCACGCGCGCTGTTCGCGCCCACCGCCGCCACGGTGATGACGCCCGGGCAGTTCGCCGGCGTGTAGGCGCCGGCGTCGCGGGCATCGTTGCCCGCCGCCACCACCACCGGCACGCCGCGCGAGGCCGCGCTGGCGATGGCCGACTGCAGGGCGCTGGTGCACGTGCCGGGGCCGCCCAACGAGAGGTTCAACACGTCGGCCGCGTTCGCGGCGGAGAGCGTGGGCACGCCGGCGACGGCGCCGCCCGAGGCCCAGACGATGGCGTCGGCGATGTCCGAGGTGGTGCCGCCGCCGCGGCCCAGCACGCGCACCGGCATCACCTTCGCGTTGAAGGCGAGGCCGGCGATGCCGGCGGCGTTGTTGCCGCGCGCCGCGGCGATGCCGGCGACGTGCGTGCCGTGCCAGCTCGAGTTGCGGCCGTTGGCGAAATCGCCCGGATCGCTGGCGTCCGCATCACGGCCGTTGCCGTCGCCCGCGGTGGTCACGCTGGTGATGAAGTCGTAGCCCGGCACCACGTTGGCGTCGAGGTCGGTGTGCCGCGCGATGCCGGTATCGAGCACGCCGATGATCACCCCGGTGCCCGTCGACAGGTCCCATGCTGCTTCAGCGCGCAGGCCGGCATCGGCGTCGGTCATCGCCCACTGCTCGGCGTAACGCGTGTCGTTGGGTCGCAGGTTGGCCTGCAGCACGTAGTCGTACTCGACCCGCGCCACGCCCGGCTGGGCCGCGAGTGCGGCGCGCGCAGCCGCGGCTTCGTCGAGGGCCAGCAAGCGCGTGGCCCGCAACACATCGCCACCCACGGAAAGCCGGCGCTGGTAACCGAGGCCAACCGAGGGACCCCGCTTCGCCATCACGCCGGAGCGCGCGACCTGGCGGCTGGCGTCGGAGAGGCGCCGCGCCGCGATATTCGCATTGGCGGCCTCCGCCGTGCCGGGCGCGTAGGTGACGATGAAGCCGGCGATCTCCGGCGTCGGCGCGGCCGATTGCGCGGAGGCTCCCGCCGCGACGAACAGGGCAGCAAGGGCGAAGGCGACAGGGCGGACGACGGGCATGGCGGGACTCCGTTTCGGATGCCGCGCAGGCTGCGCTTCCGCCCGCCGCGCGAAAGCCAAGCGCTGTCAACTGCGGCGCCACGTCTCAGTTCGCAGGTCGCGGCGCGCCCGCCATCACGCTTTTTCTGCGATGGCGCGCACGGGCCGTGTGCGGCGCACCATGCGTTCGCTCAGGAAGCGCGCCAGATCAGGCTGGCCATGCGGCCGGTGCGCGCATCGCGGCGATGCGAGAAATACCCGTTCGGCTCGCCGATGGTGCAGCGTCCACCGCCGTGCATGCGCGTGACGCCGATCGCCGCGAGACGACGCCGCGCGAGTGCATACAGATCCACGCGCCAATGCCCGGGGCGCGTTGCGGTGAACGCGGCGGCCGCGCCGGCATCGCCATCGACGAAGGCGGCGCGCACCTCCTCGCCAATCTCGTAGTTCGCGGGCCCGGCCGCCGGGCCGAACCACCCGATCACGCGCTCGCCCGGCACGCGCATCGCGTCGAACGTGGCTTCGACGACGCCAGCGGCGAGTCCCCGCCATCCCGCATGCGCAGCGCCGAGCACCGCGCCGTCATCGGAACACAGGAGCACCGGCAGGCAATCGGCATGCAGCACCGCCAGCACCACACCGGGAGAACGCGTCACCGCGGCGTCGGCCTCAGGTTCATCGGCGTCGGCCGGCACCAACACCCCATCGATCGTTCGCGCATCGGCGTCGAAGACCGCCGTGCCGTGCACCTGACGCAACCAGCGCGGCGCGGAAGGCAGTTCAAGCGCCTCACGCAGGGCCACGCGGTTTGCGAGCACGTGCTCCCCCGCGTCACCGTCGGCGCTGCGATGTCCGCCGAGGTTCAAGGTGTCGAACGGCGGCTGCGAAGCGCCCAGACCGCGGCGCCGCGTCGAGCCGCCGCGCACGCCGGGCGGCGCCGGCCAGTTGGCCCACTCGAAGAACGGCGGCGCGACGTCCATCAGCGCCGCACGGTGCCGACCGTCGCCATCACTTGATGCCCTTGGCCGCCGCTTCGACGGTGTCTTCGCGCAACTGCGCCAGCAGGGCGAGCATGTCGTCGGGCATGCCGGCCTCGAAGCGCAGCGTCTCGCCGCTGGCCGGGTGCACGAAAGCCAGCGATTCGGCATGCAGGGCTTGGCGCTTGAAGCCGCGCAGGCCTTCGACGAGGGCCTCGGTCGCGCCCTTCGGCAGGCGCAGGTTGCCGCCGTACAGCGGGTCGCCGACCAGCGGATGCCGCACGTGCGCCATGTGGACGCGGATCTGGTGCGTGCGGCCCGTCTCCAACCGGCATTCCACCAGCGTGTGGCTGCGGAAGCGCTCGCGCACGCGGTAGTGGGTCACGGCCTCGCGGCCGCTCTCGTTCACCGCCTGCCGGATGCGGTCGGTCGGGTGCCGGCCGATGGGCGCATCGACCGTGCCGCCGGCCACCATCGCCCCGCAGGCCACGGCGAGGTACTGCCGGTGCACCTCGCGGTTCGAGAGCTGCTCCACGAGCGACGCGTGGGCCCGCAGGCTGCGGGCCACGACCATCAGGCCGGAGGTGTCCTTGTCGAGGCGGTGCACGATGCCGGCCCGCGGCAGCTCGGCCAGCTTCGGGTCGAAGTGCAGCAGCGCGTTCACCAGCGTGCCGCGCGGGTTGCCCGCGCCCGGGTGCACCACGAGGCCGGCCGGCTTGTTCAGCACGATCACTTCGTCATCCGCGTGGCGGAGGTCGAGGGCGATGGCCTCGGGCTCGGCCGTCGTCTCGATCGAGGGCGTCACCCACACGGTGACGGTCTCGCCGCCGCGCAGGGCCTGCTTGGGCTTGGCTTCCGCGCCGTCCAGCAGGGCCTCACCCGACTTGATCCAGCTGGTCAGGCGGGAGCGCGAGAAGTCCGGGAACAGGTCAGCCAGGACCTGGTCGAAGCGGCGGCCGGCGTGTTCCAGCGGCACCACGGCCTCGAGCAGTTCACGTTCGTCCTCGGCGCGCGCGTCGTCGGTGTCCGGGCGGCCGGATTGGGGAAGGGTCATGGGCAGGACGGCTCGGCGGCGATTCAGGGGATTCCGCTATTATCGACCGTCCTGAACCCCGCTGGTGCCCGTTCCGTGCCGTCCATGCCGTCCACGCGCGTCCTGACCCGCCTCGCCCTCCTTTCGCTGCTGGCCCTGGGCACCACCGGCTGCCAGACCATGAAGGGCTGGTTCGGCGGTGGCGAACCGGACACCGAGACCCTCCAGGTCGAGGCCCTGTATGCCGAAGCCCGCGAATCGCGTGAAGGCGGAAACTACTCGCGCGCCGAGCTTTACCTGACCCGCCTCACCGGCCGCTTCCCCTTCGGCCCGTACACCGAACAGGCCCAGCTCGACCTGGCCTACGCGCAGTACAAGCAGGGCAAGCACGAGGACGCCACCTCGACGCTGGACCGCTTCGTCCGCACCTACCCGACGCATCCGGCCATCGACTACGCGTACTACCTGCGTGCGCTGAACGGCTTCGATCGCGACAGCTTCTTCCTGCAGCGGATCGCCCGCGCCGACATGTCGGCCCGCGACCTGACCCGCGTGCAGGCCAGCTTCGAGGCCTTCGCGGAGCTGCTGCGCCGCTACCCGAGCAGCCGCTACGCCGCCGATTCACGGCAGCGCATGGTCTACCTGAAGAACTTCCTGGCCCGCCACGAAGCGACTACCGGCCTGTACTACCACCGTCGCGGCGCCTACGTGTCGGCCATCAATCGCGCGAAGTACCTGCTGGAAACCTACCCGCAGAGCGAGTTCGAGGCCGACGGCATCGCCCTGCTGGCCTCCAGCCATGCCGCGCTCGGCCAGGACGACCTCGCCGCCGACGCCCGCCGCGTGCTGGAGAAGAACTACCCCGAGCACCCCTACCTGAGCGGCGACTGGCCGGAGCGCGGTGGCCTTTGGGGCCAGCTCAACCCGTTCGGCGCGGGCCGCTGACGGCAGGCCCAAGCAGCATCGCTCGACCCACGAAGACCGCCTCCGGGCGGTCTTCGCGTTTCCGGCCTCAGCTTCGCCAGCCGTTGGTGATCGGGTAGCGCCGCTCGCGGCCGAAGGCGCGGCGCGAGAGCTTCGGCCCCGGCGCGGCCTGCCGGCGCTTCCACTCGCTGATGCGGACCAGGCGGAGCACCTGATCGACGGACTCGATCGGAAAGCCCCGGGCCAGCAGGGCCTCACGGCCTTCGCGACCTTCGATGTGCGCTTCGAGGATGGCGTCGAGCAACGCGTAGGGCGGCAGCGAATCCTGGTCGGTCTGGTTCTCGCGCAGCTCGGCCGACGGCGGCCGGGTGATCACCGTCTCGGGGATGGCCGGCGGCGCGCCCGCCGGCTGCCGCGCGTTGCGCCATCGCGCCAGCGCGAAGACTTCCATCTTGTAGAGGTCCTTGATCGGCGCGTAGCCGCCGCACATGTCGCCGTAGATGGTGGCGTAGCCGACCGCGTACTCGCTTTTGTTGCCGGTCGTCAGCAGCAGGCCGCCCTTCTTGTTGGCCAAGGCCATCATCAGCGCGCCGCGGCAGCGCGACTGCAGGTTCTCCTCCGTCACGTCCGGCGCGAGGCCGTCGAACAGCGGCCCGAGGGCCTTGAGAAAGCCCTCGAACGGCGCTTCGATCGCGACGGTCTCCAGCCGCACGCCGAGTGCCGCGGCCTGCTCGGCGGCGAGGTCGTTCGACAGGTCGGAGGTGTAGCGCGAGGGCAGGCGCACGGCGGTGACGTTCGCCGCCCCCAGCGCATCGACCGCCATCGCCAGCACCAGGCCGGAGTCGATGCCGCCCGAGAGCCCGAGCCACGTCGTCTTGAAGCCGTTCTTGCCGCAGTAGTCACGCAGGCCGCGAACGGCCGCGCGATACGCCAGCGACTCGCGCGACTCGTCGTCTTCCGGCGGCCAAAGCAAGGGCGCGAAGCGGCCGCTGGCCGCATCGAAATCGGTGATCAGCCACTGATCCTCGAAAGCACGCGCGGCCGGATGCAGGCGGCCGTCGGCATCGGCCAGCACCGAAGCCCCATCGAAGACCAGCTCGTCCTGCCCGCCGACGAGGTTGAGGTAGGCGATCGCCGTGCGCGACTCGGCGGTGCGCATCGCCAGCAGGGCATCGCGGTCGGCCAGCTTGTCGCGTTCGAAGGGCGAAGCGTTCGGCACCACGACCAGCCGCGCACCTGCGGCCACCGTCGCCGCGATCGGCTCGGGGTGCCAGAGGTCTTCGCAGACGATCACGCCCACCGGCACGCCGGCGACTTCGACCACGCAGTCCTCGTGACCCGGGGCGAAGTGCCGACGTTCGTCGAACACGGCGTAATTCGGCAGCTTCCGTTTGCGATACGTCGCTTCGACGCGGCCATCGCGCAGCACGGTCGCCGCGTTGAACACCACGCCGCCCACGGCCTCGGGCCAGCCGACGATCGCGGTGATGCCGCCGGTGCAGGACAGCGCCACCCGCTGCAGCTGCGCGGCGCACTCGGCCAGGAAACCGGGCCGTTCCAACAGGTCTTCCGGCGGATAGCCCGAGAGCGTCAGCTCCGGGAACACCACGAGGTCGGCGCGATGCGTGTCACGCGCTTGCGTGATCCATGCGATCACGCGGTCGGCGTTGGCGGCGACGGCACCGACGGGGCAGTCGAACTGGGCGAGAGCGAGGCGCAGCGTCATCGAGGGGCGTCGGGCATCCGGGGGCCATAGTGTCGCGCGTCGTCGCGGTGGAAGTCGCGTGCCGCAGGCCGGCCCGAAAACACGAAGGCCGCCCCTGCGGGCGGCCTTCGTCGTTCCACGAACCCCGACGCTTGCGCGCCGCGGCCCTTACTTCTTCAGCAGCTTGGCGATGGCGGCACCGAGGTCGCCGGGCGACTTCACGGTGACGACGCCAGCCTTCTCGAGCGCAGCGAACTTGCCTTCCGCCGTGCCCTGGCCGCCCGAAGCGATGGCGCCGGCGTGGCCCATGCGCTTGCCCGGAGGGGCCGACGAACCGGCGATGAAGCCGACGACCGGCTTGGTCACGTACTCGCTGATGAACTCGGCCGCTTCTTCCTCGGCCGAACCGCCGATCTCGCCGACCATGATGATGCCTTCGGTCTGCGGGTCGTCCTGGAACAGCTGCAGGGCGTCGATGAAGTTGGTGCCGTTGATCGGGTCGCCGCCGATGCCGATGCAGGTCGACTGGCCGAGGCCGGCGTCGGTGGTCTGCTTCACGGCTTCGTACGTCAGCGTGCCCGAGCGCGACACGATGCCGATCTTGCCCGGCATGTGGATGTGGCCCGGCATGATGCCGATCTTGCACTCGCCGGGCGTGATCACGCCGGGGCAGTTCGGGCCGATCAGCACGACGTCGTCGTACTGGGCCAGCACGTGCTTGACGCGCAGCATGTCCAGCACCGGGATGCCTTCGGTGATGCAGACGATCAGGCGGATGCCGGCGGCGGCGGCTTCGAGGATGGCGTCGGCCGCGAACGGCGGCGGCACGTAGATGACCGAGGCGTCGGCGCCGGTCTCGTCGACCGCGTCCTGCACCGTGTTGAAGACCGGCAGGCCGATGTGGGTGGTGCCGCCCTTGCCGGGCGTGACGCCGCCGACGACCTTGGTGCCGTAGTCGAGCATCTGCTCGGCGTGGAAGGTGCCCTGCTGGCCGGTGAAGCCCTGCACGATCACCTTGGTGTTCTTGTTGACGAGAACGCTCATGTTCGATTCCTTGGTGTCGTGATCAGGCAGCGGCGGCGACGGCTTTCTTCGCGCCGTCGTTGATGTCGTCGGCCGGCTGGATCGCGAGGCCCGAGTTCTTCAGCAGTTCCTTGCCCTTCTCGACGTTGGTGCCTTCGAGACGCACGATCACCGGCACCTTGACGTCCACTTCCTTGACCGCGGCGATGATGCCTTCCGCGATCATGTCGCAGCGGACGATGCCGCCGAAGATGTTGACGAAGATCGCCTTGACCTTGTCCGAGCTCAGGATGAGCTTGAAGGCCTCGGTCACGCGCTCCTTGGTGGCGCCGCCGCCGACGTCGAGGAAGTTGGCCGGCTCGCCGCCGTTCAACTGGATGACGTCCATCGTGGCCATCGCCAGACCGGCGCCGTTGACGAGGCAGCCGATGTTGCCGTCCATCGTCACGTAGTTGAGGTTGTACTTGACGGCCAGCACTTCGGCTTCGTCTTCCTGCGCGATGTCGCGCATGGCCGTGGTCTTCGGCTGGCGGAATTCGGCGTTGTCGTCCGAGTTCACCTTGCCGTCGAGCGCCATCAGGTCGCCGTGGTTGTTGATCGCGAGCGGGTTCAGCTCGATCAGCGACAGGTCGTACTTGTTGAAGAGGGTGAACAGGCCCATCATGATCTTGGTGAGCTGGCCGCACTGCTTGGCGTTCAGGCCCATCGCGAAGCCAACCTGGCGGCACTGGTAGGGCTGCAGGCCTTCGACGAAGTTCACATGCACCGTGTGGATCAGCTCCGGCGTCTCGGCCGCGACCTTCTCGATCTCCACGCCGCCTTCGGCCGAGCAGATGAAGGTGATCGACTTGGTCGAACGGTCGACCAGCGCCGAGATGTAGAGCTCCTTGGCGATGTCCGAGGCCTCGGTCACCAGCACCACGTCGATCGGCAGCGCGCGGCCACCCGACTGGTAGGTCTCCATCTTGCGGCCGAGCATGCCGGCAGCGGCTTCCTTGACGGCGTCAAGGCTCTTGCAGAGCTTCACGCCGCCGGCCTTGCCGCGGCCGCCCGCATGGATCTGCGCCTTGACCACCCAGAAGTCGCCTCCGAGCGCCTTGGCGGCCTCGACGGCTTCATCGGCGGTGCGGGCGATCTGGCCGGCGGGAACGGGAATGCCGACCTCGGCGAACAGCTCTTTGGCCTGGTACTCGTGGAAATTCATGGGACACCTGGGTCAGGGCGGCACGGTGCCGCGGGGATGAGGGCCATCGGGGTGGCGATTCGGGATGCGCCCGCCGACGGGGCGCGTATTGTCGTCGCTCGGGGCGGGGAAGGCAAAACGCGGCGCCCGCACCGGCCCGCCGGCCGCGCCGGGCCGCTACAGTGCGCCCATGCCCTTCGTCCGCTCGACCAGCCAACTGCCCCAAGGCGGCGTGCAGCAGCGCGAGCTGTTCGGCTTCGCCCTTTACCGCGTGCTGGAGGCGGTGCTGCTGGCCACGCTGGCCTGGACCCCCGAGCACCTCGGGCTGCTGAGCGCCGTCGACGGCCCTCTGCTGCGCGGGGCCGGCACGCTGTACCTGCTGCTCTCGCTGGGCCTGCTCTGGGCCAGCCGCCGCGAGGGCGCGACCCTGCCCATCCAGGGCGGCTGGGGCCTGGCCCTCGACATCATCATTGCCGCGACCGCGCTTTCCGCCCAGCAGGGCCTCGACGCCGCGATCGGCCTGCTGCTGCTGTTCAACATCACCATCGGCAGCCTGATCGTCGGTTTCCGGCTGTCGATGGCGCTGGCCCTGCTGGCCGCGGGCGCCGTGTTCGGCGAATTCGCCATCAGCACTTTGGCCGCCCGCGACGACCGCCCGCTGGTGGAACCGGCGATGTTCGCCGTCTGCTACCTCGCCGGCGCGGCCTTCTCGCAGTTCCTGCGCCGCGAGCTCGCCCGCACCGAGGCGCTGGCCGACGAGCGCGGCAGCGAAGTGGCCCAACTGGCGCAATTGAATGAACTGGTCATCCGCCGTATGCGCACCGGCGTGCTGGTGGTGGACGGCCAGCACCGCATCCGGCTGTTCAACGAGGCCGCCTGGGCCCTGCTCGGGGCGAAGGGTGAAGCGCAGCGCCTCGCCGACCTGCACCCGCCGCTCGATGCCCTGCTGCGGCGCTGGCGCAGCACCGGCGAAGTGCAGCCGCGCAGCCTGCGGGTGGGCGAAGACGGCCCCGAACTGCTGCCGCGCTTCGCCGCCACCGGCGTCCGCGATGAGCTGTACCTCTGCTTCCTCGACGATGCGCGCCATTACAGCGGCCGCGCCGAGGAGCTCACTCTCGCCACGCTGGGCCGGCTCGGCGCCAGCATCGCCCACGAGATCCGCAACCCGCTCTCGGCCATCCTCCACGCCGCGCAACTGCTGGACGAATCCCCCGGCATGCCCGAGGCCGACCGCCAACTGCTGGAGATCATCCAGGGCCAGTGCCAGCGCATGGATGGCATCGTCGACAGCGTGCTCGGGCTCGCCCGCCGCGAGAGCGCGCAGGCCGAAGTGGTGGACCTGCCCCGTCTCCTGCAGCGCTTCGTTGGCGAGTACCGCACCATGCACCCGCTGGGCGCCGACCAGCTCGACGAGCGCAGCGGCGGGCCCTTGAGCGCGATGGTCGACCCGCGCCACCTGCTGCAGGTGCTCACCGTGCTGGTCGACAACGCCCGCGCCTACGGCCGCCTGCCCGGCCAACCGGCCCGCGTGCTGCTGCGCGCCCAGCCCGCCACAGGCGATTCGGCCGAAGCTGGCGCTGTCGATCTCGACGTGGTCGACCATGGCCCCGGCATCCCACCGGCCGTCGCCGCCCGGCTGTTCGAGCCCTTCTATACGACCAGCGAGCACGGCACCGGCCTCGGCCTCTACATCGCCCGCCAGCTCTGTGAAGCCAACCAGGGCAGCCTGCGCTTCGTGGCCGTGCCCGGCGGCGGCGCCTGTTTCCGCATCCGGCTGCCGGGCCGTTACGCTAGCGAACGGCCAGGACGCCCCGGGACCCCATGATTTCGCGCAGCGCCCTCATCGTCGACGACGAACGCGACATCCGCGAGCTGGTGGCGCTCACCCTCGGGCGCATGGGCCTGCGGGTGGAAACCGCCGGTGATCTCGCCCAAGCGCGCGCCCAGCTGCAGACGCACGATTTCGACTTCTGCCTCACCGACATGCGCCTGCCCGACGGCAACGGCACGCAGTTGGTCGAACACATCGCCGCGCGTCACCCGAACACACCGGTGGCGATGATGACGGCCTACGGCAATGTCGAAGCCGCCGTCGCCGCGCTGAAGGCCGGCGCCTTCGATTTCGTCACCAAGCCGGTCGACCTGGCCGTGCTGCGCCAGCTCGTCACCCACGCGCTGAACCTCGGCGTGCAGCGCCGTGCCGCCGCGCAGGCCCACACGCCGCGGCTGATCGGCGATTCCCCGGCCATGCGCCAGCTGCGCGAGACCGCCGTCAAGGTGGCGCGCAGCCAGGCCCCGGTCTTCATCTGCGGCGAGTCCGGAACCGGCAAGGAGCTGGTGGCGCGCCTGGTTCACGCCCAGAGCCCGCGCAAGGACGGCCCCTTCGTGCCGGTGAACTGCGGCGCCATCCCCGCGGAGTTGATGGAAAGCGAGCTGTTCGGCCACCGCAAGGGCAGCTTCACCGGGGCCCACGCCGACAAGGACGGCCTGTTCCAGGCCGCGCAGGGCGGCACCTTGTTCCTCGACGAGATCGCCGAGCTGCCCCTGCACATGCAGGTGAAGCTGCTGCGCGTCATCCAGGAGAAGGCCGTGCGCCCGGTCGGCGCGCCGAGCGAGGTGCCGGTCGACGTGCGCATCCTCTCGGCCACCCACAAGGACCTGGCGAAACTGGTCGACGACGGCCGCTTCCGCCACGACCTGTTCTACCGCATCAACGTGATCGCCCTGCCCGTGCCGCCGCTGCGGGAGCGCCGCGAGGACATCCCGGCCATCGCCGAGGCCGTGCTGGCCCGCATCGCCCGCGAGCAGGGCCTTGCGCTCGACCTTGCCGACGACGCCCGCGCCGCCCTGGCCGCCTACCCCTTTCCCGGCAACGTCCGCGAACTCGAAAACGTGCTGGAACGCGCCGTGGCGCTCGCTGACGGCCCGAGCCTCCGCGCCACCGACCTCGGCCTGCCAGCGACGGGCGCTCACGGCGACGCCGTCGTCGTGCCGACGGGCCGTACCTTGCCGCCAGACACCGACACCCCCGAGCCCCCCGATGCGCCCTTGCCGGCCACCGTCGAAGCCCTGGCCCGCGCCCGGGCAGACGGCGCCCTGCCGGAGACGCTGGCCCAGATCGAGCGCGAAGCGCTGATCGCCGCGCTGGACGCGCACCGCTGGCACCGCACCAAGACTGCCGAAGCCCTGGGCATCACCTTCCGGGCGCTGCGCTACAAGCTGAAGAAGTACGGGATCGAATAGGAGTCCGCATGATCCGTGAAGGCGCCGCGCGGGCCGCGGCCGTGCACCTCGCCCTCAGCGCCCTCGTCGTGGGCGCATTCCTCGCCCTGGTCATCAGCGTGTGGTACCCGCCCCCGCTGCTGCAGGGTGCGGGCGGCATGCGGCTGGTGCTGATCGTGGCGGCGGTGGACCTCGTCGCCGGCCCGCTGATCACCTTGCTCATCTACAAGAAGGGCAAGCCGGGGCTGGCCTTCGACCTCACGGTGATCGCCCTGCTGCAGGCCTCTGCCCTCGCTTACGGCCTGCACACCACCTGGGTCAGCCGGCCGGCCTACCTCGTGCTGAGTCCCTACCGGGCCACCTTGGTGGCCGCGAACGAGCTTTACCCCGCCGACCAAGCACACAAGGCCCCGGCCTGGGGCGCAGAGCCAATGCTCGCTGTGGCGCCTCAAGACGCCGAAGCGCGACAGTCCTTGCTTTTCGAGGTCGTCGACGGCAAGCCGGACATCGAGTACCGGCCGCAGCACCACCGCCCATTGAGCGATCCGGCGTTGGCCGCGGTGCACGCTACTGCCGAACCGGTGACGGCCGCCGAGCTGCGCTCGGCCGACTTTCCCGCCGGCGTGCCCAGCGACGTGCGCCGCCTGCCCCTGATCACCCGCGATCAGGAGCTTGAAGTGTGGTTCAGCCTGCAGGACGCGCGGGTGCTGGCGATCCGGCTGCGGTAAAGGCGCAGGCCGTCTCGCCGTCGGCAAAGGCCATCAGGAAGCCGCGCAGGTCGCCCAGCGCTGCCACCCCCACGCGGGGGCCATACTCGGCTTCGAGCTCGGCTACGGCCTCACTGCGGCCCTCGGCCAGCGCCGCCACCATGGCCAGCACCAGCACCTGCTCGCGTGCCCCAGGATGCAGGCCCGCGAAATCCTCGCCGCCCAGCAGGGCCTCGGCCTCACGACCCAGCGCCGGCCAGTCGCGGGCCGCCGCCGCCGCCAGCACGGCGCGCTGCGCAGCCACGCCGGGCAGCGCCGCCCGACCGGGCTCGATCCACACAGCCTCCGCCCACAGCGGGCCGATGCGCTCGGCAGACAGGATGCCGACCGAATGCTCGGCAATCGCGGCGAGCATGCGCGAGGTCTCGCGGGCGTCGCCGGGCCCCTGCGGCGCGGTGCGCAGGTAGGCGAACATCGGGGGCATCACGCCTTCCTCTTGGGCAAACGTGCCGGTACCGCGGCCCGCCATCGCTTCGGCGATGGCGTCGGCGCGCCACAGGTCGCGTACCGCCACCGACATGTCGGTGGGCAGCACACCGGCCGCCTCGGCCGGCGGGCGCCGGCACTCCAAAGCATCCAGGACGGGCAGGCCCGACCACACCAGCCGCTGCAGGATCATCGAGCTCGCGTTGCGGAAACGCGTCTCCGGCCCGCGCAGCGACACCGTGGGGTAGAAGTCGGAGTGCGGCGGCGCGTCGTACAGGCGCACGAGAGTGCGCAGCACCGAGGGGCCGCCGATTCGGCGGATCGCAAGGTCGGCCGGCGAGCCCAGCCCCACGCGGCGGAGCTCCGAGGCCAGCGGCTCGGTGGCCCACGGCTCCGGCAGATAGCCAGCCCCCGGCGTCTTGCGGGCGAGGATCAGCAGGTCGGCGGTGTTGGTCACGTAGAGCTCCGACTGCGGGAAGACCTCCAGCAGGGCCGATACCATGGTGGCCACCATCGGGTCGTCGATCTCGTAGCTCTGGATCCACTGCACCAGCTGGCCGTCGTCCTCGAGGTGCCCGTGCAGGAAGCGGTAGAACTCCTTGGTGAACAGGCTGGCCACGCCGCTCACCCAGGGGTTCGAGGGCTCGGAGATGATCACGTCGTAGCGACGCCCGCCGGCCGCGAAGAAGGTGCGCGCGTCGTCGAAGTGCACCTCCGAGCGCGGGTCGAGGTAGGCGCGGTCCACTCGCTCGGCGAAGAACTTCGCCCCCTCCCACATGGCGTGCTCGATCTCGATGTTGTCGACCACCTTCGGCACCGAGCTGCCCAGCATGGTGTGGGTGGTCAGGCCCGAGCCCCAGCCGATGATGGCCACGCGCTCCGGCGCCGGGTGCGTGGCCAGCGGCAGGGCTGCGGCCATCAGCATGGTGATCTCGTCCATCGTCGGGGCCTGGTCGGCGGGCGTCAGCGACGCGTCCGGCTTGCCGTTGGTGGAGATCATCTTCGTTGAGCCGTCCACCATGACGCCGATCGTTGCGGTGGAACCGTCGCGCAGGAAGGTCACCTCGGCCGACTCCGGCACGCTGACGTTGCCGGTACGGAACACCCCGGCCATCTGCTCGCGCGGGTCAAGCTGGCCGAACTGCACGCTGGCCGCGAAGAAGGCCAGCGTGGCCACGCCGGCCACGGCCACCCGCGGCATCCACACCCCCGGGCTCACGGCACGCAGCAGGTAGAGGCCGATGAGGGCGTCGACCAGCGCGGCCGTCGTTACCGTCAGGCGGATGCCGATGATCGGGATGAGCACGTGCACCGCCAGCATCACGCCCACGATGGCGCCCAGGGTATTGGCGGCGTACACCCGGCCGATGGCCGCCTCGCCACTACCCTTGCGCAGCAGGGCCGAAGTGAAGAGCGGCAGGGTCATGCCGGCGAAGAACGCCGCCGGGAACATGATCAGCATGGCGATGCCGGCCGTGGCCAGCGTGTAGAGCGTGTAGCCCTCCTCGGTGCGGGCCAGCGCGCGCATCGTCCAGCCCACCCACTCGAAGCTGGACGACAGCAAGGGCACCGACACCAGAGCCGCCACGCCCATCAGCACCTGCACGAAGCCGGCGTACTGCACCACGTCTTTCACGGCTTTGGCGCGCTTCCGCACCCACAGGCCACCGAAGGCGAGGCCGGCGATGAAGGTGGCCAGCATCAGCTCGAAGCTGTGCAGGGTGGTGCCCAGGGCCTGGTTGAGCAGGCGCACCCAGCCGATCTCGTAGACGAACGAGGCCGCACTGGACAGGAAGGTCGCGCCCAGCAGCACGCGGTAAAGATGGGCCAGCTCCGGCGTGGCGTGTCCGCCCGCCTCAGTCGCGGCGGCCGGCGCTGGCAGCGGCGGCAGGGTCTCTTCGCGCAAGCCGCGGGCCAAGGCCCAAGCCAGCACAGCCACCAGCAGGTTCAGGCCGCCGGCCAGCGCCATGGCCCCCGGCATGCCAATGCTCGGCAGCAGCACAAAGGTGGCAGCCAGCACGCCCAAGGCCGCGCCGATGCTGTTGGTGAAATACAGCCCGCCGAGGACCTCGCCGTCCTCACCGAGACGTGCGCGCATCAGACCGGCGCTCATCAGCGGGAAGGTGGCGCCCAACAGAATCGTTTGCGGGGCGATGAGCGCCGCCGCCGAGCCCCACTGCCACAGCCACGCCATGCCCAGCCCGCCGAAGAAAGGCAGGGCCGATTCCTGCGAGACGCCGGTGTAGGCGAGGAAGAGCGGATGGAACACCAGCCCCATCACACCGATCACACCCTCGATCACCGCGTAGCCAAGGATCAATCGCTTCAGCCGGTGCGCGTAGCGGCTCACCAGCCAGGCACCTAGCGCCATGCCGCCCATGAACATGGCCAGCACCAGCGTCTGTGCGTAGGCCGCGTGGCCCAGGGTCAACCCAAGATAGTGCGACCAGATCGACTGGTAGATCAGGCCGGCAAAGCCTGAGAGCACGAAGAGCCCGAGAAGGGCGGGCGAAAACCACCGGCGGTCCAGCATGGGTCGGCGTCCAAGCATTGAAAGAGTGCGCGCAGCGTAGCGGATCGCTCGGCACGGGTTGCGCGGGGGCGGCATCGGCATCAATCTTGCTTGAGCCGCCTCGGCTTTCTTCGCGATCAACCGACATGCCCAATCGCCGCGCCGGCTTCACCTTGATCGAGCTGATGATCGTCGTGGCGATCATCGCCATCCTCGCCGCCATTGCCCTGCCGGCCTACCAGGACTACACCATCCGCAGTCAGGCGGCCGAGGGGCTGTCGCTTTCCTCGGGCGCCCGCGCCGCCGTATGGGAGTTCGTGGCGAACTATGGGCGCCTGCCGACCTCGAACGCCTCGGCCGGCCTGCCTGCCGAGACGAGCATCGCTGGCCAATACGTGACGCAGGTCGAGGTCATCCCGGTGGGCATCGAGATCACCTACGGCGGCAAGGCCAATGTGCTGCTGCAGGGCAAGACCGTGGTGGTGGAGCCCAGCTTCGCCGCGGGTCAAGGCTCGGTGCGCTGGACCTGCACCGGCGGCGACCTGCCGCCCCGCTACCGCGCCACCATCTGCCGCTAAGCGTCACAAATTGCCCTAGCAGCGGTGCGGCGGGCGTAAACCGCCCCACCAACCGGACCTGCGTCACAGGCGTTGACACGGCTTCACCTCGCTGGGCTGGCACGCCACGTGCTTTAATCCCCGGGCCGGAAACAGGCCTGTGGCCGTGGAAGGCTAGCCCCATCCACACGCGCCCTCCGGCGCCTCTTTATCCACCCTCGCAACAAGGAACACCGTCATGACGCAGCAGAAAGGCTTCACCCTCATCGAACTGATGATCGTCGTCGCGATCATCGCCATCCTCGCCGCCATCGCCCTGCCGGCCTACCAGGACTACACCATCCGCGGCCAGGTCTCGGAAGGCCTCAGCCTCGCCTCGGGTTCGCGCACCGCCGTGGCGGAGTTCTTCGCGAACCGCGGTGATTTCCCGGCCGACAACACAGAGGCCGGCCTTTCTGCCCCGGCCAGCATTGCGGGCACGTACGTCGAGTCGGTTGAAGTTGACGCTGGCGTGATCACGGCAACTTTCTCCTCCACCGCTCCGTTCACGGCCAACAAAGCCATCGACACTGAGACGCTGATCCTCTCCCCCAGCGACAACGGCGGCGCCATTCAGTGGACCTGCCTCAATACCAGCACCGTCGACGCCAAGTACCTGCCGACCTCCTGCCGCTAAGCGTAGGCGCCGGGCCGCGGGCCCCGCGGCACGGTCCCTCGCATGCGTCATTGGATGTCAACAAAGGCCGCCCTCTGGGCGGCCTTTGTTTTTCTGCCCTTGCTGGTCGGGGCCGCGCTCAGGCCGGGACTCAGCGGCGATTTCCTGTTCGACGACTACGCCAACCTGCCGGCCTTGGGCGCCTTCGGCCCCATCGACGGCTGGCAACCGCTGCTGCTCTACCTCACGAGCGGCATCGCCGACCCAGTGGGCCGGCCGCTCGCCATGGCGAGCTTTTTGATCGATGCACAAGGCTGGCCGGCCGCGCCCGGCCCGTTCCTGCGCACCAATATGCTCATCCACGGCCTGAACGCCGTGCTGGTGGCCCTGCTGGGCGCGCGCCTGCTGCGCGCCGAGGCCGGCCCCCTGCGCTGGGCGCCGTTCGTTGCGGCCGCCCTCTGGGCCCTGCACCCCATGCAGGGCACCACCGCGCTCTACATCGTGCAGCGTCACGCCCTGCTGGCCGCCACCTTCTGCCTGCTGGGCCTGCTCGCTTTCGTGGCCCTGTGGCGCGCCGCGCCCGAGCGGCGCCCCGTGTTCGCCGCCCTGTACCTGATGGCCGGCGCCGCGGCCGTGGCCTGCAAACTCAATGGCCTGCTGCTGCCCATGCTGGCCCTGGCGCTGCTGCCCCTGCTGCGGCGCGAAAACCTGCCGCACGGCGCGCCAGCACCATGGGTGGCGGCGCTGGCTGCCCTGCCGGCCCTGGGCCTCGTGCTGCTGCTGGCCCTGCAGGTCCCGGGCGCCATGGCCGGCGCCGAGCAGTTCCGCGACTTCAGTCTGGCCGGACGCCTGCTGGCGCAGCCCGGCATCCTCGTGGGCTACCTGGGCGACCTGCTCACCGTCGCCCCGCACTCGGGCGACCTCATGTTCAACCCGCCCGCGGTGCCCGACGGGCTGGCCGACCCGCGCTTCTGGGCACCTGCCGGCCTGCTGGGAGGCGCTCTCCTCGCAGCCGTGACCCTCGGCCACCGGGCGCCGGTGCTGGCCAGCGCGAGCCTGTTCTACCTGGGCGGGCACCTGATCGAAGCCGGCCCGGTGAACCTCGAACTGGCCTTCGCCCACCGCAACTACCTGCCCAGCGCCCTGCTCTTCCTGCCGGTGGCGGTGGGCCTGGCCCGGCTGCCGCTGGCCGCCACGCTGCGCGCGGCCATCAGCATCGGCGCAGTAGCTGTCGTCGCTCTCGTGCTCCACAGCGAAGCGCGGCTGTGGGGACAGCCGCGCCTGCTGGCCGAGGTGTGGGCCCAACGCAGCCCGGCCTCGGAGCGGGCGCAGGTGAACGCCGCCACCTGGGACCTCTGGTACGAAGACCCGGCGCGCGGGCTCGCTCGGCTCGCTTCGTGGCGAGAAAACATGGCCAGCAGCACCCAACTCGCCCTGACCCTGCTCGACTTGGAGTGCGCGATGGGCGCGGTATCCACCGAGGTGCGCGCGGCCGTTCCGAAAGCCATGGGCGCCGACAAGCGCGGTTTGGAGATCAGCCTCGGCGCCATCGATCATCACGACCAGCGCTATGCCCGCTGCAGCGAAAGCGCGCCGAGTGCGTCGACGATGTTGAAGGCCGCGGCGGCCAACCCCCATTGGCAAAGGGAAGCAGCGCGCCGCGACCTCGCCTTCAGCCAAGCGGCCTGGCACGCAAGGCAAGGGCACATCGAGGCCGCCGCCGCAGCGCTCGATGCCCTGCCTGCACCTCTGCCTTGCGGCCCGGTGCTGCGGGGCGCCGCGCTGTTGGCCGAGCACGGCGCCAAGGCCGAAGCCCTCGCGTGGCTCGACGACCGCTTCCCGGGCTGCGAGGCCGCTGCCGCCCCGGCAGGCATGCCCCGAGTGCACCGCTGGCTGCGGCATCGGCTGGGCGTGGACGCTCGCGAGCGCGACGCGCTCGAGGCGATGATCCGCGGATGAGTGCTACCGCTCCGCACACTGCCACCAGCAGCTCGCCCGCCGCCCTGCTCGCCATCGCCCTGCTGGTGGTGGCCGCCGTGTTCGCCCCGGGCGTGCGAGGCGGCTTCCTGTTCGATGACTTCCCCAACCTGGTCGACAACCCGGCCCTGCGCGCGCTCTCGTGGGCGACGCTGGGCGCGCAGTGGCATGAGGTGCTGTTCTCGTCGCAAGCCAGTGACTTCGCCCGCCCATTGGCCATGGCCAGCTTCATGCTCGACCGCCTGTTGTTCGACTGGCACCCGCTGGGCTGGAAGCTGCACAGCCTGCTCTGGCACCTGCTGAACACCGTGTTGGTCGCCCTGTTGGCCCGCCGCTGGCTGGCGCTGGCCCTGCCCGGACGCGACCACGCCACCGCCGCCGTTCTGCTGGCCCTGGCTTGGGCCACCCTGCCCTTGCAGGTCTCCAGCGTGCTCTACGTGGTGCAGCGGATGGAGCTGATGGCCGCCACCGCCGTGCTGCTGGGCCTGTTGGCCTACCACCGCGGCCGCGAGGGCCTGAACGCCGGCGACGCGCGCGGCTGGGCCTGGCTGGTGGGCGCCGGGGGCATCGCGCTGGCGGGTGTGGGCGCGAAGGAAAGTGCGGCCCTGTTCTTCGCCTACGTGCTGGTGGCCGAAGCCACGCTGTACCGTTTCGACACCGCGAATCCGCGCGATGCCCGGTGGCTGCGCGGCATGGCCATCGCCGGCGCACTGGGCGCCTTGGCACTGGCCATTGGGCTGGCGCCGGCCTACTTCAGCAGCGAGGCCTACGCCGTCCGCGACTACGGCGCGGCCGAACGCCTGCTCAGCCAGCCCGGTGCCCTGTGGCATTACGTGGGCTGGGTGCTACTGCCGCGCGAGTCGACGATGGTTTTCTACTACGACGACTGGCCGGTGGCGCAGACCCTCGCCCACCCGATGGGTGCGGTGCTGCCGCTCCTGGCCGGGCTGGTGGCCGCCTCTGCGGCGCTGGCTTTGCGCCGCAGCCAGCCCGGGCTGGCCGCGGGCGTGCTGTTCTTCCTTGCCGGGCACCTGATCACCAGCAGCTACCTGCCGCTGGAGCCCGTGTTCGAGCACCGCAACTACCTGCCGGCTTTCGGCCTGCTGTTCGCTGCCGCCGCGCTGCTGCGGCAGACGCCGCCCGCAGCAGCCCGCGCCCTGCCCTGGGCGCTGGGCGCCTGGCTGCTGCTCTCGGCCGGGCAGGCCCTGCTGCGTGCCGGGCACTGGGGCTCTCCCGTGCGCCTCGCCGAGCTGCATGCCGAGCGCGCACCCGGCTCACCCCGCGCCTGCTACGACCGCGCCCTGCTCTACACCGTGGCCAGCGGCTTCGACCCCACCCACCCTGCCTTCGTCGCGGCTGACCGTGAGCTGGCCCGCTGCGCCGCCCTGCCGCGCGGCAGCCTGCTGCCGGCGCAAGCGGGCGTGATCCTGCACTCGCGCGGCGGCACCGGGCAGGTGGGGCTGTGGTGGCAGAAGCTCGAAGCCGGCGTGCGCGACCCGATGTTCCCCGCGTCAGCCACGGCGCTCACCACGCTGGCCCGCTGCCGGCTGGAGCAGCGCTGCCCCATCGACGATGCGCCCCTGCAGCGCGTGGCCGAACGCACGGCCGCACTGCGCTCAGCGCCCTCCGAGGTGCACCGCGCCATGGGCGATTTGCACTGGCGGGTGTTCGGTGACCTTGATGCGGCGGAAGCCGCTTACAGGCGTGGAATCAATAACGAGGGCCAAACCGAATATGCCTCACGTTTCGCATTACTGGCGCTACTAACGGAACAATGTCGAGTCCACGAAGCAACTGAACTCATCAGCACACTCGCGGAACTCGACATGCCCGAAGGGGAGCGCCAGAGCGTACGAATGCTGGAAGATGAAGCCCGACATTGCACCCCCCACTCAGCAGAGCATCGAAATCAGGGCGCCTCAGTAGTGCCAAGACTCTGACCAATGATTGCAATAAACCTGAGTCGAAGCGATCGGAAAAGTGGAAATGCATTTACGGAGAGCGAGAAACCCTCTCAACGGCCTCAACCTTAACCCAAAGATCTGACCACGCATTCGAAACAGCCACGCTTGACAGGTTCCTCTGGAAAAAATCTCGACCGGCAAGAGCAAATGCCGAAACCATCTCTGGTTCACTGGCCAAAGATCGAAGACGCTCAGCAAGAGACGTGCCATCACTGGGACTCGTTATGACCGGAGCTCGCTCGAGTACGGGCGAGCCCATATCGTCCTGTGTGACGACCGCACGACACGCAGCGAATGCTGCATAGACTTTGAACGGCATCACTCGGCTCGCTTTTCCTTCAGAGCCAAACACACCAAGACAGACGTCTGCCCAAGCGTAATGATTCGCCAGTTCGTCGAGCGACTGCCACTCGCGAATCCAGGTGACCCGGCATGAAAAGCCCTTCTGCATCGCATCTTCGAACCGCTGCGAGTCTTGACCATCACCGACGATGCGGAACTCCACGTTATCGGCCGAAGACAACTGATGCAGCGCGTCGACAATCACCGAAAATCCATGCAGTGGCACGAACGTGCCAACGTATAGAACCCGAAGTGGGCGTGACTCGGTAGGTAGCGGGGGACCAAGCGAGATCAGCTGTCGCGTCTCGACTGCCAGCGGCAAGACATGAATTTTCCCAGAAGGAACAGAAAGGTGCTGCTCAAAAAAAGCACCATTCTCAAATGTGTCAACAATCACCGCATCCGCAGCACACAAGCACCAAGACTCAAACCAATTGACGGCGCGTGACACCCGGCCATTGGCGCGAGTGAACTTCCTGTCGGAAAACCCGCTGTCCCAAACACTAATGAAGCTGTCAGCGATGATTCGCGGGCGAAACCTGCGCGGCATACATCGGGCCGCTGCCAGAAAGAACAATGCAGGGTAAGGCGCGAATACGGCAGCACCGGCCAAACGGGCGCGAAGTAGATCGATAGGAAGGAAGATCGAGCGAATGCCTAGACACCAGAGGATTCGAGCCCGCTCCAACACGCCGCCTTTGGCCAAACGCCACAATTGCACGTCAGCCGGGAGCCAACGGACGCGGTCGATTACGCTCCAGCATGGGTGCTTGGCGAGTAAGGCGATGGTACCCGGACCATTTGGATAGCCGGACCCACCAGCACCAACGCCCAAGGCCCAAATCGCCTTCATCTCAAGGACTCAACCCTTCTTCGCGAAAACAAGGACATTGAGCCCCGCGCGATCAACTGCCTCGAACCAGAAAACAGGGCGAGGAGACGCAGGCATGGGGATTCCGCGACGAAGTCCTTGCAGCCTGGTCGAGACATAGGACAAGAAAGCCAAACCAGATCGCCTTACGACTTCGGGAACGAACGGCAACGTAACCGGCAATGCAATCCAACGCGCGATGCGGTAGCGCTCAATTTCTGCGGAAACAGGCAGCTCCTCGCCATGCATCACCTCCAACGCAACCACCGACAGACTGCTGGAGACAATGTGCGCAAGCGAATCAGCGCTGTACTCCCTTAAGTGCCAACGATTCCAAGGTTTTTGAAACGAAAAGAGCCGAGACCTACGATCTGGCGTGATGAAGACTGCATGCCCCCCGGGTCGAAGAAGGCGGCAAATCTCGGATACATAAGCGACATCGTCATCAACGTGCTCAATGACTTGGAACGACAGAACAACATCAAAGCTCTCGTCGGGAAAAGGTGTCGGTTTATTCGCAAAAATCTGCGAAAAGCGAAGGTTTACAGACTGATAGTGCTCTCTGGCGTAGTCGATTGCAGCGTCGCTCACATCAACGCCGACAGCCGATCTCGAACAAGGCGCCAGCGATGCAATTCCATATCCACTACCACATCCAAGATCGAGAACGTCTTTTCCTGAGCAGAGCTCTAGAACTCGTGAATAGCTTGCCAGATGCATCGCAAGAATGTTCCGGCCCTCGCTCGTCGCCTCGTACGAGGCTTCGACAACGCGCTCTCCGTCATGCGGCAACGTGCTTTTCATAATCCCCAAGCCTTCGGGCGACCAAAAAACAAAAGTCCACCAATGAATGCGACAACATCGCCAAAGACGGTCGCCAGGCGAGCGACAGCAGCAATGACGACAGCGCCCTCGGCGAAGTGAGGGGTGAGCATCCAAACCAATGCGCCGTCACGAACACCCAGTCCGGCTGGCGCACCCGGAACCAGACTCCCCAAAGCCCAAGCCAGAAGAAAGGCTGAGAAAACGACAGCTCCACCTCGGAGATCGACGCCAACGACGGAGAATGACGCAATCGATATCGAACAGCCGATCAAGATCATCACAAAAGCATATCCAACGCACACTGCAAAGGCTCGCGATGGCTGAATCAACGAGGAAGCACGCGAAATCCACCGACGAGGCGCAGTGTCGCGCATCAGGAAGAAGAGAAAAGCCAAGATCACAAACACTGAAACAAAGAGAAACCAAGGCAAGAAAGCAGCCAAAGGTTCAGGAAAGGAACTCAAGAGCAACACCGCGGTCGAGAGACCCAAAAGAAGAGCGACGCCCAAAGAAAGCGTCGCCTCCTCGAAGAGTGAAGTCACTGCCGCGGGCAATGGCCAACCTCTCAATGCAAGGCCAGCGGCGCGACTCATGGGCTGTGCGACGTTCCCGGGCAAGTACTTTGCAGGCGTAGTCCGGAGCAACAATGCAAGCGCCTCCGACGCGGACACCCGGATGCCCTGCCACAAAAGAAGGCGCCTCCAGATAAGCGCACTGGGAAGATACGTGGATGCAAAAAGCAAGCTCGCCGAAGCAACAAAAAGCCAAACAGATGGCGACGACAATACACCGAAGGCATTCGTCGCCGCGGCGCTTGCTGCACTGAAGAGAAAATATGCCCCCCCCAGAAGGGCTGCAGGAAATGCGACGGCGAGAAGTACCTTCTTCACTCGCCAGCACGCGCCACGACGATGTAGCCAGAGGCCATCCGCTCGGGCCATCGAAAGGATTGTGCTGCCAAGAGCCCTCGAATCAGCAGCCCACCAAGGGCAGATCCAAGAATCGGCCACAGCGAGAGATAAGGACGCCGATCGATACCGCTCTTGGCAGTCGCTGCGTGCCGCTGTACCAACCCACGCCGAGCTAAGGCCCGGGCATAGTAGGGGCGCCCCAGCCACTCGCTAACGGACGCTGAGGGAAATCCGTACGCAATTGTGCGCTCGACTTTCCAGCCACTAGCGGCGAGAAGGCGATGAACGTCAGAGCGGTCATATCGACGGAAGTGACCCGCCCAAACGTCCCCAGCACTCCACCAATCCCTGTGCGCAGGAACGGAGATGCACAGAATCCCTCCCGGCACCGTGAGTTCTCGCCATTGGCGCAAAGCAGCAACGTCATCCTCGATGTGCTCAACAACGTCAAAAGCTCCAATCACCTCAAACGAGGTGCGGATACCGCTTGTATCCCGGTGGATTTCCCACCCAAGAGACTCTGCATCCCTCATGGCAACCGCCAGTGCGCGCGCATCGTCGGAAGATTCGACCCCAGTCACATCAAACCCCATACGAGTCAAATCATGAAGAAAGGCGCCCGCGCCGCATCCAACCTCCAGAACACTCGCACCCCTCGGCCAAAGAGCCGCAATTCGGAGCAATTCTCGGCGCCGCGCCAAGTAACGAAGCGGAGGAACCCAGCCGAGGTCGGGCCGAGCAACACCAAACCACGCAGCAGTCGTTCGATACTTGAAGCCAGACTTCACTCTCCGCGTACCTCACGATCATCTTTTGAAGCGAGATACGTCAGCCCAGTGATCTGTTCACTGATCAAGCCCATCAGGAAGACGATCACGCTGGCGCTGAACAGCAAGGCGCTCATGTTGGTGAAACGCCCGGCGTCGTGGAAGGTCCAGCCATACCAGCCCGCCCCCAGCAGGAAAAACGCCACGGCGGTGGGCAGGAAGAGCTTCAGCGGCGAATACAGCGTGGCGATCTTGAAGATGATCAGCAGGAAGCGCACACCGTCCTTGAGCGGCCGGATGTGGCTGGCCGTGCCCACCCGCTGGTGCACCGGGATGGGCACGTAAGCCACCGGGTAGCCGCTGCGGAAGAACGCCATGGTGATGGTGGTGGGGTAACTGAAGCCGTTGGGCAACAGGTGCAGGAACTCCCGGAACTTCGAAGCCCGCACCGCACGGAAACCCGAGGTGAGGTCGGCGATGGGGTGGCCCGTCACCCAGCTCGCCAACCGGTTGTAGAAAGCGTTGGCGAGGCCGCGGTGGCGATTGGCCTGGCCCGAGGCATCGCGAGCGCCCACCGCCATGTCATGCCCCTCCTCGATCCGGCACAGGAGCGCGGGGATGTGGGCCGGATCATGCTGGCCGTCGGCGTCCATGAACACAATGACGTCACCCCGGGCCGCTCGGGCACCCCGCTTGATGGCGGCGCCGTTACCCATCCCATACGGCGTGCGCAACACCCGCGCACCCAATCCCTCCGCGAGCGCCGGGGTACCGTCGGTGGACCCGTCGTCGACGACGATCAACTCGGCGTCCGGAAAGCGCTCCCTCAGGGCGGGCAACACCTTGGCCAGACCAACGGACTCGTTGCGGGCGGGCAGGACGATCGACAGGAGCATGGCGGGCCGTCAGGGAAACCGAGCCAAGGTTAGCCGCTGCGCCATCGCAGCGGCAGACCGGGGCGGCAAACCGTGACGGGTTGGGCTAGAGTTCTCGCTGGAGAGGCAACGTATCCTGGACATGAACGCCCAAGTCACCCCCAATTTGGTCGGTATCACCGGCATCGCCCGGCGACTGGTGATGGACGGCGCCCTGAGCGAGGCCGACGCCCGCCGGGCGATGGACGAAGCGCCCAAGGCCAAGCAGCCGGTGGTGCGCTGGCTGTTGGAGAAGAAACTGGTCGGCAGCGCGGCGGTCGCCGCAGCCGACAGCATCGAGTTCGGCATCCCCCTGCTCGAGGTCAACGCCTTCGACCTGGGCCGCGCCGCGGTCAAGGCCGTCAACGAGGAGCTGATCACCAAGCACGGCGTGCTGCCTCTCTACAAGCGCGGCAACCGTCTGTTCCTCGGCATCAGTGATCCGACCAACACCCGCGCCATCGAGGAGATCCAGTTCGCCGCGGGCGCCACCGTCGAGCCGATCCTGATCGACGAGGAGCAGCTGCGTCGTGCGATCGACCGCGCCTTCACCGCCGCCGAGGCCTTCGATGCCGGCGGTGACGACGAGGGCCTCGATGCGCTGGATTCGGAGGCCGGCGACGACGACAAGGCCGAGGCCGGCGGCAACGACGCGAAGGGCGACGACACGCCGGTCGTCAAGTTCGTCAACAAGATGCTGCTGGACGCCATCAAGCGCGGCGCTTCCGACCTGCACTTCGAGCCCTACGAGCACGATTTCCGGGTGCGCTTCCGCATGGACGGCGTGCTGAAGATCGTCTCGAAAGCCCCGATCAAGCTCGCCCCACGCATTACGGCCCGACTGAAGGTGATGAGTGGCCTCGACATCGCCGAGAAGCGCCTGCCGCAGGACGGCCGCATCAAGCTCAACATCAGCAAGACCAAGGCGATGGACTTCCGCGTGTCCACCTGCCCCACGCTGTTCGGCGAGAAGACCGTGCTGCGTATCCTTGACGGCAGTGCCGCCAAGATGGGCATCGACAAGCTGGGCTACGAGGACTACCAGAAGGCGCTTTACCTCAGCGCGCTGGACAAGCCCTACGGCATGATCCTCGTCACCGGCCCCACCGGCTCGGGCAAGACCGTCTCGCTCTACACCGGCCTGAACATCCTCAATACCGAGGAACGCAACATCAGCACCGCCGAAGACCCGGTCGAAATCCGCGTGCCCGGCATCAACCAGGTGCAGATGAACCCCAAGAAGGGCATGAACTTCGCCGCGGCCCTGCGCAGCTTCCTGCGCCAGGACCCGGACGTGGTGATGGTGGGCGAAATCCGCGACCTCGAGACCGCCGAGATCGCCATCAAGGCCGCCCAGACGGGCCATCTGGTGCTCAGCACCCTGCACACCAATGACGCGCCGCAGACGGTCGCCCGCCTCATGAACATGGGCATCGCGCCCTACAACATCACCAGCTCGGTCACCCTGATCATCGCCCAGCGCCTGGCCCGCCGCCTGCACGACTGCAAGAAAAAGGTGCATATTCCGCAGGCGGCCCTGGTGGCCGAAGGCTTCAAGCCCGAAGAATGCGAGGGCGGACTCGACGTTCACGAGGCCGTCGGCTGCGACGAGTGCAATGCAGGCTACAAGGGCCGCGTCGGCATCTACCAGGTGATGCCGATGACCGAAGAGATCCAGAAGATCATCCTCGAGGGCGGCAACGCCATGGACATCGGGCTGGTCTGCGCCCGCGAGGGGATCGGCGACCTTCGCCGTTCCGCCATCAACAAGGTCAAGGCCGGGCTGATCAGCTTGGCCGAGATGAATCGAGTGACGAAGGACTAAGCCATGTCTGCCACCGCCAAGACCGCGAAGACCGCCGGCAAGCCCGCCCCCCGGGAAAACCCGCTCAGCGAGTTTGTCTGGGTCGCGACCGACAAGCGCGGCAAGACGCTCAAGGGCGAGATGTCGGCGAAGTCCGTCAACTTCGTGCGCGCCGAGCTGCGTAAGCAGGGCATGAACCCGGGAACGATCAAACCGAAGGGCAAGCCGCTTTTCGGAAGCTCCGGGAAGACCATCAGCGGGGCGGAGATCACCTTCTTCAGCCGCCAGATGGCCACGATGATGGCCTCGGGCGTGCCCATGGTGCAGGCCTTGGAGATCCTTTCCAACGGCCAGAAGAATCCGCGATTCGCCAACATGATCAAGGCCCTGCGGGATGATGTTTCCGGCGGCTCGGCCTTCAGCGAGGCGCTGAAGGCGTTTCCCATCCAGTTCAACGACCTGTACCGGAACCTCGTCAAGGCTGGCGAAGGCGCGGGTGTCCTCGACACCGTGCTGGACACGCTGGCGACCTACCTTGAGCGCATCCAGGCGCTGAAGGGCAAGATCAAGAAGGCGCTGTTCTACCCGGCCGGCGTCATGGCCGTCGGCCTGATCGTGAGCCTCATCCTGCTCATCTATGTGATTCCGCAGTTCAAGGAGACCTTCGCCAGCTTCGGCGCCGAGCTCCCCGCCTTCACGCAGCTGTATGTCAGCGCCTCGGAGTTCACGGTCGCGAACTGGTGGTGGATGCTGGGGGCCTCACTTGCCGCGGTCTTCGGCTTGAGTCTTCTCTACAAGGCGTCCCGCGACTTCCAGCGCACCGTAGACAGGCTGGCACTGAAGATCCCCGTCCTCGGCCAAGTGCTCCACATGTCGGCCATCTCCCGCTTCGCGCGCACTCTGGCCCTGACCTTCAAGGCGGGTGTGCCTCTCGTCGAGGCGCTGGACACCGTGGCCGGCGCGACGGGCAGCATCATGTACGACGAAGCGGTGGCGAAGGTCCGGGATGACGTCGCGGTGGGTTATTCGCTGAATCTCGCCATGAAGCAGATCGGCATCTTCCCTCCGATGGTGGTGCAGATGGTCGGCATCGGCGAGGAATCCGGCGCGCTGGACTCGATGCTCTTCAAGGTGGCGGAGTTCTACGAGCAGGAAGTGAACAATGCCGTGGATGCGATGACGAGCCTGATGGAGCCCTTCATCATCGTGGTGCTCGGCACGCTGGTTGGCGGCATGGTCATCGCCATGTACCTGCCGATCTTCAAGCTGGGCATGGCCGTCTGATCGATGCTTGACGACCTGCTGCAGAACCGGACGGCCGCGATTGCGGCCGTCTTCCTGTTCGGCCTGCTGGTCGGCAGCTTCCTCAACGTGGTCATCCTGCGCGTTCCGCCGCGGATGATGTGGAGCTGGCGCCGGGAGGCCCGCGACATCCTCGAACTGCCGGAGGTCGGCGAGCCCAAGCCGCCGGGCATCGTGGTGAAGGGCTCGCATTGCCCGAAGTGCGGGCATGCGCTGCGCTGGTACGAGAACATCCCGGTGGTCAGCTGGCTGGCCCTGCGTGGGCGCTGCTCGGCCTGCAAGACGCCCATCTCGGTGCAGTACCCGATCGTCGAGCTGCTCACCGGCCTTGCCTTCGCCGCCTGCGTGTGGCGCTTTGGCACCGGGCTGGAGACTGGCGCGGCGCTCCTGTTCACCGGCCTGCTGATCGCACTGGCCGGCATCGACTGGCGCACCAAGTTCCTGTTCGACGACCTCACCTACCCGCTGCTCTGGCTGGGCCTCGGGGCCAGCGTGATGACACTCTTCGTGCCAGCGCACAGCGCGATTCTTGGTGCGCTCGCCGGGTATCTGAGCCTGTGGTCGGTCAACACGGCCTACGCCCTGATCAAGGGCCGGGAGGGCATGGGAAACGGCGACTTCAAGCTGCTGGCCGCCCTCGGTGCCTGGTGCGGCGTGTCGGCCATCCTGCCCATCGTGCTGCTCTCCTCCCTCGTCGGCGCCGTCATCGGTGGCATCGGACTGAAGCTGCTGGCCAAGGACAGCGACACGCAGATCCCCTTCGGCCCCTTCCTCGCCATCGCCGGCTGGATCTGGTTCCTGTTCGGTCCGGAGCTGTCGGCGGTTTACTGGGGCCTGATGCTGCCGCCGGGCGCGACCGCGCCCTGATTCCGGCCGGCTCCCGATTCGCGTGATGGCCACCGCCCGCCCTGTCATCGGCCTCACCGGAGGCGTGGCTTCCGGCAAGTCGAGCGTGGCCCGGGCCTTCGAGGCCCGGCATGCCGGCGGCTTGGTGGATGCCGACTTGGCCGCGCGCGCGGTGGTCGAACCCGGCACGGAAGGGCTGGCCGCTGTGGTCGCCCATTTTGGCCCCGAGGTACTGGCCGCCGACGGTCGCCTGGACCGCGCCGCGCTGCGGGCCCGTGTCTTCGGCGACGCCGGCCAGCGCAAGGCGCTGGAAGCCCTGCTGCACCCACGCATCCGAGCCTGGATGCTGGCCCGTGCCGAGGCCGCGCCGACGCCCTACGTCGTCCTCGACATCCCCCTGCTCGCCGAAGGCGGCGGGCGCGCCACCTGGCCGATGCTCGACCGCATCGTGGTCGTCGATGTGCCCGTGCCGGTGCAGCGGGCGCGCCTGATGGCCCGCGACGGCATCGACGCTGCCTTGGCCGAAAGGATGATCGCGGCACAGGCCACGCGGGCCCAGCGCCTGGCGCTGGCCGACGACGTCCTCGTCAATCTCGGCTCCTTGGCGGATCTCGACGCCGCGGTCGGCCGGCTGGACGCCCGCTGGCACCTCGGCTGAGCCGCCAGCCCAGCGGCACGTAACCCACGCCGGCCTGATCAGGTCGGCCAGAAGGCCCGAATGCCCGCCACGCCCTGCGCGCCATGCCGCCGCGCCTCGACGAGATCGGCCGGGCCCACGCCCCCAAGCGCGTAGACCGGCAAGGCCGTCCTGGCTCGCAGGCGCTCGAACGCTTCCCAACCCAGCCCCAATTGGCCCGGGTGGGTCGCCGTCGGCTTCACCGGCCCGAGCAGCAGGTCGTCGACGCCGAGCGTCTCGGCCAAGGCCAGCTCGTCCGCGTCATGCACGGCGGCGCAGACGCGCCCGCCAGCCTCCCGGTGGCGGCGGGTCAGCGCGGTGGCCTCCGGGCTTCGAAGTTGGGAGGCGCGCCAGTGCAAGCCCACGCCCAGCTCGGTGGCCAACGCGTCATCGCCATGCACCCAAAGCCCGGCCCCGGCAGCCCGGCATCGCCCGGCCAGTTCGAAGGCGAGGCGTCGGCGCTGCGCGGTGTCGGCGAGGCGCAGGTGCATGCGGGGCAGGCCGTTGGCCAGCGCGGTATCGGCCACAGCCAGCCATCGGGCTTCGGCTTCGAGTCCGTCGCCCGGCTCGGGCGTGACCAGCACGCGGTCGGGCTCGCGCAGGGCGGCGACGACGGGACGGTCGGCCGGCGGCATCGGATAGGAGTCAAGCGCCTCCAGCGCCACCCAGGCGAGGGCGTCGTGCTCATGGGCGACGGGATCGCCCGAGTAGGCGGTGATGCCCCACGTGTCGAGGTGCAATCGGATCGGGGCGCCATCGTCCGTCGATGCCACGGGCACGCGGATCAGCGGGGCGCCGTCGAGGACGCGAACGCCCAGTTCCTCGTTCAGCTCACGCCGCAGGGCATCGAGCGCGGTCTCGCCGGGCTCGACCTTGCCACCCGGGAATTCCCACAGCCCGGCATCCGCCTTGCCGGCGGGGCGCCGGGCCAGCAGCACGCGGCCCTGCGCGTCCCGCAGGACGCCGGCGACCACGTGCAGCGGCGCGTCCATCACCCGTCAGCCGGGCGACGGGCCGCGCTCAGGCCTGCCCGTGGCAGTGCTTGTACTTGCGCCCCGAGCCGCAGGGGCAAGGGTCGTTGCGGCCGATGGCCATGCCGGCGGCACCGGCGGCGGCGCCCGAGGCGGCGGCGATGCGGGCGAGGCGCTGCTGCTCCTCGAGCACGTCGGCCGCTTCCTCGTCGGCAGCATAGCTGCCCGTTTCCGGGTGCTGGAACTGCATCGCGCGGGCCTGCGCTTCGGCGCGACGGCGGTCCTCGGCCTCCATCGCGGCGACCTCCTCCTCGGTGCGGATGCGCACGCGGGCGAGCAGCGTGACGATGTCGCGCTTCACCTTGTCGAGCATCTCTTCGAACAGCTCGAAGGCTTCGCGCTTGTACTCCTGCTTCGGCTGCTTCTGCGCGTAGCTGCGCAGGTGGATGCCCTGTCGCAGGTAATCCATGCGCGCGAGGTGCTCCTTCCAGTTCTGGTCGAGCATCGAGAGCATCACCTGGCTCTCGAGCTGGCGCATCAGCTCCGGGCCGAGTTGCGCCTCCTTGCCGGCGAAGTGCGCGCGGCCGGCCTCGACGACCTTCGCGAGGATGCCCTCGTCGTCCAGTTCGGCGCCGGCGGTGATCGCGCCGCGCACGTCGACCTGGACGCCGAACTCGTCGCGCAGGCTGTTTTCGAGCGCAGGCAGGTCCCACTGCTCGTCGATGGACTGCGCCGGCACGTACTTGCGGGTGTGCGAGGCCAGGACGTCGTCGCGGATGGCGCCGATCGTCTCGTGGATCTCGCCCTGGTCGAGCAATTCGTTGCGCTGCTCGTACACGACCTTGCGCTGGTCGTTGGCGACGTCGTCGAAGTCGAGCAGGTTCTTGCGGATATCGAAGTTGTGCGCTTCGACCTTGCGCTGCGCGTTCTCGATCTGGCGGGTGACGAGGCCGCTCTCGATGGCTTCGTTCTCCTGCATGCCCATGCGCTGCATGGCCTTCTGCACCCAGTCGCTGGCGAAGATGCGCATCAGGTTGTCTTCGAGCGACAGGTAGAAGCGCGAGGAACCCGGATCGCCCTGGCGGCCCGAACGGCCGCGGAGCTGGTTGTCGATGCGGCGGCTCTCGTGACGCTCGGTGCCGATGATGTGCAGGCCGCCGGCGGCCTTGACCTCGTCGTGGCGGACCTGCCACTCGGCCTTGATGCGCGCCTTGGTGACTTCGTCGATCTCGCCCGCGGCGTGCAGTTCCGCCTCGAGGCTGCCGCCGAGCACGATGTCGGTACCGCGACCGGCCATGTTGGTGGCGATGGTGACAGCGCCCGGCTTGCCTGCCTGCGCGACGATCTGCGCTTCGCGCTCGTGCTGCTTGGCGTTCAGCACTTCGTGCACGATGCCCGCGGCCCTCAACTGCTCGCTGATGAGCTCCGAGGTCTCGATCGAGGTGGTGCCCACCAGCACCGGCTGGCCCTTGGCATTGCGCTCCTTGATGTCTTCGATCACCGCGAGGTACTTGCCGTTGCGGTTGAGGAAGACAAGGTCCGGCATGTCCTTGCGGATCATCGGGCGGTGCGTGGGGATCACCGCCACCTCGAGGTTGTAGATCGAGTTGAACTCGAAGGCCTCGGTGTCGGCGGTGCCGGTCATGCCGGCCAGCTTGCCGTACATGCGGAAGTAGTTCTGGAAGGTGATCGAGGCCAGCGTCTGGTTCTCGCGCTGGATCGGCACGCTCTCCTTGGCTTCGATCGCCTGGTGCAGGCCGTCCGACCAGCGACGGCCCGACAGCGTGCGGCCGGTGAACTCGTCGACGATGACCACTTCGCCGTTGCGGACGATGTAGTCCACGTCACGCTGGTAGATCGCGTGGGCGCGCAGCGCCTGGTTCATGTGGTGCACGACGGCGATGTTGTGGCCGGCGTACAGGCTGTCCTCGCCCTGCAGGATGCCGGCGGCGCGCAGCAACGCCTCGGCGTGCTCCATGCCGCCTTCGGACAGGTGCACCTGCTTGCCCTTCTCGTCGACCCAGTAGTCGCCGTCGGCGTTCTCGTCGGCCTGGCGGCGCAGCTGCGGCACGACCTTGTTGACCTTGACGTAAAGCTCCTGCGATTCGTCACCCGGGCCCGAGATGATCAGCGGCGTGCGCGCCTCGTCGATCAGGATCGAGTCCACTTCGTCGACGATGGCGTAGTTCAAGCCGCGCTGGTGGCGGTCTTCCTTGCGCAGCGCCATGTTGTCGCGCAGGTAGTCGAAGCCGAACTCGTTGTTGGTGCCGTAGGTGATGTCGGCGGCGTAGGCGGCCTTCTTGTCGCCCATCGGCATGCCCGGGTAGACGACGCCCACCGAGAGGCCGAGGAAGTTGTAGAGCTTGCCCATCCAGGCGGCGTCGCGGCGCGCGAGGTAGTCGTTGACGGTGACGACGTGCACGCCCTTGCCGGACAGCGCGTTGAGGTAGACCGGCAGCGTCGCCATCAGCGTCTTGCCTTCGCCGGTGCGCATCTCGGCGATCTTGCCGCTGTGCAGGACCATGCCGCCGATCAGCTGCACGTCGTAGTGGCGCATGCCGAGCGAGCGCTTGGCGCCTTCGCGGCAGACGGCGAAGGCTTCGGGCAGCAGCGCGTCGAGCGTCTCGCCATTCGCCACGCGGGCCTTGAGCTCGGCCGTCTTGGCCTGCAGCGCGGCGTCATCGAGGTCCTTGAGCCCGGCTTCGAGCGCGTTGACCTTGGCGACGGATTTCGAGAGCTGGCGGACCAGACGCTCGTTGCGGCTGCCGAACAGGGCGGTGAGGAGACGATTGAGCATGGACGGGTCTTTGCGGAATGGGGGCGCGCCGAAGGCCGCGCTAAACGGAAGCGGCCGCCGGAGGGCAGCCGCGCATTCTAGCTGGTGGCGGAGGAGGCCGAAATCAAGCGGGCGCCGGAGGCCCGCCGCGGCGCGGCATCAGCCGCGGATACGCTCCAGGTAGGCCATCGGATTCACCGGACGGCCGTTGACGTGCACTTCGAAGTGCAGGTGGGCACCGGTGGAGCGGCCGGTCGAACCGACCTTCGCCACTTCCTGGCCCGCGCGGACGACATCGCCGACCCTCACCAGGTTCCGCTGGTTGTGGCCGTAAAGCGTCTGGTAGCCGTCGCCGTGGTCGACGATGACGGTGTTGCCGTAGCCGGTCTTCCAGCCCGCGAAGCTGACGATGCCATTGGCCGCTGCCTTCACCGGATCGCCGAAGTTGGCGTCGAAATCGACGCCGAGGTGATGGTCGCGGCCGCCGGTGAACGGGTCGGCGCGGGTGCCGAAGCCCGAGGAGATGTAGCCCGGCGCCGGGGCGCGGCTCGGGCGCGAGGCCTCGGCCAGTTCCTGGCCTTCGAGCAGGGCGCCGAGCACGTCGAGCTGCTTCTCGGCTTGGGCGAACTGGGATTCCACCGAACCGAGGACCACGGCCACGTCCTGCGGCTGGCCCGGGTTCTCGGGGCCGCCCATCGCCGGGCGCTCACTGAAGTCGAATTCGCCGTCCTTGAGCTGGCCCATGGCCGTGAGGCGGTGGCCGAGGGCATTGAGGCGGTTGGCCTGCGCCTGCAGCTCGCCGAGCTTGGCGGCCATCGCATTGACATCGCGCTGCGCGGCTTCGCGCGCGTCGTCGACGGCGGCGCGGCTCGCCTGCACCTCGGCACGCAGCGGCTCGAGTGCCGCATCGGTGCCCGCCAACCAGTGGCCGATGCCCGCACCCACCAGCGCGATGGACGCGAAGAGCGCCGTGGCGCCACCGGCGAGCACCCAACGGTTCCGCCGGGACTCCAGGCTGAAGGACCAGGGCGCGCGCAGGCTGCGGGAAACGACGATGATGTTGAGCATGCTTCGATCCAAACCTCGCAACACGGCGGAACCGGCGTCCGGTGCCCCCAGCGCCCCCCGGCCTGCTGGCCAGTGGATCGCGGAAGGCGACCTCGCCGCGGTGATCGCCCGCGCCCAGTGGTTGGACGCCGCCGACCAGCGCTTCCGCCGCCATCTGCCGCCGGCGCTGGCCGGGCAGGTGCGCCTGGCGAACGTCGACCGCGGAACCATGGTGGTGGTGGTCCCCTCCCCGGCTTGGAAGGCCCGGCTGCGCATGGACACCGCCCTGTTGCTGGCGGCAGCCGACGCGGCCGGCATCGAAGCCCGGTCGGTGACCCTCAAGGTGGTGCCACCTGACGCGCCGTTGCCGGAACGCCCGGGAGCACCGCTCTCGGCGAAAGCCCGAGCCACGCTCGAAGCTGCCGCCCAATCCGTTGCGGACCCCGATCTCAAGGCCCAGCTCCTGCGCCTGGCCGCGAGCGGCCGGGGCCCCGGCCTTTCGGTCGGGAACCCGGAGTCTACGGACGGGTCGTTAAAAAGCCGCTAACAAACGGTGAAGCGGGCCCCGGAACGACGAAGCCCGCCGGGGTCACCGACGGGCTTCAGGGCACTTTGTGACGGAAAGCACGCTTCGCGCGCCCCCGCCATCGATGGACGAGGCGATCAGACCGCCGCGGCCGGGCTCGCGTAGGAGATCGGCGACTTCGCCGGATCGCTGAAGGTCACCTCTTCCCACGCCGCCTTGTCGGCCAGCAGGGTGCGCAGCAGGCGGTTGTTGAGCGCGTGGCCCGACTTGTGGCCGTAGAACGCGCCGATCAGGCTGTGGCCCAACAGGTACAGGTCGCCGATCGCGTCGAGGATCTTGTGCTTCACGAACTCGTCCTCGTAGCGGAGGCCGTCGTCGTTGAGCACGCGGTAGTCGTCGAGCACGATGGCGTTGTCCATCGAGCCGCCCAGCGCCAGGTTGCGCTCGCGCAGGTACTCGATGTCGCGCATGAAGCCGAAGGTGCGGGCGCGGCTGACTTCCTTCACGAACGAGGTCGTGGAGAAGTCGATCTCGGCGCTCGAGGTCGAGCGACGGAAGGCCGGGTGCTGGAAATCGATGGTGAAGCCGACCTTGAAGCCCTCGAACGGCTCGAAGCGGGCCCACTTCTCGCCGTCCTCGACGAGGATCGGCTTCTTGATGCGGATGAAGCGCTTGGCGGCGTTCTGCTCTTCGATGCCCGCCGACTGCAGCAGGAACACGAAGGGGCCGGCCGAGCCGTCCATGATCGGCACTTCGGCCGTGGACAGGTCGACGTAGGCGTTGTCGATGCCGAGGCCGGCCATGGCCGAGAGCAGGTGCTCGATCGTCATGACGCGGACCTGGTCCTTGACCAGCGCGGTGCACAGCGAGGTGTCGCCCACGGCCAGCGCCGTCGCCTGGATCTCGACCGGCTGGTCGAAATCGACGCGGCGGAACACGATCCCGGTGTCGACGGCCGCCGGGCGGAGGCTCATGTAGACCTTCTCGCCGCTGTGCAGACCGACGCCGGTGGCGCGGATGACGTTCTTGAGGGTGCGCTGCTTGAACATATCGTCAGGATCCCCGAGGGGGTTGACACGGTAGGGCGCGCACATTAGCACGCCCCTGCTTTAACGAAACCTAAAAAACTGAACTTCTCCGTGTCAAATCCGCAACAGAGCGGGCAGCCCCCTGCCCGCCTGTTGTCCAGCCGGCGACTGAGACGAGCAGTCCCCGGCCCGGAGCCCTCCGGCTCCGTCTACTTCGGCCGGGACCGGGTTTCAGTCGGCCTGGCGGCGCAGGAAGGCCGGGATGTCCAGGTAGGCCTGGTCGGCCGGCAGGTCGGAAAGCGCCGTCGGGCCAGCCACGTCCGCCGAGCGGCCGCGCAGGCCACCCGCGAAGCTGCCGCTGTCACGGCCGGTCGCGGCCGGGGCCACGGCGTCGGCGTACTCGGCCAGGCCGGTGCTGCCGTTGCGGATCAGCTGCACCTTCGGGCGGGCCACTTCGCGCTCGACGGCGCGGGCCAGCTCGCGGTGGCTGTCGCGGTTCGGCAGGCGGCCGGCCTGGACGCCGCGGTTGAGGCCGGTGGCCACCACGGTGACGCGGACGTCGTCCTGCATGTCCGGATCGAGCACCGTGCCGAGCACGACGGTGGCGTCTTCCGAGGCGAACTCCTCGATGGTGCGGCCGACTTCGTCGAACTCGCGCATGGTGAAGTTCGGGCCGGCGGTGATGTTGACCAGCACGCCGCAGGCGCCGGCGAGGTTGACCTCGTCCAGCAACGGGTTGCTGATGGCGGCCTCGGCGGCGGCCTGGGCGCGGTCATCGCCGCGGGCGGTGCCGGTGCCCATCATGGCGAGGCCCATCTCGCTCATCACGGTGCGCACGTCGGCGAAGTCGACGTTGATCAGGCCCGGACGGACGATCAGGTCGGCAATGCCCTGCACGGCGCCGAGGAGCACGTCGTTGGCGGCGCGGAAGGCCTGCACCATGGTGGCGTCGCGGCCAAGCACGGTGATCAGCTTCTCGTTCGGGATGGTGATCAGCGAGTCGCAGTGGCTGGCCAGCTCTTCGATGCCCTTCAGCGCCACCTGCATGCGGCGACGTCCTTCGAACGGGAAGGGCTTGGTGATGACGGCGACGGTGAGGATGCCCATCTCCTTGGCGAGCTGGGCCACGACCGGGGCGGCGCCCGTGCCAGTGCCGCCGCCCATCCCGGCGGTGATGAACACCATGTCGGCGCCTTCGAGGGCATTCATGATGCGCTCGCGGTCTTCCAGCGCGGCCTGGCGGCCGACTTCCGGGTTCGCGCCGGCGCCGAGGCCCTTGGTCACGTTGGCGCCGAGCTGCAGGTGCAGCTTCGCGCCGACGTTCTTGATGGCCTGCGAATCGGTGTTGGCGACGACGAATTCCACGCCGTCCACGTTGGCATTGACCATGTGCGCCACGGCGTTGCCGCCGCCGCCGCCCACGCCGATGACCTTGATCACTGCGTTCGGAGCCAACTTCTCGATGAGTTCAAACTGCGCCATGGTCTCGTCCTCTCGTCTCGGGGGTGTTTCTTCTTGGTGGGAAAACGTCGGGGGGCCGACGGTCAGAACGCGCCCCGGAACCAGTTCCGGAAGCGCGTGAAAGCGACGCCGGCCTTGCCGGCGTTGAGGCTGGGGCGGGGGCCCGCTTCGAGCGAGCGCCCCCAGAGCAGCAGGCCCACGCCGGTGGCGTGGACCGGGTTGTTGATGACTTCGCCGAGGCCGGTGACGTGCTGCGGGATGCCGACGCGCACGGGCATGTGCAGCATCTCTTCGGCGAGTTCGACCACGCCTTCCATGCGGGCGCTGCCGCCGGTGAGCACCATGCCGGCGCGCACCAGCTCCTCGTAGCCGGCGCGGCGGAGTTCCGCCTGCACCATCTCGAAGATCTCCTCGTAGCGGTTCTGCACCGCTTCAGCAAGCGCCTGCCGGGCGAGGCGGCGCGGCGCGCGGTCGCCGACGCTCGGGACTTGGATGGTCTCCTCGCGGCCGGCGAGCTGGGCCAGCGCGCAGGCGTAGCGCACCTTGATCTGCTCGGCCTCGGGCGTGGGCGTGCGCAGCAGGTGGGCGATGTCATTGGTGATCTGGTCGCCGGCGATCGGCAGGCAGGCCGAATGGCGGATGGCGCCCTGCACGAACACATTGATGTCGGTGGTGCCCGCACCGATGTCGACCAGCACCACGCCGAGCTCCTTCTCGTCGGCGGTGAGCACGGCGGTGCTCGAGGCCAGCGAGGACAGGATCAAGTCATCGACCGACAGGCCGCAGCGCTGGATGCACTTGCTGATGTTGGCGGCCGCGGCGGTGGCGCCGGTGATGAGGTGGGCGCGCACTTCGAGGCGCACGCCGGACATGCCGACCGGGTTGCGGATGCCTTCCTGCGAGCCGTCGACGATGTATTCCTGCGGGATGGCGTGGAGGATGCGCTGGTCGGCCGGCACGGCCACGGCGCGGGCGGCTTCGAGCACGCGGTCGAGGTCGGCGTAGCTGACTTCGCCCGAAGCGATCGGCACCACGCCGTTGGAATTGCGGCACTGGATGTGGCTGCCGGCGATCGAGGCGTAGACCGAGCGGATCTCGCAGCCGGCCATCACGTCGGCTTCCTCGATGGCGCGCTGGATCGACTGCACCGTGGATTCGATGTCGACGACGACGCCGCGGCGCATGCCGCGCGATTCGTGCGAACCGATGCCGATCACTTCGATCGGCTGGTCCGGGGCGTATTCACCGACGAGGGCCGTCACCTTGGAGGTGCCGATGTCGAGGCCGACGATGAGGGACTTGTCGCTCTTGCGGTTCATGCGTTGCTCGATGCAGGAGGCGCGGTGGGGGCCGCGGCGGGTTCACCCCAGGTCAGGGCGAAGCCATTGGTGTAGCGGAGGTCGGCGCGCTGCAGCACGCGGCCGGCCGGGTCGCGGCCCAGCGTGGGCAGCAGGCGGGCGAAGCGCGACAGGCGCGGCAGGGCATCGTTGCGGCCAAGCTCGACCTGCAGGCCGTCCACGGTGGTGAGCGACCAGCCGCCGCGCGCGGACAGGCGAAGTTCGCGGATGTCGCTGCCCACGCGGACCAGCACCGGGCGGGCTTCGCGGTGGAAGGCGATGACCTCGGCCACGCGGCCGTCGGCGGCGTCGAAGCGCGGCAGCGGCGTGGCGAGGCCGGCCGGGAGGACGAAGAGGCGGCCGTCGTCGGACAGCAGGCGATCCTCGCCCCAATGGGCGTAGGGGCGAAGCTCGGTGAGCCGCACTTCGAGGCGATCCGGCCAGCGCTTGCGCACATCGACAGCATCGACCCAGGGCAGCGCGGCGACCGACTGGCGGATGGCGACCGGATCGACGGCGAAGAAGCCGCCCTGCGCCATGGGGGCGATGGTCGAGCGCAGCGTGGCTTCGTCGACCAGCTTCAGCGGGGCTTGCAGGGCGAGCGTGCTGATCGGCCAGCGCTCGGCGCCGATCCAGCCGTTCACGACGGCCACCACCGGCATCGCCAGCAGCAGCAGCGCGAAGGTCCAGCCCAGCAGTCGCCACACGCGGGTCATGCGCGGCCGGCCTCCAGGGTCTGGGCAAGGATGGCGAGGCAGAGCTCTTCGAAGCCGATGCCCACTTCGCGCGCGGCCTTCGGCACCAGCGAATGGCTGGTCATGCCCGGCGCGGTGTTCACTTCCATCAGCAGGAAGCGGCCGTCGGCATGGCGCATCACGTCGACACGGCCCCAACCCGTGCAGCCCGCGGCGCGGAATCCCGCCAGCGCGAGCGCGCGGATGGCGGCTTCGTCATCGCCGTCGAGGCCCGGGCAGTGGTATTGCGTGTCGTCGCTGATGTATTTGGCGTGGTAGTCGTACCACTCGCCCGGCGGCACGATGCGCACCGAAGGCAGCGCGACGCCACCCAGGATGCCGACGGTGTACTCGCCGCCGGTGATCATCTGCTCGGCCAGCAGTTCGCCGGCATAGGTCGCAGCGAAAGCGATCGCCGGGGCGAGATCGGCCTCGCTCGCGATGCGGAACACGCCAACGCTCGAGCCTTCCGTCGAGGGCTTCACGAACACCGGCAGGCCCAGCGAACGCACGGCAGCCGCGAGGTCGGCGCCCGGGGCGATGCGGACGAAGCGCGCAGTCGGCAGGCCTTCGGCCATCCACACCTGCTTGGTGCGGATCTTGTCCATCGTCAGCGCGCTGCCGAGGACGCCCGGGCCGGTGTACGGCAGGCCGAGGGCCTCGAGGGCACCCTGCAGCACGCCGTTCTCACCGGCGCCGCCGTGCAGGATGTTGAACACCCTGTCGAACGGCAGGCGATCGAAGCGCTCGCCGCGGCCGAGTGCGGCAAGCAACGCGCCGAGACCGTCGACGCCATGGGCATCGACACCGCGCGCCTGCAGGGCGGCCAGCACGTTGGCGCCGGAGTTCAGCGAAACCTCGCGCTCCGCCGATTCACCGCCCATCAGCACGGCGACGCGACCGAACGCCTGCGGGGCGAGCGCAGCAACGCTCGCCTTCAGGGCGTCGACGGCGGCGCGGCTGGCGGCGTCGAGGCTCATGCACTCCGCTCCGGCAGGCCGCGGTCGGCCAGCTGCTGGGCCACGGCGCCGATGTCGCCGGCACCGAGCAGGATCACGAGGTCGTTCGGCTGCAGCACGTCGCCGAGCATCGCCGGCAGCTCTTTCGCCGTCCCGGCCAGCACCGGATCGACGCGGCCGCGGGTGCGGATCGCGCGGGCCAGCGACTTGGCGTCGGCGTTGGCGATCGGTGCTTCGCCGGCCGGGTAGACGTCGCAGAGCACGAGGCCATCGAGGTCGCTGAGCACCTTGGCGAAATCGTCGAAGAGATCGCGCGTTCGGCTGTATCGGTGCGGCTGGAAGCAGGCCACGAGGCGGCGATTCGGCCAGCCGCCACGCGCGGCGGCGAACACCGCGGCGAGCTCGGCAGGATGGTGGCCGTAGTCGTCGACCAGCAGCGCACTGCCGCCGTTCGGCAGCGCCATCTCGCCCTTGAGATTGAAGCGACGGCCCACGCCTTCGAACGCGGAAAGCGCGCGGGCGATGGCGTCGGCGGGCACGCCGAGCTGCCAGCCGATGGCGGCGGCGGCCAGCGCGTTCTGCACGTTGTGGCGGCCCGGCAGGTTCAGCGCCATCGGCATCGGCGCCTCGCCCGGCAGGTGCAGCAGGAAGTGCATCTGCTGGCCCTGCTGCGAGACCTCGCTGGCGCGCACGTCGGCGCTCTGGGCGAAGCCGTAGCGCAGCACGTGGCGCGGGGTGCGGGTGGCGAGCATCGCCACTTCCGGATCGTCGATGCACAGCACGGCGAGGCCGTAGAACGGCAGGCGGTGCAGGAATTCGTCGAAGGCCTGCTTCACGCGCTCGAAGTCGCCACCGTAGTTCTCGAGGTGGTCGGCATCGATGTTGGTGACAACGGCCACCAGCGGATTCAGGCGCAGGAAGCTGCCGTCGCTCTCGTCGGCCTCGGCCACCAGCCATTCGCTGCCGCCGAGCCGCGCGTTGGCACCGGCGGAGAGCAGCTTGCCGCCGATGACGAAGGTCGGGTCGAGCCCACCCTCGCTGAGCACGCTGGCCACCAGCGAGGTGGTCGTGGTCTTGCCGTGCGTGCCGGCGATCGCGATGCCGCGCTTGAAGCGCATCAGCTCGGCCAGCATCTCGGCGCGCGGCACCACCGGGATGCGGCGGGCGCGGGCTTCGATCAGTTCCGGGTTGTCGGCCTTGATGGCGCTCGACACCACCAGCGCATCGACGTCACCGACATGCTCGGCGCGGTGGCCGCGGTGGATCGCCGCGCCAAGCGAAGCGAGGCGCTGCGTCGTGGCGTTGTCGGCGTTGTCCGAGCCGGAGACGGCGTAGCCGAGCGTGAGCATCACTTCGGCGATGCCGCTCATGCCCACGCCGCCGATGCCGACGAAGTGCACGCGATTGAAGACGCGCGAAAGGTCACCAGGGTGTTTCAGGCGTCCGCGCATCATGCGTGGGCTTCCTCGTAGGCGATGTCAGCGACGCGCTCGGCCGCGCCCGGCAAGGCCAATTCGCGCGCGGCGCGGGCCATGTCGAGCAGGCGGCGACGGTCGCCGAGCAGGGGTTTCAGGAGGTCGGCGAGGTCCGCCGCCAGCGTGTCGGTCTGGCGCAACCACCGTGCCGCGCCGCCTTCGGCGAGGTACTCGGCGTTGCGCGCCTGGTGGTCGTCGACGGCGCCGGGGAATGGCACCAGCACGCTGGCCACGCCGGCGGCGCAGAGTTCGGCCAGCGTCGAGGCCCCGGCGCGGCTGATGACGAGATCGGCCCAGCCGTAGGCATCGGCCATGTCGGTGATGAAGGGCTCGATGCGCGCCTGCAGCTTCGATACGGCATAGGCGGCGCGCGCTTCATCGACCAGCTTCTCGCCGCACTGGTGACGGATCTCGAGGTTCATCCAGCCCGCCAAGGCCTTCGGTACCGCGAGGTTCAAGCCACGCGCGCCTTGGCTGCCGCCGAGGACGAGGATGCGGACGGGACCACTGCGGCCCTGCAGGCGTCGCACCGGATCGGGCAGCGCGGCGATCGCCTCGCGCACCGGGTTGCCCACCGCTTCCGCCGGCGGGGGGAAGGCGCCCGGGAACCCCGTGAGCACCTTGCGGGCGAAGCGCGCAAGCACGCGATTGGTCAGGCCCGGGGCGCGGTTCTGTTCGTGCACGATCAAGGGCAGGCCCAGCGTGCGCGCCGCCAGACCGCCGGGGCCACTGGCGAAACCGCCGAAGGCGAGCACCGCCTGCGGCTGCTGGGACTTCAGCAGCGCGCGCGCCTGCAGCACGGCGCGCGTCACGTTGAGCGGCGCGGCGAGCGCGGCGAGCGGGCCCTTGCCGCGCAGCGCGCCGATGCGGATGGCGTCGATCGCGAAGCCGCCTTGCGGCACCAGACGCTCCTCCATGCCTCCCGCTGAACCGATCCAGCGCACGTCGGCGCCACGCTCGCGCAGCACGCGGGCCACGGCCAAGGCCGGGAAGATGTGTCCGCCGGTGCCACCGGCCATGACGGTGAAGCGCGGTGCGCTCATCGCGGCCCCCCGATCACGGGCTCGATCCGCGCGGTGCCGCGAGCGGCGGCCATTGGCGCGGGCTTCGCGCGCGCCGCCACGGCCTGCGCCGCGACCAGCGCGGCCGGCAGGACGGTGTCGCCAGGCTCGTCGATGCCGCGCAACTCGCCACGCGCACGCTGCACCTGGCGCTCGGACCGGTCGAGCTCGTAGCTGACGCGCAGCAGCACACCGAGCATCGCGCAGGTCATCATCACGCTCGAGCCGCCGGAGCTGATCAGCGGCAGCGTCAGGCCCTTCGTCGGCAGCAGGCCGAGGTTCACGCCGATCGAGACGGTCGCCTGGATGCCGATCGACAAGCCAATGCCGAACGCGACGAGGCCGGCGAACTGGCGGCGCAGCGCCATGCAGCGCAGGCCCACCGAGAAGGCGCGCCACAGCAGCACGGCGTACAACGCCAGCACCGCGCAGACACCGAGGAAGCCGAGCTCTTCGGCCAGCACCGAGAAGATGAAGTCGGTGTGCACCTCGGGGAAGGCCTGCAGCTTCTGCACCGACGCGCCGAGGCCGACGCCATCGAAACCTCCGCGACCGATGGCGATGAGCGCTTGCACCAGCTGGTAGCCACCACCGAACGGATCCTCGAAGGGTTCGCGGAAGCTGGTGATGCGCGCCAGGCGGTAGGGTTCGAGCACGGCGATGCCGACGAACAGGACCACCACAGGCGCGCCCAGCAGCATCAGCTTGCCGAGCGGGGCACCGCCGAGGAAGATCATGCCGCCGACGATGGCGAGCAGCAGCGCCGAGGATCCGAAGTCCGGCTGCGCCAGCAGCAGCAACACCAGCAGGCCGACGATGCCGAGCGGCTTGATCAGGCTCGGCCAATGCGCCGCGATCTCGTCCTTGCGTCGCGCGAGGTAGCTCGCCGTCCAGATGATCAGCAGCAGCTTCACGGCCTCGACGGCCTGGAAGTTCAACACGACGAAATTCAGCCAGCGGCGCGCGCCGTTCACGCGCACGCCGAAGCCGGGGATGAACACCAGCAGCAGCGCGGCGAAACAGGCCAGCAAGGCGAGGCCCTGGTAGCGCTCGACCGTCTTCAGCTCGAGGTTCATCGCCACCCAGGCCAGCGTACCGCCGAGTGCCAGGGCGAACAGATGGCGCTGCACGAAGTAGAACTCGCCGACACCCATGACGTCGGCGAGGCCCAGCGAGGCCGAGGTCACCATGACGATGCCGACCACCACCAGCGACAGGACGGCGCCGATCAGCCAGCGGTCGTAGCGGCCCTCGATGGCGTCGAGGCGCGTGGCCTGGGCCGGGACGTCGATGGGCTTGGCCAACGTCATCAGCGCACCTTCAACGTCGCCAGTGCGACGAGGGCGAGCATCACCGAGATGATCCAGAAGCGCACGATCACGCGCGGCTCCGGCCAGCCCTTGAGCTCGAAGTGGTGGTGGATCGGCGCCATGCGGAAGATGCGTCGCCCGGTGAGCTTGAACGAGGCGACCTGCGCCATCACCGAGAGGGTCTCGATGACGAAGATGCCGCCGACGATCACCAGCACGATCTCCTGCCGGACGATGATGGCGATGCAGCCCAGCGTGGCGCCCAGCGCGAGCGCACCGACGTCGCCCATGAACACCATGGCGGGATAGGTGTTGAACCACAGGAAGCCGAGGCCCGCGCCGCCGATGGCCGCGCACAGGATGGCGAGTTCGCCGGCGCCGGGGATGCGCGGCATGCCGAGGTACTCGGCGAACACGGCGTTGCCAGAAGCGTAGGCGAACACGGCGAGCACGCCGGCCGTCAGCACCACCGGCATGATCGCCAGGCCATCGAGGCCGTCGGTGAGGTTGACGGCGTTCGAGAAGCCGACGATCCAGAAGTAGGCGACGACGATGAACATCGCGCCCAGCGGCAGCGCGAAGTTCTTCAGCAGCGGCAGGTAGAGCGTGGTGTTCGAGGGATGGTCGGCCGTCGCGAACAGCACCACCGCGGCGATCAGGCCGAACACCGACTGCAGCGCGTACTTGTGCCGCGACTTCAGGCCGTTCGGGTCGCGGCGGACGATCTTGATCCAGTCGTCCAACCAGCCGATCAGCGCGAACGAGAGCATCACCGCCAGCGCGATCCACACGTAGCGGTTCGAGAGGTCCGACCACAGCAGCGTGGAAAGGGTCACGGCCAGCAGGATCAGCGCACCGCCCATGGTCGGCGTTCCGGCCTTGCTGAAGTGGCTCTGCGGGCCGTCGGTGCGGATCGGCTGGCCGCCGCTCTTCAGTGCGCGCAGGCGTTCGATGACGAACGGCCCCATCCACAGCGACAGGGCCAGCGCGGTGCCGGCGCCGACGATCGCGCGCATGGTGATGAACTCGAACAGGCCGAACCCGGGCAACAGCCAACGGAGCAACTCAAGCAGCATTGGCGCCCTCCTTGGCCAGAACCCCGGCCACTACCACGTCCATCGCGCTCCCGCGCGAACCCTTCACCAGGCAACGCACGCCCGTGGCACCGGCGAGCGCCTCGCGCAACGCCTGCACGAGCGACTCGCGCGAATCGAAATGCCGGCCGCCCTCGCCGAAGGCGCGGCTGGTCTCGGCGGCGAGCGCGCCGATGGTCCAGACCTGCTTCAGGCCGGCCGCACGCGCCTGCCGACCGGCCTCGGCGTGCAGTGCCGGGCCCTCGGGGCCCAGCTCGCGCATGTCGCCGAGGACCAGCCACGCCCCGCCGCTCCCGGCCAGCGTGGCGATGGCTGCGGCGAGCGAACCCGGGTTCGCGTTGTAGCTGTCGTCCACGAGCACGTTGCCGTTCGCCAGTGCGTGAGCAACCTGACGGCCCTTGACCGGTTCGGCACCCTGCAGGCCGGCGACGATCGCCTCGAAGCCGGCACCGGCGGCCAGCGCCATCGCTGCGGCGGCCAGCGCGTTCGCCACGGCGTGGCGGCCCGGCAGGGGCAGGTGGATGTCGGCCCGGCCAGCCGGAGTGACGAGGACGAAGCGGCTGCCGGTGCCGTCGAGACGGACCTCGCGAGCCCGCACGTCGGCATCGTTTTCCATGCCATAGCGCAGCACGCGGCGATGGCCGATGCGCTGCATGAAGTAGGGCGCGAAGGCGTCGTCAGCGTTGACTACAGCGATGCCGTCATCCGGCAGCGCTTCGTAGATCGCTCCCTTGGTCTCGGCGATGCCGTGCAGGCTGCCGAGGCGCTCGATGTGCGCGGCGGCGATGTTGTTCACCAAGGCCACGTTCGGCGCCACGATGCTGCAGAGATAGGCGATGTCGCCCGGCTTGCCCGCGCCCATCTCGTAGACGGCGAACTGCGCGTCTTCCGGCGCGCCGATGACGGCGAGCGGCAGGCCGATCTCGTTGTTGAGGTTGCCCGGGTTCACGTGGGCGCGGCCGGCACGGGCGAGGATGCCGTGCAGCAGCGTCTTCACCGAGGTCTTGCCGTTGCTGCCGGTGAGCGCCAGCACCACGGCCGGGCGGCCCTGCTGCAGGCCGGCGGCGAGTTCGCCCAGCGCCTCTTCGGTATCGGCGACGTGCACCTGCGGCAGCGCGGTCTCGACGGGGCGGCTCACCATCACCGCGGCGGCGCCGGCGGCTTCGGCCTGGGCGACGAAATCATGGGCGTCGAAACGCTCGCCACGCAGCGCGACGAACAGCGCGCCCGGCGCGATGGCGCGGGTGTCCGTGGAGATGGCCGCGACGGTCGTGTCCTCGCCGATGAGCCGGCCTTCGGTCCAGCGGGCGACGTCGGAGAGCGCGATCGGCCTCATGCACAGGCCTCCAGCGCAGCGCGGGCTTCCGCCACGTCGTCGAACGCGTGCTTGACGCCGGCGATCTCCTGGTAGGGCTCGTGCCCCTTGCCGGCCAGCAGCACCACGTCGCCCGGGCCGGCGGCGCCGACCGCGGCGCGGATCGCCGCACGACGGTCACGCACCACCGTGTGGCGTTCCGGCACGCGGAAGCCGGCGAGGATGTCGGCGACGATGGCATCGCCATCCTCGCCCCGCGGGTTGTCGTCGGTGACGGTGACGCGGTCGGCGTGGGCCTCCGCGATGGCGGCCATCTGCGGGCGCTTGCCGCGGTCGCGTTCGCCACCGCAGCCGAACACGCAGGCGAGCGCGCCGTGCACGTGACCGCGCAGCGAGAGCAGCGCCTGCTGCAGCGCGTCCGGCGTGTGCGCGTAATCGACCACCACCAGCGGCTTCGCGCCGCCGCCGAGACGGGTCATGCGCCCGTGCACGGGTTCGAGCGTCGGCAGCACCGCCGCGACGGCTTCGAACGCGACGCCGAGGGCGCGCAGCGCACCGGCCACCGCCAGCAGGTTGTCGGCGTTGAAGCGCCCGAGCAGCGGCGAGGTGATCGTGGCGCGCGCGCGGCCCTCGACGAGATCGAAGCGAAGGCCATCGGCAGTCAGGGCAAGGCCCTCGGCCCGCAGGCGCGCCGCGGCATCGCCGTTCGCCGAGACCGTCCAGCGGATCGCCTCGGGCAGGCGTGCGGCGAGCGAACGGCCAAAGGCATCGTCGATGTTGACCACCGCGCCTTGCAGCGTCGGCCACGCGAACAGCTTGGCCTTGGCCTCGCCGTAGGCGTCCATCGTGCCGTGGTAGTCGAGGTGGTCGCGGGTGAGGTTCGAGAACACCGCCACTTCGAAGCGCACGCCATCGACGCGCCCCTGGTCGAGCGCATGCGAGCTCACTTCCATCGCCACGGCGCGCGCGCCGTCGTCGCGGAGCTGGGCCAGCAGGCCATGGACGCTGAGCACGTCGGGCGTGGTGCGCTCGCCTTCGACAATGCGGCCGACGCGGCCGGCGCCCAGCGTGCCGATGGTGCCGGCGGGCATGCCGAGGCGTTCCAGGGCCTGCGCGATCAGCTGCACCGTCGAAGTCTTGCCATTCGTGCCGGTCACGCCGACCACGCGAATCGCGGCGGACGGCTCGCCCGCCACGCGATCGGCGAGCGCGCCCAGCGCGGCGCGCAGGCCCGGAACGGCGATCGCGCGGGCCGCGGCGGCACCTTCCAGCACCACGTCGGCCGGCGCTTCGCCGTCATGCAGGATCGCGGCCGCGCCCTTCGCCAGCACGTCGGCGGCATGGCGCAGGCCGTGCGTGCTCGCACCGGCAAGGGCGACGAAAACATCACCACCGACCACACGACGGCTGTCTGCGACGAGCCGCGGCACGGCCACGTCCAGCGCGGCCGGGACGTCGACGAGCCCGGCCAGCAGGTCGGCGAGGCGAAGCGCGCTCACGGCTGCACCCCCGCGGCCGGCTCGGCGGTGGCCGGTGCATCGAGCGGCACGAGACCGTCGGTGCCGATTTCCTGAGTGGCGTCCTCGGGTGCCGTGGCGAACCAGCCGCGCACGTTGTCCGGCGGCACGTCCATCAGGCGCAACGCGCCGTCCATTACGCTGTGGAACACCGGGGCCGCCACGGCACCGCCGTAGTAGGCACCGGCGCTCGGGTCGTGGATGGCGACCACCATGGCGAAGCGCGGCTGCCGTACCGGCACGATGCCCGCGAACATCGAAACGTAGCGCTTCTCATAACCACCGGCGACCGAGCGCCGCGTGGTGCCCGACTTGCCCGCCACGCGGTAGCCGGCGACAGCGGCGGTCGTCGCGGTACCGCCGGGCGCCACCACGGTTTCGAGCATGCCGACGACGCTGCGCGCGATCTGCGGGTCGATCACCTGCCGGCCGTTGCCCTGCGCGACGTTGCCGCCACGCACGAAGGTCGGCGCCAGCAGGCGACCGCCGTTGCCAAGCGCGGCATAGCCTTGCGCTACCTGCAGCGGCGTCACCGAGATGCCGTAACCGTAGGAGATGGTGGCCTTCTCCACCTCGCCCCAGCCGCCCGGCGCTTCGAGCCGGCCGCCCGCTTCGCCGGGGAAGCCGCTGTTGGTGGTCTGGGCGAAGCCGAAGCGGTTGAGCACGTCGTAGAAGTGCTCGTTGCTCATCTCCAGCGCCAGCTTGGTCGAGGCGATGTTCGAACTCTTCTGCAGCAGCCGCGCCATGTCGACCATGCCGAAATTGCGCACGTCGCGGATGGTGTGGTTGTGCAGCGGGAAGAAGCCCGGATTGGTGTCGATCTGGCGCGTCGGATCGGCGCCGTTCTCCATCGCCGCGGCGACGGTGAACGCCTTGATGACCGAGCCGGGCTCGACGAGGTCGGTCACCGCACGGTTGCGGCGCGCCGACTCCTGCCCCGGCGCACGGGCATTCGGGTTGTAGCTCGGCTGGTTGACCATGGCGATCACCTCGCCGGTCGGGATGTCGAGCACCACGACCGAGCCGCTCTGCGCGCCGTGCAGGGTGAGCGCGGCCTTCAGTTCGCGATAGGCGAGGTACTGCACGCGACGGTCGATCGAGAGCACGAGGTCGCGGCCGGGCTCGGCGGGGCGCAGCAGATCGACGTCGTCGATGACCTGCCCCTGGCGATTGCGGATCACCCGCTTGCTGCCCGGCCTGCCGGTGAGCCACGGGTCGAAGGCGAGCTCGAGGCCTTCCTGGCCACGGTCATCGATATTGGTGCTGCCCAGCACGTGCGCCAGCACTTCGCCATGCGGGTAGAAGCGGCGGAACTCGCGCTGCTCGTGCACACCGGGAATGCCCAGCGCGACGACGGCCGCGGCGGCATCGGGATTCATATGCCGGCGCAGGTAAACGAACTCGCGGTCGGCGCGCTCGCCGAGGCGGCGCGCGAGCTCGCGGCGCGGCAAGCCGAGGGCCTTCGCGAGGTCGCCGAGTCGTTCCGAGTGCTGCAGCGTCTCCTTCGGATTCGCCCACACCGAAGCCACCGGCGACGAGGCGGCCAGCGTCTCGCCGCTGCGGTCGAGGATGCTGCCGCGCGAGGCCATGATCGGCACATCGCGCACGAAGCGGGCATCGCCCTGCTGCTGGTAGAACTCCGGGCTCAGCAGCTGCAGCCACGCAGCGCGCGCGGCGATGGCAAAGCCGCAGGCGCCCAGCACCGCGGCGAGGAACAGCAGGCGGCCGCGCGGGTCGAAGGTGTTGGGCTTCACGCGCGGGCTCATGGCTGCACCACCACCACGTCCGCGCCTTCTGGGAACTTCATGCCGAGCTTCGACGTCGCGATCTGCTCGACGCGGTTCGTCTCGGACCAGGTGGCCTGCTCGATCTGCAGCCGGCCGAATTCGATGTTGAGTTCGTCGCGCTCGTTCTCGGCCTTCGAGAGCGCGATGAAGGCTTCTCGGTGCTGGTGGCGCGTGAGCACGACGGCGATCGCGCTGGTGGCGACCAGGCCGAGCAACAGGAGCAGCACGAAGGCGCGCAGGCTCATGCCGCCACCCCCGGCACCGCGAGTTTCTCGGCGACCCGCAGCACCGCGCTGCGGGAGCGCGGGTTCGCGGCGAGCTCGGTCTCGTCGGCCTTGATCGCGCCAGAGACGTCGCGCAGGCGCGGCGTGAACGCCACTTCGACCACGGCACGACGATTCGACGGCGGCGCCTTCGCCCGCTCGTTGATGAACTGCTTGGTGATGCGGTCTTCCAGCGAATGGAAGCTGATGACCGCGAGACGGCCACCCACCTTCAGCGCCCGCTCCGCGGCTTCGAGCCCAACGATGAGGTCGTCGAGCTCGGCATTCACATGGATGCGGATCGCCTGGAAGCTGCGCGTGGCGGGGTGCGTCTTGCCGTCGCCGCGACCGAGCAGCTTGGCGATGACGTCGGCGAGGTCGCCCGTGCGCTCGAACAGGCGCTCCGCGCGACGCGCAACGATGGCCTTGGCGATGCGCCGGCTCTGGCGCTCCTCGCCGTGCACCCACAGTACGCGGGCGATCTCGGCTTCATCGGCGGTGTTGACGAACTCGGCGGCGCTCATCCCCTGCGTCGGGTCCATGCGCATGTCGAGCGGGCCGTCGTTGCGGAAGCTGAAGCCGCGCGCGGCCTCGTCGAGCTGGGGCGAGGACACGCCAAGGTCGAACAGAACGCCGTCGAGGCCACCAGCCGCCTCCGGCCATTCGCCCAGCGTCGCGAAGCTCGCCTGCCGAACGCGCACGCGGGCGTCGTCAGCGGCCAGCGCGTTGGCGACGCGGATCGCCTCGGGGTCCTTGTCCATCACCAACAGGCGGCCTTCCGGCCCGAGCTGCGCGAGCACGCCGCGCGCATGACCGCCGCGCCCGAAGGTGCCATCGAGGTAGGTTCCCGACGGCTTGACGGCGAGGCCGTCCAGCACCGGCGCCCAGAGCACCGGCACATGTTGCGAAGGCGGTGCGGCGGACGCGCTGGCCATCGGCACTAGAGCCGCAAGTCCTGCATCGCCGCACTGACGCCGGCCGACCCGATGGTCTGCCGCATCAGCGCGAGATGCGCCTGCTCGCTCCACAGCTCCAGCCGTCCGCCCATGCCCATCAGCACGGCCTTCTTTTCGAGACCGGCAGTCGTCCGCATCGACGGCGGCAGCAGCACGCGGCCGGCGGAATCCGGCTCCAGCGGCGTGGCAGCACCGACGAGCATGCGCTGAAGCACGCGGTGCTCCGGCACGAAGGGCGACAGCGCGACGATCTGGTCGCGCACGGCCTGCCAGCCGGCTTCGGGGTAGAGGTAGAGCGAGCCCTGGTCGAAGGGGTTGTAGGTGAGCACGAGGCGGTTGCCGCATTCACGCGCGACGACATCGCGGAAGGCGACCGGAATCGCCAGCCGCCCCTTGTCGTCAATCGTGATGGCCGTCTCGCCCTGGAACATGCCCGTCGGTGGATCCCCACCTTCTCCCACAAAAAACCAGAAATTCCCTCAGGCACCCACGGTAGGCCCGCGTCAGGGGAGTGTCAATGACTTTTTGGAGGCAAATTCGCTTGGCGGATCAATCGCTTACGCCATACTTCAAGTGTTACTTGAAGTATTTATCCACAGCCGTTGTTTTACTTGGATTCACTCCTCGGCGGGCTGCCGGTAGCGCTCGAACCACGCCAGGATGTTGTCGATCTTGGCGATGAACTGGCTGGGGCGTCCCGTCAGCCCATGAGACGCCTCCGGCACCCGGACCATGGCGGTGGGCACCCCCCGCAGGCGCAGCGCCTGGAAGTACTGCTCGGTCTCGCCCATCGGGGTGCGGTAGTCGGCCTCGCCGGTGAGGAGCATCGTCGGGGTCTTCACATTGCCCACCAAGGACAGCGGGGAGCGGGCCCAGTAGTCGGCCTGCGAATCCCACGGGAAACCCTTGAACCAGTGGCGGTGGAAGTACGGCGTCATGTCCGCCGTGAGCACGAAGCTGGTCCAGTTGATGACCGGCTTGGCGACGACCGCCGCGCGGAAGCGGTCGGTCTTGCCGACGATCCACGCGGTGAGCACGCCGCCGCCCGAGCCGCCGGTGACGAACAGATTCTTCGTATCGATGAAGCCGCGCGCGATCAGCGCATCCACGCCCGACATCAGGTCGTCGTAGTCGAAGCCCGGGTACGCGAGGTGGATGCTGTTGGCGAATTCCTCGCCGTAGCTCGTGCTGCCGCGCGGGTTGGCGTAGAGCACGACGTAGCCGACCGCCGCGAAGCGCTGCACTTCCACGCTGAAGACGGGGCCGTAGGCCGTGTGCGGGCCGCCGTGGATCTCGAGCAGCAGCGGGTAGCGCTTCGACGGATCGAAACCGGGCGGCGTGACCAGCCAGCCCTCGATCTCTTTTCCATCATGCGAGGAGGCCCAGGTGATCGTCTCGACCTGGCCGAGCGTCTTGTGTGCGAAGAGATCCTCGTTGATGGCGGTCAGCGCGCGCACGCGGCCGCGCGCGTCGCTGACGGCCACGTCGCCGGGCCGCGAGGTCGAGGCCTGCACGAAGGCGAAACGGCCGTCGCGCGAGACCGAAAACCCGCCGCCGGTGTACGGGCGGCCGACGTCGCTGGCGCCGAGCGGCGAAGCGATCACGTCAAGCGTGCCATCCATCGCGATGCGCGCGAGCTTGCGCACGCCGCGCTGGTCGAAGGCCACGTAAAGGTTCCGGCCGTCCGCCGACCAGGTCGGCTGCTCGAAATCGAGATCGTGCTCGTCGGTCAGGTCGCGCACGTTACCGCCGTCCGCATCCATCACGTACAGCCGGTGGTGCTGGTGACTGACGCGGCGATCATCGAAGCCGAGGTAAGCGATGCGCGTCCCGTCCGGCGACACGGCCGGGTTCACGTCCGGGCCGTCGCGGCGCGTCAGCGTGCGCAGCGCGCCACTGGCGACGTCGATGGCGTGGATCTCCGAATCCAGCGGCGCCTGTTCGCGGTCATCGCGGCGATTCGCCGAGACGTAGAGAATGCGGCCGTCCGGCGAGAACGCCAGCGGGCCACCATGGTCGGCGTCACCCGAGGTCAGGGCGCGCGGCGTGCCGCCCTCGGCCGGCACGATGAACACGTGCGTGCTGCCGCTGCGCAGCGTGCCTTCGCCGTCCATGCGGAACACGGCACGATCCACGACCGTCACCGGATCGGCCCACTCCGCGCCCTCGGGCTTGGCCGGCGGCGTGGCCATCGTCGCCGGCGGGGCCGGCACGAAGGCGGTGAACGCGAGCTGCGTGCCATCCGGCGACCACGTGAGGTCTCCCGGTGCTTCGACGAGGTCGGTGATGCGCGCGGTCTGCCCGCTGTCCATCCAGCGCACGAAGACCTGCGGCTTGCCGTCGGTGTTGGAGATGAAGGCAAGGCGCGTGCCGTCCGGCGACCAGCGCGGCGAGCGGTGGCTGTCGCCGTCGGAGCGCAGCGGGCGATGCGCGGAACGTCCGCCCTCGGCATCGACGATCCACAGGTTGGCGACCGGCCGGTCCTTCATCACGTCGTAGCGCGTGCGCACGTAGACGATGCGGCGACCGTCCGGCGAGATCTGCGCATCACCGGCGGTTTCCAGCGCGAAGAGATCGGTGCTTTCGAAACGCGCGCTGTTCGAGATCGTCGCGGGCGTCGGGTCCCCGATGGCAGAGGCCGGCGAAGGCGGGGCCGCATGCAGTGGCGCGGCGAGCACCAGCGTGAGGGCGAGCGCGAGGACGCGCGGGAACGGCGACAACGGGCGAAGCGACATGGGCGAGCGTCCTGGCGGCGAGTGCACCCGCAAGGGTGGCCGCCACGGCCTCGCTTGGCAAACCGCAGTGCAGCGCGACGCCCTGGCGCGTCGCCGGGACTCAGTCGAGGTGCAGGCCCTTGTAGCGCGTGTTGTGCGGGTCACGGATCTCGTCGGCCGGACGCTCGGCCGTGTAGTAGTAGGCCGCGATCGACCGCCGATACACGCCATCGGGGCAAGCCAAGGGCCGCGGATGGCCGTGGAAGGTGTCGCTACGCGTGTTGAACACGACCGCGCGGTTCATCAGCGGCGCGATGCGGCGCACGCAAGCTTTGGCATCGGTGTCCCACAGCTCGAGGTCACTGCCCCAAGCCGTGTCCCAGCCGGGATTGAGGTAGATGAGCAGGTTGATGCGACGGTGCAGCTTGAGCGCCGGATGCCAGTTGAAGTCGGCATGGATGCCCAGCAGGTCGCCGGGGCGGCTCAGGTGGATGCCACCCCCCAGCATGTGCGGGTCGGGAATCAGCCCCTCGATGCCCGTCAGCACTTCGAGGAATTCGATGAAGGGCGCGGTGTTGAGCTCCTGCAGCGTGCGGCGCACCAGCAGCGGCAACAACTGCTCCTTCGAGGTCGCGATCTTCTTCTCGAAGCCTTCGTAGCCGTAGTGGTCCCAACCCACCGGGTCTTCAGGCCGCGGGAACTCGCGCGCCAGCGCCTCCGCGGCTTCCGGGCGCAGGAACCCGTCGAACACCGCATGCGGATAGGGGTCGGCCGCGGCGTACTCCACCGCGCGCGCCTTGGCCAAGGCCGCGAGGGCGGCCGGGTCGAACACGTAATCCACGCCTGCATCCATCGATGAAGAGGGTGACGGAGCCGGCCGATAAGCCGGGTTCTGTAAGCACCGTTGCCGGTGCCGGCAGCCATTCCTCTCGGCCCCACCTCGCGATGGGGCTCCAGCAACCTACCCGGGTGCGGGCCGGGCCAACCCAATGCACCCCTATTTGGTCTTGCTCCGAGTGGGGTTTGCCGTGCCCTGCGGCGTTGGCCCCGCAGGCGGTGGGCTCTTACCCCACCGTTTCACCCTGACCACGCACCCTTGCGGGCCGTTCGGCGGTCTATTCTCTGTTGCACTTTCCGTCGGCTCGCGCCGCCCAGGCGTTACCTGGCACTCTGCCCTGTGGAGCCCGGACTTTCCTCGGCGGGATTGCTCCCGACGCGACTGCCTGGCCGACTCCGTCAGGGCGCAGTGTACGCGCCGAGCGCGGCCCGAAACGGAACGGGCGCTGTCGCGACGGCTGCGGAATGCAGCAGTCAGTCGGAATCGCCACCCACGTACAGCGCCTTGCGCGGCGCGCCGCTGAGCTCAGCGGCGAGCTTCGCGGCCTGCGAGGGCTTCAGGTGGGCGGCGAGCTTCGCGTACAGGCGCTTGCCCTCGGCCAGCTGCGCGGCCTCGCGGTCGACGCTGCCGCGCACGACGAGCACGAACTCGCCCTTGCGCTGGTTGGCATCGCTGGCCACGGCCTGCTGGATCGCGCCGAGCGTGGGGCCCAGCAGGGTTTCGAAGCGCTTGGTGAGTTCGCGGCCCAGCGTGGCCTCGCGCTCCGCGCCGAACACCGCGACGAGGTCGGCGAGCGATTCCTCGATGCGGTGCGAACTCTCGTAGAACACCAACGTCCGCGTTTCCGACAAGAGTTCGCCGAGCCGCTCGCGGCGTGCACCGCCCTTCACCGGCAGGAAACCCTCGAAACAGAAGCGATCGCTGGGAATGCCGGCCACGCTCAGCGCAGCGATGGCCGCGCAGGCGCCGGGCACCGGCACCACGGGCAGGCCCGCCTCGCGCACCGCGCGCACCAGCCGGTAGCCCGGATCGCTGACCAGCGGAGTGCCGGCATCGGAAACGAGGGCCAGGCTGTCGCCGGCCTGCAGCCGGGCCACCAACTTCGCGGCGATGTCGCCCTCGTTGTGGTCGTGCACGGCGATCAAAGGCGTACCGATGCCGAACTGGCCCAGCAGGACCGCGGTGTTGCGGGTGTCTTCCGCACCGATGGCGGTCACGCCGCCCAGCACCTCGCGGGCCCGGGGCGTGAGGTCGCCGAGGTTCCCGATGGGCGTCGCCACCACGTAAAGCGTTCCAGCGACGATTTCCGACATCGAGTCCTCCCGGTGAGCCGTATCATTCTAGGCCCGGCTCACCGAGATTCCCCCGCATGGCCCGCTGGCTGCTCCTCGCCCTCCTCGCTGTTTCGCTAGCCGGCTGCGCCAGCGCGCCCACGTCGCGACCGGCCACGCCCGCGGAAACGCAAGCCCGCGAGCTCGATGCCCAGGGTCGCCATGCCGAGGCCGCGCAGGCCTGGCGTTCGATCGCCGCCACGTCGCGCGGGGCCGACATGGCCATGGCGCGCCTGAACGCCGCGGAGTCCCTGCGCCGCGCCGGGGATGCCCCGGGCGCCCGCGCCGAACACGCCGAGGCGCCACGCCGGCGCCTCACGCCCGAGGACCAGTTCCGCCACGACCTGCTCAGCGCCGGCTTTGCCTTGGACGACGGCCGCGGCCCTGAGGCCCTCGCACTGCTGCAGCAGGACCGCGCCCTCGTGCCCGCCGGGCGGATGGCCGATTGGCTGGCCTTGCGCGCTCGCGCGCTCGATGCCACCGGCGACCGCTTCGGCATGGCGGCGGCGCTCGCGGAACGCGCCGGGCTGCTGCAGGGCGGCGAGCGCGCCGCCGAATTGCGCAACGCCGAGCGCCAGCTGAAGTCGGTGCCGGATGCGGCCCTCGTACAGCAGGCCGGTTTCCTCGGCGACGACGCCGCGGTGCTGCCGCTGGCCCTTCGCGAGGCACGCCGTCGCGGCCTGGCCATCACCCGCGCCACCGCGGTGCCCGCCGCTGCGGATCGCCCGGCGCCAGCCTCGGACGGCTACCACCCGCCACGCCGCATGGCCGTGCTGCTGCCGCTCAGCGGCGAACTCGCGCCGGCCGGCCTCGCAGTGCGCGACGGCCTCTTGGCGGCCTACTACGCCGAATCGCGCACGCGCCCGGCGATCGCCTTCCATGACACCCAGGGCACGGTGGACGGCGCGAAGGCCGCGCGCGACCGCGCCGTGGCCGAGGGCGCCGACCTGCTCGTGGGCCCGCTCGGCCGCGACGAAGTGGCAGCGCTGGCCGCCGCACCGATCAACTCCGCCGCGTGGCTGGCACTGAACCGCACGCCAGTGGCGACGGCCGGCGGCGGCAGCTTCGCCCTCGCCCCCGAAGATGAAGGCGCCGCGGTCGCGCAGCGCCTGATCGAGCGCGGACTGACACGCGCGGTGGCGATCGCCGAGGGCGACGACAGCGCGCAGCGCGCGCTGGCCGGCTTCCGCGAGCGCTTCCTGGCCGAGGGCGGCGAACTGTTGGCTGTCGCTCCAATCGATGCCTTTGGCGGTAACGCCGCCGAGGGGCTGGCCACGCTGGCAACCCACGCGACGCGCGCACAGGCGCTGTTCGTCGCGGCCCGCGCGCCGGCCCTGCGCATCCTGATGCCGCAGCGGGAAGAGGCCGGGCTCGCCGCGCTGCCGGTGCTGGCCACCTCGCTGGTGCAGTCCGGCGGCGACCCGCGCTTGGATCGCGAGCTCGACGGCCTGCAGTACCCGGAACTGCCGTGGCTGCTCGGCGACCTCGTCGGCCCCGGTGATGCGGAAAGCCTCGGCCGTCGCCTGCCCAACGCCCGCGGCAGCGCCGCGCGCCTGTTCGCCTTCGGCTTCGACGCCTGGAGGGTGGCGACCTACCTCGACGCCCTTCGCGGCGGCGCGCAGCTGCGTGGTGCCACGGGCGAGCTGGGCATCGATGCCGCCGGCATCGTCGAACGCGTGCCGGCCTGGGCGGAGTACAGCGGCGGCGTGACGCGCCGCGCCTCGGACGGCGCACTGATGCCGGTGGACGCCACGCCCCCGCCGACGCCCTGAGCCTCGAACCCCCAAGGACAACGCGCATGGATGCGCCGCACCGAAGGACACCCGGCCCACCCGAGGCAGCGACGCGCACCCGGGCGCAGCAGCTCGGCGACGCCGGTGAGCAGGCCGCCCTCGCCTTCCTCGTGGCGCGCGGCTTGCGTCCGCTGGCGCGGAGTGTCCGCTTCAAGGGCGGCGAGCTGGATCTCGTGATGCTCGACGGCGAGACGCTGGTGTTCGTCGAAGTGCGCCGCCGCGGGCGCAGCGACTTCGGCGACGCGCTCGACAGCGTCGACGCGCGCAAGGCACGAAAACTCGTTCTCGCCGCGCGGCTCTACCTGCAGCGCGAGCCACGGCACGCGCGGCGCGACTGCCGGTTTGACGTGGTGGGGTTCGATGGCGGCGAGGAAGCGCGCTGGGTGCGCGGCGCGTTTTCGCTCGACGATCTCTAGCCGCGCAGCATCGGCCAGAGCGCCAACGCCACCTGCAGCACGCCGAAGACCATCAGGCCGGCCAGCGCGTCGTCGACCATCGTGCCGAAGCCGCCTTTCAGCGAACGGTCGGCCCAGCGCACCGGCCACGGTTTCCAGACGTCGAACAGGCGGAACAGCGCGAAGGCGGCGAGCACCCAGGGCCATTCGCGCGGCAGCAGCCAAAGCGCCAGCCACATGCCGACGAATTCATCCCAGACGATGAGCGAGGGGTCTTCGATACGGCTTTCGCGGATGGCCCAGCGCGCGGCCCACACGCCGACCGCGAAGGCGAGGATCAGCACGGCCGCGTAATCGCGCGGGGCGAGGTCGTGCATCCATAGCCACCAAGGCAGGATGGCGACGATCGAACCCACCGTCCCCGGGGCCTTGGGCGAGAACCCGGCACCGAAACCGGCGGCGATCCATCCGCGGGGGTGCCGCATCATTCGTCGGCGCGTGCCAACCGGCAGCACCGTCATGCGCCGCCCTCGATGAAATGCACGTAGCCGCGGCGCGGCGGCAGCGCCAGGGGCAGGCCATCGGCGTCGAACAAGCGCAATGAGGCGCCTTCGGTGATGCGCCCCACTCGCGTGGCCGGCGTGGCCACGGCGTCGAGTGCGGCCTGCACCGCCTCGCGCTTCTTCGCCGGTGCCGTGAAGCAGAGTTCGTAGTCGTCGCCGCCGCTGAGCTGCAGCGCGCGGCGCGCGGTGGTGTCGGGGAAGGCGTCGAGCAAGGCCGGGGACAGCGGCAGCGCGTCGGCCTCGACATCGGCCCCGACGCCGCTCATGGCGAGGATGTGGCCGAGGTCGGCGAGGAAGCCATCGCTCACGTCGATGCAGGCGGTGGCGAGACCGCGCAGCGCGAGGCCCGCACCGAGCCGCGGCGCCGGGCGGTCGAGCCGCTCGCGCAACACGCCGGTGCGCAGCATCGGGATACCGGATTTCCACAGGGCCAAGGCGCCGGCGGCATCGCCGAGGGTGCCGGTCACCCAGAGGTCGTCGCCGGCTTCGGCACCGGCGCGGGTGAGCGCCTTGCCCTTCGGTACATAGCCCATGACCGTGACGCTCGCGGCCAGCGGGCCGCGCGTGGTGTCACCGCCCACGAGGGCGACGCGATGGGTGTCGGCCAATGCGCTGAAGCCGGTCGCGAACTCGTCGACGAAGGCGGTGTCGTCCGTCGGCAGGGTCAGCGCCAGCAGGGCGACGGCGGGCTCGGCGCCCATCGCCGCGAGGTCGGACAGGTTGACCGCCAGCGCCTTCCAGCCGATGGCCGAGGCCGGCACGCCTTTCGCGAAATGCACGCCTTCGACGAGGGTGTCGACGGCCAGCACCACCTGCTGGCCTTTCGGCGGTTCGATCAGGGCGGCATCGTCGCCAATGCCCAGCGCCACGTCCGGGCGGGACCCGGCGCGCTGGCGGAGGCGATCGATGAGGGCGAATTCAGCCATGCCCGGCGCGGTGCAAGCCGCGTGCCTCAGCGACGGCCCTGGGCCGCCTCGCCGGGACGCCACTCGGCCGCGGCGCGGTCGAGCACGCCGTTCACGTAGGTGTGGCCGTGGTCGGCGCCGAAGCGCTTGGCGGTCTCGATGGCTTCATTGAGGACCACGCGGTACGGCACGTCGACGCGGTGCAGGAGCTCGAAGGCGGCGATGCGCAGCACGGCGCGCTCGATCGGGTCGACCTGCTCGATGCCACGATCGAGGTAGACGGCGAGGCGCTCGTCGAGGCCTGCGCGGTGATCGGCCACGCCCTTCACCAGCGCCTCGAAGTACTCCTGGTCGGCCACTTCCATGTCCTGCTCGTGCTGGAACTGGTTGATGACCTGCGGGATCGACGTGCCGGAGACCTGCCAGGCGTACAGGGCCTGCAGGGCGCGGCGGCGCGCGCGCGAACGCGCGGCGGGATCGATGCCATCGGTGCGGATCGGCTTCATGCGGTGGTCTTCTGCCAGTGTTTCAGGAGGTCACTCATCTCGAGGGCGGCCAGCGCGGCCTCCTCGCCCTTGTTGCCCATCGCGCCGCCGGCGCGCGCTTCGGCATCAGCATAAGCCTCGACCGCCAGCACGCCGTTGGCCACCGGAAGCCGGTGATCGAGCTGCACGCGCATCAGCGCATCGGAGCAGCCATCGGCCACCTGCTCGTAGTGGCGGGTGTCGCCGCGGACCACGCAGCCCAGCGCGACGATGGCCGCACAGCCACCGGCCTCGGCGATCGCCGCGGCGGCCAGCGGAATCTCCCAGGCACCGGGCACGCGGACGACGTCGATGCGCTCGGCCCCGACGCCGTTGTCGACCAGCGCCTTGCGGGCGCCATCGACGAGCACGTCGGTGATCTTCGGGTTCCAGCGGCTGGCGACGATGGCGTAGCGGCCGGACGGGTGCGGCCGGAGGTCGCCTTCGAAACGGGGCATGGGTGGGTCGGGAAGCGGACGGCCGTGTAGTTTACGCCCTCCGGGCCCCGAGCCGCCCTCCGCGGGGCTTGCCCCCGCCGCCGGGGCCACCGAGGATGGCGCGGCGCCCCTGCCTGGAGCCCGCCTTGGCCGATCGCCTCTCGCCCCTGCTCCGCCGGTTCGACCTCCGCTACGACCAGGAGGATCCGGCCGTCATCGACGCACAGATCCGCCAGGGCGTGAACGCCGTGGGCGCCAACCTCTGGGTGCTGATCTTCGCGATCATGGTCGCGTCGATCGGCCTGAACGTGAACTCCACCGCCGTCATCATCGGCGCGATGTTGATCTCGCCCTTGATGGGCCCGATCGTCGGCATCGGCTACGGCGCGGCCATCAACGATTTCCCGCTGATCCGCCGCGCGGCGGCCAATCTCGCATTGATGGCCGGCATCAGCCTGGTGACGGCCATCCTGTACTTCTCCGTCTCGCCGCTTTCCGAGGCCCGCTCGGAACTGCTCGCGCGCACCTCGCCGACGCTCTGGGACGTGCTGATCGCCTTCTTCGGCGGTGCGGCGGGCATGGTCGCCAACACGCGCAAGTCGGTGCCCAACGTGGTGCCCGGCGTGGCCATCGCCACCGCGTTGATGCCGCCGCTGTGCACCGCGGGCTATGGCATCGCCAACGGGAACTGGGAGTACGCGAGCGGGGCCTTCTACCTTTTCGCGATCAACGGCGTGTTCATCGCGCTCTCGACGCTGGTGTTCGTCAAGATCGCCGGCCTGCCGCAGCGCGTGGACGTCGATGCGCGCACGGCGCGCCGGCACCGCTGGATCATCATGGCCGTCGCGACCCTGATGGCGGTGCCCAGCGGCGTCCTCGCGTGGCGCCTCGTGCAGGCCGAGCGCTTCGAAGCCGCGGCGGGCCGGGTGTTGGCCGACTACCGCGACGATCCGCGCGTCGTGGTGCTCGCGACCCAGGTCGACGGGAAGGCCAAGACGCTGCGCCTCGCGATCACCGGCGACCTCGCGCCGGAGGCGCTGCGGGGCGAGATCCAGCGCAAGTTGCAGGCGCAGGGCCAAGGGGCGGCCCGCGTGGACGTTCGCGACGCCAGCGCCCATGCCGCGGACATGAAACCCATCGAGGAGCTCCTCCGCTCGCAGCAGACGGCAAATCGCGACGGCCAGCTCGACGAGGCCCGCCAGCGGCTCGTGATGCTCGAAGCCGAGCTCGAACCCCTGCGGGCCCGCGAACGCCTCGAGCGCGAGCTGCTGGCCGAGGTGCGCGCGCAGTTCCCCGAGGCAGAGTCGGTCTCGGTGAGCGCCGGCGTGGGCCAGGACGGCGAATCGACGCCGGCGCCCGTGCTGTTGGTGCACGTCATCGCCGACGTCGCGCTGGATGCCGACGCTTCGGCTCGACTGCAGGCCGGCTGGGCCAGCCGGGCCCCGGGCACGGACGTGCGACTCGTCGTCGTGCCGACTGTCGCGCCGTCGCCGGAGGCGGCGGCGCCCTGATCAGCGCAGCGGCAGGTACTCGACCACGTCGAGGCCGTAGCCACCGAGACCGATCTGCTTGCGCGGCGTGCCGAGCACGCGCAAGTGCTTCAGGCCGAGGTCGGCAAGGATCTGCGAGCCCGCACCGTTGCGCCGCCACTCCTGCACCTTGCCCGTGCCGGCCTCGGGTTGCTCGGTGATGCGCGCCAGCAGGGCGTCTGGGGTGACGGCGTCGGCCAGCACCACCAGCACGCCCTCGCCTTCCGCGGCGATGCGCGCCATGGCCTCGTCGGCCGAGCCGCCGAAATCCGGGCGGCGCCAGCGCAGCACGTCGGCCAGCGGGTTCTTCACGTGCACGCGGACGAGGGTCGGTCGGTCGCCCGAGGGCGTGCCGCGCACCAGGGCGAAATGCAGTTCGCGCGAGATCCGGTCGCGATAGGTGAGCAGGCGGAACGGGCCATGCGCCGTCTCGATGGCGCGCTCGTCGACGCGCTCCACGGTGTGTTCCGTCGCGAGCCGGTAGCGGATGAGGTCCTCGATCGAGCCGATCTTCAAGCCGTGCTCGCGGGCGAACACCTCGAGCTCGGGGCGGCGCGCCATCGAGCCGTCGGGGTTGAGGATCTCGACCAGCACGCCGGCTGGCTCCAGCCCGGCCAGCATCGCAAGATCGCTGGCCGCCTCGGTGTGGCCAGTGCGCGTGAGCACGCCGCCGGGCTGGGCCATCAGCGGGAAGATGTGCCCCGGCTGCGAGAGGTCTTCGGGCGCGGCGTCGGGGCGCACCGCGGTGCGGATGGTGTGCGCGCGATCGTAGGCGCTGATGCCGGTGGTGACGCCCTCGGCGGCCTCGATGCTCACCGTGAAGTTGGTGTGGTGCGGCGAGGTGTTGCTCACCACCATCGGGCCAAGGCCGAGCTGGCGGCAGCGCTCGCGCGTCAGCGACAGGCACACGAGGCCGCGCGCGTGCGTGACCATGAAGTTGATGTCGGACGGCCGCACCAACTCGGCGGCCATGATGAGGTCGCCTTCGTTCTCGCGGTCCTCGTCGTCGACGATGACCACCATTTTGCCGGCGCGGATGTCCTCGAGGATCTCGGGGATCGTCGCGAAGCAATTCGGCTCCGTGGAAGAACCAACACCAGCCATCGTGGACCTCTCCGCTTACGTCGGGCGAGTCAGGCGAACCAACGCCGTTCTCTGGGGATACCCGGGAAGGCGCCGCGGGTCGGGGGCGTAAGTTTACCCTCACGCCGAGCTGGGGACTTGGCACGCCATCGTCGTGTCCGCTCCGCGCGCCTCGCAATCGAATCGCAATACCGCCTCAATCCTCACGGGACGCTTCGCAAGCAAGCTCCACTCCGGCTGGCCACCGTGGCCGCTCGCCCCGACTCCGGCCCAGACGTCGCGGCCTGCACTCGCTCTTCACGCCGGGCTTCACCAGGAGATCCACCTTGCTGCGCATGCTCGTACTCATGATGGTCGCAACGCTCGGCGCGCACCCCTCCATTCTCGTGGCGGCGCAAACGGCATCGCCCCCTCTTGTCGCCAATCCAACGCTGCAGGCGGTCGATGCCTCAGGCGCACCCCGTGGATGGAGTCTGGATGGAACGGCGGTCGAGGTCGCATCCGACCCTGCCGTGACACGAGATGGCTTGAACTCGCTCAGAGTCACGTTCGCAAAGGGCGCACCCTATGCCGGCATCGTCCAACGCCTGCGTGGTGATCGGGTCAATGGCGCGACGGTTGTCATTGAAGGCTGGCTAGCACGCGACACGGCCACCGCCGCAGTCGGCGTGTGGGCCCGCGCCTTTGACAAGGAAGGCAGGAGCATTGGTTATGCGAACTCATACGAGCTTGACCTGCCGGCCGACAAGCGCTTTCGTCGCCACAGCATCGAGCTGAGGCTGCCGCCCGAAACGAACACCGTGCTTGTGGGTGCGTCGATCTATGGCGATTCCGGCATGGCGTGGTTCGGCGGCGTGGACGCCAGCATCAAGCACGACAGCGATACTCGGTGAAAGCCATGCTCGCGTTCAACGCGGCGTCCTTTGGAGTGCATGCGCCGAGCATCACCGTTTTCTCTCCCGGCTCTGCCACTCTGGCAGACGCTGATCGGCTCTAGCGATAGCATCACCACGCCCATGGCGTTTACCGCCGGGGTCCCCTGAGCAATGCTTGCACCCAACGTCGTCCGGAACGTCCGTGAAGAACCCGCTCGAAGGCCGCAAGATTCTCATCGCCGAGGACGAACCGGACTTGGCGGATGTTCTTCGCGCCTACATGGCGAAAGAAGGCGCCATCGTCAGGGTCGCCCCCGATGGCCGGATCGCCAGCGAAGAAGCCCATCGGTGGCGGCCTGACCTCATCCTCCTCGACATCCGCATGCCAAACAAAGACGGCCTCTCGGTTCTGGTGTCGGAGCGGGAAAGCGACGCGGGGACGCCAATCATCCTGATCAGCGCCTTGGGGGACGACATCGACCGCCTCGCGGGATTCCGGCTTGGTGCGGACGACTACATCGTCAAGCCCTTCAACCCGCTCGAGGTCGTCGCACGCGCCGCGGCCGTGCTGCGCCGGCAGGAGGGCGCCAAGCAACTTGCATCGACCCCGCCCATCGTCCACGGGGGGCTGCGCATCGAAGTCGAAAGCCGGCGTGCGTTCGCCAACGACAAGCTGATCAACCTGACCCCGACGGAGTTCCGACTCCTCACGACCATGGCACGTCGCCCGGGCCGGATGTTCACGCGGGCAGAATTGGGCGATGCCGTGCTGAGCGAAGTGGCGGCCGACCGGGGCGTCGACGCCCACATCAGCCGACTGCGCGCCAAGATCGCCATTGTCGACTCGGTCAGGATCGTCGCCATCCGCGGTGAAGGCTACAGGCTGGACATCGAATGATGAATTCCTTGCGGATGCAAATCGCCTGCCTAGCGATCGCGATCAGCGTGGCGGCGGCCCTGATCGCCGCCTTCGTCCCCGACGTGCTGTACTGGCTGCGCGATTACCTCTTCATGGCATCGCTGCCGGCGCAGGAGCAGGAGACGTTGCGCAAGCTCACCGAGGCCTACGGAAGTTGCTCCGGCATCGTCCGCTCCTTCGAGAGCCAGCATGGCATCGAGCGCTGGAACCTCAATTACCACGCGGCCCTGACCACCGTGATCGTCGCCACCGCGTTGATCGGCGGAGCCTTGGCGTTCAAGTTGGCGGGTGGCATCGCCGCGCCGATCATCGGACTGTCGCGGGCCGTCCGGGCGATCGCCGGTGGATCGCGCGACACCGCGCTGCTGCCGCCGCGTTCCGGTCCGCGCGAGGTCGGCGACCTGATCGGCGACTTCGCGCTCATGACCGAATCACTGGCCGCCGCGGATCGCGACCTCCGCCTGCGGTCGAACGGCATCGCGCACGAACTGCGCACGCCCTTGGCGGTGATCCGCGCCCGATTGATGGGCGCGAAGGACAAGGTGTTCGTCGCCGATGGGGTGTTCTTCGACAGCCTGCTCGGCCAGGTTTCGCAGATCGAGCGCCTCGCCAGCGACCTGAGCATGCTCTGCGACAGCCAGGGCATCGGGTTCTCGCTTGAGCGCGCCCCGACGTCGGTCGACGACGTCGTCGATGCGGTGATCCACTGCCTCGAGCCGATGGCGGAGGAACACCGCGTGGACCTGACGCGACAGAGCAGAGGGCGGGTGATCGCCGACGCCGATCCCGCCCGTCTGGAACGGGCGATCTCCAACCTGGTCGAGAACGCGATCCAGCACGCTGGCGCCACCCGGGTGACCATCACGGTGGAAGACGTCGGCGATCAATGCCGGATCATCGTCGTCGATGACGGTCGCGGCTGGCCGGTCAGCGATCCCGAGGCGCTCAAGGAGCCGTTCGTCACCGGCGACTCCGCGACCCGAGAGCGCAGCAAACGCACGGGCCTTGGCCTTGCCATCGTGCAGGCGATCGCACGGGCGCATCACGGCTCGCTCGTGCTCGACGATGCCGCGGGCGGCGGGGCCCGCGCGACGCTGACGATCGCGAAGTCGATCAACTGAACGAGAAGGCAACGCGGCCCGCGCGCAACGGTCCCGCAATCGAGAGCGCATTCTCCCGAAATTCCACGACGCCATCGTGCATGCACCAACCCTGCACGAGAACGTCGACATGCCCGCGTCACCGGATCGCCACCGCGCCCTCAACCTTCTGGCGCTTTCCATCGCCCTCGCCCTCAGCCCACCGACACTCGCGCAGGCCGAGGATGCCTCGGCAACGGAAGCGGGAACGCGCATCTTTGAACCGGAATTCTTCGCTTCGTCCGCGCCGGTGAACGCCCTGCAGATGGTCGAACGCGTCCCAGGATTCACGATCGCCGAAGTCGGCACGGAACGCGGCTTCGGCACCAATGCCGGCAACATCCTGATCGATGGCAAAAGGCCGTCCACCAAGTCCGACGACATCCGCACGCTCCTCGCCCGCATCCCCGCCGATCGCGTCACGAGGATCGAGCTGGTCGAGCGCGCCGGCGTCAACCAGGAAGCGCAAGGCCAAAGCCGTATCGTGAATGTCGTCCGGAGTGCGAGCACCGGGGCCAACGGCACCTACACGCTGGGCCTCGGCGTCGACGAGGACGGCATCGCCCGGCCGTTCGGCCAGTCTTCGCTGTCCTTCGAGCGGAGAGGAACGCAGTTCGAGCTCGGCCTGGATTACCGGAACGACCTGTACCAGCTGTCCGGGGCCGAAACGAACTACGACGCCGCACGCCGGGCCGATCGCATTCTGGGGATCGGCATCGACAGCGACAGCAGGCAAACCGCCGTGACCGGCACCGTCCGCGGCGCCGTGGGATCAGCGCACTGGGGGGTCAATGCAAAGCTCGATCGTGATTCGTACACGACGGTCCGGATCAGCGACGTCTTCAACCCGCAGGGGGCCTTGCAGGGTCGGGAAGTGCTCGAAAGCGGATCGCCGACGAACCGCGACGGTTTCGAGCTGGGGGCGGACCTTGAGTTCAGCCCCACGCGATCGATCACCACCAAGCTGGTGGGGCTGTTCAGTAGGTACGACATCGTGTCCCGCAACGATCTTTCGCGGTCTGGACCGGGCCTTTCCGCACTGTCGCAGAGCTCACGCAACGACAACCGCGAGGATGAAGCCATCCTGCGGATCGGCAACACCGTCGCCGCCGGCGACCGCCATTCGATCCAGTTCGGCGTCGAGGCGGTCCGCAACCAACTTCGCGGCCGCTTCACCAGCGCGATCGCGGGCCTTCCCCCGCTGCCCGCGTCGAACGTCGATGTCAGCGAACTCCGAATTGAACCTTTCATCTCCGACGTGTGGTCGATCCGTCCGACATGGAAGATCGAGGCCGCGATGATCGCCGAGCGATCGACGCTTCGCGTCCGTGGCGACGCGTCGGCCAGCCGACGGTTCCTGTTCTGGAAGCCCCGCCTCGTGTCGACGTGGACGCTCGACCCTGCCACGACCCTGGACCTGCGCTTCGAACGACGGGCGGCGCAGCTTGATTTCAACGACTACGCGACGTCTGTCGATCTCGGCCTGGGCGCCTTGGTCGATGCCGGGAATGCCGACCTGGTGCCGCAACGGACCTCGACCTTGACGGCAACGCTGCGTCGCGCGTGGCTGGGCAGGGGCAGTGGCCAAGTCCGCGGATGGGTGGCGCACATCGACGATACGCAGGACTTGGTTCCGATCACGATTCGCGACGGCACGGGCGCGATCGTGTCGGTGGTCGACGGCCCGGGGAACATCGGCCGCGGCCGCGAATGGGGGGTTTCGCTGGACCTGAGCCTGCCTCTGGAGAAAATGCTCCCGCTCGGCGATTCCGGGGAGGTCACGCTCACGTATGCCGGGACGTACCAGCACAGCCGCGTCACCGACCCGATCACCGGCCTGCAACGGCGCCTGCAGCCGAAACCCGGACAGGTCTGGGCCCCGGAGCAGCAGCACGCACTCGCGCTGCGCCATGACGTCCTCGACTCGCCCTTCGCCTGGGGGGCGAACGTGGACTGGTCGTCGAGCCAAACGCGCTACTTCTATGACCAGACCCTGCGCTTCGGGGAAACCCCCTCGCTGGGTCTGTTCGCGGAGTATGCGGTGGCACGCGGGAAGTTCCGGTTCGAGGTCGACAACGCCAACGAGTACGACATCGGCCGGGAACGCGTCTTCTATGCCGGAAGCCGGGCGGACGGCGTGGTCGCGGGCTCGGCATCGCGGGCGCTGAATCGCAACACGCGCGTGCTGCTCTCGTTCAACGGCCGTTTCTGATCAGCCCGATGAGGATGGGCCAGCGGTGTCGCGAAACACCGCCGGCCTTGCTCGAAGGCATCAGGCGAAGCGGACCAGCGCCCAGACGCCCGCGGCGACGAGGGCCCCGAGGACGATGGCGCGCGACAAAGGCGCCATGGACGGCGCGGGTCCCTGCAGATCGGCATCGCGCCCCGTCAGCATGGGCACGATGAGGTTGCGGCGCTTGAGCACGGCGTAGCCCAGCGCGGCCACGATGTGCAAGGCGACCACCGCCTGCAACAAGGTGAACCCCCATTCGTGCACGTCCCCCAGCCAGCGCGTCACGTACGTGCCGACCCAGCCGCTTAAGGGGGCTTCGACCACTAAGAGATCGCCGCCGGAGAGAAACAGCCCGGACAGCGTCTGCACACCCACCAGAAGCAGCAGCAGGATCACGGCCAGCGCGCCGGCGGGATTGTGCCCGGGATGGGCCGGAAGCGGCCCCGGGCGGGCGAGTTCGCGAAGGTGCGCGAGGACGGCTGCCGGACCGCGAACGAAACTCCGGAAGCGCGCGGTCTCGCTTCCGACCATCCCCCAGGCGACACGGAACACCACCAAGCCGAGTGCGCCATAGCCAAACAGCAGATGGCGCTCCCAATCCTCGTTCTCCGCCGTCCACCAGGAGCCGGCGAGACAAACGACCAGCCCCCAGTGGACGACCCGGACCGGGAGGTCCCAAACGCGAAGGGACCGTTCGGACGTGGGCGAAGGAGACCGCTCGGAATCAGCCGGGGCGGTCATGGGGATCAGTCCAGCTTGTAACTGTCGTGGCAGGCCCCGCACTCGCGGCCCACGGCATTGAGGGCCGCGCCGATGCGGGCCCGATCGCCCGTGGCGGCGGCCTGCACCAGACCGGGGAGTGTCGCCTCAAAGCGCTTCTGGAGGGCGAGGAACTCCGCCTTCTTCGTCCAGATTTCGGGCTTTGCTTCGCTATCACCAACGCCGACAGCCGTTCCTTCAGGCCACCAGTCACCGATACGGCGCCCGGTCTCTGCAAGAGTGGCCGCCGCCGCTCGGGCGTCCTCGGCCGTGCCGCCCTCGCCCTTGACGAATGTATCGAGGGTATTCATCGCCCGCCCAAGCGTCTTGAAGTTGGCCTTTCTCTCCTCGACCTGGGCGACCGGATCGGCCGGAGTGGAGCCCGCTTGGGCCGAGGCGCCCGAAGCAACGGCCAGAAAGGTGCCGGAAAGGGCGACCAAGACCAACGGGCCAAACAAACGATTTGCTTTCATCGACTTTCTCCGTTGCTTTCGCTGCCGGACGGCGGGCCGGCACCGTGGTCGTCCGACGTTCGGCCCTCAGGGCCGGACTTCGCCGGAAGCCCAGAGACGAGCGTGCGGCGCCAAAGACGCAGGACGATTGGTGCGCTGTTGCGATTCGATTGCAAGCGGAGCTTCATGCGGCGGAACGGATGATCGGCGCGTCCGATCGGCAAGAGGGAAGGCCCGTCAGGCCCAACCCTCCGTTTCCTGCAGGCGGGCGACGTAGCGCGCCACCGTGTCCACTTCAAGATTGACCGGCGTGCCGGTCGGCATCGTGCCGAAGCCGGTGTGCGCCAACGTGTGCGGCACCAGCATCACCTCGAAACCGGCGTCATCCACCGCGTTCACCGTCAGCGACGTGCCATCGACCGCGATCGACCCCTTCTGCGCGATGAAGCGCAGCAGGGCCTTGGGCGCACCGAAGCGCCAGCGCTGGCCGCGGGCGTCGTCGTGCACCGCGGCGACCGCGCCGACGCCATCCACATGGCCGCTGACGAGGTGGCCACCAAGACGGTCACCGACGCGCAGCGCGCGCTCGAGGTTCACGGCCGCGCCCACGGGCAGGGCGCCCAGCGTCGTCAGGGCGAGGGTTTCCGTCGAGACATCGGCGTCGAAGTGCGCGGTGTCGAAGGCGACCACCGTCAGGCAGACGCCGTTGCAGGCGATGGATTCGCCGAGCTGCACGTCGCCAAAGGGCATGGCGCCGACGGTGAAGCGCAGGCGCACGTCGCCCCCGAGGGGCGTACGGTCGACGAGGCGGCCGACGGCCTGGATCAATCCGGTGAACATCGGGGTGTCCGGTAAGGGCAGCCCGCGATTATAGGGAGCGCCCCCGGGCTGGGCGTCGCCGTGGTGGCAACGCGGCGTTGCGCGGGGCCGCAAAACCGCGCCGCAAGGGGCTCAGTAGGGCAGTCCGACCTTGCGGAAGGCCTTCACCAGCAGGAACAGCGGGCCGACCAGCAGGAACTGCAGGTCTTCGATGAAGCTGGGCTTCTTGCCTTCGATCTTGTGGCCGATGAACTGGGCGATCCAGGTGACCACGAAGGCCGCCAGCGCCACCCAGCCCACGTGCGGCACGACGAAGAACGATGCCACCGACGCGGCCGTGAAGCCGGCCATCACCACCGCCATCGGCACGGACAGGCGCAGGTAGTACGCCAGCGAGGCGGCGACGAAGGCGTAGCACAGCCACGGATGCACGACGAACATCAGGGCCAGCGTGCACCAGACGATGATCGGCACGCAGACCCAATGCACGGCGACATTGGTCGGGTGGCGGTGCGATTCCGCGTACTGGCCGACCAGCACGTCGATACGGCGGCGTTCGCGGGGCTGCGGAAGGTCGGCGGCAGTGGTGTTCATTGGCGGGCGCGCGGGTTCGGGAATGCGGCTCAGGCTAGGCGGCGGCGGCCGACAGCGCTTGAACCAGCGCACTGAACGCCGGTCAGCGCGCGCTGCCCAAGGATCCCGGCAAGGAGGCGGTCAACGCCCCGGCAGCAGCGAGGACGGCGCCGCGCCGATGATCCGTCGGAAGCTGCGCGACAGATGCGCCGCATCGGCGAAGCCGGTGGCATGCGCCGCGGCCGTCACGCCCTCCCCGGCCTGCAGCCGCGCCGTGGCTTCGAGCAGGCGCCGCCACAGCAGGTAATTGCGCACTGGCAGGCCGGTCGCTTCGCGGAACAACACCTGGAACCGGCTCGGCGAGAGGTGGGCACGTTCGGCCAGCGAGCGGTGCGTCCACGGCGCGAGCGGCTCGGCCTCGAGGGCGTCGAGCGCACGCTTCAGCCTTGGGTCCGCGGGGGCCTGCACCGCCAAACCCGGCCAGCACTCGGCGCACCAGCGCGCGGCGAGCGCTTCCACCGCGCCGACGTCCGCCTCGTGGCCGGGTCGAGCCAGCACGCGCAGGGCGTCCAGCAGGGCGGGCTCCGGCGCCCGGGCTTCGCCGCCGGCATCGCGCCAGGCCTGCCAAGCGCGCGGCCCGACATCGAAGAACAGGTAGGCGATCAGGGTGTCGCCGCCGCGGATGCGGTGCCCTTCCATAGGGGCGAAGGCCGCGAAGCGGCGCTCGCTGGCCGCACCGCCCTCGCGTTCGACGCTGAAACTGTCGTCCAAGGCCACCATGGCCTGCAGCGCCCGGTGCGCGTGCCAGCCCGAATCCGCGGTTCGTGTCAGCACCAGCGCGCGCTCGCGGAAGAAGTGCAGGCGCGCCGGCATCGTCAGCGCTTCGGCCGGTAGGTGAGGCGCAAATCCCCGTCGTCGAAGGCGTGCACCTCGAGGCGTTCGAGGCCCAGACGGTCGTCCATGCGGTCGATGCCGAGCCCGCCGAACAGCGGGCGTCCCCGCTCGCCGAGCAGCACGGGCGCGACATAGACCAGCAGTTCATCGACGAGACCCGCACGCAGGAAGGCGCCGGCCAGCGTGGCGCCGGCCTCGACCTGCACTTCGTTCACCTGCCGCGTGGCCAGCTGCGCGAGCATAGCGAGCAGATCGAGGTGGCCGTCGCGGCGCGGAACGGCGAAGCCCTCCACGGTGGGGCCGTAATCGGGAACGATGTCGTCGGCATGCGCCACCAGCGTCGGTGCTTCGCCATCGAGCAGACTGCAGGCGCGCGGCAGCGCGCCGTGGTGGTCGAGCACCACGCGCATCGGCGGCACCACCTCGACACCCTCGGGTACGCGGGCAGTGAGCCGCGGATCGTCGGCCAGCACCGTGCCGAGGCCCGTGAGGATGGCGGAAGCGCGCGCCCGGTAGGCCTGCACATCGGCGCGCGCGGCCTCGCCGGTGATCCATTTCGATTCACCGCTGGCCATCGCGGTGCGGCCGTCGAGGCTCATGGCCAGCTTCACGCGCACCCACGGCCGGCCCTGGCGCGCACGCATCAGGAAGCCGCGGTTCAACCACTCGGCCTCCTCGGCGAGCAGGCCGTGCTCGACGGTGATGCCCGCGGCTTGCAGCGCGGTGAAGCCGCGGCCGGCGACGGCATGGAAGGGATCGCGGATCGCCGCGACCACGCGCATCACGCCCGCGGCCACCAGCGCATCGGCGCAGGGCGGTGTGCGGCCGAAATGCGCGCAGGGCTCGAGCGTCACGTAGGCCGTCGCGCCGACGGCACGCGCACCGGCCTCGTGCAGCGCGAACACCTCGGCATGGGGCTCGCCGGCGCGCTGGTGTGCGCCACGCCCCACCACCTCGCTGCCCTGCGCGATGACGCAGCCGACCATCGGGTTCGGCTTGGTCGTGAAGGCATGCTCGGCAGCGAGGCGCAGGGCCTCGGCCATGTGGCGGCGGTCGAGTTCGGAGAACGGCATGGGGGAAGCCTACGGCACGCGGGCCAGGACATCGACGGACTGGCCGGCGCTTCGCGCCGTCGCCTCGTACACCCAGCCGAGCCGTTCGTAGAACGCCCGGTGCTGAGGCGTGAACAGGCGCAGGTGCGCCAGGCCAGCCCGCGCCGCGTGGTCGACGAGGGCGTGGACCAGGGCCTCGCCCAGGCCTCGGCCACGGGCATCGGGCCGAACGAACAGGCTGGCGAGCCACGGCCCCTCGAAGGCCCGCAGGTCCGGCGAATCCTCGGCGACGAGGCTCACCGAGCCCAGCAAAGCACCGTCGTCGGCAAGGGCCACCAGCGTCGTGGGCACGGGCGCCTCGGCGCGGGCGGCCTCGAGCAGTTCGGCCAGCGCCCGCTCCTCCGACCAATCGGCATAGAGCCCGGCCCACTCGGCGTGATGCCAACGGGCCAGGGTGGGAAGCCGGTCGAGGGCTTCGCCCGCCAGCACGAGTCGCCAGCGCGCGCCGGCGCTCATCCCTTCTTCGGTTTGGCCGGCTTCGGCGCCGTGTCCTCGAGCGGCAGGTCGAGGGTCTGCGCGGCTGGCAGGTCGCGCTGCAGCTTCTCGATCTCCTCGCGGAAATCCTGCACGTCCTCGAAGCTGCGGTAGACCGAGGCGAAGCGCACGTAGGCCACCTGGTCGAGCAGCTTCAGCTGCGCCATCACGAACTCCCCGACGCGGCGCGACGGCAGTTCACGTTCGCCACTCTTGCGCAGCTCGTTCACCACGGCGAACACCGCGGCATCGATCTGCTCGGCCGGCACCGGGCGCTTCTGCAGGGCCTTTTCAAAGCTGACGCGCAGCTTGCGCTCGTCGAAGGGCTCGCGGCGGCCATCGCTCTTGATGACCGCCGGCAGGCGCCACTCGACCTGCTCGACCGTGGAAAAGCGCTCGCCGCAGGCCGGGCACTCCCGCCGGCGACGAATGCTGCTGCCGTCCTCGGCCACGCGCGAATCGATCACGCGCGTGTCCTCGTGCGGGCAGAAGGGGCAATGCATGCGTCAGCGGCTCAGCCGTACACCGGGTACTTGCGGCACTGCGCCGTCACCGCGGCGCGCACGCGCTCCAGCACGGCGCCATCGGCCGGCGCATCGAGCACGTCGGCGATCCAGTTCGCGAGCTCGACGCAATCGGCCTCGACGTAGCCACGCGTGGTCACCGCCGGCGTACCGATGCGCAGGCCCGACGTGACGAAGGGCGAACGCGGGTCGTTCGGCACCGAGTTCTTGTTGACGGTGATGTGCGCGGCGCCGAGCGCGGCCTCCGCGTCCTTGCCCGAGACCTCGCGGCCGATCAGGTCGATCAGCATCAGGTGGTTCTGCGTACCGCCGGAGACGATCTTGTAGCCGCGGGCGATCAGGGTCTTCGCCATCGCCTGCGCGTTCTTCACCACCTGCTGCTGGTAGGCCTTGAACTCCGGCTCCAGCGCTTCCTTGAAGGCCACGGCCTTGCCGGCGATGACGTGCATCAGCGGGCCACCCTGGATGCCCGGGAAGACGATGCTCTGCAGCTTCTTCTCGAGTTCCTCGGCCTTGTCGCCGGCGCCGGCCTTGCTCATCACGATGATGCCGCCGCGCGGGCCGCGCAGGGTCTTGTGCGTCGTACTGGTGACGACGTGGGCGTAAGGCAGCGGGTTCGGGTAGACGCCCGCAGCGACGAGGCCGGCGATGTGCGCCATGTCGACGAACAGGACGGCGCCGACCTTGTCGGCGATCGCACGGAAGCGCGCCCAGTCCAGCACCTGCGAGTAGGCCGAGAAGCCGGCGATGACCATCTTCGGCTGGTGCTCGACGGCGAGGCGCTCGACCTCGTCCATGTCGATGAGGCCCTGCTCGTTCACACCGTACTGCACAGCGTTGTAGAGCTTGCCCGAGGCGTTGACCTTGGCGCCGTGGGTCAGGTGGCCGCCGTGGGCCAGCGACATGCCGAGGATGGTGTCGCCCGGCTGCAGGAGGGCCATGAACACGCCCTGGTTGGCCTGCGAACCCGAGTGCGGCTGCACGTTGGCGTAGTCGGCGCCGAACAGCGCCTTGCAGCGCTCGATGGCGAGCTTCTCGGCCACGTCGACGTATTCGCAGCCACCGTAGTAGCGCTTGCCCGGGTAGCCTTCGGCGTACTTGTTGGTCAGCACCGAGCCCTGAGCTTCCATCACGCGCGGGCTGGCGTAGTTCTCCGAGGCGATCAGCTCGACGTGGTCTTCCTGGCGCTGCCGCTCGGCGGCCATGGCCTGGGCCAGTTCGGTGTCGTAATCGGCAATGCGCATGCTGCTCGGGAACATCGGGCGGGCCTCGGGCGAAGGGAAGCCGCCATTGTAGCCGCTCCCCTCCCCCCATCCCGGCCGCCGCCCCCCCGGCCCGCATTCGAATGCAGGCCGGGGCGGTCTTCACGGCACCGGCGGCGGTGCGCTGCCCAGCTGCGCCCAGTCGATGCGCCGGGTCAGCACCATCGTGGCGGCCAGAACGCCGAACAGCAGCACGGCGCCGAGCAGCAGGGCGTGGTCCTCGGACTGCAGCAGGCCGTAGAGGGCGCCGTAGAGCGCTCCCAGCAGGGCCGCGAGACCGAGGCCGCGCTTCGCCCCGCCCAACACCCCGCTCAGGTAGTAGCCGATGAGGGCGATGCACGCCCCGGCCGCCAGGGCATAAGCCAGACCGAAGCCCAGATGCTCGGCCAAGGCCAGCAGCAGCAGGAAGAACAGGGCCAGCGCGAGCCCGACCAGCAGGTAGTGCAGCGGGTGCACGGACGCCCCGCGCAGCACTTCCAGCAGGAACACCGCGCCGAAGACCAGCCCGAGGAAGAGCAGCGCGTATTTGATGGCGCGGTCGGTCATCAGGTAGCGGTCGACCGGGTCCAGCAGTTCGAGGCTGACGGCCGTGGCGTCCAGCCCCGGGCAGTGCGATTCCGGGCCGCAGGCGGCGAGGCGCTGCGGCGCTTGGCTGGCCAGCGACGACAGCCGCCAGTCGGCGCTGAACCCGTCGGCGCGGACCTCACGCTGCACGGGCAGCGCGAATCCGGCGAAGCGCGGGTGCGGCCAGTCACCGGCCAGCCGCCAGCGGAAGTCCTCGGCCACGGGCAACCAGGCCAGCTGGCTGGTGCCGGTGAGGTTCAAGGTCGCCGCCGTCTCGATGACCGCGCCGGGGGTCGCGACGCCCGGAATGGCCGCCTGCACGCCCTCCGGGAGCCAAGCCACGCCGGTGCCCGGCTCCGGCTGCAGGGCACGACCGTTGGCCTTCACGGTAAGCGCGGTGATGCCGCGGTTGTCGCCAAGGCCCAGCACCCAGCGCGCATCGCGGAGGCGCATCGAGAGCTGTCCGGGCACCTCGCGCGGCATGGGCACGCGGAACCGCGCGCTGATCTCGGCCTTCTGCTGGAAGATCCGGGCGTCGAACAAGCCGCGCTGGCGGGTCTCCGTGCCCAGCGTGGCGTTCACGTCGACCGCATCCGCCGCCACCAGCAGGGTTTCGACCTCGGTGTAGTCGACCGGCTGCGAAGGCGCGCGTTCATCGCTGCCGACGCGCTCCATCCGCCGCACCACGCGCTCCACCTCCAGCCGGAGCAGCGGCGCGGTGATGCGTTGCGCGTTCGCGCTGGCTTGGGCGATGTCCGCGACGACTTCGGCCGCGCGCTGCTGGCGTTCGTCGACCAGCCCATCCAGCAGGGCGAGGGGGATCAGCAGCAGCAGGATCAGGCCACCGATGGCCAGCAGCTTGCGTCCAAGACGCATGGGGCACCTCCAGGATTCACGGAAGGGCGCAGCGTGGGCGGCTGGCGCGGCGATCCGTCGCCCGCTGCCGGGCGGCCGGCAGGCGAATTCAGGCGCGATCGGGCAGGCGTAGCCGGTCCGGGCTCACGGCGGCCCTGCGCGCCCGGCACCGGCCTGCCAGAGTTCGGCCGCCAGCCCACGCAGGCTGCTCCGCGCCATCGCCACGAGCGACAGGCGAACGCCGAACTCGTCTTCCACCATCCGTGCGTAGCGGAGCGCGAGCAGGGAGTGGCCACCCGCATCGAAGAAGCTGTAGTCCCCCTCGGCATCGGGCAGCAGTTCCTGCGCCAGCGCGGTCAGGCGCTGCGCCAAGGCGTCGATGGCCGCCTCGTCCTCGGCGCCACTCGCCGTCCGCGGCAGCGGATCGGCCGCATCGTCCGCCATGGCGGACACCGCTTCCTCGTCGACCGCTGATCGCCGCAGACGATCGTCGATCGCATAGGCCTCGATCGGCAGCTCCGGCGAGGCCACCGTCTGGGCAAGCAGGTGCAGGTAGGCCTCGACGAAGGCCTCCGCGCGGGCGCGATCGAAACGGTCCTCCGCGTACTCCAGGTGCACCTGCGCGAACACGTCGAGGTCGACGCTCAGCGACAGGTCGAACTGGGCGCCACCGCGGTCGAAATCGAAGGCCTCGATGGCATGCGGGCCGAGCGCGAGGGCGTCGAACGGCACGCTGACGAGGTTGAACATCACGTTCGCCAGCGGCATGTCGCCGGCGGTGCGGTCCGCCGCCAATCGGGCGACCAGCCGTTCGAACGGGGCATCCTGGTCGGCGTAGGCCTCGAGGGCGACGCCGCGGACGCGCTGTAGCAGCACGTCGAAGCGCGGATTGCCGGCGAGCTCCGTGCGCATCACCACCGTGTTCACGAAGGTGCCCACCAGCCCTTCGACGTCGAGGCGATGGCGGTTGGCGATAGGCGTGGCGACAGCCACGTCGCCCTGCCCGCTCACCCGGGCCAGCAGAACCTGGTACGCCGCCAGCAAGGCCATGAACGGCGTGACCCCGCGCTGCCCGCACAAGGCCTTCAAGGCCCCTCGCAACCCGGCATCCAGGGCCACGGTCACGCGGCCCCCGTGGCCGCTCGGGGCACCGATGCGGCGGCGATCGGCCGGCAGGTCGACCGGCGCGACGCCCTGAAGCCGTCGGCACCAGCGTTCGAGCTGGGGCGCCATCGCCGCTTCGCGCTCGGGGGAACGCTGCCAGGACGCGAAATCGACGTAATCGAGGCGCGCCAAGGGCCGTGCGCAGTAGGTGTCGAGGTCGACATACGCCGACGAGAGCTCGCGCAACAGCACGCCGAACGACCACAGGTCGCCGATGGCGTGGTGTATGGCCCACAGGAAGGCGTGCTCGTCGTCGGCGAACCGGACGAGATGCGCGTGATGCAGCGGGGCCTGCGCGAGGTCGAAGGGCTGGCGGATGCGCGCTTCGAGCCACGCGCGCGCGGCTTCGTCCCGCGCCGCGGGCGAGAGCGCCGAAACATCGTGGAGCGCCATCGGCGTCGCGAAGGGGGCATGAATTCGCTGGCACACGTCGTCGCCGTCGACGGCCAGGTAGATGCGGAATACGTCGTGGCGATCGGCCACCGCCGCCAGCGCCGCGGCGAAGCGCGATACGTCGAGCCGGCCGCGGATGCGGAAGGCGAAGGCCATGTTGTACGCGGTGGTGCCCGGCGTGAGCTGTTGCACCAGCCACATGCGCCGCTGCGAGAACGAGGTCGGGGCCCGATCCCGCGAAGCGATGCGCGGAATGCACGCCTCAGGAACGTTGGTTCCATCGGCGCGACTTGCGGCCGCGATGCCGGCGGCCATGCCTGCGAGATCGGCCTGCGCCAGCACCCAGTCGACCCCCAGTGACACGCCGAAGCGCTCGCCGATCCGCGAGGCGAGCTGGGTGGCACGCAGCGAGTCGCCACCGAGGGCGATGAAGGCATCGCCCCGCCCCACCCGCTCCACGCGCAGCAACTCACGCCACAGCTCGGCCAGCGCCGCTTCCACCCCCGGCCTCGGCAGGGCTTCCTCGACCGGCGTCGACGCGGCGCCTGCATCGACATGCAGCACGGTGAGCTGGCCGGCGAGATAGGCCTCGCGGCAGGCGCTCCGACGGATCTTCCCGCTCGACGTGCGAGGCAAGCTGCCGCTGCGCACGAAGACCACCGCAGCCAGCGGCAGGTCGAAGGCGTCGGCCACCGCACGCCGGACGGCCTGGGCAAGCGGGCCCAGCTCGGGAACCGTCCGCTCGAGCTCCTGCACCAGCACCGCGTTGTCACCGTCTTCTCCGGCGACGGCGAAGGCCGCTCCGTAGCCCGTGCGCATCGCCGCATCGACCGCCTGTGCGCACCACTCGATGTCCTGCGGATGCAGGTTGCGCCCGCGGACGATCAGCAGGTCCTTGAGACGCCCGGTGACGACCAGCTCGCCGGCCACCAGGTGCCCGAGGTCGCCGGTGCGCAGGAAGGGCCCTTCGCCCGCGGCATCGAAAGCCTCGAACGTCTCGGCACTGAGCGCGGCATCCCCCCAGTAGCCGCGACCCACGCTGTCGCCCGCCACCCAGATCTCGCCTTCGACGCCCTCCGGGCAGCCCCGTCGCGACTCGGGATCGACGATGCGGACCCGCATGCCAGGCAACGGCCGCCCACAGGAGACCAGCGCACCACGACCGCTGTCGGCGCCCACCGTCACACCGACGCCCGGCGGCACCGCGGTGATGGCCAACACGGCCTCGGCCATGCCGTAGGCGGGCGATATCGCACCCGCGGACAAGCCGTGCGGCGCGAAGGCCTCCACGAAGGCGGCCATCGTCGGTGCGTGGATGGGTTCCGCGCCGCAACTCATCGAACGCAGGTGGCGGAGATCGCCCTGCCATCCGGAGTGGGCCGCCAGTGCACGCACGCAGGCCGCATACGCGAAGTTCGGCGCCCCGCTGTGGGTGATCCCAAGACGAGCGATCGCGTCGAGCCAACGCAGCGGCCGGCGCAGGAAGGCCATCGGCGACATCAGGTGGCCGGTCGCCCCGCTGCACACCGGCAGCAGCACGCCCTGCACCAGCCCGTAGTCGTGGTGGTGCGGCAGCCAGCTCAGGATGCGGCTCTCCGCGTTTATTCCCCCCGTCGCGCCGATAGCGCGGCACTGCGCCAGCACGTTGAACGAGTCGATCACGACGCCGCGCGGCGCCCGCGTCGAGCCGGAGGTGTACTGCAGGTACACGGTGGCGTCGGGATCGGTGTTTGCCGCCCGGGCGGCAGGGCTCCACTCGGCCTCGCCGACGGCGGCCGGCGCCATCGCGAGCAGTGGCATCTCCGGGAGCCCGTCCGTCGCCAACCAGCGTTCGGCCAGCGAGGAAGGGAGAACCACGCAGGCCGCCTGGGCGTCGAGCGCGATGGCGCGCAGCCGGGGTGCCGCATTCTTCAGCCGTGCGGCATCGAGGGACGGCACGGGAACCGCCACGCGCCCGGCCAGCACGCAGCCCCAGAACGCCGTGACGAAGTCGAGGCCGGGCGGAAGCAGGAGAAGGAAGCGATCACCAACGGCCGAGGTCTCGGCCAATCGAGCGGCGAATGCGGCCGCACGGCCCGCCAAGGCGCGGCCGGACAGCGTCGCCCCCGGGCGACCGTCGTCGTCCAGATCGATATAGATCGGTGCATCGGGGGCCGCTTCGCATCGCGCGATGAAGACGTCCGCAAGCGAACGCGACTCGGCGAGCGAGGGGGCATTTCGTCCTTGAAACACGGGGGAAACACACAGCGGGCGGGAGGTGGATCACTGTCCCCTCCGGCCCGGCCCGGGGTCAAGAAATGCGTGACGGAATTCGCAATTTCCTGTCAACCGGCGGCGCGCGCCGGCGATCTCAATGGCCGAAGACCACGTCCGCGATGATGCCGCTGGCGATCGCCACCAGCAGCCAGTCGCCACGGTCGTCGCGACGCCAGTGGTGGCCGCGGGGCGGGTGGCGGAGGCCGTAGCGGTCGTAGTCGACGACCACGTAGGTCGGCGCCCAGCCGTAATCGTGGATGCGATGTCCGCGGGCCCAGCGCGGCGGGCCGTAATGGCGCGGCGGCGGGCCGTAGCCGTAGGCCGGCACCGGGTAGACCTCACGGTAGACCACCCGGCCTCGATGGTCGCGGCGCCAGTCGCGGGGGTCGTCATGGCGCTCCCAACGGCGCTCCCAGCGGCGATCCGAGCGGCGCTCCCAGCGACGGTCGTCGCGGCGGCCGTCCCGGTAACCCTGCCGGTAGTCGCGATCATCCCAGTCGCGATGCTCGTAACGGTGGTCGTACCCGCGGTCACGGCGCCCGGCGTCGGCCGGGGAGGACGCGAGCATCGCGGCGCCCAGCAGGATGGCGGCGGCCAGTCGGGGGAAGGTGGCGAGAGTCATGCGGAGCCTCCGTGGGGTGCATCGAGGGGGTGCGCATCGAGCATCGGCGGCGGCGGCTGAATCGATTCTTGCCAGCCGCCTGAACGGCCAGCGGCGTTCAGCGCGCGGCCGGGGCCCGACGGGCCTCCGGTATACTCGCGCCGTCCCCGTATGCCCCCTCCCGCCGCCGGCGCCGCCGCGGCCGGGCGCGTCTGAATGGAGTGAGACATGCAGTACATCTACACCATGAACGGTGTTTCGAAGACCGTTCCGCCGAAGCGCCAGATCATCAAGGACATCTCGCTGTCCTTCTTCCCCGGCGCGAAGATCGGCCTGCTCGGCCTGAACGGTGCCGGCAAGTCGACGGTGCTGCGCATCATGGCCGGCGTCGATAAGGATTTCGTGGGCGAAGCGCGCCCGCAGCCCGGCATCAAGGTCGGTTACCTCGAGCAGGAGCCGCGCCTCAATCCGGAGCACACCGTGCGCGAAGCCGTCGAGGAAGGCCTCGGCGAGATCTTCAGCGCGCAGGCTCAGCTGGACGCCGTCTACGCGGCCTACGCCGAAGAGAACGCTGACTTCGACAAGCTCGCCGCAGAACAGGCGCGGCTCGAGGCCATCCTCGCCGCCGGCGACGCCCACCAGGTGGAGCAGCAGCTGGAAGTGGCCGCCGACGCCCTGCGCCTGCCGCCGTGGGATGCCATCGTCGGCAAGCTCTCCGGTGGTGAGAAGCGCCGCGTCGCGCTCTGCCGCCTGCTGCTGCAGAAGCCCGACATGCTGCTGCTCGACGAACCCACCAACCACCTCGACGCCGAATCGGTGGAGTGGCTGGAGCAGTTCCTCGCCCGCTATGCGGGCACCGTGGTGGCCGTCACCCACGACCGCTACTTCCTCGACAACGCCGCCGAGTGGATCCTCGAACTCGACCGCGGCCGCGGCATCCCGTGGAAGGGCAACTACACGCAGTGGCTCGAGCAGAAGGACGAGCGCCTGAAGCAGGAAGAGAACTCCGAGAAGGCGCGCCAGAAGGCGATCCAGAAGGAACTCGAGTGGTCGCGGCAGAACGCCAAGGGCGGCCGCACCAAGGGCAAGGCGCGCCTCGCCCGCCTCGAGGAGCTGCAGTCGGTCGACTACCAGCGCCGCAACGAGACCAACGAGATCTTCATCCCGCCGGGCGAGCGCCTCGGCCAGAACGTCATCGAGTTCAAGAACGTCACCAAGGCCTACGGTGACCGCGTGCTGATCGACGACCTGAGCTTCATCATCCCGAACGGCGCGATCGTCGGGATCATCGGCCCGAACGGCGCCGGCAAGTCGACGCTGTTCCGCATGATCACCGGGCAGGAAAAGCCGGACAGCGGCACGATCACCATGGGCTCGACGGTCAAGCTGGCCTACGTCGACCAGAGCCGCGACAAGCTGGAGGGCAACCACAACGTCTTCCAGGAAGTGTCGGGCGGCGCCGACATCCTCAACATCAACGGTGTCGAGATCCAGTCGCGCGCCTACATCGGCCGCTTCAACTTCAAGGGCCAGGACCAGCAGAAGATGGTCGGCTCGCTCTCGGGTGGTGAACGCGGCCGACTGCACCTCGCCAAGACCCTGCTGCAGGGCGGCAACGTGCTGCTGCTCGACGAACCGTCCAACGACCTCGACATCGAAACGCTTCGCGCGCTGGAAGACGCCGTGCTGGAGTTCCCGGGCTGCGCGATGGTCATTTCGCACGACCGCTGGTTCCTCGACCGCATCGCGACGCACATCATCGCTTTCGAAGGCGATTCGCACGTCGAGTTCTTCATGGGCAACTACCGCGAGTACGAGGAAGACAAGAAGCGTCGCCTCGGTGCCGACGGCGCCGCCCCGAAGCGCATCCGCTTCAAGGCGCTGAAGTAAGCCCATGGCCGCCGCGGCGACCGGCTTCAACGCGACGCTGGCGGCCCGCTGGGCCGCCTCGGGCTCCCTGCTCTGCGTCGGCATCGACCCGGAGCCGGGGCGCTACCCCTCGACGCTGGTCGACGATCCGGACCGCGTCTTCACCTTCGGCAAGGCGATCATCGACGCCACGGCGGAGTACGCCTGCGCCTTCAAGCCGCAGATCGCCCACTTCGCGGCGCAGGGTGCCGAGGACGCGCTGGAACGGCTCATCGCCTACGTGCATGCGGCGCACCCCGGCATCCCGGTGATCCTCGACGCCAAGCGCGGCGACATCGGCAGCACCGCGCTGAACTACGCCCGCGAGGCCTTCGACCGCTTCCGCGCTGACGCCGTGACGGCGAACCCCTACCTCGGCAGCGATTCGCTGGCGCCCTACCTCGAGCGCGCCGACAAGGGCGTGGTGGTGCTGTGCCGCACCTCGAACCCGGGGGCGGCCGACCTGCAGGATCTGCCGGTGGCCGGCGCCGATGGCAGCGTGCGCCCGCTCTACCAGCGCGTTGCCGAGAAGGCCGCGCGCGACTGGAACGCGAACGGCAACCTCTCGCTGGTCGTGGGCGCCACGTGGCCCGAACAGCTTGGCGAAGTGCGTGCGATTGTCGGTCCGTCCATCCCGCTTCTCGTGCCGGGCATCGGCGCACAGGGTGGCGATGTCGAAGCGGTGCTGAAACACGGCCTCAACGCCGACCGCACCGGCCTGATCATCAGCAGCTCGCGCGCCATCCTTTACGCCAGCAGCGACGCGGATTTCGCCGAAGCCGCGGCCCGCGTGGCGCGCGACACGCGCGACGCGATCAACCGCTACCGCTGAGCGAGACGAAGCGCAGCCACCGGCCACGCCAAGAACAGCAGCCGCGCCGCAAGCGCCGCCAGCACCAGCGGCGCCAGCAGGGCCGTCGCGCCGCGGGCTTCGAAGCGCCACCAGTAGCGCCACAGCCCGCGATGCTTGTGCCATTCGACGAAGAACGGCCGGGCACGGCTCGATACGCCACGGTGGTGCAGCACCGGCACGTCGTTGGCCACCGCCACGACGAAGCCGGCAGCGCGCAGGCGCCGGCAGAAATCGAGGTCCTCGACGTGCAGACGGTAGCCCGCATCCCAGCCGCCGACGGCATCGAACGCCGCGCGTGGAACAAGCATCAGCGCGCCCGAGCAGGTGTCGACCGGCTGCACGACGAGCATGTCGTCCGGTTCGACGTCGAGCGCACCGCGCCGGCCCGCGGCGAGCAGCATCCGCGAAAGCGAGAGATCGCGACGGCGCGCGGCCGGGTCCTGCTGCCCCGCGGAATCGCGCAAATCGGCCCCCAGCAGACCGAGCCGCGGCATTGCCGACGCGTGCGCAAGCAGCCGGGCCAGCGCGCCGGGTGGGAGTTCCAGGTCGGGATTCACGAACAGCAGCCATGGCGACGGTTCGCCGCGCGCCACGGCACAGGCGCCCGCATTGCAGCCGGCCGCGAAACCGGGATTGTCGGGCTGGCGGATCAGGACGATGCGGGGATCGCCGGCGGCCATCGCCTCGACGCGACGCACCGTATCGTCACGGGAGCCGTTGTCGACCACGCGCACGCTCGCGAGCTCCGGCTGCAGGAGCAGCGCACGCAGGCTGGCGTCGATGGTGGAGGCGCTGTCGTAGCTGACGACGACAGCGTCGACGGCATTCGGGTTCAAGGGCCGTCCGGCAGTCCAGCCGCGCGCAACCGCTCGCGCAAGGTATGGGCGTAGCGATCGGTGAGCATCAGCTCGCGGATGACCTGCTGGTAGTGCGCGAACACGCTCTGCTGCGCATCGGCGAAGCAGGACAGCGCGGGCAGGCCGGCGAGGGCCTCGCCGCGCTTGGCGCACACGGCCACGTGGTACATCGGCAGCGCACGCATGCCGCCGAACACGTCATCGCCGTCCTGCGTGTAGGTGGTGATCGCCCCGGTGCCGCCGTCGAGACGCCACAGCATCGAATGCGTGACCACGCGCTGGCCATACAGACGGTGGCGGGCGAAGTGCCGCGACAGCAGGGCTTCGAACTCCTCGCGGTACAGCTCGCGGACGTGGTGCGGATTCTGCTGGCCGGCGAGGTCGGTGTAGGTGTGCTTGTCCGGCGTGGAGATCACCAGCAGGCCTTCAGGCTTCAACACGCGCTTGAAGGCCGCGAGCAAGGCGTCGTGCTCGTCCACGTGTTCCAAGGTCTCGAAGCTGACGACGAGGTCGAGGCTGGCATCGGCGATGCCCTCGAGGCGCAGCACGTCGCCCTGCTCGAAACGCAAGCGCGGCCCGCCGTAACGCGACTGCGCGTGCGCGACCGCCTCGGGCGAGAGGTCGACGCCGACCACCGACGTCGCCGTACGCGCCAGCAGCGCGGCACCGTAGCCCTCGCCACTGGCGGCATCGAGCACGTGGCGACCACGCGCCAGCTCCATCGCGAAGGCGTAGCGATGCCAGTGCTCGTAGGCCATCTCGCGCGGCACCTCGGGGTGGTAGCGCTCCCCAGTAAAGGCCAGCGGCGGCGGTGCGTCGCTCATCGGAACAGGTCCCCCTGCGGGCTCTCGGCCGCCAGCATAGCGAGGGCGCCGGAAAGCCGCTCGCGGTCGCCCCGCAGCGGGTCGTCGAGGATGAAGCGGGCGATCCGCTCGTTGTAACCCGGCCAGCGGGCGTTGAGCCGGCGCAGGTTCTCGCCCCCCGGGGCGAGGCCGGTCGCCGCGAACGAGGCGTGGCCGCGATGCACCACGTAGGCGTCGTCGCAAAGCGCGTGCCGCCAGCCGTGGCCCTCGGCGCGCAGGCACCAGTCGTTCTCCTCGCCGTAGCCCTTGCCGAAGGTCTCGGCGTCGAAGCCGCCGACGGCCATCAGGGCCGCACGGCGCAGGTACATGCAGAAACCGACGGCCGTGGGCAGCGTGGGGTAACGCGGCGTGAGCCGCGCCGCCGCGCGGGCGAGGGGCTCGGGGTCGTCCGGCAGCGGGTTCGGGGAAACGAAATTCGGGTACGAGACGATTTCGCCGTTATTGCTCCACGGCGTCAGGCTGGCGAGGCGGGGGTCGGCGGCGGCGCCCGCCGCCAGGCGCAGCAGCCAGTCGCCCGCCGGCTCGGTGTCGGAGTTCAGCAACACCACGTCGGCCTCGCCGGTCTCCGCGAAGGCGGCGTTGCAGTTGCCGGGGAAGCCGAGGTTCCGTTCGCGGCGCACCGACGTCACGTCGAGTCGTCTGCGTCGCACCCAGTCGGCGATCAGCGCCGGCACGCGCGGGTCGGTGGAGGCGTCGTCCGCCACGTGCACGCGCGCGCCAGCCGGCAGCGTGCGGTCCAGCGCGGCGAGGCAGGCGTCCAGCTCGTCGAGCGCGTTGAACACCGGCACGACCACAACCGGCAGCGCGGCGGCTTTCGGGTTCATGGCGCCTCCCAGCGGTGTGGCAGGCGCAGCAGGCCGAACTCGCGGCTCGCGCCGCCCACGCTGAAGGTGCGCTCCACCGTGTCGAACACGCGCAGGGCCTCGGGGTCCATCGCGTGCGCGCGGAGGCGGTAGTCGCCGGGCTGCAGGCGCACGTCCTCGAGCACCAGCTGTGCGCCCACCTGCCCTTCCGCGCCGATCGGCCAGGCCGCCACGCCGTCGATCTCGGTGCCGGTGCCGAAGATCGCCGTGCCGTCGATGCGCGACAGCCCGACCAGCAGGTGCGGACGTTCGCCGTGCCGGCTGCTGGCGCGCAGCGCGATGCGGATCGTGCCGCCTTGGGTTGATTCCATGCCGTGCATCGCGACCTCCATGGCGTCGATACGGAAATCGCCGCCGGCCGCGGTGGCCGCGCGATCCACGGCCTCGCGCTGCTCCAGCCACGCCTGGTAGCGCTGCGTCACATCGAAGGCGTCGCCTTGGGCCTCGATGCGGCCGTCCTTCAGCCAGATCGCGTGCCGGCAAAGCTTCTGCACGTGGTAGGTGCTGTGCGAGACCAGCAGCAGGGTGCCGCCCTCGGCGAGGTACTGGTCGATCCAGCGGATGCACTTCTTCTGGAAGCGCTCGTCGCCGACGGCCAGCACCTCGTCGGTGATCAGCAGGTCGGGCCGCGTCGCCGCGATCACCGCGAAGCCGAGCCGTACCACCATGCCGCTGCTGTAGTGCTTCACCGGCTCGTCGAAATAGCGTCCGATCTCGGCGAAGGCTTCGATCTCGGGCAGCTTGGCCGCCAGCGCATCGCCCGCCAGACCATGGATGGCCGCGGCCATGCGCACGTTGTCGCGGCCGCTGTACTCGGGATGGAAGCCGGCGCCCAGCTCCAGCAACGCACCGATGCGGGCTTCACTGACGACCCGGCCGGTACTCGGCGTCAGCGTGCCGGTGATCAACTTCAGCAAGGTCGATTTGCCCGCGCCGTTCTCGCCGACGATGCCGAGCGACTCGCCACGATGGATCGCGAGGTCGATCCCCGACAGCACCTCGACCTCGCGCAAAGGCGCACGACCGAGCAGCAGGCGCCCGAGTGCACTGAGACGATCACCGCTGGCGCCGACGACGGGATAGCGCTTCGACAGGCCTTCCACGCGCACCAATGGTGCATCGCGCGTCACCGGCGGCGTCGATGCCGAGGCGCTCACAGGAAATCCTCGATATGGCGGCCAGCGCGTCGCTGCAAGCCGAGCGAGAGCCCGAGCAGCACGACGGCCACGCACGCCGACACACCCAAGGCCGCCCAAGGCAGCACGCCTTCGCCGGAGAGCCCGTGGCGGATCGCTTCGAGCGGCGCGACCAGCGGGTTCCAGCCGAGCGCCTCGGCGGTCGCGGCCGGCAGCTGCGAGCGCTCGTAGAGCACCGGCGCGAGGAAGAACCCGAGGCCGGTGAGCTGCCCGACCAGCGCCGCGAGGTCGCGGACGAACACCTGCAGCAGCGCGGCGATGCGCGCCAGCGCGAGCGCGATCACCGCCAGCACGGCCACGCCGCCGAGCGCGGCCAGCGCGCCGACCGCATCGAAGCGCAGGCCGAAAGCCACCAAGACGCCGAGCACCAGCACCAGCCCGGCGCCGTCGACGATCACGCTGCCCAGCACGCGCGCATGCACGTAAAGCGACGGCGGCAGCGGCACGCGGGCGATGAGCCCCGCGTTGTCGAGGTAGGCGGTGACGCCGCGGTTCACCGCGTTCGCGAACAGCAGCCACGGGAACAGGCCGAGAGCGAGGAACATCGGGTACGGCAACGCGCCCGACGAGGCGCGGGCCGGCAGCAGGGTGCCGAACACGAAGGCCAGCACGGCCAGCTGCGCCAAGGGCAGCAGGCCGAGCCACGCGACGCCGAGGACGCTGCCCTGGTAGCGCTCGCGCCACTCGCGGGCGAGCAGTTCGCGCAGCACCGGGCCCGAGGCGAGCCGCATCGCGGATCAGCCGCCCGGCGGCGGTTCGGCAGCCGGGGGGTTCGCCACCGGCGTGGCGGGGGCCGCACCCGGCGCGCGCAGCGGCGCCATGCCCTGGAAGCGCTCGAGGTAGTCGTCGGTGAGCGTGCGCGTCTGCTGCGGCGTGCGCACCACGCGCGGCGTGATCAGCAGCACGACTTCGCTGCGCAACTGCGAGCGACCCTGCGTGCCGAACAGGCCGCCAACGACCGGCAGCTTGGCGAGGCCCGGAACGCCCGAGCTGCCCGTGTTGTCCGACTGCCGGATGAGGCCGGCCAGCATCACCGTCTCGCCATCGCGCACGAGAGCTTCCGTCGTCACCGTGCTGGTGTTCACGTCGGGATTGCCACCGCCGTCCGGTCGATCCGTCGGCGAGCTGATCTCCTGCTCGATCTCGAGGAAGACCATGCCATCGCCGCCGATGCGCGGCTTCACCTTCAGGCTGGTGCCGGTTTGCAGGTACTGCACGCTGCTGATGGTGTTGTTGCCCGGCGTGGTGCCCGTACCCGGGTTGAAGCTGGTGCTGGTGACCGCGAGGTTCTGGCCAACGTTGAGCGCGGCCTCGGCGTTGTTGCGCACGAACAGCGAGGGCGTCGACAGCACGCGCACGTCGGATTCGCGCTCCAGCAGGTTCACTACGGCCACCGCATCGCTGGACGTGAAGGTAGCGCCGAGCGACGCGATGCCGTCCGCATCCTGCGCCACGGAACCTCCCACGAAGCCGAGGCTGCTGCGGCCGGGCCGCAGCCCACCCGCGAGGCTGGCAGGAATCGCATTCTCGAAGTACCAGTTCACGCCGTAGCTGAGGTTGCCCTGCAGCGTCACCTCCAGCACCTGCGCCTCGATGTGCACCTGCGACGGCATCACATCAAGCCGCTCGATGGCGCGGCGGATCGACTCCCACTGCGCCGGGCTGGCGCGCACCATCAGCGCGTTGCTCTCTTCGATGGCGCTGATGCCGATGCCCGACTCGCCGCTGCCGGTGCTGAGGCCGGCCCCACCGCCACCCGCGGGCTGCGGCTGCGAGATCTGCCCGGCCTCGCGCGAAACGGCCCCCAGCTCCACCGGCGTCAGGCCCGGCGAAATCGACGCCGAACCCGAACCGCCGCTGCTGCTCACGCTGGCATCGAACACCGTGCCCAGCTGCGAGGCGAGGTCGCCCGCCTTCATGTACTTCACTTCGTAGACGAACAGCCGCGCGCCCTCGCCGGCCATGTCGAGCTTCTCGATCCACTCGCGCGCGTTCTGCAGGTACTGGCGCTGCGGCGTGATGACGATGATCGAGTTGCTGCCCTCCACGGGCAGGAATCGGAACATGCCGGCCAGCGGCGTGCCGCTTTCCGCACCGAACACGCGCTCCAGCGCAGTGACGATCTTCTCGGGCTCGGCGCTCTGGATCGGGAACACGCCGACCGACATGCCCTTCAGCCAATCGACGTCGAAGATGCGCACGGTGCGCAGGTAGTTCTCGAGCTCGCTGCGGCTGCCGGAGAGCACGATCAGGTTGCGCGCGGCGTCGGCCTGCACCACGGCGCCCTGGCGCACGTAGGGCTTCAGCAGCTTCTCCATCTCGGTGGCCGAGACGTACTGCAGCGGCACGGCGCGCAGCTCGAAGCCGCGCGCGTTCGCGGCGCTGCCGGTGCGCGGCGAGAGATTGCCGGCCACGGCCTGGTCGGCCGGCAGGATGGCGTAGCGGCCGTTGCTCCACACGAGGCGGGCGTTGTTCCAGCCCAGCACCATTTCGAGCAGCGAGAGGGCCTGCGCCGGGCTCACCGGGCGCGGCGTGGCCAGCGTCACCGTGCCCTGCACCGTCGGCGCGATCACGTAGTTCTGCTGCAGCAGGTCGCCCAGCACCGCCTTCACCACGGCATGCAGCGATTCGCCTTCGAAATTGAAGGTGGCCTCGCCGCCCTCCGGCAGCTGCGGTGGCGCCTGCGCGGCGAGCGACTCGTTGATGACGATGCCGCTGCCCGGGGTCATGTCGGGCTCGCCCGCGGAGGACGGGCCGCCGATGGCTTCACCGTCGGCATTGCGCGCGATGGTCGGCAGCGTGGCCGGGTCGGGGTTGCGCGCGATGTCGGGCACCGGCGTGGTGGCGCAGCCGGCCAGGGCCGTCATCACGGCGGCGGCGAGCAGGAGGCGCGGGGTGGTCATGGTGTTCATTGCTCGGCAACGGGGGCGTTGTTGTTCTTGGCCTGCTGTTCGGCCAATTGGGCGCGGCGCGCTTCGATGCGGGCGCGGATGGCGTCGATCTGCGCCTGGTCGGCGGCACTGCGCTGCGATTCGGCCTCGGCCTGCGATGCCTGCTGAACGAGGCTGGGCGGGTTCGACGCGCCGGGCTGGCCCGCGGCCGCCGGAGCGCCGGGGCTGTCCGGCTTGTCCTCGACGATGGCGGCCACGGGCGTCGGCGCGGCGCCGCCTTGCCCGTCGAAAACGCGCAGGTCGAGCACACGCTGGCCTTCGGGGCCCTCGAGCACGGCGCGGCGCGGTTCCAGCGTCGACAGGCGCCAGCTGGTGCCGGGCACGGTGTCGCCGAGGCGCACGCGCTTGCTCACCTGGCCGTTCTCCTCGCTGAAGATGGCCATGCGCAACGTGTCGGTGATCAGCACCGAGGTGAGCACGCCGTTGAACGGCGCCTGCTGCTCGGTGTTGGCGATGGCCACCGGCGCGGGGCGGCGGTCCGGATTGAACAGCGGCCGATCGCCCACCGCGAGGTAGTCGGTGGCGGCGCCGAGGCGCGGCGCGTTCTCGCTGAAGCGCAGCTCGGGGATGGGCGGGCCGAGCGCCGGGTCGCCGGGATGCGGACCGACGCGCCCGCCGAGCCCGGCGAAAGCAAGCAGCAGCAGGCCGACGCACCAGGCGGCCACGGCGCCGGACAACCACGTGGCGGGACGCAGGGCCTCAAGCATTCGGGTCGCCCTCCTGCACCGGCGCGGTCGGGCGCAGGTAGCCGTAAAGGTCGAACACCGCGTCCACGCGGCTGTCGGTGGCACCCTGCCCCGCGCCGAAGTACGCGGCCATGCTGTTGAAGGCGAGATTGTCGATGAACAGCTGCGGGCTGCCGCTTTCCAGCCCGTGCAGCAACGCGCCGAGCATCGCCGCGTCGCAGCGCAGGCGCACCTGCATCGTCACGCGCGGGTAGGGGTCGCTGCTCTGCGCTTCGAGCGGCGTGCGGGACGTGATCTCGCAAGCCAGCGGGTTCGGCGCCACGCGGCGCACTTCGGATTCCAGCCGCTGCACCAGCGCCGCGGCGGCGAGGTCCTTGTTCGGCTCGGCGAGGAAGCCGGGGTTCGCTGCTTCCGCCGCGCGCACCTCGGCCAGGCGCGCCTGCAGTTGCGGGATCTGCTCGCCTTCCATGCGCAGGCCGAGTTCCTCGTCGCGCACGTCGGCGATCTGGTCGCCCAGCGCCAGCATGGGCGCCGTCCACCACCAGTGCACGAGCAGGCCATAGCCCAGCACCGCGACGATGCCGAGCCAGAGCAGCGGGCGGAAGCGCTCAAGGCTGCGGCGCATCGCGACCTCCCGGCACGAGTTCGGCGACGACGGTGAAGCCGTCGCGGCCGGTGCTGCGGTCCTGCTGCACGGCGCCGGCCAGCGCCGGGCCCTTCAGGTAGGGCGAGCCCTGCAGCGTGGCGACGATGCTGCCGGCGGAGCGCGCCGCCCCGCTGATCGTCACGCGGTCCTGCTCCACGGAGAAGCGCTGCAGGTAGACATCGTCGGGCAGGCGGCGCGTCAGGTCGTCGAGCACCTCCAGCATCGTGGGGCGCTTCTGCCGCTGCTCGGCGAGGAAGTTCGCGGCGCTCGCCGCCCCGTCCAGTTGCAGGCGCAGGGCGCGGGCTTCGCGGGCCGTCTCGAAGGCTGCGTCACGCTGCGCTTCGAGCGCCGCCAGCGCGCGCTCGCGGTTGCCGAGCGTGACGAACCCGGTGGCCAGCAGGGCGAGTGCCGCGACCGCGATCACCGAAATGCGTACCCGGGCATCGCGGTCGGTGCGCTGCACGCGCTGCGCAAGTGGAAGCACATTGCGACGGCGTCCGGCGCGGTGCGCGGCGTCATCGATGTCCACCCCGGAGAGGCGCGCCGCCAGCGGGCCGAGGGCCGCCAGCGCGGCGTCCAGCGTGGCCTTCGGCACGACCACCAGCTCGGCACGCAGCTGCCCTTCGGCAGGATGGCGCGACAGCACCTGCGCGGCGTGCACGACCTGGTCGGCGCTGAAGGGCGTCTGGCGATCGATCTCGTGGCGCAGCACGCCCTCGAGCTGCGGCTCGGCGGCCAGCGGGAGCGACAGCGTGCGCACGAGCGCCTGCGAGGCCGGCAGGGCGAGCCAGAGTTCGCCGTCCACGCCGCGGCGATCGAGGCTGGCGGCGATCAGCGCCGCGCCTTCGCCGTCGGCCAACGGCACCGCGGGCAGGGCCACGCGCTCGCGGCCGGCCTCTTCGGTGGGGTGGAGGGCATCGCCCTCCCAACGCAGCCACAGGCGGCGCACCGGTGGGAACCACAGTCGGGCCAGCGAGGGCGGGAGAAGGTCGAGCAGGTCCTCCCACCAGCGCGACAAGGCGGCCGGCACGGGGCTGGCCGCCCAGCGCAGGCGCAAGGTGTCCCACGGGAGATTGGCAGCGGGGGGTGTGGCCATCAGTCCTGTTGTCCGTAGCGCCAGACCAGCGGCGTGTAGACCTGACCGAGAAAGCCCCCGGCGCCGACCCGGACGGTGGCTTCGAGTTCGGCCCTGGGCCCGTCAGTACGCGCGGCGCGGCTGGAAACACTATACGTGCCGGTGCCGCCGGCAGCGAGAACTATGCCGCCCGGCAAGGCCGGCGGCGGCAGGCCCGGCTGCACCAGGGCACGGGCCGCAAGGATCTGCTCGATCACGGGCGGGGCCAAGCCCAGCGCGACCAGCACGGGGCGGTCGGCGAACGCGAGGTTCGGCTGCGCGAGGCCGGTGTACACCGTCAGGTAGGGCCGCACGCGCCGGTACAGCGCATGGCGCATGCCCAGCACGCGCTGGACGTCCGACACCTGGGCGAAGGGCCGATTGGCGGGTCCGTAGGGCAGGCCCGCACTGCGGTAGTCGCGCTCCTCGCCGCCGCCCGCCGCGCTCACCAGCCCATCGGCATCCCGCCAGTCGACGATGGCGCCAGCCAGCCGGGTGGCCTCTTCGCTCGCCACGCCGGTGGCTTCGAACAAGCGCTGCAACAGCAGCACGTCGGCGACATTGAGGTCGACCTTGCCGCTTTCGTCGGTGACGGCCACGGTCACCGTGATGCCGTTGCCGAAGTCGAAGGTGGATTCGCGGCCGTCGGGCACCGGGCGTCGGCGCGCATCGACCGCCAGCAGGCGCGCGGCGACGGCCTCGATGCCGGCTTCCGCCGCGTGGTCGAGCTCGGTGCGCTGGCGCACGGCCGAGGCCTGCACGGCCTCCGCATGCGAGTTCAGCGCGAACAATCCGACGATCGCCGCCAGCAGCACCAGCAGCCACATCACCACGATCAGCGCGACGCCGCGCTGGTGACGGACGGCGCCGCGGACCAAGGGACGCCGGCTCATTGCTGGCTCTCCCCGCCGGTGTCGCGACGCGCGGCTTCGGGCACCGCGCCGGTCGCGCCCGACAGGCTGTAGCGCAGCGGCACCACGAGGTCGGGAAAGCGCAAGCGCGGCTCGGCGAAGCGCGCGGTGAAGCGCACCTGGCTGGGCAACTGGCCGAGGCGCGTCCACTCCGAAGCCCAAGCCTCGGGTCGACCGTCCGGGCCGAAAGCCCGGGCACTGAAGCGCGCCTCGGCGAGGCCGTCGATCAGCACCTCCGCTGGCCGCTCAGCCTTCAGCGGGCCTTCGGCCGTCATCAGGCGATGCTCGAACAGCAGTGCCGTCCCGCGCGTGCCGCGCTGCAGGCGCAGCACCTGCAGGTAGGGACCGCCGCGACCGAGATAGCCCGGCATCTCGCCGATGAACTCGATGCGATCGGACGACAGGCGAAGCAGGCGGATCTCCTCGAACCCGGCCGCAGGATCGATCGGCTGCGGCAGCGCGGCGGCGACCTGCCGGCGCACGAAGCCATGCACGGTGCGCACGCGATCGCTGTGCGCGGCCACGCGCTCGGCCGAGGTGGACGCGCGCACGCTGCCCTGCACGATGCCGAAGGCGAGCGCGAGGCCGGTGGCCAGCAGCGCCACCGCCACCAGCATTTCCAGCAACGAGAAGCCGCGCGCCCTCACAGGTCCTCCGGCAGCGGGTAGAGCGCGCGCAGCGTCGAGGTGCGGAAGGTCTGCTTCGGTCCACCCTCGCCCCACTGCAGCGTGAGATCGAGGCGGTACAGCACGGGCTCGCCGGCATCGACGATGCCATCCGCGCCCGGCCCCAGCGTCGCCTCGCCCGGTGCCGGCAAGAGCGCCGGCAGGGGGTCTTCCACGCGCTGCACTTCGAGGGCCCAGCGGTAGCGGCCGTCGTCGATTTGGCCATTGCGGCCGCCCGGCCGCAGGCGTTCCATGCGCCCGAAGTTGTCCATCAGGCTGCGTGCATGCAGGGCCGCTTCGCCGTGGCGCTCGGCATCGGCAACGTCGCGCAGGCCGTTCGAGAGGATCGAAAGCAGCAGCACCGAGGCACCCGCCAGCAGGGCGAAGGCCAGCAGCACTTCGAGCAGCGTGAAGCCGCGCTGGCGCGCGACCGCCACGCGACCCGAAGGTGGCGCAAGCGGGCTCATCGCCCGCCCTCGCCGCGCTCGACGCGCACCGCGCCGGTCAGCCAGTTCACATCCACGCGCCACGCGGCATCCCCGCGACGGACGACGACACGGCCGCCGGTGCTGCTGCCGTCGGCGAAGAAACGGATCGCGGCGATGCCCGGGCCCGGCTGCTCCTCGCGCGCGACGGTGGCGCCCAGGGCCAAGGCGTCGTCGAGTTCGCCTTGGCGGCGCGCGCCGCCGCCGGAAGCGCCGGGCTTCGTGCCCGGTATCGGAGCGAACGCCTCCACGAACTCATCGCTGGCACCGCTGCGCCAGGTGCGCGCCTGCGTGTCGATGACGAAGCTCTGGTCGATGCCGGTGGCCACGGCGCGCGCGCGGGTGGCGCGCATCTCGGCGGCGAGGCGATGCGTGGCGTCGCGCAGCTGCTGGCCCGGCAGCGCGCCGACCAGCGCACCGGCGAACAGCGCGAAGGCCGTCGCCATCAGCGCCATCACCACCAGCGCTTCGATCAGCGTGAAGCCGGCCGCTCGCGTCGCGTGCTTCATCCGTAGGCCTTCATCGGATCACGCGACGTCCGCCCGCCTCAGGGCTTGACGATGTCGGCGGCGGTGCTCTCACCGCCGGGCTTGCCATCGCTGCCGAGGCTCACCAGCTCGAACTCGCCGTTCGCGCCGGGCGTGCGGATCTGAACCGGGCGGCGCCAGGCGTCCTGCAGGTCTTCAGCCTTGCGCACGTAGGGGCCGAGCCAGCCGCTGGCGCCGGGGTTGGTCACCAGCGCGTCCAGCGAGGACGGGATCTGTCCGGTGTCCATCCGGTACTGCTCGACCTTGGCCGCCAGCGATTCCAGCTGCGTCTCGGTCAGGCGCACGTTGGCCTGGTCCTTGCCGCCGAAGATCTGGCTGGCCGCGAAGGCCATGATCGCGGCGATGATGCCGACGACGATCAGGATCTCCATCAGGCTGAAGCCCGACTGCGAACGGACGGCGAAGCCGGGGGACGTCTTGCGCATCACAACACTCCTGCGGAACTCGTGAGTTGGTAGATCGGGACCAGCACGGCCATGATCACGACGCCGACCAGCAGCGCCATCAGCACGGTGATGAAGGGCACCAGCGCGGCCAAGGCCCGCTGGATGGCGCGCTGGGTTTCCGCGTCAAAGGTGTCGGCCACCTTCAGCAGCATCGCGCCCAGTTCGCCGGATTCCTCGCCCACCTGCACCATCTGGACCGCGAGGCGGGGAAAGAGTTTCGTCCGCGACAGTGCAAAGGCCAGCCCCTGCCCGGTCTTCACCTCGTCCGTGGCGCGCTCCAACGCGGCGCCGAGGGCGCGGTTGTCCATCACCTGCCGGGCGATCCCAAGGCCGTTCAGCAAGGGCACGCCGTTGCCCAGCAGGGTGCCCAGCGTGCGGGCGAAGCGCGCCGTCTCGTAGCGCGCGAGCAGCTCGCCGATGCGCGGGCGGCCGAGCAGCCAGGCATCGAGCCGCGCCCGCGGCTCGGGCTGGCGGAAGTGCCGGGCACCGAGCAGCAGCGCTACGGCGCCGGCGATGAACAGGTAGAGGCCGTAGTTCCGCATCAGCATGCCGCTGCCCAGCACCAGCTGGGTGTACCAGGGCAGCGTGACGTCGGTGCTGGCCAGCAGGTCGTTGAACTGCGGCACCACCACGCCGAGCAGCAGCGCGCAGACCGCCAGCACCATCACGAGCAGCAGGATCGGATAGATCAGCGCCGAGATCACCTGCGCCTTCAGCGCCGCGGCGCGCTCGAGGTACTCGCCGAGGCGCAGCAGCGCGACCTGCAGGCCGCCACCGGCTTCGCCGGCACGCACGAGGTTCACGTACAGCCGCGAGAACAGCCCGTGCTGCTGTTCGAGGGCGGCCGAGAGCGGCAGGCCGCCGCGCACGGCGTCGCGAATGCGCTCGATCACGCGGCGGCTCTGCGGGTTATCCGGAAGATCCAGCAAGGTGCCCAGCGCGCGATCCAACGCCTGGCCAGCCCCCAGCAGCGTTGCCAGCTGCTGGGTGAACTGCAGCACCGCCGCCTCGTCGAGCGCCTTCTTGCGGAACAGCGCCGCCAAGCCGGCACCGGCGCCCTCCTCCAGCGAAGTGCCGACGTCGAGCGGCAGATGGCCCTGCTCCTGCAGGCGAGCGACGACGTCCTCGGCGCGCGCGGCCTCCATCGTGCCGGCGAGGGCTTCGCCGGCGGCGCTCAGGGCCTTGTAGCGGAACAGCGCCACGCGATCACGCCTCTTCCGTCACGCGCAGCACTTCCTCGATGGTCGTCTGGCCGGCGAGGGCCTTGGCGAGGCCGTCCTCGTACATCGTCCTCATCCCACGCGCCCGCGCCTCGCGCTCGATCTCGACGCTGGTCGCGTGCTGCATCACCAGCTTGCGGATGGCGTCGTCGACAACGAGGAACTCCATGATCGTCGTGCGGCCGAGGTAGCCCGTCGGGGTGAGCGCGGAAGGCTTCGGGCGGTACAGGTGAATCGTCCCCTCCGGCTGCAGGCGGCGCAGGCCGAACTTCTCGATCTCCTCGGCACTCGCTTCGTAGCGCTCGGCGTGGGTCGGCTCGAGGCGACGCACCAGGCGCTGGCCGAGGATGCCGTTGATCGTCGAGGTGAGCAGGTAGTCCTCGACGCCCATGTCGAGCAGGCGGGTGATGCCGCCGGCCGCGCTGTTGGTGTGCAGCGTGCTGAGCACGAGGTGGCCGGTCAGCGCCGACTGGATGGCGATCTTCGCCGTCTCGAGGTCGCGCATCTCGCCGATCATGATGATGTCCGGATCCTGGCGGACGATGCTGCGCAGGGCCGTGGCGAAGTCGAGGCCGATCTGCGCCTTGGCCTGGATCTGGTTGATGCCCTCGATCTGGTACTCGACCGGGTCCTCGACGGTGATGATCTTGACGTCGTCGGTATTGAGCTTCGACAGCGCGGTGTACAGCGTCGTGGTCTTGCCCGAGCCGGTGGGGCCGGTGACGAGCAGGATGCCGTGGGGCTGGTCGAGCACCTTCATGAACTGCGGAAGGAACTCGTCGGTGAAGCCGAGCTGGTGGAAGTCGAACACCACCGACTCGCGGTCCAGCAAACGCATCACCACGCTCTCGCCGTGCTGCGTCGGCACCGTGCTGACGCGCAGGTCGAGCTCCTTGCCCTGCACGCGCACCATGATGCGGCCGTCCTGCGGCAGGCGGCGCTCGGCGATGTTGAGCTTGGCCATGATCTTGATGCGCGAGATCACTGCTGCAGTCAGTGCAGCCGGCGGGCTCTCGGCATCGATCAGCACGCCGTCGATGCGGTAGCGCACCTTCAGCCGCGTTTCGAAGGGCTCGATGTGGATGTCCGACGCGCGCGTCTCGACCGCGCGCTGGATCAGCAGGTTCACGAGGCGGATCACCGGCGCCTCGGAAGCGAGGTCGCGCAGGTGCTCGACGTCGTCCTCTTCGCGCGATTCTTCGCCGACGTCCTCGACGATGCTGCCGAGCGCGCTCCGGCCCTGGCCGTAGTAGCGCTCGACGAGGTCGCTGATCTCCGAGCGCAGGCCCACGGCGAGCTTCACCGCGCGGCCGGTAGCGAGGCGCACGGCATCGGCGAGGTAGGCGTCCTGCGGGTCAGCGCAGAGGACGGTGACGCTGTGCTCGTCCTCGCCCACCGGGCAGATCGCGTGGTGCTTCAGGAACTTGATCGCCAGGGCCACGCCGGCCGGCGGAGCGTCCGGGCAGTCCTTCGCCGCCATCAGCGGCAGGCCGAGCACATCGCCGAGCGTGTCGGCCATGTCGCGCTCGGAGACCATGCCGAGCTTCACCAGCAGGCCCGGCAGTGCGCCGCCGGTTTCGGCGCGCAGGCGCTCGGCGCGGACGAGATCGGCGTCCTTCAGGCGGCCGCGGGCCACGAGGGCCGCGGCGATGCGGGCATCGAGGTCGGTGTCGAGGCCGCTGTCGGGGGGGGCGAGGGCGTCGGTATCAGGCATCGCCCAAGCGTATCAGGGGCGAGTGACCGCGTTCGAGGCCCGCGCCCCGCCCCGAGGCCTCAGGCGACGAAGGCCCGCGCGTTGCGGAACAGCCGCAGCCACGGCGAATCCTCGCCCCAACCCGCCGGCGCCCAGCTCAGCTGCACGGTGCGGAACACGCGTTCCGGGTGCGGCATCATCAGCGTGGCGCGGCCATCGCGTGAGGTGAGGCCGGCGATGCCGTCGGGCGAGCCGTTCGGGTTCGCCGGGAAGGCCTGGGTGACACGGCCCTCGCCATCCACGTAGCGCATCGCCACCGCGGCGGCGGCGCGGTGAGCGTCGTCGCTGAAGCGCGCGCGGCCCTCGCCGTGCGAAACGACGATCGGGATGCGCGAGCCGGCCATGCCCTTCAGCAGCACCGACGGCGATTCCTCGACGAGCACCTGCGCCACGCGGGCCTCGTACTGCTCGCTCAAGTTTCGGACGAAGCGCGGCCAATGCTCGGCGCCCGGCACGAGGTCCTTGAGCTGCGCCAGCATCTGGCAGCCGTTGCAGACGCCGAGACTGAAGCTGTCCGACCGTGCGAAGAACGTGGCGAACTGCTCGCGAAGCGCATCGCGGGTGAGGATCGAGGTGGCCCAGCCGCGGCCCGCACCGAGCACGTCGCCGTAGCTGAAGCCGCCGCAGGCCGCGAGGCCCTTGAAGCCGTCGAGGCGCACGCGGCCTTCGATCAGGTCGCTCATGTGCACGTCGACCGCCGTGAAGCCGGCGCGGTCGAAGGCGGCGGCCATTTCGATCTGGCCGTTGACGCCCTGCTCGCGCACGATCGCCATGCGCGGGCGCACACCCGTGTTGATGAACGGCGCGGCGATGTCGTCCTTCGGCTCGAACGTGAGCTTCGGATTCAGGCCGGCGTCGTCGAAGCGGCGGCGGGCCTCTTTCTCGTCATCGGCGCAGGCCGGATCGTCGCGGCGCTGCTGCATGGCATGGCTGGTCGCCCACCAGGCCTCGAAGAGTTCGGTCCACGACCATTCGGCCAGCGCCTTGCCTTCGTCGCTGACGCGCACGCGCGGGGCGCTGACGGGCTTGCCGACGCGCTGCGCGCATTCAGTGAGGCCGTGGCGCTCGACGAGGTCGGCGAAGGCCGCGCGGTCCTCGACCGCCACCTGCACCACCGCGCCAAGCTCCTCGGCGAACAGCGTGCGGAACGGGTCGTCGCCCCAGCCGTCGAGCGCGATATCGAGGCCCAGGTGGCCGGCGAAGGCCATCTCGCACAGCGTGGCGAAAGCACCGCCATCGCTGCGGTCGTGGTACGCGAGGAGCAGCTTGTCCTCGCGCGCCTCGCCGATCAGCGCGACGAAATCCTTGAGGCGCTGCGGGTCGTCGAGGTCGGGCGCGGTGCCGCCGAAGGCGTTGTGGCACTGCGCGAGGATCGAACCGCCGAGGCGCTTCTTGCCCGCACCGAGCCCGATCAGCCACAGCTCCGAGTCGACGCCGCGCTTCAAATCGGGCGTGAGCTGCGCGCGCACGTCCGCCACGCGGGCGAAGGCGGTGATGATCAGCGAGACCGGCGACACCGACTTCTCCGGGCTGCCATCGACGGCGTACTGCGCCTGCATCGACAGCGAGTCCTTGCCGACCGGGATCGAGAGATCCAGTTCGGGGCAGAGTTCGAGGCCCACGGCCTTCACCGCATCGAACAGCGCGGCGTCCTCGCCGGGGTGCGAGCACGCCGCCATCCAGTTGGCCGAGAGCTTCACTTCCTCCAGCACACCGATCGGCGCCGCGACCAGGTTGGTGATCGCTTCACCCACGGCCATGCGCGCGGAGGCCCTGGCATCGATCAGCGCCAGCGGCGTGCGCTCGCCCATCGCCATCGCTTCGCCGGCAAAGCCGTGGAAGTCGGTGAGGGTGATGGCGACGTCGGCCACCGGCAGCTGCCAGGGGCCGACCATCTGGTCGCGGGCGGTGAGGCCGCCGACGCTGCGGTCGCCGATGGTGATCAGGAAGCTCTTGCTCGCCACCGTCGGGTGCGCGAGCACGCGCAGGCCGGCCTCGCGCAGGTCGAGCGCGGCGGTGTCGAGCTTCTGCCAGCGGGTCGGCGCCACGTGCGCGGTGTCGCGGTGCATCTTCGGCGCCTTGCCGAACAGCACGCTCATCGGAAGATCGATGGGGCGCGAGCCGTCCGGCGCTTCCAGCACCAGCACCTCGTCGTTCGTGGCCACGCCGACCGCGGCATACAAGCAGCGCTCGCGCGCGCAGATCGCGTCGAAGTCTGCGAGGTGCTCCGGCGCGATGCCGAGCACGTAGCGCTCCTGCGACTCGTTGCACCACAGCTGCATCGGCGACAGCGACGGGTCGTCGCTCGGGATCTTCGCCATCTGGATGCGGCCGCCCAGGCCCGCGTCGTGCAGCAGTTCCGGAATGGCGTTCGACAAGCCGCCGGCGCCGACGTCGTGGAAAGCGCGGATCGGGTTACCGGCACCGAGCGCCACGCAGCGGTCGATGACCTCCTGCACGCGGCGCTCCATCTCCGGGTTGTCGCGCTGCACGGAAGCGAAATCGAGGTCTTCACTGCTCTGGCCGGAGGCGAGCGAGCTGGCGGCACCGCCGCCAAGGCCGATCAGCATCGCCGGGCCGCCGATCACGATGACGAGGTCGCCATCGCGCAGGCCCAGCTTCTTCACCTGCCCTCGGTCGATGGCGCCGAGGCCGCCGGCCAGCATGATCGGCTTGTCGTAGGCGCGGACCAGGCCGGGCGTTTCCGTCGGCAGCTCGAAGCTGCGGAAGTAGCCCGACAGCGCCGGACGGCCGAACTCGTTGTTGAAGGCCGCGGCGCCCAGCGGGCCGTCGCGCATGATCTCGAAGGCCGGGGCCATGCGCGGGTTCAGCGCGCGCGCCTGCTCCCAGGGCTGCGGCGCACCGGGGATGCGCAGGTGCGAGACGGTGAAGCCGGTCAGGCCGGCCTTGGGCTTGCCGCCGCGGCCGGTGGCGCCCTCGTCGCGGATCTCGCCGCCGGCGCCGGTGGAGGCGCCCGGGAACGGCGAGATCGCCGTCGGGTGGTTGTGGGTCTCGACCTTGATGCAGTACGCGCTGTCGGCCACCGGCTCGGCCACGTACTCGCCGCTGGCGAGATCGGGACGGAAGCGGCGGCCCGCATGGCCTTCGACCACGGCGGCGTTGTCGGCGTAGGCGGTGAGCGTGAACTGCGGCGTCGCGGCGTGCGTCGCCTTGATCATCTTGAACAGCGAGTGCGTCTGCTCCTCGCCGTCGATCGTCCAGCTGGCGTTGAAGATCTTGTGCCGGCAATGCTCGGAGTTCGCCTGCGCGAACATCATCAGCTCGGCGTCCGTCGCCGGCCGGCCCAGCTGGGTGTAGGCCTCCTGCAGGTAGGCGATCTCGTCCTCGGAGAGCGCGAGGCCGAGGCGGCCGTTGGCGGCGGGAAGATCGGCCGGCGCGATGTGCTCGACGGTGCCCTTCGGCGGCACGCGGAACAGCGCGGCGGCCTCGTCGATGGAAACGACGATCGACTGCGTCATCGGGTCGTGCAGCACGCGGGCAAGGCGCTTCGCCGTCTCCGCATCGGCGGGCCAGTTCGCGACGTCGATGCGAAGCCCGCGCTCGACGCGGGCGATGGCGTGCCCGGCACCGCGCAGGATCTCGCCGGCCTTGCTGGCCCAAGGCGACAGGGTGCCGAGACGCGGCACCACGTAGCGGCTGACCGCTCCGGTCGGCGTCGGCGTGGTGGCGATGCAGCCTTCCAGGATGGCCCCGACCGCCCCGGTGTCGACGGCGGCGCCGTCGCGGGGCTGGATCAGGTAGACGTGGTGGGTGTCCAGCACCTCGACCGCGGGATGGATCGCCTGGCACTCGGCCCGGAGGCGTTGCAGGCGGAAGGCGGACAGGGCCGGAAGGCCCTCGAGCACGATCATGGACCAGCGGTTCCGACGAGGCGGGGTGCGAATTCTAGCAAAGCCCCCGCCCTGCCCCTCCGTTCCCGGCCGCACCACCCCGTCCAAAGGAGGAGGCGTCGGCGGAACGGGCCTCAGCGCGCGGCGGTGGTGGCCTTCGCGGCGGCCTCGGCGGCCGCGTTCGCCTCGAGGGCGGCCAGCAGGCGCTGCGGCTCGAGATAGCCGCCCAGCTGGGCGCCATTGGCCGCGAAGACCGCCGGCGTGGCGTTGACCCCCACGTCCTGGCCGAGGGCGAACTCCGCCCCGACCGGGTTCTCGCAGTTACCCGGCGGCAAAGTCTTGCCGGCCTTGGCGTCGGTCATGGCCTGGCGCGGGTCCGTGGCGCACCACACCGACTCGGCCTTGGCCCAGCCCTCCGAACCTTCGCCGGCGCGCGGGAAAAACAGGTACTCCACCGCGATCCCGAGCGCGTTGTACTCGGCCACGTGCTGGTGGAACATCCGGCAATAACCGCAGTCGATGTCGGTGAACACGGTCACCGTGTACTTCGGGTCCCGCGGCGCGAACACGATGCGCTGCGCGGTCGGGATGGCCTTGAGGCCTTCGACGCGGATGTCGTCCATCGCCGATTCGGCGATGTTGCGGCGCTCCTGCATGTCGATGACCGCGCCGTCGATGATGTAGCGGCCGTCATTGCTCACGTAGAACACGCGACCCGCGACCACGGCTTCGGTGAAGCCGGCGATCGGCGCCGGGCGCAGGCGGCGGATCTCCGCACCGGGCAGCGCGCCGGCCAACGTCGCGCGCACCGCGGCCTCGCCCGCTGCCGGCGTGCTCGTCGCCGCCTGGGCCGGCGGCGCCGGCTGGGCGCAGGCCGACAGGCCGAGGCCGAGCGAAAGGGCGAGTGCGGACAGCGGGGCAAGGCGACGGCGCATGGGCGTTCCAGGAAAAGAAGGGGGGCGGCAGACGCCGCGGTGCCAATCAGACGCCGTATTGAATCACAGCACCCGGGCTCCGACCGTGAGCGCGGTGCCGAGTTCCCGCACACTCAACCGCGCGGATGGTGGGCGGCGTGCAGGCGCTTCAGGCCCTCGCGAGCGACATGGGTGTAGATCTGCGTGGTCGAGAGGCTGCTGTGGCCAAGCAGCATCTGCACCACGCGGAGGTCGGCGCCGTGGTTCAGCAGGTGGGTCGCGAAGCTGTGCCGGAGGCCGTGCGGCGTGACCTTCGCCGCGTCGATGCCGGCCAATGCGGCCAAGGCCTTCAGTCGCGCCCAGAACTGCTGGCGCGTCCACGGCTCGCCATGAGCACCGAGGAAAAGCGCCGTCGGGTTGGCGCGGCGCTCGGTCGCGCCACGCGCCAGCGCGGGCCGGGCCTCGGCGAGGTAGCGCTCCAGCCAGTGCTGCGCTTCGGCCCCGATCGGCACCAGCCGCTCCTTGCCGCCCTTGCCGCGCACGCGCAACACGCCCTGGCGGAGGTTCACGGCCAAGGTGGGCAGGTCCACCAGCTCGGAGACACGCAAGCCGGTGGCATACAGCAGCTCGAGGAGGGTGCGCTCCGCCAGCCCGGCCGGCGTGCCGAGGTCCGGGGCCTGCAAGAGGGCCTCGACCTGCGATTCCGCGAGCGCCTTGGGCAGCGACCGCGGCAAGGCCGGCAGTTCGAGCAAGGCCGTCGGATCGGCCGGGACGCGTTGGTGGCGCAGGGCATCGGCAAAGAACGCGCGGAGCGCGGCCATCAGGCGTGCCGTGCTGCGCGCGGCGTAACCGGCGCCCGCCCGCATTTCCAGCAGGGCGAACAGATCGGCGCGCGCCGCGGCGCGCAGGCCGCCACGCCCCCGCGAGGCCAGCCAGCGCGCGGCCAGCACGAGGTCGCCGCGGTAAGCCGCCTGGGTGGCGCGCGCACTGCCGGTTTCCGCCCAGTGGCGGCGCAGGAAGGCCTCGATGTCGGCGGCGTCCTCGGCCGGGAGTTCGGGCCAGTCCGCGCCGAGGACCCGGCGTTCGGCGGTGGTCATTGGCCGGCGCGGCGCGCGCAGGGCCACGGAGGCGTCGCTCATGACGGCACTCTAGCCGAGGGCGCCGGTATCCTTGCGGCATGACCGTTTCGACCCCGCAGGCCCGGCCTGCCCACCTCGGCTGGCGCCTGCTCGCCCTCGTCTACGACCTCTTCCCGGTCTTCGCGCTGGTGCTGGCCTTCGGCGGTGTGGTCACCGCGGTGGCCGCCGCCCTCGGCCACCCGGACCTCAGCGACCTGCCTTGGATGGCGCCACTACTCGTGGCCGGCGCATGGAGTGCCACCGGCGCGTACTTCGTGCTGAGCTGGTCGCGCGGCGGGCAGACCTTGGGCATGCGCCCCTGGCGCCTGAAGGTGGTCGCTTTCGACGGCACGCGGGCGACGCGCCTTGCGTTGCTGCAGCGCTATTCCTTCGCGACGGTACCGGCCATTGCCGGCATCGAGCTCTTCGCGCTGCTGCCCGGCATCGAGCGCCTGCTGCCGTTCTGGATCGGTGCGGCCATCGCGGCGGCCGGGCCGCTGTGGTCACTGTTCGACCGCGAGGGCCAGGCGCTTTACGACCGCTTCGCGGGCACGCGTTTCGTTCGCCTCACGCCGCCCTGATCAGCGTCGGCGGATCCACCAGGCGCCGAGCGCGACCAGCAGCAGCACGGGCAAAGCGTAGGCGAGCACGATCGGCCACTGGTAGGCCTTGGCGAGGTTGACCAGCATCGGTTGGACAAGCCGCGCCACCAGCGCGAAGACGATGCCGATGAACAGCCGCTGCCCGAAGCCACCACTGCGCTGCTGCCCGAAGGCCACCGGCAGCGCCGCGAACACCAGGGCCAGCGTCGTCAGCGGGAAGAACCATCGCGCCCAGTAGGCCTCGAGCAGCAGGCCGGCATCGAGGCCGTTGCGCTTCAGCTGCTCGATCCGGCCACCCAGCGCCATCGTCGAGAGCAGGTCGGGATGCTGCAGGCTGGCCTCGATGGCACCGGGACGAAGGGCCGTCGCCCAGGATTGGACGTCGAACTGCTCCACCGCCACGCTGCGTGCGCTGAACGTGGTGCGCTTGACGTCGCGGAGCTGCCAGCCGCGCGTCTCGTCGTAATCGGCCTCGCCGGCCTCCTGGATCCATGCGAGGCGGCCTTGCGGATCGAAGGCGAACACGCGCACCTGGTTGAACACCAGCACGGTCCGGCCCTCGACCACCCGGCTTTCGCCGCCCTGCGCGTTGAACACTTCGCTGCCCTCGCGGGCCCAGACGTTGGCGCCGCCGGCCAGCGTGACCTCGTGCTTCATCGCCGCCAGCTTGAGCGCCTGCGCCTGCTGTTCGGCGCCGGGGATCACGATCTCCATGGCCGCCATCAGCGGCACCACGACGATCGCCACGGCCATCAGGGCCGTCGCGCCAATGCGCATCGGCGACAGTCCGGCTGCGCGCAACGCCACCAGCTCGGATTTCGCGGCGTGTGCTCCCAGCGCGAGCACGCTGCCGATCACCGCCGCCATCGGGAAACTCTCGTAGGCCCGGCGCGGCGTCTGCAGCGCGAGATAGAGCGCGGCATGGCCGAGCCCGTAGTCGCCCTTGCCGAGGTCGTCCATCTGGCCAATCAGGGCGCCAAGCACAGCGAAACCGGTGAGCACCCCCCACGTGGCCAGCACCGTCAACAAGACCGAGCGGCCGACAAACCAGCGATGGACCGGGAGGGCGCTCATGCGCGCACCGCCGATCCGCGACGCCACAACGGCGGCTCGCCGTCACGCCACACCAGCCAGATCGCGAGCGCGAACGCCGGCACCAGCAGCCACCACAGCCCGAGCTGGATGGGGATCTGGCCGGTGCCCAGCCACGTGCGCCCCAGGATGAGCAGGTTGCTGCCGAAGACGTAGGCCAGCGTGGCGACGATCATCCGGCCGTAGCGCGCCTGCCGCGGCGGGCTGCGCGACAGCGGCAGGGCGAGGAGGGCCAGCACGACCGCGAACATCGGCACGCCAATGCGGTAGTGGAACTCCGCCCGGGCCCGCGGTGTCGCCGTGGGGCTGATCAGCGCCAGCGTCGGGCGGCCCGCCAGCGGATTGCGGTTCTCGTTCTCCACGTCGGGCAAGCGCACCTCGTTCACCTGGAAGCGCTGCAGGCGGAAGTCGCGCTCCCCCGGCTGGCCTTCGGCGCGGAAGCCGTCTCGCAGGCGGAGGAAACGGCCGCCGCGTTCGACGAACATCTCGCCTTCCACCGCAGTGATCACGTCGACGCGATCACCACGCTGCATCTGCACGAACAGCCGCTTGAACTCGCGACCGTCGGGCGAAAGCGAACCGACGAAGACCACGCCGCGCCCGCCCGGCAATTCAACGAAGCGACCGGCATCGAGGCCCGCGACGAGGAAGCTGCGGTTCGCGTTGGCGACCGCTTCGGTGGCCAGACGCTCGGCCAGCGGGCCCAGCCACAGGCTGCACGTGGCGATCACCGCGGCCACCGGCAGCGCGATGAGCATCACCGGGCCGACCAGCTGGCGCGGCCCCTGGCCGAGGGAGAACAGCACGGCCATCTCGCTGTCGCGGTACAGGCGGCTGATGCCCATCAGCAGCCCGATGAACAGGCCGAGCGGCAGCACCAGCGGCAGGTAGGAGACCAGGCGCAGTCCGAGCTGGGAGAACAGCAGCGGCGCCGGCACGCGGCCGCGGCCGATCTCGGAGACGAGGTCGGCAAACACGCCGCCGAGCCCGACCAGCAGCAGCACGACCACCGTGGCCGCGGTGGTCGCGGCCAGCTGTCGCACGAGGTAACGCTGCAGGGTCGTCAAGGCGGTCCTCGCACGGGATCGATTACACTCGCGGCCCCCACGGGGCACCGCCGCACTGGCGGCCAGTGCCTCGGCACCGACCTGTCCTTCCGGCGATGCCGGCAAGGCGCTGCATTCTACGGAAACTCCCCGATGGCACTCGAATTCGACCTGAACCTCTCCGCCGCCCCGTCGGTGGCCACCGACGCCGTCATCGTCGCCATCCACGCCGATGGGCGCCTGAGCGCCAGCGCCGCGGCCATCGACGCCGCCAGCGGCGGCCGCCTCACGGCGCTTCACGCCCGCGGCGACCTGCCCGGCAAGGCCGGCCGCACCACCCTGCTCACCGACCTGCCGGGCGTGGCTGCGCCGCGCGTGCTGGTGGTGGGCGCCGGTGAGGCCGGCAAGCTCAACACCGCCGGCTACCAGAAGTTGATCGGCGACGCGCTGCGCGCCGTGAAGGCCACCCCGGCCAAACGCGCGCTGCTGACCCTGAGCGAACTCGCCATCGAAGGCCGCGACGCCGGCTTCGCCATCGAGCAGGCCGTGGCCTGCGCCGACCACGCGGCCTACCGCTACACGGCCACGCGCAAGGCCGGCCCCGCGCCGGACCTCGTGGCCCTGTCGATCACCGGCGACGACGCCGCGGCGCTGGATCGCGGCAAGGCCATCGCCGCCGGTACCGAACTGGCCCGCGAGCTCGGCCACCTGCCGCCGAACATCTGCAACCCGGCCTACCTCGCCGAGACCGCCCGCAAGATCGCCGCGGAGAACGACGGCGTGCAGGTCGAGGTGCTGGAAGAGGCCGACCTCGAGGCGCTGGGCATGGGCTCGCTGCTGGCCGTCGGCCGCGGTTCGCACAACCGCCCGAAGGTCATCGTGCTGAAGTGGAGCGGCGGTGGCGCCGCCAAGCCGCACGTGCTGGTCGGCAAGGGCATCACCTTCGACACCGGCGGCATCAACCTCAAGGTGCAGGGCGGCATCGAAGAGATGAAGTTCGACATGCTGGGCGCGGCCAGCGTGCTCGGCAGCTTCCTCACCGCCGCGAAGCTCAAGCTGCCCATCAACGTGATCGCCATCGCCGCCGCGGTCGAGAACATGCCGGACGGCAACGCCTATCGCCCGTCCGACGTGCTCACCTCGATGAGCGGCAAGACCATCGAGGTCGGCAACACCGACGCCGAGGGCCGCCTGATCCTCTGCGACGCGCTGACCTACGCGCAGCGCTTCGAGCCGAAGGCCCTGGTCGACGTCGCCACGCTGACCGGCGCGGTGATCATCGCGCTCGGCAAGCACGCCACCGGCCTGATGTCGCACCACGACGACCTCGCCGCGGAACTGCTCGCCGCCGGCGAATACGCGCACGACCGCGCGTGGCGCCTGCCGATCTGGGACGACTACCAGTCGCAGCTCGATTCGATCTACGCGGACGTCTACAACATCGGCGGCAAGGCGGCCGGCTCGATCACCGCGGCCTGCTTCCTCGCGCGCTTCGCCGAAGGCCAGCGCTGGGCGCACCTCGACATCGCCGGCAGCAGCTCGGACGAAGGCCGCAAGGGCATGGCCACCGGCCGCCCCGTCGGCCTGCTGACGCGCTGGCTGATCGACCAGGCGAAGTGAGCCGGGCCGACTTCTACCTGATCGACAAGCCTCGCTTCCGCGAGCAGCCCCTGCTGCTCGCCTGCGAACTGGCCAAGCGCTGCCACGGCACCGGCAAGCCCACGCTGGTGCTGTGCGCCACGCCCCAGCAGGCGGAAGAACTCGACGACCTGCTGTGGTCGTTCGAGGAGGACAGCTTCATCGAGCACCAGATCGCCGGTCTCGACGAGGACGACGCCGACGTGCCCGTGCTGATCGTGCCGCCCGGCATCGACGCCCCGATGCGGGCGATGGTGATCAACCTCCGGGCGGAAACGGTGCCCGAGGGCTTCGAGCGCGTGCTGGAAGTGGTGCCCGCCGACCCGGCGGCGCGCGAACCGCTGCGCGAGCGCTGGAAGCAGTACCAGGCCCGCGGCTTGGCACTCAACAAGCACGACATGTGAGGCGCGGGCCTCAGCCCGCCATCCAGGCCTCGATCGCGTCGGCATCCTTCGGCACCGCACCGGTCAGCACTTCGCCGCCGTCGTCGGTGATGCGCACTTCGTCCTCGATGCGGATGCCGATGCCGATGCCGCGCCATTTGGCCGACACCTTCGCGTCGGGCGCGATGTAGAGGCCGGGCTCCACCGTGAACACCATGCCGGGCTCGAGCAGGCGCGATTCGCCCGCCACCTTGTAGTCGCCGACGTCGTGCACGTCGAGGCCGATCCAGTGCCCGGTCTTGTGCATGTAGAAGGCCTTGTAGGCCTCGCTTTCCAAGGCTTTCTTCAACGTGCCCTTGAGCAGCCCCAGCGAGAGCAAGCCATCGGCGAGCACTTCGACGGCCGCGTTGTGCACCGCGGCGTAGGGCCGACCGGGCACCGCCTGCGCGAGGGCAGCGGCCTGCGCCGCGAGCACCAGGTCGTACAGGGCGCGCTGTTCCTTCGAATAGCGGCCGTTGACCGGCCAGGTGCGGGTGATGTCGCTGGCGTAGCCGCGGAACTCCGCGCCGGCGTCACAGAGCAGCAGGTCGCCGTCACGCAGCGCGCCGTTGTTGGCGATGTAGTGCAGCACGCAACCGTTCGGGCCGGCGCCGACGATGGGGTTGTAGGCCGGCACGCAATCGTGCGCACGCCACACCGCCCACAGCGCCGCCTCCACTTCGAACTCGCGCCCTCCGGCGCGGGTCGCGCGCATCGCGGCCTTCTGCGCTTCCGCGGCCACCACGGCGGCGAAGCGCATCTGCTTCAGTTCGGCCGGCGACTTGAACAGCCGCAGTTCGTGCAGCAGGTGGCCCAGTTCGAGGAACTCGTGCGGCGACTGCGCGCCCTGCCGCGCCTGCGCGCGGACGCGGTTCACCCAGCCGATCAGCTTGAGGTCGAAATCGGTGTCGCGGCCGAAGTGGTAGTAGACGCGCGAGCGCCCTTCGAGCAGGCCCGGCAGGATCTCGTCGATGTCGTCGATGGGGTAGGCGTCGTCGATGCCGTAGGCCGAGACGGCGCCTTCCGGGCCAGCGCGCGGGCCGTCCCACAGTTCGCGCTCTGGATGGCGCTCGCGGCAGAACAGCAGGGTCTCGCCATGGGCGCGGCCCGGCACCAGCACCAGCACGGCTTCCGGCTCCGGAAAGCCGGTGAGGTAGGCGAAGTCGGAGTCCTGCCGGTAGGGATGGTGCGTGTCGTGGCTGCGGATGCGCTCCGGCGCCGCCGGAAGGATCAGGATGGCGTCGTCCTGCGCCATCTGCAGAAGGGCGCGGCGGCGGCGCTGGTACTCGCCCTTCGCGACTTCGGCCGGGGCCTTCGTTACCGCCATCAGTGCAGGCGCTTGCGATCGCCGGAGGCGGCGAGGCAGTCGCCGTGGATCAGCAGGGCCGCCACGCGGACGAACTCCTCGAGTTCCACGAGCGCCTCCTCGTCGGCTTCCGGATCGTCGTAGCTGACGTCGGATTCAGCGATGCGGGCGACGTCGCCCAAGGCTTCACGCGCCTCCTCGCCCAGCTTGGGCTCGATGCCGGCCAAGCCCACGCCACCGAGGAAGCCGCGGCACCAGGCCACCAGCGCTTCGCCACGTTCGGCCACCGGTGCATCGTCGTCCGGCAGCAGCAGCTCGAGGCCGAAGTCGGTCTCGCCAAGCTGTTCGATGGTGGCGGCATCGAGTTGCCCGAGCGCCGAGGAGGCCGGCGGCAACGGCACGGTGTCGTCGCCCATCGCCTCGGCGAGCCAGTTGGCCCGGCGGGGGTGCCCGCAGCGGAGGGCGCAGAGCGAACCGTGCAATTCGGACGCATCGACCGAGAGGGCCAGGGCGGCGATCTGCTCGGCCACCGCGGCATAAGGGGGCAGGGAATCGGACATTTCACGCCGTCGAATTCGATGGCGGCAGTCTAGCAGCGGCCCGCCGCCCTTGGTGCGCATGCGCACCCTGCGTACACTGCCGTTCCTGCCGGCAACTCCGAGGCGACCCCCCGCAATGCCTGCTGCCCCTCTCGCAGCCGAAGCCTGGTTCCTGGTGGTCGTGCTGGGCGTGGCCCTGCTGGGACTGGTGGTCGCGTGGGCCCGTTCGATGCGCCGGCGAGATGTGGAGGACGACCAGCATCTCGGGCAGGTCCGCCGCCTGAAGCAGCAGCTCGACCTCGTCCTCTCCACCTCGGGCGACGTGTTCTGGGAACTCGACGTGCGCACCGGCGTGCTCGCCCGGCAGGGCATCCAGCGCCTCGCTGGCGCGTCCGCGCCGGACCACGTGCCGCTGGCGAAGTGGCGTGAGGAAGCGGTCCATCCCGACGACGTCGAGCGACTCCGTCGGCTCGTCGAACGCCACGTCAACGGCGAAACCGAGCTGTTCGAGTCCGAGCACCGGATCCGCCACGAGGACGGCGGCTGGCGTTGGGTGCGCGCCCGCGGCAAGGTCACCGAGCGCGACGCCAGCGGCAAGGCCGTGAAGCTGGGCGGCACCACCCGCGACATCCAGGACCTCCGGCGCGCCGAACGCGAAACCCGCGTGGCCTACGAGGTCTTCCGCAGCATGAGCGAGGCGGTCTCGGTGATCGACCTCGACTTCACCTTCGTGGCCGTGAACTCCGCCTTCTCGCGGATCACGGGCTACAGCGAGGGCGACGTTCTCGGCCTCGCCTCCAACCTGCTCGACTCATCGCAGCACAGCACGGAGTTCTACCAGCGCGTCCGCAGCATCGTCGTCCGCAGCGGCCACTGGAGCGGCGAGATGTGGCAGCGCCGCAAGGACGGCGGCGAATTCCTGAGCTGGATCGAACTCTCCGAAGTCACCGACGGCAACCAGCAGCGCACGCACTTCGTCGCCGTCGTCAACGACATCACGCAGAAGAAGCGCGCCGAGCAGGAACTGCGCTACCTCGCCAACTACGACACGCTCACCGGCCTGCCGAACCGCACGCTGCTTTCCGAACGCCTGTCCCGCGCCATCATCCGCGCGCGCCGTCAGGAAAGCCGCGTGGCCGTGCTGTTCATCGACCTCGACCACTTCAAGGACATCAACGATTCACTGGGCCACGCGGCCGGCGACCGGCTCCTGAAGGCCGCGGCCGCGCGCCTGCAGGCCGCCGTCGGCCCCACCGACACAGTGGCCAGGCTCGGCGGCGACGAATTCACGATCATCGTCGAGGACCTGGACAGCATCGACTCGGCCGGGCGCCTCGCCCGCGAACTGCTCGCCGCCTTCAGCCTGCCGCTGGAGGTCGACGAGCGGCACAACGTCAGCATCACGCCCTCCATCGGCATCAGCCTGTACCCCGACCACGCGATGGTGCCGACCGACCTGCTGAAGTACGCCGACACCGCGATGTACCAGGCGAAGTCACAGGGTCGGAACACCTTCGAGATCTACGACGAGGCCATGGACGCGGAGGCCCGCCGGCGCGCCACCCTGCTGGCCGCCCTGCGCCGCGCATTGGCACAGGATGAGTTCCGCCTCGTCTTCCAGCCGCGCCTCAGCCTGCGCAGCGATCGCATCGTCGGCGTCGAAGCCCTGCTCCGCTGGCGGTCCGCCGGGCTCGGCGACGTCAGCCCCGTCGAGTTCATCCCGCTGGCCGAGGAAAGCGGCCTGATCCTCGGCATCGGCGAGTGGGTGATGCACGAAGCCTGCCGGACGCTGCGCCACTGGCGCGACGACGGCCTCGTCGATCTATCCTGCAGCATCAACGTCTCGGTGCTGCAGCTGCTGCGCGCGCCGCTCGCCGAGCAGCTGCGCAAGATCCTCGCCGAGACCGGCGTGCCGCCGGGACGCATCGAGCTGGAGGTCACCGAGACCATGGTCATGCAGAACGCCGAGCAGACGCTGGCGGTCCTGCACCAGCTGCGCGAGGTCGGCGTCAGAGTCGCTATCGACGATTTCGGCACGGGCTACTCGTCGCTGATCTACCTGAAGCGCCTGCCGATCGACACGCTGAAGATCGACAAGGAATTCATCGGCGACCTCACCGACGACCCCGACGACAAGGCCATCACGGCCACGATCATCACGATGGCGCACTCACTCGGCCTGCACGTGGTAGCCGAAGGCGTGGAGACGCCCGCCCAACTCGGCTACCTGCGGGGCCAGGGCTGCGACGAGATCCAGGGCTACTGGTTGTCACGGCCGCTCGAGACCCCGCAGGCGCTCGCTTTCGTGCGCGAGCGGAACGAGGCGCCGCGCGGCGGTGCCAGCGCCGCTTGACCACCTTTCCCGTCGCCGACCAAGATGCCGTCATGAGCCGACATCCCGACCCGCGCGACGACCTTGCGACGCTCGCCGCCCGCATCGACGCCCTCGTCTCCGTGGTGCAACGGCTCTCCGACGAGAACCGACGACTGATGCAGGCCCAAGAGCAGCTCGCCGGCGAGCGCGCCCAGCTGCTCTCGAAGAACGAGCAGGCGCGCAGCCGCGTCGAGGCGATGATCCAGCGCCTGAAGTCGATGGAGGCCAGCCCGTGAGCGAGGGCGTCAACATCCGCATCCTCGACCGCGAGTTCACCATCGGCTGCCCGCCGGAGGAGCGCGAGTCGCTGCAGGCTGCCGCACAGCTGCTGGATGCGCGGATGCGAGGTATCCGCGGCGACAACAAGATGGCGGCGTTCGACCGCATCGCCGTGATCGCCGCGCTGAACCTCGCGGCCGAAGTGAATGCCTTCCGCCGCGAGCTCGACGGCCGCGACGGCGAGCTTTCGCGCGGCATCGCCGACCTCAATCGCAAGCTCGAATCGCTGCTCGCCGTCCACGCGGCGCGCTGAACGACGACGTCGCCCCGCGACGCCCGTCACGGCATGGCGACGCCGTCGGCCGGCTATACTCCGCGTGCGTCCTCTGCTGTGCTCGACAGCGTGCGCTAACATTTCGCCTTGACCCATAAATACGGCCCGGGAATTCAGCTTCATCGCCGGTGTGCATGTCCGCCCTGCTGCGGAAAGCCTGAACGCGGTGACTGCGCTCCCACTTGATCCTCGGGATCAAGGTCGTTTCGTACGCATCGGCACGGCGGAGGACGTCTTCTTGAACCCCAGCGAGCTTCGAGCCTCGATGCGCGAGCGCCGCCGTGCGCTGCCCGTCCGCGACCGGCTCGACGCGGCGGCGGCCGTCGCTTCGCACCTGTTGCCCGAACTCGCCGCCTTCGAAGGCCGCATTGCCGGCTACTGGGCCGTCGGCGGCGAACTTCCGCTGCACGCGGTTCAGGCCAACCTGCCCGCAACGCTGCGATGGTGCCTGCCCGTGCTGCACGAGGACGGCCGCCTGCGCTTCCGCGAGTGGTCGGCCGGCCAGGCGCTGGAACCCAACCGCCATGGCATCCCCGAGCCCGCCGCCGGCCCGCTTCGCGCCGCCGACGAGCTCGCCGTCGTGCTGGTCCCCCTGCTCGCGTTCGACGCGAAGGGCGATCGCCTCGGCCAGGGCGGCGGCTGGTACGACCGCAGCTTCGCGTTCCGGCGCACGGAGCGCGATCACGCGCCCTCGCCCGACCGCACGCTCGTCCCGCGACTGATCGGCATCGCCTACGACTGCCAGCAGGTCGACGCGCTCGAGGCCGCCGACTGGGATGTCCCGCTCGATGCCGTCGTCACGCCCTCCGCCTTCCACCGCTTCGACCGCTGACATGCCCAAGCCCGCCCGCCAGTACTGGCTGATGAAGTCCGAGCCGGACGAGTTCTCCATCGACGACCTCGAACGCGTCGGCGTCGAGCCCTGGAGCGGCGTGCGCAACTACCAGGCGCGCAACTTCATGTGGAAGCAGATGCGCGTCGGCGACGGCGTGTTCTTCTACCACTCGAACGCGGACGTGCCCGGCATCTACGGGCTCGCGACCGTCGCTTCGACGCCCTACCCCGACCCGACGCAGTTCGACGCGAAATCCGACTACTTCGACGCCAAGAGCAGCCACGAAGACCCGCGCTGGTGGCTGGTCGACGTCGGCTTCGAGCGCAAGCTGTCGCGCGCGATCTCCCTCGACGAGCTGCGCAGCCACGCCGACGCGCTCGACGACTTCGTGCTGCTGCGTCGCGGCACCCGCCTGTCCGTGCTGCCGGTCACCGCCGCGCAGTGGAAACACATCCTCACGCTGGAGAAGCAACGCCCATGAGCACCGCCGACGAACAGAAACGCGCCTCCGCGCTCAAGGCCCTCGAGTACGTCGAGGACGGCATGATCATCGGCGTCGGCACCGGGTCGACGGTGAAGCACTTCATCGATGGCCTCGGCGGCATGAAGGATCGCATCGAGGCCGCCGTCTCCAGCTCCGAGCAGAGCACCGCCCAGCTGAAGTCGCTGGGCATCCCCGTCATGGACTTGAACGCCGCCGGCCCGCTCTCGCTCTACGTCGACGGCGCCGACGAGTGCGACCCCTTCAATCGTCTGATCAAGGGCGGCGGGGCCGCGCTGACGCGCGAGAAGATCATCGCCGAGGCCTCGGCGAAGTTCGTCTGCATCATCGATGCCGCCAAGGAAGTCGACGTGCTCGGTCGCTTCCCGCTGCCGGTCGAGGTGATCCCGATGGCGCGCTCGCTCGTGGGCCGCAAGATCGTCGCGATGGGCGGCCAGCCGGTGTGGCGCGAAGGCGTCACCACGGACAACGGCAACTGGATCCTCGACGTGCACAACCTGCACATCGTCGATCCCCTCACGCTCGAGCGCGAGCTGAACCAGATCCCGGGCGTGGTCACCTGCGGGCTGTTCGCGCGCCGCGCCGCCGACGTGGTGATCAGCGCCGGCAACGTCCGCAAGAACCGCTGAGCCTCAGCCCTTCGCGGCTTCGGCCATGGCCTGTTGCTGCGCCTGCAGGCGCAGCATCGCCGCCAGCCCGCCGTGGATCGCGCTCACGTTGTACTCGAGGCGCGAGAGCACGAAGGCGGCCGCGGCCGAGCGTTCGCCGGTGTTGCAGTACACGATGACCGGACGCCCGGGTGGCAGGCGGCCCGGCGCATCCTCTCGCAGCCGGGCCAACGGGACATTCAGCGCGCCGGTGATCGAGCGTTGGGCGACCTCCTCCGGCAGGCGCACGTCGAGCACGATCGCGCCCTCCTGCGCCCGCTTCGCCGCTTCGGCAGGCAGCAGCCACTTGATGACGGGCGGCTTCAGCACCGAATCGAAGTCCGCGCGCGACAGCCGGAGCAGGCGGCCGCCCTGCAGCATCCGCACCGTTGCGTTGCGCGGCTGGTTCGAGAGCAGGCCGTCTTCGCCGAAAGCATCGCCCTCCGCCAGGTACGCAACCACCTTCGGTGCACCGTCCAGCGTCTTGGTCACCGAGGCCGTGCCCTCGCGGATCACGTAGAAGTCGCCGGGCACGTCCCCTTCGCTGACCACCACTTCGCCCGGCGCGACAGGCTGCTCGACGAAGGCCTGGAACAGCTTCTCAAGGTTGCCGGTCGGCAAGCGGCTGAACGCCGGCGCCTGCAGCAGCCGGTAGGCCCAGTCGTTGCCGTTCGCACGTTCATCGAAGAATCGGAAGCTGGGCTGGCGGCTGATCTGGTCCCAGGCGATCAGCTTCTCGACCTGCCGGCGGTTCAGGCGCAGCAGGCGGGCATCGCGGCTTTCGACCGTGGCCCGGAAACGCCGAGGTGCCGCGTCGTTCAACGGGTAGCGGCCGTGCACCGGCGAGTCGGCTTGGTGCAGCGTGCGGCGCCCGTCCGGATAATCGCAGCGCACGTCGCCGCGGATCACGTAGACGGTGTCGTCGTCGATGTCGCCGGCCTGGAACACCAGCTCGCCGCGACCCACGGTGTGTTCCAGCGCCTCGCGCGCGAGGTACTGCCGCGTCTCGGGGCGCAGGCCGCCGAGGGGGAAGAGCGGGGCGAGCTCCTGGCTGGCAACGGTCATGGTGGGCGTCCTTGGGGGAGGCCCTCAGGATGCGCCACCGGCCCCTGAAACGACAAACGGCCCCGAAGGGCCGTTGGTTGCTGCCGGAGTGGCAGCCCGTGATGGATTCGAACCACCGAATGCCTGAGTCAGAGTCAGGTGCCTTACCGCTTGGCTAACGGGCTGTAGATCCAGAGCACCAGCGCCAGCAGAGCCGGCGCCGGGCCGAAGCTTAGCGCTTCGAGAACTGCGTGGCGCGGCGAGCCTTGTGGAGGCCGACCTTCTTACGCTCGACTTCGCGGGCGTCGCGGGTCATGTAACCGGCCTTGCGCAGTTCCGGCTTCAGCTGATCGTTGTACTCGACCAGGGCGCGCGAGACGCCGAGGCGGATCGCACCGGCCTGACCGGTGGTGCCGCCGCCTTCGACCGTCACGAGGATGTCGAACTGCTCGGTGGTCTTCGTCAGCTCGAGCGGCTGGCGCACGATCATGCGCGAGGTCTCGCGGCCGAAGAACTCGTCAAGCGGACGACCGTTGACGGTGATGTTGCCCGTGCCCTTGCGCAGGAACACGCGGGCGGTCGAGGACTTGCGGCGGCCGGTGCCGTAATTCTGCTGGAGTGCCATGTGCGGTCTCTTTTACAGGTCCAGCGGCTTCGGCTGCTGGGCGGTGTGCGGGTGCTCGGCGCCGGTGTAGACCTTGAGCTTGCGGAACATCGCGCGGCCCAGCGGGGTCTTCGGCAGCATGCCCTTGACGCCGATCTCGATCACGCGCTCGGCGTGACGGTCGAGGGCCTGCCCGAGGGACTCGGACTTCAGGTTGCCGATGTAACCGGTGAACCGGTAGTACATCTTGTCCTTCAGCTTGTTGCCGGTGACCGCGATCTTGTCGGCGTTGATGACCACGAAGTAGTCACCGGTGTCGACGTGCGGGCTCCAGGTCGGCTTGTGCTTGCCGCGCAAACGGAACGCCAGTTCCGAGCACAGGCGGCCCAAGGTCTTGCCGGCCGCATCGACGACGAACCAGTCGCGCTGGACGGTCTCGGCCTTGGCGCTGACGGTCATGCTCTTCATGACAGCTCCAGAAAGCGAATAGTGAAAGGGTAGACGAAAAAGGATAGCTGGCCGCCCGACCCTTTGCAAGGGGCAGGGGCGTGTCCGGCGTTCAGGTTCCCGCCCGGAACCGGAGTTCACAAGGCGTGGCTGGCGCGACGGCGCGAGGGTGGGCGAGCATACGGCATCGCCGCCCACCACTCCAGAGCACCGTGCCCCTCCCCACGCTCATCCGCGACAACCGTCCGCTCGACCACTGGCTCGGCGAGCTCCAGGGCGCCCTGAACACGGTGTTCGCACGGCCCGAGGCGCAGCGCGTCAACCCTGGCACAGCCCACGCGGAGGCGGAACTCGACGAGGCCGCCCGCCGCCATGCGGCCGGGCTGATGCGCATCAACCACACGGGCGAGGTCTGCGCGCAGGCGCTGTATTCGGGGCAGGCCGCAGTGGCGCGTGACCCGGCGGTGCGCGCCCAGCTGCGCGAGGCCGCGCAGGAGGAGACCGACCACCTCGCCTGGTGCGCCGACCGCCTCGACGAACTCCACAGCCGCCCCAGCCTGCTGAATCCGCTCTGGTACGCCGGCAGCTACGCCATCGGCGTGGCCGCGGGCCTGCGTGGCGACGGCTGGAACCTCGGATTCGTGGTCGAAACCGAACGCCAGGTCGAGGCGCATCTGGCTGAACACCTCGAGACGCTGCCCGAGGGTGATGCCCGCTCGCGCGCGGTGCTGGAGGTGATGAAGGCCGACGAAGCGCGGCATGCCGACCACGCGCTCGAAGCCGGCGCACGCACGCTGCCGACGCCCATCCCGCAGGCGATGGCGGCCGTTTCGAAGCTGATGAAGGCGACCGCCTACCGGCTCTAGGCCGAGGTGAGCTTCAGGCCGATGATGCCGGCGAGGATCAGGCCGACGCAGAACGCGCGCGGCCACGTGGCCGGCTCGGAGAACAGCAGCACACCGGCGATGGCGGTGCCGACCGCGCCGATGCCCACCCACACCGCGTAACCGGTCCCGAGCGGGATCTCGCGCAGGGCGCGGGCGAGGCACCAGAAACTGGCGCCCATGGCGGCGACGGTGATGGCGCTCGGTCCGAGGCGGCTGAAGCCCTCGCTGTACTTCAGGCCGACCGCCCAGACGATCTCGAACAGGCCGGCCGCCAGCAACCAGAGCCAGGCGGCGCCCATGCGCGGGTCAGGTCAGGTTGCGGCCGTGGAACAGCTCTTCGATCTCGCGCTTCAGCTGCGCCTCGATGCGCATGCGGTCCTTGAAGCTGAGGTTCTTGGCCTTTTCCTCGAACAGGTAGGTGTCGAGGTCGAACTCCTTCAGGTGCATCTTCGTGTGGAAGATGTTCTCCTGGTAGACGTTCACGTCGATCATCTCGTACTTCGACTTGATGGGCTTCGCGAGGAAGTCCTGGATCGAGTTGATGCGGTGGTCGATGTAGTGCTTCGTGCCCTTCACGTCGCGGGTGAAGCCACGGACGCGGTAGTCCATGATCACGATGTCGGACTCGAAGCTCTCGATCAGGTAGTTCAGGGCCTTCAGCGGCGAGATGACGCCGCAGGTCGCCACGTCGATGTCGGCGCGGAAGGTCGCGATGCCGTTGTGCGGGTGCGTTTCCGGATAGGTGTGCACCGTGATGTGCGACTTGTCGAGGTGCGCGACCACCGAGGCTTCCGGGGCCTCGTCGTGCTCGACGACGGCGTCGGCGATGATCTCCTTGCCGGCCGCCTTCTTGTCGATGACCGGCTCCTCGGAGATGAGAATCGTCACCGAGGCGCCCTGCGGGTCGTAGTCCTGGCGGGCCACGTTGAGGATGTTCGCGCCGATGATCTCGGCCACGTCGGTCAGGATCTGGGTCAGGCGCTCGGCGTTGTACGCCTCGTCGATGTACTCGATGTAGCGCTGGCGCTGCTCCTCGGTGACCGCGTAGCAGACGTCGTAGATGTTGAAGCTCAGCGCCTTGGTCAGGTTGTTGAAACCTTGCAGGCGGAGACGCGGCAGCGGCTTGACCACGGCGGGGGTCCTTGAGGAGGGGTGGCGCTAAGGGGCCGGGATTATCGGGCAACGCGCCCCCGGGGGCCACCCTTTCGGGTCAGCGGGGCGAAAATGCGATTGAATCCACAGTCCCGGGGGCCATAAGCTAAGGAAACGCTTCGAAGGGACACCCCATGATCCAGACCGCCTCCGCCACCCTGCTGACCCCGACGGTCCGCTCGCAGGTGGCCAGTTCGCCACTGGACCTCGACAAAGCCACGCTGGCGCGCTTCCTCGACCAGTGCCATCGACGCAAGTACCCGAACCGCACCGACGTGTTCCGCCCGGGCGATGCGGCCACGACGCTGTACTACGTGGTCTCCGGCTCGGTCAGCGTGATCAGCGAGGAATCCGAGGACCGCGAACTGGTGTTGAGCTACGCCAACCCCGGCGACTTCGTTGGCGAGATGGGCCTCTTCGTGAAAGCCGACAAGCGCGTGGTGACGCTGCGCACCCGGTCGCCGGTCGAACTGGCCGAGATCAGCTACGAGCGCTTGCACCAGCTGCTCACCGGCCCGCTCTCGGCCGACGCGCCCAAGCTGCTCTACGTCATCGGCGCCCAGCTCTCCAAGCGCCTGCTCGAAACCAGCCGCAAGGCCAGCCGCCTCGCCTTCCTCGATGTCGGCAGCCGTATCATCCGCGCCCTGCACGATCTCTGCCAGGAACCCGACGCGATGAGCCACCCGCAGGGCACGCAGATCCGCGTGTCGCGCCAGGAGCTGGCGCGGATCGTCGGCTGCTCGCGCGAAATGGCCGGCCGCGTCCTCAAGCAGCTGCAGGAGCAGGGCCTGCTGCACGCCCGCGGCAAGACCATCGTGGTGTACGGCACCCGCTGAAGCGGGACCCGGCGGCGCCCTCATGGCGCCGCATCGCACTCAGTCGAACAGCGCGCGCAGGGCCTCGCCGGGCTCCTCGGCGCGCATGAAGGCTTCGCCGACGAGGAAGGCATGCACGCCGGCAGTGCGCATCGTTTCCACGTCCGTGCGGGCAAGGATGCCGCTCTCGGTGACGAGGCGACGGTCCGCCGGCACCGAGGCTTTCATGCCAAGCGTGGCATCGAGCGAGACGTCGAAGGTGCGCAGGTTGCGGTTGTTGATGCCGATCAGCGGCGAAGCCGTCTGCAGCGCACGCTCGAGCTCGTCGGCGTCGTGCACTTCGACCAGCACGTCCAAGCCCAAGCCCATCGCCAAATTGCTGAGGCCGGCAAGCTGCGCATCGTCGAGCGCCGCGACGATCAGCAGCACCGCATCGGCGCCGAGCGCGCGGGCTTCGTGGATCTGGTACTCGTCGACGGTGAAGTCCTTCCGCAGCACCGGCAGCGCGCAGGCCGAACGGGCCTGCACGAGGTAGTCGTCGTGGCCCTGGAAGAAGTCCACGTCGGTCAGCACCGAGAGGCAGGCCGCGCCGCCGCGTTCGTAGCTGGCGGCGATGTCTGCGGGACGGAAGTCGGCGCGCAGCACGCCCTTCGACGGGCTCGCCTTCTTCACCTCGGCGATCACCGCGGCGTGGCCGGCGGCGATCTTCGCTTCGAGCGCAGCGGCGAAGCCGCGGACCGGCGACGCATCGCGGGCACGGGCGGCCACCTCGGCCAGCGGGGCCTGGGCTCGACGGGCGGCGACTTCCTCGGCCTTGCGGGCGAGGATCTTCTGCAGGATGTCGCTCATGCGCCGGCTCCGGCCTTGGCGTTCGTCAGGGCGACGAACTGGTCGAGCTTCGCGCGCGGCGTGCCCTTCGCCATTTCGGCGCGAGCACGGGCGAGGCCGTCCTGGATGCTCACGGCAATGCCGGCGGCATAGAGCGCGGCGCCGGCGTTCAGTGCGACGACGTCGGCAGCGGGGCCGCCCCGACCTTCGATGGCCTCGAGCAGCATCGCCTTCGAGGCTTGCGGGTCGTCGACGCGGAGCGCCGACAGCGGCGCGCGGGCCAGACCGAAATCCTCCGGGGCGATCTCGTACTCGCTGATCTCGCCGTTGCGCAGTTCACCGACCAAGGTGCGCTCGCCGAGCGAGATCTCGTCGACGCCGTCGCGGCCCCAGACCACCAGGGCGCGCTTGCTGCCGAGCTTCTTCAGCACGCGGGCCTGGATGCCGACGAGGTCGGGATGGAAGACGCCCATCAGGATGTTCGGCGCACCCGCCGGATTGGTCAGCGGGCCGAGGATGTTGAACAGCGTGCGGACGGCCATTTCGCGGCGCACGGGCGCGACGTTCTTCATCGCCGGATGGTGGATGGGCGCGAACATGAAGCCCATGCCGCTCTCGGCGAGGCAGGCCGCCACTTGCGCCGGCTGCAACTCGATGGCGCAGCCAAGCGCTTCGAGCACGTCGGCGCTGCCCGACTTCGAGCTGACGCTGCGATTGCCGTGCTTTGCCACGGTGGCGCCGGCCGCCGCCGCCACGAACATGCTGGCGGTCGAGATGTTGAAGGTGTGCGCGCCGTCGCCACCGGTGCCGACGATGTCGACGAAGTGCGCCGGGTCGGCGACCTCCACCTTCGCGGAGAACTCGCGCATCACTTCCGCGGCACCAGCGATCTCGCCCACCGTTTCCTTGCGTACGCGCAGCGCGATGAAGATGGCCGCGGTCATCACCGGCGAGACATCGCCGCGCATGACCTGGCGCATCAGGTCGATCATCTCGTCGTGGAAGATCTCGCGGTGCTCGATGATGCGCTGGAGCGCCTGCTGGGGGGACAAAGGCATGGTCAGGTGTCGTCGCTGGTTTCGATATCGATGGTGATGTGCGTCGGCGCGGCGTCGGCGAGGGTGTCGAGCTCGGCCAGCGTCTTGCCGTCCAGCGCCGTGGCGAACTCCGCGTCGGTGAGCGGGCGGCCGCGCTGCTCGGCCAACTTGGCCCGCACCTGCGCGAGCTTCATGTGCAGGGCCAGCTTCGCGGCATCCCCCATGTCCGCCTCGAGCGCGGCAAGGCTGTCGGCAAACGCTTCGGCACTGGCGCCGTCGAGGCGCTCGGCGCCCGCGGTGCGGGCCGAAGGCGCAGGTTCGGCATCCGTCGATGGGACCGCGAGGACCGGAAGTGCCCCGAGGCACAGCGCGGCGAATGCGGAGGCGAGAAGAACCGCACGCATCAGCGACGCTCGATGAAGTTCTTCAGCAGCGCGTGGCCGTGCTGCGTGAGGATGGACTCGGGGTGGAACTGCACGCCTTCGACCGGGAACTCGCGATGGCGCAAGCCCATGATCTCGTCGATGCCGCCGTCTTCGCCTTCCGTCCATGCGGTGACTTCGAGCGCGGCGGGCAGGGTCTCCTGCTTCACCACCAGCGAGTGGTAGCGCGTGGCCTCGAACGGGTCGGGAATACCGGCGAACACGCCCAAGCCGGCGTGGCGGATCGGCGAAGTCTTGCCATGCATGATGACCTTGGCGCGCACGACGTCGCCGCCGAAGGCCTGCCCCAGCGATTGGTGGCCGAGGCAGACGCCGAACACCGGGATGCGCGGGCCCAGCGTCTTCATCACCTCGACGGACACGCCCGCCTCGTTCGGCGTACAGGGGCCTGGCGAGATGACAATGCGGTCGGGCTTGAGCGCGTCGATCTGTGCCACGGTGAGCTCGTCGTTGCGGACGACGCGGACGTCCTCACCGAGCTCCTGCAGGTACTGCACGAGGTTGAAGGTGAAGCTGTCGTAGTTGTCGATCATCAGCAACATAAAAGCATCAAGTCCTTGTTTTTATTGGGCTTGATGACGACCTATCGGCATCCGTACCCGCTTAGATACCCGCATTCCGAAACGGTGCCGCGGGCGTCAAAGAGGGCGAGAGCTTACCGGAGATGGAGCGGCTGTCGGGTCGACGCTCCCCGTCTCCTACGAGGATCTGAAGCGCGGGGCAGCCGACTCAACCGACGCCAGATGAGGAGGCACCTTTCGAACGGTGTGTGAGGAGTGGTCAGATGCTGCCCTCGGCGCCCAGGCCAACCATCCTCACAGCATGCCTATCCCCCTGAATGCCGACACTCTCAACCGCGTCGGCGAGCAACTGGACATTGATCTGTTCACGAAGCAATTCATCTTCGGGAACGACGAGCGCTATCGCAGCCTCAGAAGCGAGACGATTCTTCAATCTGAAGGCCCCTCCATCTCGCTACTTCGTCTAATCCTCAGGGAAGCGATGACTCCGGAGAAACGCCGGGAGGTCTTCGCAGACCCCTTCGATCTCGGCTCGAGCACCGACATCCCCAGATCACAATGCTACCTGAGAGCACTGGCAACGAAGGTGCGCGCCGAGAGGAAGGCCGGAGACGATCCGGAAACGCGCAATAACGAGTTCGAACACCTCGGACAAGCCATCAAAACGCTCGTCGGTGCTCGCCTCAGCGATTACCCTGACAAGCAAAACACCCTTCGTGTTGTTTACTTGCTTGAACAACTTGGCCGCGATCCGAACAAGCATCTGTCTGGCAGAAGGGAGCGAATCTTCAGCCTCCTCAGGCTGCCCACGCTCGCAAGCGCGTCGTTCGAGTCACGAACCGAACACCCCACCCTCTATTCGAGAAGCTTCTCCTCCACGGTCGCCGAGCTTAGGGATTACCTGAGCATCGAGATTGCTACCGTCGTCGCGGACAAGATCGACTCGTTCTACAGCTCAATACCTGACTGGATCGATGCCGCGTTCTCATCACTTCTCGCAGCTAGCCGGGGAAACATCTGGCGAAGCGAAGGCATTCAATTCCTTCGCAACGCTAGTCGCCGAATTTCTGAAATCGACTTTCCAGCTGAAGAGAAGACTCACCAAGAGAGGCGACTCGATGTTGACCTCTACACGCACACGCATCGCTGGGAATCTCTGAACTTCCTGCTTTCCCTTCACGGGGTCCTGCCTTCTTCGACCAAGACATCCCGAGTCAACAATGTACTGCCGCTCCTCAATGCAGCATCAGCAACCTTTGTCTCCGAGCTAGACCAGGAGATTGATTTTGCAACCCAAGCAATCGAACTTCGAGACGTCACGTCGCTACTTGTTGAACGACGAGATGCTGTCATGGCGATGGTGGAAGCAGCCATCGGATTTCGTCCGAGCGCTGCGGACTTCGAACAGTCCGCCAAAGAGTCCGTGGAGCTACTGTCGCGCACTCTGGCCTTCAGCAGAGGCACCCTCGACACAGGGATGATCAAGGTCTCGATGACCGAAGTGGTTGCAGCGGCTCTCTCGGTGCTGGATGAGCACAGGTCACCAACAAAGTTCCTAGTCCGCGCGTACGGAAAGGGAACGATTTCCCGATCACTAAGCTCAACACTCAAAAAGAGGGTCCTCGGCGACCCAGACGAACCCGCCGAGATTCCAGAAGCCTTGTCGCAGGCGTGGAGCCTTCGATACGAGTGGATGAAAGCAGGAATTCTAGGATTCTCGGAAAGGAACGAGGCCAAGCTGGATCTTCAGCGAGTGCTTCTTGAGAAAGCAGCCGATTGCGTGAGCGCGGTCGAACTCGCCTCCGCCATAGAGCGGAAGGAGCAGATCAGTAACGTTATCGACGATCTTCTGCACAAGAAGTGACCGAGCGATCACGACGAATGGAAAGTTACCCGAGCCGCTTCAGACAGCAACCTCGCATTCGCCAATTGGTGCGGGCATCTCGCGGATAACTTTGGCTCGAACCAGGCGTTGGATGAAGTCGTTGATCGGCGCATAGAAGTCCGGGATCCGCGCATTCTCTTCCGGAGAAAACACCCAGTAATCCAGTGATCGCTTGGCATACCCGGCTTTTCGGGCTTCGGCGCGCGCTACGTACTTGGCGACGAACAGTCGGTAGAGAGAGGCTTCGGTAGGAAAGCTGCGCCGAACCCAGCTGGAGACGTCGCGCTGGTTGAAGCGGTGTCCGGCGGACTGGCGTCCAACGAAGTGAACATAGGCCTGGAGTTGCCACGCCATTGGGTGGATGCCGAAGACCCACGCATCCTTGTGCCATGAACACATGGCGTCCCGGACGGTTTCCGGAACGCCGTTCAGAAGTGTGGCCACTCGGTCTTCCGATGCTTGGCGGTAGTCCTCGAGAAGGCGTGCTACTCGAACGGGATCCGTCAGGCTCATGAGCATGCTTAAGTCTTCGGCATGCTTCCCACGGGCCTGCCGTCGCACGAACTCTTTTCGCTCGTCTCTTTGCTTCGCACCACGAAGCAGTTTCTCCCTTCGGTCCTTTTCAGCGAGAGCTGCCCGCTCGCGCTGGTCAGTGATCCATGCATTCCGCTCGGCAACCTGCTGAATCAACTCCGCTTTGGACTGCTGCCATTCGAGTTCCGCTGCCGGATGCGCGATCCAGTGCCGATTCCTCGCGTCCGACAGGACGGCGTGCTCGAATGCCTCGATGTCGTGGGGTGTGTTCCGATCCAGCCTAGAAAGATCGATCTCGAGCATCCGATAGCCGGCGCATCTCGCCCACTCCAGCTTGGGCTCATCGACGGCATGCGTCACCCGGACCTCGATCAGGAGTGTTTCCTCGTCCTCCACGGCAAGGACGTCAGGCGTGAACGCGCCCATTCGATGCTCCAAGCGGACCTCGTTTAGGGTGCCCCATCTCTCGGGAACGTCGACACCCCGTCCTTGGTGCCAATAGCCGGAGATGTCTTGCTCCAGTGGAGGGTTGGGGGTCATCTGGGGCGACCCCATCCACGTTGGCAGCAGCAGCCGCCCCCTCTCGGCGATGAGCTGCTTTGCCCGAAGGTGGATTCCGGTTTCGCGCCCTGTCGTGCATCCCATGTCGACCAGGTGGGCGAAGTGCGGTCGCTTCCGCCGACTGTTCTGAGCCTTCGCGGAGAGGGGGGCGTGACAACCGGGGCAGACGCAACCGCAGGCCTTTCCCTTCGCGACCTCGGCCGGCGCCCAGGCGCGCCCGTCTCGCAGCCCAAAGGGGACCCGAAAGCCGGACCGTCCCGTAGGGCGGGGTTCTGAGCTTTCAAGCTGGAACGTTTCCGGCGGCAACGGCATTGTGCTTTCCTCGGGAAAAGGGAAAGCAAAAGGTCGGCGGAGGCCATGCAGGGAAACAGTCCAAAAGGCGGGGAAACCAGGAATCCCCAGGTTTTTGCGGTGAGGCTCGCCCTTGACTGGATCGAGCAGAACGGCGGCCAGCAGCGCATTCCAATGGCTTTGCGTCACCTGCTCGAGGCGACGTCGGTAGCCCTCGAGCGAGGCGACCCTCCCCCCGAGAAGGACAGCCAAACCCTTGCTGACCTGTGGCGTCTCCAGAAGGGAGGAGACTCCGCCCTCCCCGTTGCCCCGCTTCGAGCCGGGGAAATGGGGCGATGGTGGTCGAGCCGGAAGACCCACCTTGCACAGTTCTCCCGAGATCGGGGAAGCGAGCTTGTGCCGAGCCTCGTTATCCATGCCGGCGGGGGGCGGCATCACATGACCCGCTTCTCGATCGCCTTTGAGGAAGCGGTCCCATTCGCCCCTGATGACACGAGCATCGAGAGGAGTCTCCGCGATCCGCCGGCCGCCGCCCCCCAACCGGTGGGACCTCTAGCCATCACTTATCGAATCGACCCCGCTAAGCCGGCGCTGTGGATGAGGCTTCTGGTTGGAAGCCAGCCCTTCCGCATCAATTCGTGGCGGGGCTACGTCCTGCTGGGTTCCGCGGTCCTCAACATGGGACTCATCGGGGCGCTCGGCTTTCTCGTCTACTTGGACTGGTCCAGACCCCGGCCGGTGTCCACGGCAGACCTCGCGCAACTCGCGCTGGTGGTGGCCCTCTCGATCGGGCTATGGACACTCTCGCGCCCGGTCAGGGAGCTGCCCAGTCGTCGGGTCACCCTGGCAGGAGTGTCCTATCTGGCGATCAGTCAGCTTCATGGTCAGTTGCGTGCCATGCACGACAGTGATCGGAAGGTGGGGGGACGAGTCTTCTCCGTCGTGCGGCACTGGGGGGTATGCCCGGTGTGCTCGGCAGACGTGGACCTGGACGAAGGCGGTTCCGCCTATCCAGATCGCCTCGTTGGGCGATGCCATGACTCGCCCACTGAGCACGTGTTCTCGTTCGATCCCGTAACTCTCTCGGGATCGCTCCTGCGCTAGCCCGCTGCACCAGAAAAGCCGACAAGCATCGACCGTCGTCATCGGGCAAATCCCACGCCGGCAACACGGGGGCGATCGGCCCCGCATGACACCCCACCTCTCCCAGAGGCCCTAGATCGCGGGAAGGACAACCCTTGCCGGCCGGATGGGTCCATTCGCGTCCAAAAAAGTCCGGATGGCCACCAGGAATTCCCCCCGGCGATGCTCTCGCCCGCCGCCACATCAGTGGCTGCCGGAGGACAACCTCCGCCCGTACGACCTAACCGCGAGTACCCAAGATGAAGAGCAACCTTAAGGCACGGGAAGCCGAGACGCATCCGCTCTACCCGATGATCCTCCGCCTGTTTCAGGAGGTTCAGTCGCTGAAGACCTTGATCCGTGAAACTGCCGCCAACGACGACTGCATCGAGACTCCTCGTCCCAAGTTCGTCTGCGCGAACGAAGCGATGAAGCTGACCGGCTGCCGCAAGAGCAAGTTCTGGGCACGCCAGAACCCGAAGCACGCTTCGTGGGACCCCACGTTCCCCCTCAAGTTCAAGCTCGGCGACTCGGAGAATGGCCCGACCTATTACTACGTCGACGAACTCAATGCGTGGGTGAACTCTCGCGCCAGCCGTCGCGTGCACTGAGGGCCAAGCCATGACGACTCCGAATGACGTGAAGACGGACGTGAAAGCCTCCGAGGGCCGCGAGACCAAGGCGCAGAAGGCTCTTCGCCTGATTGCGTCGCTGGACGGCGACACCAAGCGCCAGAAGATGAAGCAGTTCGAGCAGTACTACCCCGGGGTCCGGGACGCCCTTGGTCGCAACGTGCCGCGCAAGGTCCTGCTGAAGATCCTCGAAGACGCCGGTCTCAAGCTGTACCCGGCGCTCTTCGACGAACTGATCGAGACGTTCGCGAGCCGGGACGAGAGCGGGGCTGGCCCCTGCCCGACCTGCGGCCAGGCTACGCCGTCGCTGTTCAACAAGCCCAAGCACCCGAGCGGGCTGATGGCCGCGGCGCTCGCTTTTCCGGGCGCGATCTCGGCTGCGGACGTGACTGAGGAGAGCACGCCGTGAGCTACCGTAACTTCATCCAACCCGGCATGCCGTCGGAGGCCTACAGTCCGGGCGCCATCGATTACAAACTTGGCAACCTGCCGGTTCCGATCTTCCAGAACGCCGTCAATGAGTTCGAGATGGTGACGGGTCAACCGGCGGACTTCGGCTATGCATGCGCCTTGGCGGCTATGGCCATGTCCTGCCAGAACCTTGTCGACGTCGAGAGCCCTGACGGCAAGGTCTGCCCGGTCTCGCTGATGATGATTGGCGTCGGAGAGACTGGCTCCGGGAAGTCCGTTGCGGGCAGTCACTTTCTGACCTTCATTGAAGAGTTCGAGTCGAGTGACTGGCCCGCGCTGAGTGGCCGTTCGTTCCTCTACAAGGACACCACGGTCCCCGCACTCGTCGCTGGACTCCACGAACTTCGCATGGGCGGCCTCGTGTCGTTCGAAGGCAAGGATCTGATGACGGGCCTCGTCCAGGCGGCCTCGATCAAGCTGAATGCCCTGTGGTCTGGCGAAACGATTCGCACCCGGCGGGTCCACACCGGCAATCTCGCTCTCCGGAATGCCAGGCTGACCATGCTCGTGATGGTCCAGCCTGGAGTGATCGGCCGGGTCCTGCGCAAGAAGGGCGATGAGCTGCGCGACGACGGCTTCCTCGGCCGTGTGATCACCGCTGTCGCACCGATCGCGTTGGGCGTCCAGCGCTTCAATCTCGGCCAAACTGAAACCCCGGCGAAGCGCGCCTTCGAGGAGCGTGGGCTGTGCCTGCTGAAGCTCAACGTCGATGCTGCAGACAAACGTGACGCGAAACGCAAGGTACTGGTGATGGGCGCTGAAGCGGCGGAGGTCTGGCGTCGTTACCGCCACCACATTCTCCAAGCGAGCAGTCCGGGCGGGCACCTCGAATGCGCCCCGGAGCACGCGCGACGACTGCCTGAGAACGTCACGCGCGTCGCCGGACTGCTTCATGTGTACGAAGGGTTCGACGGACCAATCAGCGAGAAGGTCATGTGGTGTGCCATCGTGATCTGCCAGCACTTCTCGCGGCACTACCTGAAGTACTTCGTGCCGGAGGTGAGCCACAACCGTGACGCCGACTGTCTCAGCGAATGGCTGAGCTGCAAGTACCGTAGCATGTACGCGCTGCCGCCCCCGGTGCTTCAGGCCGACCTCGCGCGGTACGGACCGCGCCACCTGCGAGACCCTGAAACGATCGACCAACTGCTTGCAACGCTCGAACAACGCGGAGAACTGAGGAGCGTGCGGAAGAACGGACGACGGTATGTGGAGCTGAAACCCCTGCCTGGGCAGCCGATCATGACCCAAGGACACATGTACGCCCCGACGTCCGGTGTTTAGGCCCTTCAGCCGCTCTAGGTCACCAAATCCGATGTACGAACCGAAAACCTGCTACGTCCGTAGCAGGTTTTTTTTGTGCCCGCCCCGCGGGCAGCCTCCGACTGCCGATTCCGCCCCTGAGGCACCCTCCGGAGCGACACTACCGAACCTCGCGGGGCCGAGGTCGCGGGGATGCCCCAGGACTCAGTTCAACTCCGTTGTAACGCGACTGGCGTCGATTCCACCCCTTCCGCCGGCAACTGCCGCACGCTCGTCCTGGCCCATCTGTCGGACTCTGGCCGGACCCAAGTGACGCTCCGGTGGCCGTTCGACGCCTTGTTCCTTCAGCGTCCGATAGTCCACCAGGTCCGTCCGTCCATACAGCTTCAGGTGGGCGTTCTGTACGTCCGCGACATGCCGACGCTTCGCAATCAGGTCGTCACGAAGCTGCAGGCGATTGAGCCCTCCGCTCAGCTTCTTGCACCCGCCCTTGTCGGGACGAGCAGGGTTGTACCGCATGAAGTACTGCTCTGGGGGTCGATTGACGCCGTCATCGACGCGGTCCGAGTACATCAGGTGAAGGTGCGGGTTCTCGCCGCCATCAATCGATGAGTCTGGCGTGTGGACGGCGTACTGGTAGGGCCTACCAGCAATCAGACCGGGGATCATGTCTTCAACGAGGTTGCGGAGTTGATCCTCCTCCATCCCCCGAGGCAGCGCGATGATCATCTCCCGGTACACCGCGCCGTTCGCGCGTTCGAACATGTCTGCGGGCCGCCAGAACACTCCGGGGCTCTCCAGCGCCCACGAGGGCATGTTCCCGTGCCCCGAAAAGAGGAGGTCCCCCCGGTTCCGGTACTCCTGCTCCCGCGCAATGTATCTGGAGTGCTTCTCCGCACTCCCCTTCTTCCCCGCCTTGAGTTCGACGTGATACGTAGCCATACAAACACTACCCTTTCTTGAACTAGAAATAGAAAAAGCCGATGGTTTCGCCATCGGCTTTCGACTGGTTCTGAACCGCCCCGGCTTTCTCGGAGGCTCCGAACCTTGAGAGGATTGGAGCATGAACAGATTGGCGAGGTACGCACCCGAGGTGCGTGAGCGTTCGGTTCGGATGGTGCTGGAGCACCAGTCCGAGTATTCGTCGCAGTGG
>NZ_JAPZQK010000045.1 GCF_027530345.1 Silanimonas sp. | reverse complement strand
CCACTGCGACGAATACTCGGACTGGTGCTCCAGCACCATCCGAACCGAACGCTCACGCACCTCGGGTGCGTACCTCGCCAATCTGTTCATGCTCCAATCCTCTCAAGGTTCGGAGCCTCCGAGAAAGCCGGGGCGGTTCAGCACGCTCGATCACGACGCTTACAACAGCCCCCGGTACTCCTACCGGATGCTCTTCAAGCGAAAGCTCGTCAACCGACCAGGCCAAGCTGACCGCGTTGTGGAGTTCATCGACCCTGCGTCAGACCTCGCGAAGACCATCGACAAGGAGTACTGGGTAAAAAAGGAAGTGGAGCGCACGAAGTTCCGTGCCAAAGACGTTGTAGAGGCCGTCAACAAGGCCGGCTTCAAGAAGTTCAATGTTTACGGCGCCCATACGCGCATATGGCAAGCGGACGACGCCAAGAATCCTGCAAAGGGATACGGTGTTGACGTGCAGGGGGTCTGGTACTGGTATCAGAACTGGATTGATCGCTGCCTAGAGTTATGCGCCGCTGCCGGCGACGAGTACCGCTGACGACAGCCACCCCCGGCGCCCCCCGCCGGGCGAGGACAGCCCATAACGCCGAGGGCGCTGCCTAACGTGCAAAGAAGGTCTGGTGCGTGAACTCCCGCAGGGAGGCGGACGTGGCGCAGGTCGACTCCGACAAGCCGAAGACGGCAATGGCGAGGGCCAGCACCAGGTCATCGTGCCCCCCCTCGCGGGCATTGAACGTCGCGTTGCCTGCGACGCCCCAAGTCCTGAGTAGCGCGGTTGTCTGGAGTCGTCACTCTCAGGCGAACGACCGCAATGGGTCGAATGCACCCATTGTCAGCACCAGCGCGCCGATCAACTCCAGCTTGACTAGCTATCAGGGTTAACCGGTGCCTGCAGATGCGCCTCAGCCGACAGGAACGGCCGTTGCACCACGGGCCTAACACCGGTAACGTGGCGCGAAGGCGCCCGCCTTGCTTGCACACGAGCAGAAACCGGCATGGATACCCCTTGTAATCAGAACCATTCCTAGGCCTTTCGCCCGGGGCGTTAAACGTGTGCGCCGGTCCCGAGCGATAGAACCGAGGATTGGAACATGAACATTAAGGCGTTGGTCCACCAGCTCCACCAGGCGTTGGACACGAACTTCAATGTAAAGCTGCCGCGCTCGCATCTGTACGAAGGGTTGGCCGCCGCTTTCGGCCACACCACCTACGCATCACTCTGCACCGACTCGATGTTTGACGAGGGGCACTCGAAAGCCCCCATTGATGCCGCGGCGATCAAGAGCCGACTCACGGGCCTCGGCGCTGACCCCGGGGCCGCCAGCATTGCTGCAGAACAACTGGGCGCATTGGCCGCGTCGACCGGTCTCCGCGTCGTACACCTCCGGGATTTCATTAGGCGCCTCATGGGGGGGGCTCAGGCGGGCCCCAGTTGGGCCGACGAGGACCTACGTCTCGAGGACCTGAGCGAAATGCTTCGCGAAGGCCTCATCAGTGCCGCGGAGCGCGGCCACGGCATTGCTGCTTATGCGTTGGCCCGCCTGCTGAGCAGCGCGATGGACGACGACGAGGAACCCAGGAGCAGCTATTGGTACCAGCAAATGAAGGCTGGGCAAGCGCTGAAGCCGCATGAGCAGGCGTGTGCAACGGAGTACGCCGAGTGGCTTGAGGTTCGTAGCCGCTATGAGCGCTATTTGACGATGGCAGCCAAAGGGAGGGTTGCAGATGCGTGCATAGACGCCGCGCTCCTGTTCGATGACCCAGAGTGGCTTGCGGAGTGCGATCCTGAACTTCTCCTCGCCCCCATGACCGCACTTGAAGCACTCGATCACCATGGGCGCCACGACTTGGCATCTAAGGCGTGCCGACGCGCAGCGCTAGGCGGAGATCCGGAGGCCATCGAGTTGATGATTGCGGAGTACGACGCTGGCTCTGCGGTCCGAGCTTGGGGATGGATCTACTTCGCAGAGGCTCGCCACATCCAACTCGAGGGATTGGAGCCTCGCGCATACGCCGTTCACGAGAACGGCAGCATCTACGACGATGATATTGGCGGCCCCATGTACGCCGTGGAAGACGAGGGCCTGCGCCCTGATCCATTGGAACCTAGCGAAGACGCTCAAGCTAGGGAATTTGCTGCTCGGCTTGTGGAAGAGGCTCCGAATCTCCGCGAGTACGGTCGGACCTGAAGTCGGGGGCGGGGGCGACCACGCCCCAGGGTCCGGGCGACGCCCCAAAGTCTTGAGTAGCGCGGTTGTCTGGAGTCGTCACTCTCAGGCGAACGACCGCGATGGGTCGACTCTAGGCATCGCAGCGAGCTTGATGCACCAATTATGTTTGGCCTACGTAATTGATTCGGACTATGGACTCGTTGGCGGCCATCGCCTGATGGCTATTGGGTCATGGCGGAGCATTTTGTCCAAGCGACGGGCCGCTTGGCGTCGAAAGCCGACCCTATAGGCAACAGTCCGCGAGGGAGCGCTAAATCACAGCAAGAGGAGCTGCCGGTGATCTACGTAACGGCGCATAGAGCCAGCGTCTGGCCGGCTGGCACGAATTGGCGTTGGCCCCCGAAGCCTGTCAGGCCGGAAAAACTCTGGCGGAATTCCAGCAAAGTTTTTCCGTTCGGAAAAACTCTACTGGAATGCATACCCAGATTCGTCCCAGAGGAAAATGGCGCGCCTGGAGGGATTCGAACCCCCGACCAATGGCTTCGGAAGCCACTACTCTATCCGGCTGAGCTACAGGCGCGTGGTGTGCAGCGACTGCCGGGCGACCCACGGCAGGCGTGCAGTATAGCCGAGGCCGGCCCCGGCCGGCCGCCGGGCCTCAGGGCGCAGGGTTTCGAGCCGCGAGCAGGCGCTTCAGGAAGCCGTCGAGCGCCGGATCGCCGTCGATCCAGCGCGCCACCACCACGAGGTCGTGTTCGCGGTCGATCACCACCGCGTTCATGCCGTTGCCGACGAAGTAGACTGTGCTCTCGGGCATCGACGGCAGGGTTTTGCGCCCGGTGTTGAGGAACCAGTTGGCGTAGCCATAGGCGGGGCTCGCGGTGCCGGGCGTGCGCGAGCGCGCGATCCACGCCGGGTCGACGAGCTGCCGGTCGCCCCAGCGGCCGTCGCGAAGGTAGAGGAGGCCGAAGCGCGCGAGGTCCCAGCTGTCGATGAACAGTCCACCGCCCCAGTGGCCGCCCCCCGACACCGATTGCATCCGCTGGCCGTCGAGCGCGATCCACGAATTCCGGTAGCCCTCCCAACGCCAGCGCGAGGACGCACCGATCGGGTCCATGATCCGCTCGCGGAACACCACCGGCAGCGGCTCGCGGTGCACGTGCAGGGCAGCGAGCGCCAGCACGTTGATGCGCACGTCGTTGTATTCGTAGACCGCGCCCGGCGTGGCGCGCGGCGCATTCGGCCAGTCTTCGGGCGTGTCGCCCACCGGGCGGTCGGCCCAAACCGGCTTGCCCCACAGCGTGCCTTGCCAGTCGCTGGTCTGGCGCAGCAGCTGCTCCCAGGTGATCGGCGCGTTCTTCGGGTCGGTGAACAGATCGACCCCCGGCGGCATCGAGGCCGCCGCCGGCGCGTCGGGGTCGATGCGGCCGTCCTGCCACGCGAGGCCGACGACGGCGGACAGCGCGCTCTTGGTGATGCTGTGCGACATGTCGACGCGGCCCGGCTCGCCGAACTGCGCGAGCACGCGGCCACGATGGATCACCACGCCACTGACCGGCCCGCGCGGCGCCATCGGCCCGAGGATGCCGCCGAACCAAGGCTCGCGCTGGCCGAAGCTTCGAACCCACGCGGCGGTCTGGTCGCGCGGCGCGGGGTTCTCCTGCGTCTGCACCCACGCCACGGCCTCGGCGAGCTTCGCCGCATCGAAGCCGCACTCACTCGGCGGGCACTCGGCCCAAGCGCCGCGCGGCGGCACGTAGGCGGCATCGAGGGGCGGCGCTTCGGCGCGAACGTCGGACGGAAGCCACAGCGCGAGGCCGAGGGTCAGGGCAGAGAGCAATCGGAGCATCGAGGGTCTCGGGTTCGGAGCGCAGGACGCTTCAGCGTGCCAGCAACACGTCCGGCGCGGCGCGCATCGCGAGGAAAAGTTCGGCACGGCCGTCGCCATCCACGTCGAGCATCACGCTGTCGAACAGCGGGCCGCGGATCGTCGTCGGCCACAGGCTGGCGGGGGCCGCGGCGAAACGCCCCGTGCCGTCATTGAGCAGCGCACGCACCGGCGAGGGCTGCGGCGCACCGAACACCACGTCGGCGCTCAGCAGGTCGAGGTCGCCATCGCCGTCCAGGTCGTGCAGGTCGCCGTGGAAGCCATTTTGCGTGTCAGTGGGGAGGTGCGTGGCGGTGGCGTCGCTGAAGCGGCCGCGGCCATCGTTGAGCAGCAGGCGGTCCTGCGCGTCGGCCTGCGGGCGGCTGAAGCGGGTGTTGGCGAGGTAGACGTCGAGGTCACCATCGGCATCCACATCGCCCAGGCCCACCTTGCGCGTTTCGTCCGCCAGTGCGGGCCACTGCGCCACCGGCGCGAGCGCGAAGCGGCCGTTGCCGTCGTTGAGCAACAGGCGTGCGCCGTTCTCCTTGCCGAATACCAGGTCGGCGTCGCCATCGCCGTCGACGTCGCCGGCGATCACGTCCTGCGAGATGCCGTCGACAGGCGGCAGCGCATCGCGGTCATGCGTGAACCCCGCACGGCCGTCGTTGCGCAGCAGGCGGTCGCCGTCGGCATTGGCGGTGACCAGGTCGCGGTCGCCATCGGCATCGACGTCCACGGCGATGATCCCGTTGCCGACGGCTCCGGAAGCCGCGTCGAAGGCAGCGATGGTGAAGCGGCCGCGTCCATCGTTGAGCCAGAGCTCGGCGGCGCGGTCGTCCTCGCTGACGATGGCGAGATCGAGGTCGTCGTCGCCGTCGAGGTCGGCGAGTGCGGCCTCCTCGTGGTCGTGCGTGGTCTGCGGCACGCGCGTGGGGTCGACGCTGAAGCGGCCGCGGCCGTCGTTCAACAGCACCTGCACCGGGGCCCACTCCATCGCCACCACCAGGTCGGCATCGCCGTCGCCGTCGACATCGCCGGCCTTGGCGTCCATCGACAGGCCCGCAAGCAGGCCGGGCGGCAGCGCATCCGAGCGCGGGGTCCAAGGGGACGCAAGGGCGGAGACACTGGCGCCAAGCGCCAAGGTCACGAGAACGGCGGCACGGCGGTCGGCGAGGCGCATGGCGGTTTCCGACGAAACGATGCCCCAGTGTCGGCGCCGGACCGTGAGGTTCGCGCGCATCGCCCCGACCCTCCGGACTGTGATCGGCACCACGCTCCGCGGAGCCCGAGCGGGCCCCAACCGTGTGAACTGTCAAAACGTGTGTTCCACTGCCCGCCTCGCTGTCCGGAGCCCCCCCTATGGCCCGCACCTTCCGACCCGCCGCCGCCCTGCTGCCGGCCTTCGCCCTGTGGCTCGCGGCCGCCGCCAGCGCGAACCCTGCGTCCGCGCCTACTCGTCCGATCGCCGCCCTCGCGATCGAAGTCCGCGAGGCCGGCGCGGCACTGGATGCCGCGCTGGCCGCGAAGGACGACCCCGGCGCCCGCGCAGCGGCCTTGGAGCGCCTCGGCGCCCTGCGCGCACTGCTGGAAGTGAAGCCATCGCAGGCCGCTGCTCTGCTTCTCGACGATGCACGGGCCGACGCTGCACGCGCAGTGGTCGGCGACGCGGTCGAGGCCCGCATGACGGACGTCGAAGGCGAGCTCGCGGTCTACCACTTCGACGCTTTCGAACGCGGCCGCAGTTGGGACGAGCACGTGCTCACCGTCGACGGCAAGCGCTACGACCTTTTCGGCATGACGGTCCTTCGCGGACTGCCCAACAACCGCCGCGTTCGCATCGCCAATGCGGTGCGCATCGATGACGCCATCCTCGCGCTCGACGCCGTCGAAGTGCTGCCGCGCGCCCAGGCCAAGGCGCCGAACCTCTACGCCAGTGCGCGCATCGCCCTGCTGATGGTGAACTTCAGCGATGACACTCGCACGCCGTGGACAAAGGCGCAGATGGAATCGGCGATGGAGGACAACACGCGCTGGTACAACGAGGTGAGCCACGGCAAGCAAACGACCACGTTCCAAGTGTTCGGCTGGTACACCATGCCGAGCCCGAAGGCCGGTTGCCCCTACACCCGCATCCAGAACGAGGCCATCGCCGCGGCGACGGCCGCGGGTGTCGATCTCTCGGGCTACAACATCGTCGCCTTCGCCTTCCCGGGCATCGACTGCGCCTGGGTTGGCCTTGGGGGTGGCGGCAACTTCTGGCTCAACGGCGACAACGGCCTGTGGGTGGTCGCGCATGAAGTCGGGCATGTGTTGGGCATCGGCCACGCCGTGGGGTTCCGCTGCACCAACGGCCAGTACGCCGACACCACCGGCTGCGAGCGCAAGGAATATGGCAGCCCCTTCGACGTGATGGGGGTGGCCAGCTCGGGCCACTTCCATCCGGGGGCGAAGACCTACCTCGACTACATCGAGGAACGCACCGGCACGCAGGGCCTGCAGACCGTGACGCACAGCGGCGAGTACGACGTGTTCCCCTACGCCACCGCCGCCACGCAGGTGAAGGCGCTGGGCATCCCGCGCCTCGGCAGCGGCCGAATGTACGTGGAGTACCGCACCGCGTTCGGCTTCGACGCCTCTCTGGGCAGCCGAGTGGGCCCGCGCGTGCAGCTGACCACCGACACCAACACCCTCATCGACCTGACGCCGGCCACGCCCACCTGGGACGACGCCTCGCTGGGCGTGGGCGACACCTACGACGAAACCGGTACCGGCATCCGCGTGCAGCTGCTGTCGGCCGACGCGGCCAAGGCGCGCGTGCGCATCGACCTGGACCCCTGCGGCCGCACGCGACCGCTGGTGCAGGTGACCGACCTCACGCCGAACGCGATGGCCGGGCAAAGCAAGCGTCTGCGCATCGACGTGAGCAACGCTGACGACCCGGCGCAGTGCGCCGCGGCCACGCTTTTCCGTCTGCTTGTCGAACCGTTGGACGGAACCAGCCTGCCGGCCATGTCGTGGTCGCCCGCCGCCGAGGTGTCGGTGGCCCCGGGTGGCAGCGCCAGCACCGAACTGGTGTTCGCGCTGCCGGCCAATTTCACCGACGGCAGCCTGAGGTTCTACCTCGATGTCGCGAACGCGGCGCGCCCGCTGCTGAAGGCTCGCCCGTTCCAGATCTTCGCCGTGCCGACGTTGCGCCTCGAGCGCGTGTCGGGCGACAACCAGGGCGCCGACGGCGGCGTCACCTTCGCGCAACCGCTGCGCGTGCGTGCGCGCGATGCTGCCGGCGCCGTCCTCGCCAACCAGACGATCACCTTCACCGCGGCCCCGGGCACGGTGTCGGCCACGCTCGGCAATGGCGGCCAATGCACCACCGATGCGAACGGCGAATGCAGCATCACGGCGACGGCGCGCACCACGCCGGGCCGCTACCTTGTTCGCGCCACGGCGAGGGGCGCCTTCGGCGAGATCACGTTCCACCTCACCAACCATGGCACGTTGATCCCCGACACCACGCCGGACGCCTTCCAGCTTCCGGGGGGTTCATCACCGTCGTCGGGTACCGGCATCGGCTTTGGCGTGCCCGTGGTCTCCGGCGCCGCGCGGATCGGCGGCATCAACACGGCCACGCCGGTGAGCGTCGAGAGCGGCGAGTACTCGCTGGGCTGCGATGGCAGCTTCACCGCCACGGCCGGCACGCTGGTGAACGGCGCCGCGATCTGCGTGCGCCACACCAGCGCGAAGACCGGAAACACCAGCGTCACGACCACTCTGGTCGTTGGCACGCTGGCCGTACCCTTCACCTCGACCACGGCGTCCGGCGGCGCCAGCAACGACGGTGGCGACACGGTTCCCGACGCCTTCGCCTTCGCGGCGCAGGCCGGCGTGCCGCCTGCGAGCACGGTGACCTCGGCGCCGGTGGCGATCAGCGGCCTTACGGTTCCAGCACCGCTGAGCATCAGCGAGGGCACGCATTCGGTGGGCTGTACCGGCACCTATACCAGCGCGGCGGCCAGCATCACCAACGGGCAGACCGTGTGCCTGCGCCACACCAGTGCTTCGCGCGCCAGCGTTACCACGACGACCACGCTCAGCATTGGTGGCGTCAGCGCCGAGTTCAAATCCACCACGGCCGCCAGCCCGCGGCCGCAGACGGCCGACCAGTTCGACCTTTCGGGCGCGTGGTTCGAACCGGCCACCGCCGGCCAGGGCCTGATGGTGGAGATGTACACCAGCGCCGCACGCGGCGGCGCGGCGCCTTACCTGTTCGCCGGCTGGTTCACCTACACCGGCACCATCGGCGGCGTGGCGGAACACGACTGGTACGCGCTGGAAGGCACCGGCACGGTCGACGGCCGGGTGTTCCCACTCACGATCGGCAGGCCGAACGCCAATGTCTTCGACAACGGCGCGGCCGCCGGTCCGCCTGTCCAGCTCGGCACGGCGACGCTGACGTTCAGCTCCTGCACCGAGGCCGTGCTCGATTACCAGTTCAACGCGGCGGGCGGCTTGCGCAGCGGCCAGGTGGTGCTGCAGCGCCTGCTCTCGAACGTGTCCTGCGACGAGACCACGCCGGTGGCGAACGCCCCGCGCGGCTTCCTGAACTCGGGCGCGTGGTACGAGCCGGCGACGGCCGGCCAAGGCCTGCTGTTCGAACTGAACCCGACGGATCGCCAGCTGTTCGGCGCCTGGTACACCTTCGCGGCCAGCGGCCCGGCGGACTACCGCTGGTACACGCTGCAACTGGGCAACATCAATCCGGCGGCCACTCGCATCGACGCCGCGCCGATCTTCGAGACGACCGGCGGCCGCTTCGACCGTAGCGACCCGGTCAGCATCCGCCAGATCGGCGAGGCGACGATCGAGTTCACCGGCTGCACCACCGGCACGTTGAGTTACCGCTTCACCGTCGGCGAACTCGCCGGCCGCACCGGGGACATCCCGCTCAGCCGCGTCGGGCCAGCACCGGCCGAGTGTCGCTGACGGCCCTTCCCGCTGAAGTTGAAGACGACGAGGGCCTTGTCGCAGCCCTTCTGCTTCGAGAACGCCAGCACCTTGCTCAGGCGGTCGCTCGGCATGTGAACCATTCGAGGCCCAGTGGCCGGCGTGCAGGGCGGCGTCTTCCTTGCGCAGGTCGATCAGCGGGGCTAGAACCCGACCATCGGGTTTTCGCGCCAGATGATCGAGTCGCGCTCGAAGAATTCGAGGCCTTTATCCTGAGCCCGTCACGCAGCGCCAGCATTCAGGCGGACGGCGTCGCCGACCTGTAGTCGCTGAGAAACCAAACGGTGCAAATCGCGATGCCGCTCGCGACGAAGAATCCCTGGGCGCCCATGACCAGCGATGGAGCCATCAAGGCTGTAGCAATCAGCGTTGGGCCGACGAGCATTTCGACCATGGCGTGCAAGCGCATGGGGATGATCTTCATGAGGCCAAGCGGCATGTCGGTCAGGACGGTCATTGCCAAGTGAAAACCTGCGAGCAGGTAGGCCAGCACGGCGGGCGCGCCCGAGAATCCGAGTAGCGTCGGCGCAGAAGCAAAAGCGACGACCGTGGCGTAGTCGAGAGTGCTGTGGATCGAGGCGTTGAGAATCTTCATGAGTGTTGTTCCTTTATGGAGCGCTTGGTACAGAACTGGGCAAGGCTAAGCGCTCTCTAGCGCCCGACCCAGGCGTTCAGATTGGTCGGACGGCTTGGAGTGTCAACAAAAGCGCCTGTTTCGCTGCCCTGATCTCCTCCTCGGGCAGCCCGGCCTTTGCAAGCACCAGGATGCCCTGGATACCGGCGACGGCATGCAATGCGAGCGCGGACACGACGCTATCCGGCAGGACACGTCCGTCGCTATCGGCGAGGGTAAGCGCCTTAGCGAAGTTAAGCCGCAGGAGACGCACGCCCCGATGAAGGCGGTCGCGCACGGTTTCGTCTTGCGGGCCCATTTCGAGGGCCGTGTTGCCAATCAGGCAGCCGCGCCAACCGACCGCCCTTCCTTCTTGATCGCGTGCTACGGCCAAGATCGCGTCGAACAACCTGGTAACCGCTTCGTCCCGATGCTTCACGCCCTCAAGCGCTTCGGCAAGGACGTGATCGACCGCGCTGATGTAGCGGTCGAGGACGGTGAGGAACACCGAATGCTTGGAGGCGAAAGCGTTGTAGAAGCTCGCCTTGCCAAGCCCCATCGCGTCCAAGAGTTCAGGCATGTGCGTTCCTTCGTAGCCCTGCCTCCAGAACAGGGGCAGCGCACTGGCAATGACGGCATCGGGGTCGAACAACTTGGGGCGCATGGAGAGATATTAGACCATCTGCTCCAATACATCAATCGGAAGCACTTGCTGCGGGACCGCCGGGCAGGCAGCCCAGGCAAAGGGTGGATCTGGCAACCAACCTCCGCTACGCGGAGGCCGAATTCGTCCGCTATCGGCCGAGGCTGTGTGAAAGCCCCCTCTCCGCTGGCAAGATCTCAGCGCCAGTCGATTGGTGCTGTGCATGAAGCGATTCGTCGATGTTGGCTGCGTCCCAGATTCGTCCCAAATCTGTCCCAGAGGGGATTGGCGCGCTTGGAGGGATCCGAACCCCCGACCAATGGCTTCGGAAGCCTTGAAAGTTCAACGATGGCAATAGGTTGCAGTATGCCTCCGTCGATGCAACACGCGCTCTGGAGCCTCCGAAGCGGAGGGCAATCCTCGGAGCCAGTGCCCTTTGAACTCTATTCACACCCTTCGGAGAGCCGTACGCCGGCCCATCAAGGTGAGTAATGGCGGCGTTCCCGATCGCAGGGTTGATGTTATGAATTCGACTTCTTCGTTGACATTGATATCGACTTCAACGCGGCGGGCGGCTTGCGCAGCGGCCAGGTGGTGCTGCAGCGCCTGCTCTCGAACGTGTCCTGCGACGAGACCACGCCGGTGGCGAACGCCCCGCGCGGCTTCCTGAACTCGGGCGCCTGGTACGAGCCGGCGACCGCCGGCCAAGGCTTGCTGTTCGAGCTGAACCCGGTGGATCGCCAGCTGTTCGGCGCCTGGTACACGTTCGCGGCCAGCGGCCCGGCGGACTACCGCTGGTACACGCTGCAACTGGGCAACATCAATCCGGCGGCGACGCGTCTCGCGGCGGTTCCGGTGTTCGAGACCACGGGCGGGCGCTTCGACCGCAACGAAGCCACCAGCATCCGCCAGGTGGGTGAAGCGACGATCGAATTCACCGGCTGCACGACGGGCACGCTGAGCTACCGGTTCACCGTCGGCGAACTCGCCGGACGCACCGGCGACATCCCGCTCAGCCGCGTCGGGCCCGCGCCCAGCGAGTGCCGGTGATCGAAGGGATCAGCGCTGGGACACCTGCGCGGCAAGTTCCGTGAAGCGCTCCGCATACCAGCGGGTGAAGACGGCGGCGGGCATCGCATCCCCCCACCAGTGGCCTTGCCCGGCATCGCAACCCAGGGCCTTCAGGCGCTCGGCCTCGCCAGCGCTTTCGATGCCTTCGGCAACCGTTCGGATACCGAGGCTGCCGGCGAGCTGCGCGATCGCGCGGACGATGGCCTCGCCCTGCGGACCGTCGGCGAGGCCGCGCACGAAGCGCTGGTCGATCTTCAGCGCCTGCACGTCGAAGCGCTGCAGGTAGCCCAGGTTGGAATAGCCGGTACCGAAATCGTCGATCGACAGGCCGACGCCGATGGCGCGCAAACGGGTGATGCGGTTGCGCAGGGGTTCGGCATCACCGACGAGGCTGGATTCGGTGAGTTCAAGGAGCAATTGCTTGGCCGGCAGCGCGTTGGCCGCAAGCACGCGCTGCACCACGACGTCGAGCTCGCCCTGCGCGAGCTGCACCGGCGAGACGTTCACCGAGACCACCAGGGGGGGCAGGCCGCGCGCCTCCCAGCGACGAGCCTGCGCAGCCGCTTCTTCCAGCGCCCAGTTTCCGAGGGGATGGATGAGGCCGCTACGCTCGGCCAAGGGAATGAAGGCCCCCGGCGCAACCAGCCCGCGCTCCGGATGACGCCAGCGCACCAGCGCCTCGACGGCGCCGACGCGGCCGCTGGCGAGGTGCACGATGGGTTGGTAGTGCAGCTCGAGTTCGCCGCGATCGATGCCGGCGCGCAACTCGGAGACGAGCCGCAGGTGCTCCCCGACATCGAGGTCCACTTCCGCGTCGGCGAAGCGGAAGGCGTTGCGGCCGTCGGCCTTGGCGCGTGCCATCGCCGCCTCGGCGCGGTTGAGCAGGGTCTCGAAGGTGTCGCCGTCGTAGGGGAACCGCGCGATGCCGATCGAGCTGCCGCAGGCGATGCACAAGCCGTCGCGCTCGAAGGGCTCGGCGAGGCCGTCGAGCAGCCGCTGCGCGAACACGGCCAGCGCCTCGGCATCGGCCAGCTCGGTGCTCACCACCACGAACTCGTCGGCGCCAAGGCGGCCGAGGGTGTCGGTCTCGGCGGCCAGCACGCGCAGGCGCTCGGCCATGCGCTGCAGCACGGCATCGCCGACGCCATGGCCCAGCGAATCGTTGACGCGACGGAAGTCGTCGAGGTCGATCACCAGCATTGCCAGCGGCGTGCCGTCGCGGCGGGAGCGCGCCAGGGCCTGGGCGAACCGGTCCTGCACGAGCAATCGGTTCGGCAAGCCGGTGAGGGCGTCGTGCTGGACGAGGAAGGCGAGGCGCACGGCGCTGTCCTTGGCCCGGCTGCTCTCCGATTCCGCACGCGCCACCGCGGCCTGCAGGTCGCGGGCCATGGTGCGGCCGATCACGGCGACGACCACGAGGATCAGGGCACGGTTGACGAAGCTCCATGGCCCGACCGGTGGCACCTTCGGCTGGTACCAGCCGCTGATCTCGCCCCAGGCCAGCAGGCCAAGGGACAGCACCATGGCACCACCCAGCGCCACCAGCCGCCGCGGGCTGAGCGCCATCGCCGCCAGCACCAGGATGCAGGGATAGGCCAGCACCACGAGGTCGCGGATGCCACCGCGCATCCAGATCATCGCCGTGGCGACGAAGGTCATCACCCACAGCACCATCATCAGGGACTGCTCGACGCGGCCCCGCTGCTGCATCCACAGCGCCACGCCGAGCAGCGCGATGCCGGCCACCAGCGGCGCCTGCACACGCGCCTCGAGCAGCGTCAGGTTGATGACCGCGAACACGCCCAGCGCCGCCATCAGCAGCAGGATCAACTGCCGCACGCGCCGCGACTGCAGCGCGAGCAGCGAATCGCGCACGGCGCCAGCGTGGGTGGAACGGTGGATCACGCCGCGGGCTTGTAGAGAGCCGCGTGGACGCAGGAGAGGATGCTGACGAGGCCCCAGCCGAACGGCGCCATCCCGAGGGTGAAGATGAAGGTCAGAACGGCCATGGCACAGGCCGAGGCGAACCAGACCAGCGCCCAGAAAATGCGCCCTTGCACCAGCTGTCCGAGGCCGGGGATGAAGAAGCTGCAGACGGCGGCGATGACGTTGCCGGTGCTGCCGCGGCCAGCGGTGTTGGATTCGCTCATTGGGGGGCTCCTCGGGGGTGGTCCAGCGCGCAGGGTGCGGCCCTTCGCCGCGCCGTGCAAGCACGCCGGGTCCCGTCGCGAGACGGTGCGGCGCACCATCGACGCGGACCTTCGATCAGGCTGGCGCCTGGCAAGGGAAGCGAACGTCGACCCGGCAACCCGCCCCGGCGGCGGTTTCGATGTGGATTTCGCCGCCCAGCGTGCGCTCCACCAGCGTGCGCACGATGCTCAAGCCCAGGCCGGTACCGCCGCGCATCCGCGCCGTCGTATAGAAGGGCTCGAAAGCCTTCCGAAGTACGTCGGGCGGCATGCCGGCGCCGGCGTCGGTGACGCGAAGCCAAGCCATGCCGCCGTCCTGCCCGGCTTCCAGTTCGATCCGGGCGTCGGCCGGCGGCGTCTCGCCATAGCCATGGAGGCAGGCATTCACCACAAGATTGGTGACGACCTGCGCGAGGCTGCCGGCATAGCTGTCGCACTCCACTGCTGGCACCTCGGCCAAGTGCGCCTGAACGCCGCGCCGGCGCAGCATCGGCGTCAGCGTGGTGAGGACATCGGACAGCGTCTTGCCGAGCTCGAAACGGCTGCGCACATCGTGGGTCTGGTCGGCGGCGGTGCGCTTGAAGCTCTCCACCAGCCCGGCGGCGCGCACCGCGTTGCGCTGGGCCATGTCGAGGCCGTCGGCGATCTCGGCGAGGCCGGCTTCGAACTTCGATCGCGTCAGCGTTCCGCTGGACTGCGCCTCGCGCAGCTGCGCCAGCAATCCGGCGCAGTGGCTCACCGCGGTGACGATGACGCCCACCGGGGTGTTGATCTCGTGCGCGACCCCGGCCACAAGCTGGCCGAGGGCGGCCATCTTCTCGCGCTCGACGAGGTGGCTGCGGGCCTTCTCGAGGTAGTCGAGCGCGGCGCGCAGCTCGGCGGTGCGCTCGGCGACGCGTTCCTCCAGCGAGGCGTTCAGTGCTTCCAGCCGCTGCTGGTAGTCGCGACGCTCGGCCGCCGTCAGCACGCGACCGAAGAGGTCGGAAAGGCTGCCGAGGAACCCCACCTCGTCGTCCGTCCACGCACGTGGAGCACCCCGGTGCTCGGCGCACAGGATGCCGACCATGCGGCCGTGCTGGCGCACCGGGCAGTCGAGCATCGAATGGATGCCCAGCACGTCGAGGTAGCCGTGCGCGAACTCGGCGGTGTCGGGGTGGGTCGGCGCGTCGTCGGCGACGATCGCGCGTTCGCGGCCTAGCGCCTCGAAGTAGCACGGGAACTGCGTGGCCGTGAGTTCGATCTCGGGGCCTTCGCGGTGGCCACCATCGGCGAGATCGCACAGGTGCAGGCAGCGGATCGACTGGCCGTCGCCGGCACGCATCCAGACGCCGCAGCGGTCGATGCCGAGACCCTCGAGGGCGGCGGCGGTGATGGCGCGCGCGCTTTGGGCCACGTCGCCATCGTCGATGTACGTGGCCTCGCTGAGCGCCAGCAGCAGGCCGTCCCGCGCGTTCCTCATTTGGCCAGGGCGCGGGCCTTCGCCCGGACGGACAAGAGGGCTTCGAAGTTCGCCAGCGCCCGTTCGACCAGCGTGGGGTCGAGGGCCTTGCCGGCTGCGGCAGCCAACGCGGCGCGCAGGGCGTCGGGCGTCAGGCCCTCGCGGTCCGGCTGCGGCAGCAGGTGGGCGTCGAAAAAGTTGGCGATGGCCAGCACGCGGCTTTCGAGGCCGATGGCCTCGCCCTGCAAGCCCTTCGGAAAGCCCTGCCCGTCCCAGCGCTCGTGGTGCTCGCGCGCCAGCTGCGCGGCCAGGCGGCCTTCGACGGTGGCAAGGCGGTCCAGCAGGCCCGATCCGACCTGCGGGTGCTCGAGCACCGCCTGGCGACCCTCGCCGTCCAGGGATTCGTACTGCAGCAAGGCGTTTCGGACACCTTGCGGCAGGCGCATCAGGCCGACGTCGCGGAGCACGGCGGCGTGCCGGACGGCCTCGACCCGCGTGGCCGGCAGGCCCGCCAGCCGGCCGAGCTCGGCCGCCACTTCCGCCGAGGCCATGGCGTGCGGGAAGTATTCCGCCAGCGATTCATCCACCACGCGCGACAGCAGCTCGACCATGCCGTGGAAGGCGCCTTCGACGTCGACGATGTCGCGGAAGCTGCGGATGGCGCTGTGCGCGACCGTGCGCAGCTTCTGCGCGGAAAGCTCGGTCTTCTCGCGGTAATCGTTGATGTCGTAGTCGCGGATGACGCGGTCTTCGGGCAGATGGCCCGGCTGGCCGGTGCGCACGACGAGGCGGGTGCGGTGGTTGCCCTGCTGCTCGCGCACCGCGCTGATCACGCGCAGGCCGGCGCTGGGCTCTTCCATCACCATGTCGATGAGGCCGAGCGCGATGTCGGGGTGGGTGGCGAAGAGCGCGATGCCCTCCTCGGCGCTCGAGGCTTCGAGCAGGTCGAGCGGGCGGCCATCGACCTTCAGCTGGCCGAGCGCGAGGCGGGTGATGGCGCGGACCGATTCGTCGTCGTCGACGACGGCGACTTTCCAAGGCGTGACGGGGGCGGCGTCCGGGGCATCGTCCGGACCTTCCGCCGCGAACTGCAGCTCGTCGTGCATGGACATGGCGCACTCCCGACCGTGGGATCCCGAGGATGCCATGGCCTCAGGACAATGGAATGAGGAGCCTGCGAATTCCCGTCACGCCGCGGCACGCCCCCGGCTGGGGCCGGGCCGACGCCCGGCGGCGGCTCAAGCGGCCCGGCCGTCCCGCTTCAGGTGCACCAGCAGCAGGGAGATCGCGGCCGGCGTGATGCCGGGGATGCGCTGGGCCTGGCCGATGGTCTCCGGCCTCACGGCGCTGAGCTTGGCCACCACCTCGGCAGACAGGCCGCTGATGCCCCGGTACTCGAAGCCGGTCGGGATGGCGGTGGTTTCGTGGCGGCGCTGGCGCTCGATGTCCTCGCGCTGGCGGTCGAGGTAGCCGGCGTACTTGGCGGTGATCTGCACCTGCTCGGCCACCTTGGCATCACCCACGCCGGGGCCGAGGCCGTCGACGGCCACGAGGGCGGCGTAGTCGAGCTCGGGGCGCTTGAGCAGGTCGAGGGCGTGGGTCTCGCGGGAGATCGGCTGGCCGGTGGCCGCCTCGAAGGCGCGGCCGAGCGCATTGTTCGGCGCCGCCCACAGCCCCCGGAGACGGGAGGTCTCCGATTCGATGGCGGCGCGCTTGGCTTCGAAGGCTGCCCAACGCGCGTCGTCGACAAGGCCGAAGTCGCGGCCGGCGGGCGTCAGGCGCAAGTCGGCGTTGTCCTCGCGCAGCTGCAGGCGGTACTCGGCGCGCGAGGTGAACATGCGGTACGGCTCGGTGGTGCCGTGGGTGATCAGGTCATCGACCAGCACGCCGAGGTAGGCCTCGTCGCGGCGCGGTGTCCACGCGTCCTTCTGCTGCGTGAAGCGCGCGGCGTTGAGACCAGCCAGAAGGCCCTGTGCCGCGGCTTCTTCATAGCCGGTGGTGCCGTTGATCTGACCGGCGAAGAACAGGCCGCGGATGACCTTGGTCTCCAACGAGGCCTTGAGCCCGCGCGGATCGAAGTAGTCGTACTCGATGGCGTAGCCCGGCCGGGTGATGTGTGCGCTCTCGAAGCCCTTGATCGAGCGAACGAGGGCGAGCTGCACGTCGAAGGGCAGCGAGGTCGAGATGCCGTTCGGGTAGATCTCGAAGGTGTCGAGGCCTTCCGGCTCGATGAAGATCTGGTGCGAAGCCTTGTCGGCGAAGCGCGTGACCTTGTCTTCGATGCTGGGGCAGTAGCGCGGGCCGACGCCCTCGATCACGCCGGTGTACATCGGCGAGCGGTCGAGGCCGCCGCGGATGGCCTCGTGCGTGGCTTCGTTGGTGTGGGTGATCCAGCAACTGACCTGCCGCGGATGCACGGAAGGGTCGTTGTCGAAGCTGAAGGTCGGGATCGGCGTGTCGCCCGGCTGCTCTTCGAGACCGGAGAAATCGATGCTGCGCGCGTCGATGCGGGGCGGCGTGCCGGTCTTGAGCCGACCGACGCCGAGGCTGGCCTCGCGCAGGCGCATCGCCAGCGCGCTGGACGGCGGATCACCCGCGCGGCCGCCGGCGTAGTTCGCCAGCCCGATATGGATCTGTCCGGCGAGGAAGGTGCCCGCGGTCAGCACGACAGCCGGCGCATGGAACTCAAGGCCCATCTGCGTGCGCACGCCGGTGACAGTCTCGCCCGCGAACAGCAGGTCATCGACCGCTTGCTGGAACACCGACAGATTGGGCTGCGTTTCCACCATGCGGCGGACGGCCGCCTTGTAGAGCACGCGATCGGCCTGCGCGCGGGTGGCGCGCACGGCGGGGCCCTTGCTGGCATTGAGCGTGCGCCACTGGATGCCGGCGCGGTCGGCCGCGCGCGCCATGGCGCCGCCCAGCGCGTCGATCTCCTTGACCAGGTGCCCCTTGCCGATGCCGCCGATGGCCGGGTTGCAGCTCATCTGGCCGATGGTTTCGATGTTGTGCGTGAGCAGCAGCGTGCGCGCACCGGCACGGGCGGCCGCCAGCGCGGCTTCGGTGCCGGCGTGGCCGCCACCGACGACGATGACGTCGAAGACGTGGAAAGGCGTGCTCATGGCGAGAACCGCGGGATCGCGGCAGGCAGGGCTTCAGGAGCCGGCATTGTGCCCCGCCGGGGCTGAATCGGCCCGTCGACGCGCCGCCGGGCGGACCGACGTCCCCAGCAGGGTCAGGGGCAAGCCGACGACCGCCGCCGTGGCCAGCAGGTCGTGGGTCGTGTGGTAGCCCTGGGCCGCCATGAGCGCGTGATAGGCCAGCGTCACCGCCAACGCCCACGGCCATCGGGCCGGATGCCAGACGAGCAGGGTCGCCCACGCCGCCAGATGGACCGCGCCGTGCGTGCTGAAGTCAAGGCCGAACAGCGAAAACACGCCCAAGGCCCGATCCAGATAGGCCAGCCCATAGGCCACCGACAGGCAGAGCACCAACGTGATCGGCAGTCCGAAGGCCTCGCGGCGGCGACCCGCCCGCCACGCCGCGACCACCAGACCGAACAGCAGGACGCCGAGCGCCGGGTTCACGGCATCGGCGAACGGATCGATCGCAGGCCAGGTCGGCGCCGGGCTCACGCCTGCACGACCAGGTTGCGGCCGGCCGCCTTGGCGGCGTACATCGCCCTGTCGGCGGCACGGAGCATGTCGGCGAGGTCCGCATCGTCCCGCCTAGTGCTGACACCGAAGCTGACCGTGCACCGACCGACGCCCAGAAACTCCACTGACGCCACCCGTTCACGCAGCACATCAGCCACGTGCAAGGCCTGGGCTTCATTGGTGTCCGGCAACAGCAAAACGAACTCCTCTCCACCCAGACGTGCACAGGCGTCGGAAGCACGAAGGCGCGACCGCAGGATGCCGGCGATGCCAACCAGCACAGCATCGCCCGCCGCATGGCCGTGCGCGTCGTTGATACGCTTGAAATGGTCGATGTCGAGAAGCGCAACCGAGAACGGCGATCCCTGCCGGCGAGCTCGCGCGATCGCCGGGGCCGCGAACTCCGCGAGCCCGCGGCGATTCAGCAAGCCGGTCAGGGCATCGGTGTGCGCTTGCGCCTCGATTTCGCCTAAGGCTTGCCCGACACTGTCTCGGAGGATGCCGTAATTCTTGGTCATGACGAACACCACATAACCAAGAATCGTCATCGCGTGCACGCTGCCAGCGTCCATAAAACTGGGCATCGGCGCGTTCGTCAGGGTGAACAACCAACGCCCAGCCATCCACAGGGCAAAGCCGCCGAAAGCCAGCTGGACAAGCCGCAGACGCGGACCCGCGGGTGAACGGTGAAGCGCGACAGCGATTGCACAAAGGGTGAAACCGACACAGCCAGTGAATGCCAGGACGCGGATCCGGACATCAGGATCGACGTAGGTGAACCACGCCGTCACCGGCAACAGCAGCAGGAACAGGAAGTAGGGCCGTGACCACCAAGGCCAATCCCCCCCAGCGTAGCGGCGCAGCCCTTCAGCGTTAAGCAGTAATCCCCCTAAAGAGAAGACGTTCGCCACAACGGTAGTCAACCAGTCCGGCGCGTAGTCGCGGGTGGCAACCAGCAGCATCCCGATGGCCAGAAACAGATCAGCGACGGCAAACCACGCGACGCCGGAAAACCGTGGGTACCGTCGTCCGAAACTCGCCATGCCGATGGCGGAAAGCGTCGCAATGACGGCCACCATCACAAGCAACGTCCGGACATCGAGGAACTGGGTCATCGACAGCTCCAGGGCGAGCGTTCAATGGACAGCAGCTTGCTGCCTCTCCGCCATGCCATGCAAGCGCTGGGGCTGAGGCGAAGTAGGCATTCACGTCCCTCGCGGCTTCGCCCGGTGCGTGGCGGTGGCCGTCCACGGGTCGTCGGGCCACGGGTGCCGCGGGTAGCGGCCCTTCATGTCTTTCTTCACGTCCGGGTAGGCGTTGTTCCAGAAGCTCTTGAGGTCCTGCGTGATCGCCAACGGTGCGCCGCCCGGCGAGAGCAGGTGCAGGGTGAGCGACACGCGGCCATCGGCAATCCGCGGGGTGTCGGCAAGGCCGAACAGTTCCTGCAGCTTGCAGGCCAGCACGGGGCGCTCGCCGTGGGCGTAGGTGATCGGCCGCTCCATGCCCGAGGGCACGGTGATGCGGCGCGGGGCCAGCGCGTCCAGCTTCGACTTCAGCGACCAGTCGAGGCGCGACTTCAGCGCTTCACCCAGTTCTTCTTCGGAAAGCGCATCGAGCCGCGTCTTGCCGTTGAAGGCGGGCTTCAGCCAGTCGTCGAGTGACGCCAGCAGGGCCTCGTCGCTGGCTTCGGGCCAGCCCAGCTCCGGCATCCAATCCCTCAGGCAACGCAGGCGCTCAAGCCACTGCTTCAAGCCTTCCGTCCACGGCAGGGCCTCGAGGCCGAGCTCGCGCACGGCATCGGTGAGGGCCTGCGCGGCGCGGGCCGGATCGGGGCGGCCCGCCGGCTTGCTCTCCAGCACGATGCGTTCGTAACGCCGCTCGCGGCGGGCGACGAGGGCGCGGGCGTTGGCGTCCCAGCGCACGGTGTCTTCCTCGACGAAGCGTTCGGGGAATTCGCGCTGCAGTCGCGCTTCGTCGACCGGTGCGCCGCGCAGGATCAAGCCATCGCGCGCCTCGAAACGCAGCTCGTTGGCGACGATCCACGGCTCGCCGTAGAGCGCCGAATCGTCGAACACGCGCGCACTGCGGCCATTGCTCAAGGCGTAGCGGCGCGGGTCGGTCGGGTGCTGCACACCGATGCGGTCGGGAAAGGCATGCAGCAGCAGGTCGCCGAGGAGATGGTTCGGCGCATCCTTCGGCGGCGCGGCCTCGCAGCGCAGGCGACGGCGCCACTGCTTGGCCTGCTGGTCGATCGCGGCCAGCCCCGAGCGCGAGGCATCAAACGGCGCGCGCCCGGCGCGAAAGGCGGCCAGCGCCTGCCAGCGCGCAGCGACGTCGTCGCGGCGCGGACCTTTCAGCGGGTCGCGGGCTTCGATCAGCGCGGCCAAGTCGCAGGCCAGTGCGGTCTCGCTGGCATCGCCCGGTGCCAGCAACATCGCGGCGAGGCGCGGGTGAGTGCCCAGGGCCAGCACGCGCTTGCCGAACGCGGTGATGCCGCCGCTGGCATCGAGCGCACCGAGGCCCTTGAGCAAGTCGACGCCGGCTGCCAACGCGCCGCGCGGCGGCGCATCGACGAAGCGCAGGTCGGCTTCGCCCCAGGACGCAAGCTCCAGCGCGAGGCCGGAGAGTTCGACCTGCGCGATCTCGGCGCGGCGATTGGGTTCGAGGCGCTGCGATTCCGGCCAGAGTCGATAACACCAGCCCTCGGCCACGCGGCCGGCGCGGCCGGCGCGCTGGTCGGCGCTGGCTTGCGAGATGGCGACCGTGTCGAGCCGCGAGAAGCCGGAATTCGGCTCGAAGCGCGGCTCGCGGGCAAGGCCGGTGTCGATCACCACGCGCACGCCGGGCAGCGTGACGCTCGATTCGGCCACGTTGGTCGCCAGCACCACGCGGCGCTTGCCCTCCGGGTCAGGATTCAGGGCGGCGGACTGCGCCTCCACCGGCAGCTCGCCGTGCAGCGGCAGCAGGCGAACGTCGGCGGGCAGCACCGGCTCCAGCGCCCGCATCGCGTCGGCGATCTCGCGCTGGCCCGGCACGAACACCAGCAGGTCGCCGGGGTGCTGGGCCAGCGCGTGCTCGACGCAGCGGCGCAGCTGCGCGCTCGCCGGTTCGTCGCGGCGCGCGGGGAAGTGCGCCACCGTCACCGGGTAGGCGCGACCGTCCGCGGTGAGGCGCGGCGCGTCGAGGAAGCGCGCCAGCCGCTCGCCGTCGAGCGTCGCGGACATCACCACGATCCGCAGGTCGGGCCGCAGCTGGGCCTGCACGTCGAGCGCCAAGGCGAGCCCAAGGTCGGCAGCAAGATGGCGCTCATGGAACTCGTCGAACAGGATCGCGGCGATGCCCTCCAGCGTCGGGTCGTCCTGGACCAAACGCGTGAGGATGCCCTCCGTCACCACCTCCACCTGCGTGGCCGCCGAGACCTTCGCCTCGAAGCGGATGCGGTAGCCGACGGTGCGGCCGACCTCTTCGCCCAACTGCTTGGCCATGAAGCCGGCCGCGGCACGCGCGGCGACGCGGCGCGGTTCCAGCATCAGGATCTTGCCGCCTTCGCGCCACGGGGCATCCAGCAGGGCCAGCGGCACCTGCGTGGTCTTGCCCGCACCAGGTGGCGCTTCGAGGACGAGGCGCGGATGAGCGTCGAGCGCGGCGCGCAGCTCGGGCAGCAGGGGCGAAATGGGGAAAATCACGGCGCGCAGGGTACCCGAGCCCGTGCGCGCCGCCGCACTTCGCGTCATCGGCGCCGCATTCGCCACGACGCTGTCATGCGCCACGCCTACGGTGCCGGGCCCTGATCCCCCGAGCTCCGCCATGCGCGCCGCTGTCCGACTCACCCTTCCCGCGCTGTTTGCCCTGGGCTTGGCCGCCTGCGGGAGCGAGGCCCCGTCGTCGCCCGCGGCCCCGGCCACGGCGCCCGCTCCGGTGACGGCCGCGCCCGCCACCGCCCCGCTCGACACCGCCGCGCTGCGCGAACGCGCCGCGGCCTCGTTGGCCGCCAACCGCCTCTATGCCCCGGCCGGCGACAACGCCGTCGAGGACTACCTCGCCCTGCGCGAACGCCAGCCCGGCGAGGCGGCCGTGGACACGGCCCTCTCCGACCTCGCGCCCTACGTGATCATCGGCGCGGAGCAGGCCACCGCCGCCGAAGCCTTCCCGGAAGCGACGCGACTGATCGAGCTGCTCTCCCGCATGGACGCCGAAGCCCCGGCCGTGCCGCGCCTGCGTGAGGCCTTGGCCGCCGCGCAGGCCACCGCGGAGGCTCGCGCCGCCGAGGAGCAGGCGAACGCAGAGCGCCTCGCCGCCGAGGCCCAGCGCAACGCCGAAAGCGCGCAGGCCCGCGCCAACACCCTCACGACACCCGCCGCCGCGGCACCGCCCACGCCAACGCCGGCCTCCGTGCCTGCGCCGCTTGCCCCGTCACGGCCGACCGCCGCAGCGCCGGCGAACCCGCCCGCCACCCGCACCGCCGTCGCCGCGAACCCGGCGCCGACGCCGGTGGCACCGCGCCCCGCCGCACCGGCGCCGCGCACCCTGGTCAACCGCGTGTCGCCCCGCTTTCCCGAAGCCGCCGTCCGCCGTCGCCTCGAAGGCGAGGTGGAAGTGGCCCTCCGCATCCGCGCCGACGGCGGCGTCGAGGCCGTCGAGGTGGTGCGCGCCGACCCGCCAGGGGTGTTCGACCGCGAAGCCGTGCTCGCCGTGCGCCGCTGGCGCTATGCCCCGGCCGACGCGCCCAGCGAGGCCCGAGTGGTGCTGCAGTTCAAGCGGCCCTGACAGCACGGGGCGACGGTCGGCGGCACAACGCCGGCTGAAGCGGCCCAACGCCACCTGAAGCGAACCGTCAAACCTCGCCTCCCTTGTGCGCTGGTGCACATCCGCGCCTTGACCGCGCGCGCGCCGGCCCCGACCCTGCGCGCCCTCGTCGAATCCCGCCGGAGCCCGCCATGCGGCCGTCGTCCCCGTTCCGCGTCGCCCGCACACCGATGCGCCCGCTCGCCCTCGCGATGCTGGCGGCCCTGGCCGTGGCCTGCTCGTCGGGCGAGCCCGGGGCCGCCCCCGAGGGTGCCCCGGCACCCGCCGTGATCGCGCCGGCCGAGCCTGCGGCGGTGGCGATGGCGACCGACGACCTCGCGTCGAAGGCCCAGCAGGCCGTGGCCGACAACCGCATCTACGCCCCCGAGGGCGACAACGCGATCGAGTTCTACCTGGCCCAACGCGAGCGGGAGCCTACGGGGGAAGCCAGCGCGGAGGCCGCCCTGATCGAACTGCAGCCCTACGCGATGATGGCCGCCGAGCAGGCCATCGCCGGCGCGGACTTCCCGGAGGCCGAGCGCCTGATCGCGCTGATGGTGCGCATCGATGCGACCGCTCCGTCCCTGGCTCGCTTGCGTGAGGACCTCGACGCCGCCCGCAACGCCCAGGCCGCGGCCCTCGCAGCAGCAGCCGAAGCCGCCGCCGAAGCCGCCGCCGAAGCCGCCGCCACGCCGACCCCGACCACGACCCCGCCGCCGGCGACCAGACCGGCGCCGGCACCGCGCCCGTCCGCAGAACCGCCGTCGCGCGCACCGGCCACTGCCGTTCGCACCCCCTCTCCGGCACCGGCACGCCCGGCCACCCCTGCCCGGCCCGCCCCGGCCGCCGGGCCCCTGGTGCCGGTGAGCACACCCTTCCCGCCCTTCCCGAGCGAGGCCATCGCCCGCGGCCGGTCGATGGGCAGCGTCCCGGTGCGCTTCACGGTGCGCGCCAACGGCCGAGTGGCCGATGTCCGGGTGGTCGAGGCCCGGCCGGAAGGCCTGTTCGAGCGCACCGTCATCGACACCCTGGGCGAATGGCGCTTCGAGCCCGGCGCCGGCGACCGCACCGAGACACGGACCTTCAACTTCCGTAACTGAGCCTCGGCGGCCTCTCCGGACCACCAGCGTATTGACGCGGTGCAATGTAAAAACCGGTCGGCGACCGTGCCAGACGTCACGCTTTGGTGTTGACAGAAAGCTAACGAACGCCGGAGTCTGGCCCTTCTCCTTCTCCTTCTCCGGCTGGAATTCCCATCGTGTCCGCTCCGTCGATCCGCAAGCCCTCCGCCGCGCTGGCCACCGCCCTCGCGCTCGCCCTTGGCCTGTCGGCCTGTTCGCCGGCGTCCGAGGAGCCTGCACCGGCGGCTCCGACCGCCGCGCCAGCGGCCGCACCCGCGGAAACCGTGGACCAGGCCGCTCAGGCCGCCGAGGCTGCCGAGGCCACGGCAAGCGCACTGGCCAACCTCACCGATGTGGAACTGCGCGAGAAGGGCAACACCGCCCTGCGCGAGCAGCGCCTCTATGCCCCCGCCGGCGACAACGCGATGGAGTACTACCTCGCCCTGCGCCAGAAGTCGGCCAAGCCGGACGTCTCGGCCGAGTCGGCCCTGATCGACCTGATGCCCTACGCGCTGATCGCCTCCGAGCAGGCCATCAACGAGTCCGACTTCACGGAAGCCGAACGTCTGCTCGAGCTGATGGGCCGCACCGATCCGGAAGCGCCCTCGCTGAACCGCATCCGTGACGCCATCGCCGGCGGCCGCACCGCCGCCGCGGACCGCGAGCGCCAGGACGCGGAGCGCGCCGAGCGCCAGCGCGTGGCGGCCGAGCAGCGGGCCCGCGAGGAAGCCACCGCCGCGGCGACCGCCGCCGCCGCGCCGGCTCCGGCTCCGGCCGAGCCCACCCCGGCCCCGGCCCAGCCCGCCCCGGCTCCGGCCCAGCCGGCACCCGCCCCGGTGGCGGCCGCGCCCGCCCCGGCACCGGCTGCGCCTGCCCGCACGGGTGGCGCGCCGCGCGCCATCAGCACGCCGCAGCCGCCCTACCCGCGCGAAGCGGCCCGCACCCGCGCCGCGGGCACGGTCACCGTGCAGTACACGATCGGCGCCGACGGCCGCGTCACCAATGTTCAAGTCGTTCGCGCCCGGCCGCGTGGCCTGTTCGATCGCAGCGTGGTGCAGACGGTCTCGACCTGGCGCTTCGAGGCCACCGGCGAGATCACGACGCAGACCCGCACCTTCGATTTCCGCATGTAATCGAAGCGCGGCCATCGCACCACGAAAAAGCCCGGCTCTCGCCGGGCTTTTTCTTGGCGCTGTTCGCGTTGATTGTGGTTGATTCGCTCACGCCATGGCCAACCTGAGCAGCGCTGCGGCTCCTGCGCCCGTTTGGGCGTTCCGCTCCAAGGCGCGGAACCAGCCCAGATAGTTCGGCAGATAGGACGTCGCCA
>NZ_JAPZQK010000006.1 GCF_027530345.1 Silanimonas sp. | reverse complement strand
ATCAAGGCGCGGGAGCAGGCCAAGATCGATCAAGCCAAGGAGGACAACGCCTGACGACCCGGAGGCACCGCTAGACTGGCTGCGCCGGGAGGCCGAATTCCCGGTTCCATCCCTGGTCAATTTTCAGTGCGCAGAGATGGTCAGTTTTCGGCGAGCGCCAACACGCCAATGACCCGGCGTCGACCGAGCACCGCGCTATAATTCCGAGTCTTTGCTCGAACGCCCCCGAGGCCCTGCCGATGTCCGCCGTCCTGCCCTCCGCCACGGACCGCTCCACCGCGTCGTCCGCCATCGTCGATGGCGAGTACACCCTCGACCACAAGTACACCCGTACCGAAGGTCGCATCTACCTCTCCGGCGTGCAGGCGTTGGTGCGCCTGCCGCTGATGCAGCAGATGCGCGACCGCGCCGCGCAACTCAACACCGCCGGCTTCATCTCGGGCTACCGCGGCTCGCCGCTGGGCGGCTTCGACCTCGAGCTGTGGAAGGCGCGCAAGCACCTCGCCGCCTCGGGCATCCAGTTCCAGCCGGGCATCAACGAGGACCTCGGCGCGACGATGGTCTGGGGCAGCCAGCAGACCAACCTGTGGCCGGGCGCCAAGTACGACGGCGTGTTCGGCATGTGGTACGGCAAGGGCCCGGGCGTCGACCGCTGCGGCGACGTGTTCAAGCACGGCAACGCCGCCGGCACGAACAAGAACGGCGGCGTGCTGGTGCTGGCCGCCGACGACCACGCCTGCCGCAGCTCCACGCTGCCGCACGGCTCGGAAGGCGAATTCGTCAGCGCGATGATGCCGGTGCTGAACCCGGCGGGCGTGCAGGACATCCTCGACATGGGCCTGCTCGGCTGGGCCATGAGCCGCTACACCGGCCGCTGGGTGGGCTTCAAGACGATCGCCGAGACGGTGGAATCGTCGGCGTCGGTGAACGTCAATCCGCACCAGCTCGACATCGTCATCCCGACCGATCTCGAGCTGCCGCCGGGCGGCCTCAACATCCGCTGGCCGGACCCGCCGCTCGACCAGGAAATGCGCCTGCACCAGTACGCGGTGAAGGCCGCGCACGCGTTCGCGCGGGCCAACAAGCTCGACAAGATCATCTACGACTCGCCGCGTGCGCGGCTGGGCATCGTCACCACGGGCAAGAGCTACCTCGACGTGCTGCAGGCGCTCGAGTACCTCGGCATCGACCACAAGGACGCCGAGGCCATCGGCATCCGCGTGTACAAGGTCGGCATGACCTGGCCGCTGGAGCCGCAGGGCCTGCGCAACTTCGCGCGCGGCCTCGAGGACATCGTGGTCGTCGAGGAGAAGCACGCCTTCATCGAAGCGCAGATGAAGGAACAGTTCTACAACTTCGAGGGCCAGCGCCCGAGCATCGTCGGCAAGTACGACGAAAGCGGCGAGTGGATCCTGCCGAGCACCAGCGAGCTCACTCCGGCGCGCATCGCCCGCGTGATCGCCAAGCGCCTGAACCGCTTCTTCAATTCGGAAGCGATCACCGCGCGCCTGAAGTGGATCGCCGAGAAGGAGCAGGAACTCGCGCTGCCGCGCCCGCTGTTCCCGCGCGTGCCGACCTACTGCTCGGGCTGCCCGCACAACACCAGCACGCAGGTGCCGGAAGGCCACCGCGCGCTGGGCGGCATCGGCTGCCACTACATGGTCACGTGGATGGACCGCCGCACCGACACCTTCACCCAGATGGGCGGTGAAGGCGCGACGTGGTGTGGCCAAGCGCCCTTCGTGGAAACGCCGCACGTCTTCCAGAACCTCGGCGACGGCACCTACTTCCACTCCGGTTCGCTGGCCATCCGCCAGGCGGTGTCGGCCAAGGTCAACATCACCTACAAGATCCTCTACAACGACGCTGTCGCCATGACCGGCGGCCAGCCGGTGGACGGCACGCTCACCGTGCCGGACATCGCGCGGCAGATGCGCGCCGAGGGCATCCAGACGATCGTCGTCGTGTCCGACGACATCGAGAAGTGGTCGGACCCGTCGATCTTCCCGGACGGAGTGCAGTTCTACGATCGCGCCGAGCTCGACGACGTGCACAAGAAGCTGTCGGAGGTGAAGGGCGCTTCGATCCTGATCTACGACCAGACCTGCGCGGCCGAGAAGCGTCGCCGCCGCAAGCGCAAGCTGATGGTCGACCCGCCGAAGCGCGTGGTCATCAACTCGCTGGTCTGCGAAGGCTGCGGCGACTGCTCGGTGAAGTCGGCCTGCGTCTCGGTGCTGCCGAAGGAAACCGAGTTCGGCCGCAAGCGCGAGATCGACCAGAGCGGCTGCAACAAGGACTTCAGCTGCGTGCGCGGCTTTTGCCCGAGCTTCGTCAGCGTCGTCGACGCGCCGCTGCGCAAGAAGAAGCCGAAGGCCAAGATCGACTTCAGCGCCCTGCCGATGCCGAACGTGCGTTCCAGCCTCGAGCAGCCCTGGAACATCCTGCTCACCGGCGTGGGCGGCACCGGCGTGGTCACCATCGGTGCCCTGCTGGGCATGGCCGCGCACCTCGAAGGCAAGGGCACCTCGGTGCTCGACCAGACCGGCCTCGCGCAGAAGGGCGGCGCCGTCACCACCCACATCCGCATCGGCAAGAACCCGGCCGAACTGCACGCCGTGCGCATCGCCGCGGGCGAGGCCGACCTCGTGCTCGGCTGCGACATGGTGGTGGTGAACGACTACTGGTCGCTGTCGAAGATCCGCGCCGACCGCACGGAAGTCGTGCTGAACACCTACGAGGCGATGCCGTCCTCGTTCCTGAAGCAGCCCGACCTGCAGTTCCCGGCCGAAGCGATCATCGAGACGGTGCGCAAGAGCCTCGGTGGCCGCGCGCCGTTCACGGTGGAGGCGAACAAGCTCGCCACCGCGCTCTGCGGCGACGCCATCGCCACCAATCTGTTCATGCTCGGCTACGCCTGGCAGCTGGGCCTGGTGCCGGTCACGTTCGAATCGCTGATGCGCGCGGTCGAACTCAACGGCGCGGCGGTCGAGATGAACAAGCAGGCCTTCGGCTGGGGCCGCCTGGCCGCCATCGACATCGACAAGGTCGTCGAAGCGGCCGATGCCGCGCCGGCGCAGCGCAGCGGCACCGCCGACGCGCTCGACGACGAGACGCTCTCGCTCTCGCTGGACGAGACCGTGGCCCGCCGCGTCGCCTTCCTCACCGACTACCAGAACGCCGCCTACGCCAAGCGCTACAGCGACCTCGTCGCCGAAGTTCGCGCCGCCGAAGCCACGAAGGCGCCGGGCAAGGACGCGCTGTCGAATGCCGTCGCCCGCTACGCCTTCAAGCTGATGGCCTACAAGGACGAGTACGAAGTGGCGCGCCTGTACACCTCGGGCGAGTTCGAGGCACGCCTGAAGGAGCAGTTCGAGGACGGCGGCTCGCTGCGCTTCCACCTCGCGCCGCCGCTGCTCTCGAAGAAGGACGCCGACGGGCACCTGGTGAAGAGCGAGTACGGCCCGTGGATCTTCAGCGCCTTCAAGGTGCTGAAGCACCTGAAGTTCCTTCGCGGCACCGCGCTCGACCCGGTGGGCCACACGGAAGAGCGCAAGATGGAACGCCGCCTGCGCGACGAGTACGTGCAGACGATCCGCGAACTGCTGCCGAAGCTGTCGGCGGAGAACCACGCGCTCGCGGTCGAGATCGCCGAGGTGCCGGAGCACATCCGCGGCTTCGGCCACGTCAAGGAGCGCCACGTCGAGAAGGCGGAGAAGCTGCGCACCGAACTGCTGCGCCGCTGGGCCAAGCCGGGCATCGCCGCGACGGTGACGACGGCCTGAGGCCTCGCGCTCCGCAACAAACGAAACGCCGCCTCAGGGCGGCGTTTCGTTGTTGGTCATGGACTCAAGGCTGGTCGATGCGACAGCCCATCGTCGACGGATCGGTCGGGCAGGGAATCCACGCCTCCCGCAATCGAGGCAGCCAGCCGTCAGACACCATGGCATCGATCGCACGGTCCAATGCCTCCGCCTTCTCTGCATCGAGATGGCGGCCCACCATGACGCGCGACGGCTCGTCGGAAAAAATGAAGACCTGCTTCAGCGGGACGCGTCCCGAAGTATCGGCCTGGTAGTTCAAGGCACTCAGCTCATCGATGAAGAGGCCATCGAGGCGGTCGCTCTCCAGCATTTGCCAGCCGCTCTTCGGTTCAAGGATGGGACGCAGTCGCGCGGCGAACGCCGGATCGCGCGCGAGGGCCACATACTCGGGCCCGTAATTGGCGCCGGCCTGGATCCCGATCCTGAGCTCCGTTGCGGCGAGCGCGGAGAGATCACCGACGTCGACCGTCGCGACCAGCTCGGCGCGAAGCAAGAGCACGTTGCGCGTGGCGTTGATCGGCCGGGTGAATCGGGCGAACCGATCGCGTTCCGGGCTCTGCACGGCACCTGCGATCAGGTCGACTCTGCCGGCCCTCATTTCCGCAACGCCGCGCGCCCAGTTCATTTCCCGGAAGCGCATTTCGCACCCGGTACGGCGCCCCAACTCGGCGAGCAGCTCCGCGAGATAGCCCGTCGGTGGCTGCCCCTCACGGGCGACCCAGTAAGGAGGCAGGGGATTCCAGCGCGTGGTCAGGACGCAAGGATCGCGCGGCCCCGACTCGGCAGAAGCCGGGGCGCTCGCGCAAAGCGCGGCCAGTAGGACGAACAGAAGGCGCATACCGGTCCAACAAAACTCCACGCGCAACCGTAGCACTTCGCAATGCCAGCATCCCGCTCAGAACAGCGCGATTCCGGCTTTCCACACGGTGTTCTATCTCAGGGGCTAGCGCGGCTGAAGCTCGCCACCGTCGGCACCTGCTTCCACGCAGCCCAAGGTCACCGGGTCCGTCGGGCAACCGATGTAGCGCTCGCGCAAGCGCGGCAACCACCCGTCCGCCACGGTTTCGGCAAGCACCGCATCGAAGCGTTCGGCGAACGCCGCATCGACGCTGCGGCGGCTCAACCCGATCAACGCGTGCGCCTCGGCCACGGTCAGCACGGCGCGCACCTCGCTCGCCTCCGGCTGCATCGGCAGGCCCACCATGCGCGCAAGCACATCGTCGGAAATCAGGCCATCGAGACGGCCGGCGGCGAGCATCTGCCAGCCCGCGCGCTGGTTCGGTACGAAGTACAGGCGGGCGCGGAATGCCGGGTCGTCCGTCAGTGCGAGGAACGCCGGTCCGTAGGCGGCCGAGGATTCAACGCCGATGGTCAGCGCGGTCGAGCGCAGGTCGGCGAGCGTGCGCAGCGCGGGGTAGCGTTGCCGCGCCGCCCCCGACAGATAGAGGAGGTTGGGCGAGAAGTTGATGCTGCGTGTGAAGCGCGCGAACACGTCGCGCTCGGGCGTGCGCATCATGCCCGGCATGATGTCCAGGCGCCCGGCTTCCAGCTCGACGAGCGCGCGCGGCCAACGCATGTCGACTAGGCGGGCCTCGCAGCCCATCCGGCGCAGGATCTCCACCACGAGGTCGGCGGAGTAGCCGCCTTGGCGTCCATCTGGAAGCCGCAGGTTGTAGGGGGGCTCCGAGGGCTCCCAGCGCACCGTCCGGATGCAGGCTTCACGTGCCGGCAGGGCGGTGGCCGCGGCCGATGCGGCGAGCAGGCAGAGGATCAGGGAACGGCGCATGGGCCGGAGCATAACTCGGCGTCCATCCTTCGCTCAGGGCGGCGACGCGGGCGGATCGACGGGCTCCACGCGGCAGCCGAGCGTCAGCGGATCCGTCGGACAGGGCACGTAGCGCTCGCGCAATCGCAGCAGCGAGCCGTCGGCGATCATCGATTCGATGGCGGCGTCGAAACGCGCGACGAAGGCCTCGTCATGGTGGCGGCGGCTGAAGGCGATGCGTGCCGGCACCGAGGACAGCATCAGGACCGCTCGGGGCTGGTCGCCGACGGGACGCAGCGGCATGCCGGCGACCAAGGCCGAGGCCTGGTCCGAGATCACGCCATCAACGCGCCCGCTCTCGAGCATCAACCACGCCCGCGCGCGATCGGGCACCGGATGCAGGCGCGCGGCGAAGCGCGGGTCGACGAGCAGGGCCGCGTACTCGGCGCTGTAGTAGGCGCCGGTCTCGATGGCGATCTTGAGGTCGGTGTCGCGCAGGTCGGCCAAGCGCGGCAGCGCGGTCCGCCGCGACGCCGCGGCGGTCAGGAAGAGCAGGTTGGGCGAGAGATTGATGCCGCGCGAGAACAGCGCATAGCGGCTGCGTTCGCGGTTGAACAACATGCCCGGCATCAGATCGAGCTGGCCGTCCTCGAGTTCCTTCAGGCCGCGCGCCCAGGGCCGGGCGACCAGGGTCGAGGTGCAGCCCATCCGGGCGAGCGCTTCCTGCGCCACATCGGTGTAGTAGCCCGCACGTTCACCATCCGGGCGCACGACGCCATACGGCGGCTGGAGCTCCCAGCGCACCGTCTTGCTGCAGGCACCGGCGAACGCAGGGGCCGCGAGGAGCAGCATCGCGGCGACAGCGCTCGCGAGGCCCTTCGCGATGTTCGTCCAACCGTCCGGCAACCCCGGCCCTCCCCGTGTCGACGTGGCGCGCCGGTTCCGGCGCGCCCTCCGATTGTCGCACTCAGGTGAGGGTGAATCGCCCGACCGCGTCACGCAATTCCACCGCCTGCTGCTCCATCGACGCCGCGGCCGCACTGGCCTCCTCGACGAGGGCGGCGTTCTGCTGCGTGGCGCCATCCATCGCGACAATGGTCTGGTTCACCTGGTCGATGCCGCGCGCCTGCTCGATCGTCGCCGCGCTGATCTCGGCCATGATGTCGGTGACTTGGCGCACCGAACGCACGACGATCTCCATCGTCTCGCCGGCGCGGTGCGCGAGCTTCGCGCCCTCGGTGGCTTCGGCCACCGATTCGCCGATCAAGCCATGGATCTCTTTCGCGGCTGCCGTGGCGCGCTGGGCCAAGGCCCGCACCTCGCTTGCGACGACGGCGAAGCCACGGCCTTGTTCACCGGCGCGCGCGGCTTCGACCGCCGCGTTGAGCGCGAGGATGTTGGTCTGGAAGGCGATGCCGTCGATGGTGGTGACGATCTCACCCACCCGGCGCGAGGTGCCGTCGATGCGATCCATGGTGCGGACCACGTCGGACACCACGCCGCCCGCTTCCCCGGCCACTTTGGCCGCATCGGCCGAGAGGCGGTTGGCGGTCTGCGCCGCATCGGCGTTCTGCTTCACCGTGGAGGTGAGCTCCTCCATCGACGCCGCCGTCTCTTCGAGATTGGCGGCCTGCTGTTCCGTGCGCGCCGAGAGGTCGGCGTTGCCCTGCGCAATTTCGCCTGCAGCGGTGTTGATCTGGTCAGCCGACTGGCGAATCTCGACCATCAGGCCCTGCAGCGTTTCGACCGTTCGGTTGGCGTCGTCGCGCATCTCCGCGAACACACCGGACAGCGGCGCCTCGGAGCGGTGCGTGAGATCGCCTTCGCCCAGGGCGTGCAGGACGCTCTTCACTTCCGCCAGGCCTTCGATCGTTCGCTCCAGCAACATGTTGAGGCTGCCAGCGAGCTCGCGGAAGAAGCCTTCCTTGTCGTCGAGGCCGATGCGGCGGGAGAAATCGCCCTCAGCGGCGGCGGAAACGATGCCGCCGACCTCGCGCTGCATCGCCAGCTCCGCGGTGCAGTCGTCCCAGTCGACGGTCGTGCCCATGCGCTGGCCCTCGCCGTCGAAGGTCGGCGTGGCGACGAGGCGGAAGTCGTGGCCACCGACGCGGATCTGCGCGCGGTGCACGCCACGCAGGTTGGCGAGGAGGGTCGACTGGTGCTCCGGACGCACGTGGAACTGGTCGATGCTCTCGCCGACGAGGCGTTCGGCGGAGAAGCTCGGGAACACGGTGCGCAGGGCCGACTCCGCGTCCTTGAGCACGCGGATCACGGCGCGGTTGACGAACACGATCTTCCGGTTCTCGTCGGCGATCATGGTTGCGCTCGAGGCGCTGTCGAGCGCGTGGCGCAGGCGCAGGTTCTCGGCCGCTTCGGCGCGCTCGTGCTCGATCTGCGTGCGCAGCTGGTCGCGCATGTGGGCCAAGCGCGACATCAGGCTGGTCGAATCGCCGGGCGCCACCGGTATCGGCGTGTCGAGGCGTCCCGCGGCGATCTCGCCCGAGGCCGCCGCGGCGACGGCGGGATCGCCACCGACCGTACGCAGCAGCACGCGCGTCGTCCACCAGACGAGGGTCGACAACACTACGAGGCCGGCGATCAGCAGGCCGCCGATCTGCCGCGTCGCGCTCTTCCGCGCAGCGGTCGCGGCGTCGGAAGCCGCGTTGGCCGCCCCTTCGATGGCGCCGCTGGTGGCCTCCATGCTGGTGGCGAGCTCGTCGTAGGCGGCATCGAAATCGGCGAGGTCGGGGGCGGCATTGCCACCCTCCACCTCCACCATCAGGCTTTGCGCCGCCGCCACGTAGTGGTCCAGAGCCGGCCGCACCGCCGCCACCGCGCCCGCGGTCGCAGTGTCGAGCGGCAAGGTGGCGTTCTCGTCGACCACGCGCCGGAACCAGGCCACGTGCTCGTCGAGCCCGGCGCGTGCGCCGGCGAGCTTGTCCTCGTCACCGAGGGCCCGGGCATGGAGGGCCTCGTAGAGGTCGGCCTTGATGGCGTCGTGCATCATGTCGGCCTCGAGCTGGTTGCGCAGGGCCTGCGTGTTGACGGCCTGCGCATCGACGAGGTCACCGAGGTGCGTCTGCACGCGGAGGCTCACGAGGCCCACGACCAGTGCACCGAGGATGCCGCTGACGCCGAGCAGCAGGAGCCGCCCGCGGAAGTTCAATCGAAGGGACATGGCGGCCTCACCAACGGATGGACAGGCCGGTGGTCAGGCCGAGGTCGGGCGTGCGGTTGTTCAGCCCCACCGATCCGGCGAAGTCCCATTGCGTGTTGTTGTTGATGAGGTAGGCGCCGCCGAGGTCGAGCGCGGCCTGCGTGCCGCCGTCGCTGCTGCTGGCGATCTGCGGCATCGCCAACTCGGCGAAGGTGCGGAAGCGGTCGGTCCAGCCCTTGCCGACGACGATGCCGAAGATGCCGGCGGTGTAGCGGCCGTCATCGCCGTTGTCGTAGATCACGCCGGGCATCACGCCGAGGCTCATGTCGTTCGGCAGTTCCCACTCCGCCACCAGGCGCAGGGAGGGCCGGGCACCGTCGCCACGGAAGGCGCTGGAGCCGGTGTCGAGGTCGACGTGCATCAGCCACGCCATCGACGGGCCGCCGTTCTCGCCGCTGCCGGGCACGTGGTACTTCAGGCCGACGGCGAGGTCGGCCACGCCGTCCTCGTCCACGCGCAGGCCCGGGCCGCGCAGCTCGGCATTGATGAAGCCATCGGTCTCGAAGCGCAGTTCCCAGTGCTCGGCGAAGCCGTAGCGCAACAGCGTCGGGGTGGAGAACGCGCTCGCCTCGAAGGCACCGTCCTCGTCTTCTTCCCAGGCGACGCTGGTTTCGATCTGCCATCGGCCGAGACCAACGGTCTGGCTGGACTCGACGAAGTCCGGACGGTCCGTGGCGATCGGGTCGTCGGCCCAAGCCGGGCTGGCCGCCACGCCCAAGGACAAGATCAGTGCAATCGATTTGCGCGTCATTGGCCTGCTCCCTGTGCTGGTGTCGCCGACTCCCGCGGCGCGGGAGGGAAAAACCAGGTCCGTCGGGCAGGTCGCGCAAGGCGCGTTGCGATGACGGGCGGACCCTGAAATCCGGATCAGGGGGGGCAAGCGTGAAAAGCATCACACAAAAAGGCCGGCCCTGCACGGGCCGGCGCGGTCTTGCGAGAAGGGCTCAGAAGAGCTCGATCTCACCTTCCGACATGTTGTTCTGGGTCACCGGCTTGTGGGGCTGGCGTTCCCACTCGCCGCGGAATTCCTTGATGCGCGACGACAACCGGCGCAGGGCGGCCATCAGCTCCTGCTCGTTGCCCTCGCCGGACTTGTTCAGGAGTTCCTGCATGCCCATCGCTTCGCGGTTGATGGCGGCGAGGCGCTCCATGTGGGTCAGGGCCGAGCCCATCGCCTGGGTGGCGATGTCCTCGAACTGCAGCGAGCGCACGGCGTCGCCGACGTGCTGTTCCATCGCCGAGTTGGCGCTCTGGATCTCACGCATGCCGTCGCTGAGCGTGCGCTGGATCTGGTCGACCTGGCGCAGCATGTTGGCCGACTCGTCCTTGGCGCCGCGCGAGCGGTCGAGGTCGCGGCTGGCCATGGTGCTGACCGTCTCGCGCACCTTGTGGATGGCTTCCTTCGAGTTGTAGGCCAGCTTGCGGATCTGTTCGTTGAAGGCCGTGCTGCGCTCGGAGAGGTTTCGCACCTCGTCGGCCACCACGGCGAAGCCGCGGCCCGCCTCGCCGGCACGCGCCGCCTCGATCGCGGCATTGAGCGCGAGCAGGTTGGTCTGGTCGGCGATCGACTTCACGTCCTCGAGCAGGGCGAAGATGCCGTCGAGATGCTGGGCCATCAGGTCGATCTGGTTGACGGTGGCGGAACTCTGGCCGCTCACCTCTTCCAGCGCCTCGACCAAGCCGCTCATCTGCGACGCCGCCTGGTGGGCGAAGCGCTGCACGTCGACGCCGCCGCCATCGCTGCGGTCGACGATGCGGGACACGGCGCCCGCCTGCTCCTTGGAGCGGCGCATCATCGCGTCGAAGCTGATGCCGAGCTTGGCGACCGCTTCGCGGATCAGTTCCCGCGTGCGGTTCACTTCGCCGCGCGTGCCTTCGATCTCGTTGGAGACGAAGCTGCGCAGTTCGCCGAGCAGGGCGCGCTCCTCGGCGATCATCCGCGAGGCGTTCTTGCTGCGACCTCCGGTGGCGGCGAGCACGCCGACGCCGACGCCCCATGCGAGGGTCGTGACGAGGAGCAGGGCCCATTCGATCGCCGGTGCGACCCCCATGGCTTTCGCCACCATGAGGATCAGGGACAGGACGAGCGGCGCGGCAGTGAATTTCAGCAGGCGCTGGATCATGGCGGATTCCTTCAATCTCCCCGCTGGTATCGGCGCTTGCGGGGTGTTCTTTAGAGTCCTCCTGAAGCCAGGAGGGGGCCTTCCACCCCCTGCAAGTCCCGTGCCTCAGGCGTTCCGCGCCAGCTCCAGCAGGCGTCCCGCGACCTTGTCCAGCGGCAAAACTTCGTCGGCGGCACCCAGCCGGAAGGCCGTGCCCGGCATGCCCCAGACCACGCTGGTGGCCTCGTCCTGCACCAGGGTGCGAATGCCGGCCTGGCGCAGCGTCAACAGTTCGCGGCTGCCGTCATCACCCATGCCGGTGAGCAGGGCGGCCACGCAGTTGGTGCCGGCCGCCTTCAACACCGAGTTGAACATCACGCCCACCGAGGGCTTGTGGCGGTTCACCGGCTCGGTGTCGATGACGCGGCAGCGCCAGCGCGCACCGTCGCGCACCACTTCAAGATGCTTGCCACCCGGCGCGACATAGGCGTGGCCGGCGAGGATCGGCGCGCCGTCCTCGGCCTGCATCACCACCATCGCCGAATGCTTGTTCAAACGCTCGGCGAAGGGCCGGCTGAATTCGGCCGGGATGTGCTGGGTGATGACGGTGGCCGGCGCGTCGGCCGGCATCATTTCAAGCACGACGCGCAGGGCCTCGGTGCCTCCCGCGGAGGCGCCGATGGCGATCAGCTTGTCGGTGGTGCGGAAGGCCATCGCCGTCGCCGGGGCGTGCGACACAGGCTTGTCCACCGGCCGGGCCGGAATGCTGATGATCTTGGCCTTCGCCGCCATCTTCACCTTTTCGCAAAGGATCGGGCCGTAGGCCGTCAGCCCCTTCGCCACGTCGAGCTTGGGCTTGGTGACGAAGTCGATGGCGCCGAGCTCGAGCGCCTTCAGCGTGACGTCGGCGCCGGCCTCGGTGAGGCTCGAGACCATCACCACCGGCAGCGGATGCAGGCGCATCAGGTTGGCGAGGAACTGCAGGCCGTCCATGCGCGGCATTTCGACGTCGAGCGTCAGCACGTCGGGCTTGAGCTGCTTGATCTTGTCGCGCGCGATGATCGGGTCCGGCGCCGCGCCGATGACTTCGATCTCGGGATCCTTCGACAGGATCTCGGTGAGCAGCTGCCGCACGAGGGCGGAGTCGTCGATGATCAGGACCTTGATGGGCATCAGAACAGCTCCACGGAGCCAGCGATCGGCGACTGCCGCAACCGCTCCTTGTAGGCGACTTCCTCGGCGGCCACGGCGTCGTCGTGCGCGTGCGGCAACAACTTCACCATGGCCTTCCCGGTCGTCGGGAAATAACAGATCTTGCGGGGGTGGATGCCGCCGAGGTCCTTGGCGACGACATTGATCTTCTCGTCGCGAAGGAACTCGGAGACGAACTGGGCGTTGCGCGTGCCGACCGGCGTCGAGGTGAAACTCTTCAGCACGTTGCCGCCGCCGAACACCTTGCACTCGAAGCGCTCGCGGCGGGCGCCAGCCTTGATGAGCTCGTTGATCAGCAGCTCCATCGCGTGCAGGCCGTAGCGGGCGGGCGCGCCGTCGCTGGTGTCGCCGTCAGGCAGCATGAAGTGGTTGATGCCGCCGAGGTGGGTGAACGGGTCACGGATGCAGGCCGCGACGCAGCTGCCGAGCACCGTCATCAATCCAACAGGCTGATCGGTGACGAAGAACTCCGCGGGCAGGATCTTGATGACATCGGCACCGAGCTGCGCATCCCTGTAGACCAGCGGCGAGGCGCGCGAGCGTGCCGAGGCATCCGCATCGAGCGCGCGGGCGGCGCGGATCTTCACCTGCCGGCCCCGCCGGCGGCCGAGGCACGGCGGTACAGTGAGCGGCCGCAGGTGGCGACGATGTCGCTGGCGTGCATGTAGTTCTCGGAGTGCCCGGTGTAGAGCAGGCTGTCGGCACCCATCTTCTGGACGATCTTCGACAGGATCTCGCGCTGCATCGGCTTGTCGAAGTAGATCATCACGTTGCGGCAGAACACCGCGGCGAACTCCGGGCTGCGCGGATAGCTCGAATCGAGGAGGTTGAGCGTCTGGAACTCGACGAGTTCGCGCAAAGCGGGCTTCACACGAACGAGGCCATCGTTGCCGCCGGTGCCACGCAAGAAGAACTTCTTTTTGCGCTCCTCGGAAAGGCCGGCGATGCGCTCGAAGGGGTAGACGCCGCGCGAGCCGGTCTCAAGCACCTGGGTGTCGACGTCGGTGGCCCAGAGCCGCACAGGCGGCTTCAGCGTGCCCCAGACCTCGCAGGCGGTGATCAGGATGGAATAGGGCTCTTCGCCGGTGGAGGTGGCGCAGCACCAGAGATCGACGTGGCCGCCCTTTGCCTTCAGCTTGCCGAGCTGCTCGGCGAGGATCTCGAAGTGGTGGCCCTCGCGGAAGAAGCTGGTGAGGTTGGTGGTCAGCGCGTTGGTGAACTGCTGCCACTCCTCGTCGTCCTGCGGTTGCCGCTGCAGGTGGGCGAGGTAGTCCTCGAAGCTCGACAGGCCAAGCGTGCGCAACCGGCGCGTCAGGCGGCTGTAGACCATGTCGCGCTTGCTGTCGGTGAGCGCGATACCCACCCGCTTGCGGATCAGGTCGCAGACGACCTTGAAGTCGCGGTCGGTGTACTCGAAGTCCCTGGGCCCTGTCCCGATGGCAGCCATGGCTCAGGCCTCGCCATCGCCCGCGAGCCGGAAGCGCGCGACCAGTTGCACCAGCGTGGCCGCCTGGTCCTCCATGGAGTGGGCGGCGGCCGTGGCCTCCTCGACGAGCGCGGCGTTCTGCTGCGTGGCCTCGTCGATGTTCGTGATGGTCTGGTTGACCTGCTCGATGCCTTGGCTCTGCTCGATCGACGCCGCGGAGATCTCGCCGATCAGGTCGGTGACGCGCCGCACCGAGCCGACCACTTCATGCATGGTCTGCCCCGCCTTGCCGGCCAGCTTGGCGCCGGTGCCGATGCGGGCGTTCGATTCCTCGATGATGCCGCGGATCTGCTTGCTGGCATCCGCAGTGCGCTGCGCGAGGCTGCGCACTTCGGAGGCGACCACCGCGAAGCCCCGGCCCGCTTCGCCGGCCCGCGCGGCTTCCACCGCGGCGTTGATGGCGAGGATGTTGGTCTGGAAGGCGATGCTGTTGATGGTGCCGATGATGTCGCCGATCTTCTTCGAGCTGGCCTGGATCTGCGCCATGGTCTGCACCACGTCGTCGACCAGCTTGCCGCCGTCGACGGCCACCTGGGCGGCGCCGCCGGAGAGCGTCGTCGCCTGCTTCGCCGACTCGGCGTTCTGCTTCACCGTCGCGGTCAGTTCTTCCATCGACGAGGCGGTTTCCTCGAGGCTGGCGGCCTGCTGCTCGGTGCGGCTGGAGAGGTCCTGGTTGCCCGCGGCGATCTCGCTCGATGCGGTGGTGATCGACTCGGCCGCGTCGCGGATGGCGGCGATGACCTCGGAAAGACGCTCGGCGCTGCTGTTGGCGTCGTCGCGCATCTGCGCGAACACGCCGCGCAGCTCGGCGGTGGAGCGCTGCGCAAGGTCGCCCTCGGCCAGCGCCGCCAATACGACCTGCACTTCGGCCACGCCGGCGCGGGTCGCGCCGAGCAGCTCGTTGATCGAGGCCGCGAGGTCGCGCAGGAAGCCCTGCTTGCCTTCCAGCGACAGCGCGCCGGAAAGGTCGCCGGCTGCGGCCGCGGAGACGATCGACTGCACCTCACGCTGGGTGGCCAGCTCGGCCGTGCGCTCGGTCCAGGTCACGACGCTGCCGCGGTAGCTGCCGTCATCGTCGAACCATGGGCTGAGCTCGAGCAGGAAGGTGCGGCCGCCGTAGGCACGCTCGACCTCGAAGGCCTGCACGGGCGGCGTGGCCATCGGGTAGAGGGTGCCGAAATGGAACCCGACCATGGCTTCGGCGCTGAAGCCCTTCGCCACGCTGGCGATGGCGGCCTCGGCATCGGTGAACAGCGTGCGCATCGCGCGGTTGGCGTAGCTGATCACGTGGTCGCGGTCGGTCATCATCACCGCGCTGGACGCGGCGTCGAGGGCGTTCGCGATCGCCGAGGTCTCGTCGGCGAGGCGCTTCACCTCGGCCGCGGCGCGACGCTCCACTTCCTGGCGCTCGCGCAGCTTGTTGATCATGTCGCTGAGCGCGCGGTTCAGCGCGCCGATCTCGGCGCGCGCTTCCGCATCGGGCTGCGCGTCGAGATCGCCAGCGGCGACGGCGTTGGCGAAACCGACCGCACGGTTCAGCGGCTGCGCCACCAGCAGGCGGGACAGCCACACGACGGCGGCACCGATGACGACGGCACCGATCAGGGAGAACAACAGGATGCGTCGACCAAGGGCCTTCGCTTGCGCCTGCACGGCCTTCTCCGGCACCTGCGCCATCAGGCGCCAGCCGAAGGGCTCGAAGGTACGCAAGGCCACGAGATGCGCCTCGTCGACCGCGGGCTGGGTGGGTTCGGCCCACACCGGCAGGTCGGCGACGTGGCTGCCGTCCGGATTCTCCAGCGCCTCGGCGATGCTGGCCGCGGCCGGGTCGGCTTCCTCGCCACTCAGCGAGGTGTCGTTGAGCGTCGGATGGACGACGAAGCGCGAATCGCCATCGCGGGTCTGCACCACGACGAGGCGGCCGCCATCGCCGAGGTCGAGCTCCGCCAACTTCTCGTTGAGCGCGGTCAGGGCCGCTTCGTAGCCGATGCCCACCATGACCGCACCGACGACACCACCATCGTCGTCCGTTGTGCCGCTGGCCGAGAAGATCGGCTCGTAATGCGTGATGTAGTCGATGCCGTAAAGGCGCTCGGCCGACGTGAGCGGTTCACCGGCCATCAGCTTCGCGTAGGCCGGATGCTCCCGCGCCATGCTCGTGCCGAGCGGGCGGCTGCCCATGTCGTCCAGCAGCGAGGAGGTGATCTGCTTGAAGTCTTCGCCATCGAGCACGAAAACCACGGCGGCGGCTTCGGTGTTGGTCGTGAAGTCATCGACCAGCACGGTGTCGCCGTTGATCAGGCGATCGTCCATGCGCAGGGCCGGGGCGTCGCCTTCGCCGGCTGGGATGCGTTCGTCGGGGCTGCGGACGATGATCGTCTGCGGCAGCGTTCCGAGGAAGGCGCCGTACATGCGCAGCACGTCCTCGTCCAGGCCTTGGCGGTAGACCTCGAGGGTGGCCATCACCGCGTCGGTGGAGGCGGCCAGGCCCTGCTCCGCCTTCTCGTTCAAGGCCGAGGCACTGCTGCGCGACACGATCTGCGCGATCAGGCCGAGGATCAGCACGACGACCATGGCGGCGACGATACTCAGGCGCCCGCCGACGCTCCATTCGCGGCCATCGCTGGTGCGGAACATGGCGAGGCTTCGGCTCGCCGCCACGCCCACGATGCGCACTGGCGGCAGCGCTCGGAAGCGCCCCCAGCCCGTGGCAATCGCCCCGGTCGCCTTCGCGAGCGCCGGATGGCGGAGCACGCCACCGAGGCCCGATCCGATGCGCCGCAGGAGGCCAAGGGCCCGCTGCGCCACGTGCTTCAGCCCCTGCTGCGCCATGCGGTTCCCCTCGGGTGCTGGATCAGGCGGCCACCGGCGTGGAGCCGGTGATGTCGGCACTCAGGATCAGGGCCTCGATGTCGAGCAGGATGAGCATGCGCTCGCCGACGGTCGCGATGCCGGAGATGTAGCGCGTGTCGATGATCCCGCCGAACTCCGGCGTGGGGCGGATGTCGACCGGTTCGACGCGGACGACGTCAGAGACGCCGTCGACGACGGCGGCGATCACCTTGCCCTTGAGGTTGAGCACGATCATCACGGTGAATTCGTCGTAGGTCGCGCTGCCGAGCTTGAACTTCAGCCGCAGGTCGACCACCGGGACGATGACGCCGCGGAGGTTGATCACGCCCTTGATGTATTCCGGCGCCTCGGGGACGCGGGTGACGGTGTCGTAGCCCCGGATCTCCTGCACCGAGAGGATGTCGACGCCGTACTCCTCGGGCCCGAGCTTGAAGGCGAGGAACTCGTGCGAGACGTCGTTGCTGTTCGTGCTCATGGGCGGAACCCTCGGGAAGACGTGGAGATCATGCGTCGTCGCGGAACGACGATCCGTGCGCTGCGGCCGATTCCTCGCGCAGCGTGAAGCGGGCGGTGAGTTCGGCCAGGGCGGCAGCCTGGTCGGCCATCGACTTGGCGGCAGCGGTGGCTTCCTCCACCAGTGCGGCGTTTTGTTGCGTCGCGGAATCCATCTGCGTGATGGTCTGGCTGACCTGGCCGATGCCGGTGGCCTGCTCGACCGAGGCCTCGGCAATGAGCTGCATCAGGCCGTTGACGCGGCGGATCGCCGCCTCGGTGTCCTGCATGGTGCGGCCGGCGGCGTTGACCACCGTCGAGCCCTCGCCGACGCGCTGGTTCGACTTCTGGATCAGCATCTTGATCTCACGGGCCGAGGCGGCGGAACGCTGTGCCAGCGCGCGCACTTCCGACGCCACCACGGCGAAGCCGCGGCCCTGCTCGCCGGCGCGCGCGGCTTCCACCGCCGCGTTGAGCGCGAGGATGTTGGTCTGGAAGGCGATGCCGTCGATGGTGGTGATGATGCTTTCGATCTGGCGCGCACCGTCGGCGATGCCCTGCATCGACTGGACGACCTGCTCGATCTCCTTCGCGCCGCGGCCCGAGATGTCGGCCGCCTGCGCCGCGACCTCGCGGCCGCTGCGGGCCGAATCGGCGTTCTCGCGAACGCTGGCGGTAAGCTCCTCGACCGAGGCCGCGGTTTCCTCGAGGTTGGCCGCCTGCTGCTCGGTGCGAACGGAGAGGTCCTGATTGCCCGCCGCGATCTCGCTCGACGCGGTGTGGATCTGCTCGACAGCGCCTTTGATCTGGGAGAGCACATCCTCGAGCGCATCGGCGGTGGCGTTGGCGTCGTCGCGCATCTGCGCGAACACGCCGTGCAGCGTCGCTTCCGAACGCACCGTCAGGTCTCCGACCGCAAGAGCCGCCAGCACCGCCTGCACCTCGCTGACGCCGGTGGCGGTCGCATCGAGCAGGCGATTCAAGGCCGTGCCCAGCTGGAGGAAGAAGCCGTGCTTGCCGGTGAGCCGGATGCGGCCATCAAGGCGGCCCTCCGAAGCGGCACCCACCAGAGCGTTGACTTCGAGCTCGGTGCGCACTTCCTCGGTGCGATCGGTCCAATTGGCGACGAGGCCGGCGAAGCGGCCTTCGTCGTCACGCAGCGGCGCCAGCGCCAGCTGCACGTGGAATTCGCCGAACCGCAGCGCCGCGACGCTCACGCCGCCGTTGGCATCGGTGGCCTGGCGGGCCTCCGGGTGGACCGCGAAAAGGGACTGGCCGACCGGGACAGCGGGGTTGAAGCCGCTCACGCTGGCTTCGATGGCCGGCGCCATCTCGCGCAGGGAGGACTGGGCGGCATCGTTTGCGTAGACGATCGTGCCGGAAGCGTCGGTGATCATCACGCCGGCCGCGGCGCCATCGAGGGCGCTGCGGACGCGCTGGTTCACCGCGGCGACGCGACGCTCCTCGGCGATGCGCGCGCCGAGATCGCGCTGCATCTTCCGCAGCGCCGAGGCCACTTGGCCCACTTCGTCCTCACCCTTGCCGGCGATCGGGTGATCGAGCTTGCCCTGTGCGAGTGCCGAGACGTCGACGACCGTCTGCGCGAGCGGATCGCGGACCAGTCGCACGAGGATCAGTTGTGCCGCAAGGCCGAGCATCAAAACGCTGACGAGACCGATGATCAGGATGCGGTTCCGGACTTCGGCAACGCTCGCCATCACCACCTCGCGGGGCGCCGAGACGCCGAGGACGAAGTAGTCGGATTCCGCTTGCCCGACGCGGAACGGCACGAAGACCTGCATCGCTTCGCCACCGACGGCCGCGTCTTCGGCATCGAGGATTGATATCTCGCCTTTCTTGGCCGCCTCGAGCACGTTAGGCAGGTCGGCCGAAGGGTAGGTCTTGCCGAACAGATCGCTCTCCGGACCGGCCATGACCTGGCCTTGCGGCGACAGCAGGCGCACCACGCCGCGCTCGTAGGGGCGCACCTCGGCAAGCTTCTTCTGCAAGGCTTCAAGCGTGATGTCCGCGCCGGCGATGCCCGCGATCGCGCCGTCGCGACGGATCGGCATCATCACGCTGGTCATCAGGATGTCGACGCCATTCACCTCGTAGAGGTAGGGCTCGTAAAGCATCTCGGCCCCGAAGTCGCGCGCGGCGACGTAGTAGTCCTCGCCGTCCGTCTGCGTGTCGTTCTCCTCGCCGGCGGAGTCCTCGAGGTAGAGCCCCTCGGCGGCGTCTTGCACCCAATACAGCGAAAACCTTCCGGAGTCGGTGCTGCCGAACCGGTTGCGGTCTTCGAGGGACCGGTTGGCATACTCCGAATCGCGGGCGTCGAAGGCGTCGACCTCGAACTCCAGCCAGTAACCAAGCGACGCGGGATCGACTTCGGCATACCGCCGCACGAGATCCACCGCCTCGCCACGATCGGGCGTTCCGGTCCCCATCATCGCTTCGACGGAGAGCGCGAGGCCCACGGCCTTGACCAGCACGCGCTCGAGGTCATTGCGAACGGTTCCGGCTTCGGATTCCGCCAGCGCGAGGAGTTCCCGCTCGGCGCTGGCTTCTTGCGAGGCCGACGCCTTGAGGTTGATCAGCCACGCGGCCACGCCGAACGCCAGTACGGCCAGCAAACCGATGGCCAACGTGGTCTTCGCCGCAATGGATTTCATTCGTACACATTCCGAAGTTACGTAGGGTTCCGACTCAGGCCGCCTTGCTGCTGGTATTCACCCGGCCGCGCACGAGGCCGGGTACGTCGAGGATCAGGGCGACGCGACCGTCGCCGAGGATCGTCGCGCCGGAAATGCCTTCGATGCGGCGGTAGTTGGTCTCGAGGCTCTTCACCACGACCTGCTGCTGGCCGATGAGGGCATCGACTTCGATCGCGAGCTTCTGGCCGTCGCCTTCGACGATGACGGTGATCTCGGGCTTGTCGGCGCCACCCATGCCGAAGTGGTTGCCGAGGTGGACCATCGGCAGGTATTCGCCGCGCACCTTCAGCACCCGCCCTTCGGCGTTGACGGTGCGGACGTTCTCGCCGGCCGGCTTCATCGACTCGATGACGTAGCCCAGTGGCAGCACGAACACCTCGTTGCCGACGCCCACGGTCATGCCGTCGAGGATGGCGAGAGTGAGCGGCAGCTTGATCGTGACCTTGGTGCCCTTGCCGGTGAAGCTCTCGAGCACGGTCTCGCCGCCGAGGCTCTGGATGTTCCGGCGCACCACGTCCATGCCGACGCCGCGACCCGAGAGGTCGGTGACGGCATCAGCCGTGGAGAAGCCCGGCGCGAAGATCAGGTTCCAGACGTCGGCATCGGTGGGATTGTCGGCGATCGGGATGCCCTTCTCGCGAGCCTTCGCCAGGATGCGCTCGCGGTTGAGGCCCTTACCGTCGTCGCTGACCTCGATGATGATGTTGCCGCCCTGGTGGGAGGCCGCCAGCGTGATGGTGCCCACCGGGTCCTTGCCCGCCTTGATGCGGTCCTCGGTGGTCTCGAGGCCATGGTCGATGGCGTTGCGGACGAGGTGCACCATCGGGTCGCTGATCTTCTCGATCAGGCCCTTGTCGAGCTCGGTGCTCTCACCGAAGGTCTTGAGGTTCACCTGCTTGCCAAGGCGCCCGGCGAGGTCGCGGACCAGGCGCGGGAAGCGCTTGAACACGGCATCGACCGGCAGCATGCGCACGCTGATGACGGCCTCCTGAAGGTCGCGGGTGTTGCGCTCCAGCGTCTCCAGCCCGGCGAGCAGGCGCTCGGCCAGCGGCCCTTCGATGCCGGTGCCCACCTGCTTCAGCATGGCCTGCGTGATCACCAGCTCGCCGACGAGGTTGATCAGCATGTCGACCTTGCTGGCCTGCACGCGGATCGAGGCGTCCTCGTTCGCACCGCCGCCGGCCGGCGCGCCGCCACCGGCCGCGGCGATCGGGATCGCGCCCGCAGCGGGAGCGGCCGGGGCCTCGGCAGCCAAAGCCACAGCCACAGGCGCGGGCGCGGCGGCGGGAGCCGGCTCTGCTGCGGCGGGCGGCGCGGGCGCGGCACCACGATCGCCGTTGATCGAGAGATCGCACTCGTCTTCCACCCAGGAGAACGCGTCGCGGATGACCGCTTCCGGCGCCGAGCCCGGGAGAGTGAGCGTCCACTTCAGGTAGCTCTGGGTCGGATCGAGATCGCCGAAAGCCGGCAGCGCGGAGAGATCGCAGTCGACCTTCATCCCGCCGAGTTCGGCCAGCTCGCGGATGATCCGTAGCGGGTCGTTGCCGCTCATGAACATCGAGGGCTTCGGTGCGAAGGCGATGACGAACTGGTCGGGCGCCTTGGGCTTGGGCGCCGCAGCGGCGGGCTTGGCGCCACCACCGACGGCGATCGTCGCCCGGCCGGTGAGCACCCCATTGAGCTGGGCGACGATGCCGGCGCCGTCATCGGCCGGCGGCACGCCCTGCTCGGCGGCCTTCAGCAGGCCGCGCAGCACGTCGACGGACGCGAGCAGCGCGTCCATCGCGTCGGTGGTCAGCGGGCGCTTGCCGGCGCGCAACTCGTCGAGCAGCGTTTCCAGCACGTGCGTGAGTTCGGCGACCTTGGTGAAGCCGAAGGTGGCCGAGCCGCCCTTGATCGAATGCGCCGCGCGGAACACGGCGTTGATGGTGTCCGCACTGCCGCGGCCACCTTCGAGATCGAGCAGGCCAGCCTCCATGACTTCGAGGCCTTCGCGGCTTTCCTCGAAGAAGGTAGCGTGGAATCGCTTGAGATCGTTGCTCATCGAAGAATCCCGGAGTGCCAACCGCGAATCATGGGGAATGCGCCGACGGACCGCCGGCGGCGCTGTCAGCCGAGCACTTTCTTGACCGTCGCGACCAGCTGGTCGGGGTTGAACGGCTTCACCAACCAGCCCGTGGCGCCGGCGGCCTTGCCCTCGGCCTTCTTGTCGGCGCCGGCTTCGGTGGTGAGCATCAGCATCGGGGTGAACTTGTAGTCCGGCAGTTCGCGCAGGTGCTTGATGAGCGTGATGCCGTCCATGTTCGGCATGTTCACGTCGGTCACCACCGCGTTGAACTTCGCCCCCTTGGCCTTGCCCAGCGCGACGACGCCGTCCTCCGCCTCGGTCACGGTGAACCCGGCACCCGTCAGGGTGAAGGCGACCATTTGTCGCATCGAAGCCGAGTCGTCGACGACCAGGATGTGCGCAGTCATGGGGCAGTCCTCATTGATTCAATGGAGTTCAGGAAAGGCCGAGTTCGGCGGCCAGACCAAGGGAAACCGCGGCGTCGCGCACGGCGGCAGCACACGGCGCGATGCGCGTCGTGCGGCCGGATTGGCGACGGGTTCGGACGAAAGCGGCAAGGACCTGGATGGAGGCGCTGTGAACGCGTCCGGCCTCGCCTGCGGCGAGCACCACCTCATCGGCGGTGTCGAGATGCGCGGCCAGAGCCGCCTTGAGGCCTTCGCTGGCTTCGATACCCCATTCGGGACTCAACGCTACGGTCGGCATGCTTCCCCTCGACGTCCAGGACGATCCATGGAACACCCCCCGCCTCGTTGCGGTGGGCGACGAGGTTGCGTTCAGCCTAGCAGCCCCACCGCGTCGAGGAGTATCACAGGTTGTGAATTCAATCGTGTCACACCGCGCAGCATCGCGCTGCCCGGGGCGGCCAGGGTGTTCTCGGCCGGCTCGACCTGGCCGTCCGCGATGGCGTGGACGTCCAGGACGGCGCTGACCTTGAGCGCGAGGCAGTCGCCATTCTGCTCCAGCACGACATAGCGGGTTTGTGCGGATTCCTCCACTTCTTCAAGCCCGAGCCAGACCCCGAGGTCGAGGACCGGGACGACGACGCCGCGAAGGTTCATGACCCCGAGGATGGCGGCATCGGTGTCGCGCATCGGCAGGACGCCGACCGGGAGCAGCACCTCCTGGACCTTCAGCAGCTCGACGCCGTAGTCCTGGCCGTGCACGCGCATGCGCAGCCAGCGCGAGCTGCGCCGGCTGGCGCGACGCTCCTGGCCCCGCCAATCGTCGCCCTCGTCGCTGCCGGCCTGGGCTTCGCCAGGCTCCTCCGCGGCGCGCGGGGCCGGCGCGGCCGTGGCACGGGCGGCCGCCACGGCGACGCTGGCGGCCGAGGCGACGGCACCCGGCGGCTTGCCGCCATGCAGCGTGTCGAGCAGGGCTTCGAATTCGTCCTCGGTGATCTCGTCACCGCCGGCGGCGGGCTTGGCGGGCGTCGCCGCGGCCGGGGCTGGAGCCGGCGTCACCGCGCCGGGCGGGGCACCCCCATGCAGCGCGTCCAACAGGGCTTCGAACTCGTCTTCGCTGATCTCGTCGGGGTTGGCCGGTGCCTTGGGCGCGGGCGCCGACGCGACGGGCGCTGGCGCCGCGGCGCCGGGCGGTGCGTCGCCGTGCAGGGCATCGAGCAGCGCTTCGAACTCGTCTTCGCTGATTTCGTCGGGATTGGCCGGCGGCGGGGTGGACACGGTCACGACGGGCTCCGGGGCGACGGCAGGCGTGGAGGCGGGGACTTCGGCAACGGGCGGCGGTGCCGCGACGGGCTCGGGCGGCGCAGGCACCGGTGCCGCGGCAGGCGCGGGTGCGACGGGCGCGGGATCACCGGCCATGGTGCCGGCGGCGGCGGCACCCAGAAGCTGGGAGAGATAGTCATCGACGAGGCCACCGCTCATGCTGGCTGCTCCTGCGGCTGGGGCGCCTCGCGCAGGAGCCACGCCAGGGCGCGCTGGTAGGCATCGAAGCCGCGGCTCTGCGTGACCTCGTGCGACAGCTCGGCGTGGGTGAGCTCGGCGGCGTCGCGAAGGCGGGTGTCGAGCGGCACGGCCTGCACCCAGGTGCGGTCGGGGTGCTGCTCGCGCAGGAGGTCGAGGGTCTCGGTGCAGGCGCGGGTGCGGCGGTCGAACAGCGTGGGCAGGATGCGCGCCGGCAAGGGGCGCTTGCGCGAGCGTTCGATCATGGTGGCCGTCTTCAGCATGCCCTCCATGCCGTGCACACCGAGCGGCTCGGTCTGGGTGGGCACGACCAGCTGGTCGGCCGCGGCCAGCGCGTTGACCATCAGCAGGCCGAGGGTCGGCGGGCAATCCAGAAGCGCGTAGTCGTAGTCGGCGGCCGCGGCGGCGAGGCCCTGGCCGAGGGCAAGGCCCAAGCCGGGCGCGGTGGCCGAGCGGCGCTCCAGCGTGGCCATGCCGGCTTGCGCCGGGAGCAAGCGCAGGTTGGCGATGGGCGTGGCGCGCGACACCTCAGCAACGGCCTTCGGCGGCGATTCGAACAGGTCGAGCGTGCCGGGCGGCGACGGCTCAGTGGGGATCCCGAAAGCGCGCGTCAGCGAGGCGTGCGGGTCGAGATCAGCCAACAGCACGCGCTGCCCGCGGGCGGCCAGCAGCCGTCCGAGCAGCAACGTCGTCGTGGTCTTACCCACGCCGCCTTTCTGGTTGGCGATCGCCCACACCTGCATCAGGGAACATCCTCGGAAAGCGCCTGCGGCACCGACACCGGGGCCGGCGGACGCGCGGCCTCGGTCGGCGTGGCCGCACCGCCTTCAACGGCCGGTGGCGGCGAAACTTGATTCGGCGGCCTGGCCGCCGCGTCGCTGGTGGTGCCCGGCGACGTGGCGAGGATCACCAGCATCACGCGGCGGTTGGTCGAGCGCCCGGCCGGCGTGGCGTTGTCGGCGACCGGCCGCTTGTCGCCGAAGCCGATCGCCGCCATCCGCCGCGGATCGACGCCGCGCCCCTCGAGCAGGCGGATGACGCTGGCCGCGCGGGCGCCCGACAGCTCCCAGTTGGAGGGGAACAGTGCGCTGGCGATCGGCTGGTTGTCGGTGTGGCCTTCGACGCGGAGCTCGTTCGGCAGCTCGCGCAGCACGGTGGCGAGCTGGTCGATGGCGTCGCGGGCCGGGGTGGAGAGCGCCGCCGAGCCGCTGGCGAACAGCACGTCACTGCGGATGTTCACTTCCAACCACAGGCCCTCGCGGGTGACGGTGACCTGGTCGGACATGATCAGCGGCCCGAGCGCGCGCTCGACCTGGCGCTGGATGGCATCGAGCTGGATGTCGGCCTGTGCCTGCTGCTGCTCGAGCTGCATCAGCTCGATCGGGGTGATCACCGCGTCGGCGCGCACGCGCTCGCTGAGGTTCACGACGCTGGGCGAGCCGGAATCGTTCTCGAAGGGCTGGGGCGGCGCGATGCTGGAGGCTTCGGTGGGCTGGCCGATCTGGATCGGCGCGATGCTGCGCGGCACCCCGTCGAAAGCCGCGTTGAGCGAATCGGACATCACCCGGTACTTGCCTTCGTTGAGGGTCGAGATGGCGTACATCACGACGAAGAACGCGAGCAGCAGGGTGACCAGGTCGCCGTAGGGGATGGCCCAGGCTTCGTGGTTGACGTGCTCCTCGTGGCGGGCGTGGCGGGCCATGGCACGGGGGTCAGTGCAGGAATCCGCCGAGACGGGCCTCGATGTTGCGCGGGTTCTCGCCGTGGGCGATCGAGACGATGCCTTCCAGCACGAGTTCGCGGTCGCCGGCGCGGTGGCGGATGATCGACTTCAGCTTGTTCGCCGCCGGCAGGAACAGGCAGTTCGCCGAGGCGATGCCGTAAATCGTCGCGGTGAACGCCGCGGCGATGCCGCCGCCAAGCTTGGAGGGGTCGGCGAGGTTCTTCATCACCGCCATCAGGCCAAGCACGGCGCCGACGATGCCCAGCGTCGGCGCATAGATGCCCGCGGCCTCGAACACCTTGGCGGCCTGCATGTCGGCGTGCTCCTCGGCGGCGATCTCGATCTCGAGCATATGGCGGATGCCCTCGGGCTCGACGCCGTCGACGAGCATCTGCAGGCCCTTGGCGATGTATTTGTCGGGCTGCCGCGCGACCTGCGCTTCGAGGCCCAGCAGGCCCTGCTTGCGGGCGGTGCCGGCCCAGTCGACGATCTGGGCGATCAGCTTCTTGCGGTTGTCCGGCGGCGGCTGGACGATCCAGCGCGCGATCTTCATGGCGCGCTTGAAAGTGGGCAGGCCGCTTTGCAGCAGCACCGCGCCGAGCGTGCCGACGATGACGATGAGGAAGGCGGCGAAGTTCCACAGCGCCGACAGCCCCGCGCCCTTGGCGATGCTCCCGCCGATGATGGCGATGAGCGCCAGGACGAGGCCGGCGATGCTGAGGATGTCCATCGATCAGGCCCGCTTGAGCCGGTTGTTCCCGCTGCTGACGCTGCGCTGGATGCCGTCGACGTCAAGGATCAGGGCGAGCGAGCCGTCGCCGATCAGGGTGGCGCCGGCATAGCCCAGCAGGCCACGCACGCGCTTCGGCAGGGCCTTGATGACGACCTCCTCGCGACCGCGCACCTGGTCGACGACGAGGCCGTAGCGGAAGTCGCCGGTCTGCAGCACGACGATGACCTCGCCGTTCTCGCAGGGCGGCACGCGCAGCCAGGCGCGCAGCCAGACCAGCGGCAGGGTGTTGGAACGCAGGTCGAGCACCGGCTGGCCATCGACATAGTCGGGCTTGCGCTGCGGCATCGGCAGCACCTCGACCACGCGGCCCAGCGGCAGCGCGTAGGAGGTGTCGGCCACGCGCACCAGCAGCGTCGGCAGGATGGCCAGTGTCAGCGGCACCTTGATGGTGAAGCGCGAGCCCTGGCCGAGCTCGGATTGGATCTGGATCTGGCCGGAGAGCTCGCGGATCTTGCTCTGCACCACGTCCATGCCGACGCCGCGGCCGGAGATGTCGGTGACTTCCACCTTGGTGGAGAAGCCCGGCATGAAGATGAGCTGGAAGCACTCCTCGGCGCCGAGGCGGGCCGCGGCCTCGGGCGTCAGCAGGCCTTTCTCGACGGCCTTGGCGCGGAGCTTCTCCGGGTCCATGCCGCCACCGTCGTCGCGGATCTCGATGGCGACCGCGTCGCCTTCCTGGCGCGCGGAGAGGAACACCTGGCCCATCGGGTTCTTGCCCGCGGCTTCGCGGACGGCCGGCCGCTCGACGCCGTGGTCGATGGCGTTGCGGACGAGGTGCACCAGCGGATCGGCCAGCGCTTCGACGAGGTTGCGGTCGAGTTCGGTCTCGGCGCCTTCGAGCGTCAGCTCCACCTGCTTGTCGAGCTGGCGGGCGACGTCGCGGGCCATCTTCGGGAAGCGCTGGAACACGCGGCTGACCGGCTGCATGCGGGTGCGCATCACCGAGCCCTGCAGGCGCGCGGTGGCGTGGTCGAGGGCGGTGACCGCGCGATGCAGGTCCTCGTCCTTGAGCTTGTCGCGCAGCACCTTGAGGCGGTTTCGCGCGAGAACGAGTTCGCCGGTGAGGTTGACGATGGCGTCGAGGCGCTTGGTGTCGACGCGGACGGTCTGTTCGGTGTCGCCGCCGGTCTTGGCCGGGCCGGCCGGCTTGGCGCCGGGCTTGGGCGCGGCCTTGGCTGCCGCGCCCTTGGCCGGCTTCGTGGTGGTCTGGCCGGAGGCCCAGGCCTTGATCGCGGCGATCAGGTCGGGGTCGGCGGGCTCGAGTGGCTGGCCGGCGCCGAGCGCGGCCATCTGCACGGACAGCGTGTCGTGGCAGCGCTGGGCGTAGTCGAAGGCGTCGTCGTCGAGCAGGATCTTGCCCTCGCGGGCCTTGTCGAAGGCGTCTTCGAGCGCGTGGCAGAGCTCGACCATCGGCACCAGGCCGAGGAAGCCGGCACCGCCCTTGATGGTGTGGAAGCCGCGGAAGACCGCGTTCAGCAGGCCTTTGTCGTCGGCGGCCTGCTCGAGCTGCACGAGCTGTTCGCCGAGGCGCTCGAGGATCTCGCCGGCTTCGACGAGGAAATCGGCGGCAATGTCGGGCGAAACGGCGGACATGGAAGCACTCCCTTAGAGGCCGAGGTCGGACAACAGGTCGTCGGCATCGCTCTGCGATGTCGGCGGCTTGTCCACCCCTGCAATCGCCGGGCCAGAACCGGCCAGCGGGTCGTCGTCCTTGCGGCGCGCGCCGGGGCCGGTGGGCGGCAGGCCCATCGCGGTGAGCTGGTCGTGCACGCCACGGACGATCCCGGCCACCTTCTTGATGATCTGGCCGGTGAGGTCCTGGTAGCTCTGGGCCAGCGCCATTTCCGAGAGGTTGCTGCGCAGCTCGCGCAGCAGGGCCTCGTGGTCGGCGCTGGGGACCAGCAGCTTCTCCATCAGTTTCTGCGAGTCCTCGACGAGGTCGAGGGTGCGGTTGGTGGCCTGCTCGGTCATCGCTACGACGTGGTCGAGGCGGGCGCAGGCATCGGGCAGTTCGCCCACCGCGGCGTCGACGGCGGGAATTTCGCCGAGCGCTTCGCCCAGGCTCTGGCTCAGCTTGGCGAGCCCCTGCATCAGGGGCTGCTCCTGCCACTGGACGATGGCGCCCAGTTCGGCTTTCAGGCTGGCGTCGTCGGCGTCGCTGATCGCGGCCAACGCGGCGCGCAGGTGGGCGGTGATTTCCGCGTTGCGCGCCGGGTTGGTCATGCGGCGCTGCCCAGGCGTTCGAAGATCTTGTCGAGCTTCTCCTTCAGCGTCGCCGCGGTGAAGGGCTTGATGATGTAGCCGTTCACCCCGGCCTGCGCGGCCTCGATGATCTGCTCGCGCTTCGATTCGGCCGTGACCATCAGCACCGGCAGGGTCTTCAGCTTCTCGTCGGCGCGGATCAGCTTCAGCAGCTCGATGCCGGTGGTGCCGGGCATGTTCCAGTCGGTCACGACGAAGTCGAAACCGCCCTGCTTGAGGATGGTGTAGGCCGCGCCGCCGTCTTCGGCCTCGGCGGTGTTGGTGAAGCCCAGGTCGGCGAGCAGGTTCTTGACGATGCGTCGCATCGTCGAGAAGTCGTCCACGACCAGGATGCGCATGTTCTTGTTCACAGCAGTGCCTCGGATGGAAGGGTGCGGAATCGGTGCGGTGGAGCGCCCCTTCGCAGGGGTCGCCCAGCCGTCGGCCGGGCGAGTGTAGTCCGGGCTAGCCGACGTCCTCCGTGTCGTTATCGGCAGAACCGAACTCTCCTAAACGGCTGCGCAGGCGCAGCATGGCCTGGCCGTGGATCTGGCAGACCCGCGATTCCGAGACGCCGAGCACGGCGCCGACCTCGCGGAGGTTCATCTCCTGCTCGTAATACAGGGAGAGCACGAGCTGTTCGCGTTCGGGCAGCTGGCCGATGGCCGCGGCCAGGGCGTGGCGGAACTCGGCGGCCTGGAGGCGCCGCTCCGGGGAATAGGTCGCCCCGGCGGCGACGTTCGGCTCGCCGTGGTCGTCGATGTGGGAATCGAGGCTGAGGACCTGGCCGGAGACGGCGTCCTCGAGCAGGCGGGCGTACTCCTCCGGGGCGAGGCCCAGGGCCTGGGCGATTTCGGCGCCGGTGGCGGCGCGGCCGGTGGTCTGTTCGATCTGCCGGGTGGCCTCGGCGGCCTCGCGGCTGCGGCGGTGCACCGAGCGCGGGGTCCAGTCGCCCTTGCGGATCTCGTCGATCATCGCGCCGCGGATGCGGATCGAGGCGTAGGTCTCGAAGCTGGCGCCCTGGTCGCTGTCGAAGTTCCGGGCGGCCTCGATCAGGCCGAGCATCCCGGCCTGGACGAGGTCATCGACCTCGACGCTGGCCGGCAGGCGGGCGGCGAGATGGTGGGCGATGCGCCGCACGAGGTCGGCATGCCGCTCGACCACCTCGACGGAGGCGCTGCGCTGCACGGCTCGGTACTGGGCGGCGGGAGCAATCATGCGCGGGCACCTCCGGCCTCCAGCATACGCTCGACGAAGAACTCGATATGTCCTCGCGGCGTGGTGGCACGGGCCCAGCGGTGGATGCGGGTGGCGAGCTCGCGGAAAGCGGCCGAGGCCTGGGCCGAGGGGAAGGCCTCGACGACCGGCTTCTGCTTCTGCACGGCGCGGCGCAGGGCGTCGTCCTGCGGGATGGCGCCAAGGTAGGCCAGCGAGGCCTCGGGCAGGAACTTCTCGACCACCCGGGCCAGCTTGTCGTACAGGGCCCGGCCCTCGACCGGGCTGCGAACCATGTTGGCGATCACGTGCACGCGCTGGATGCCGCGCTCGCGACACAGCACCTTCACCAGCGCGTAGGCGTCGGTGATCGACGCGGGCTCGTCGCAGACCACCACCAGCACTTCCTGGGCGGCCTGGCAGAAGGTCAGAACGGCGTCGTTGATGCCGGCGGCGGTATCGACGATGAGGGTGTCGAGCGGGCCCTCGTAGGTGCTGACGGCCTGCACGATGCCGGCGTGCTGCTGTGGCGTCATTTCCGCCATGTGCCGCTTGCCGGAAGACGACGGCACGATCTGCAGCCCGCGCGGCCCCGGCAGGATCACCTCGGCCAGCGTGGCGCGGCCGGCGACGACATCGGCGAGGGTCTGTTTCGGCGTCAGGCCGAGCAGCACGTCGACATTGGCGAGGCCGAAATCGGCGTCGAGCAGCATCACCCGCTCGCCGAGCGCAGCCAACGCCGTGGCGAGGTTCACCGAGACATTGGTCTTGCCCACGCCGCCCTTGCCGGAGGCGACGGTGAGGACACGGACCGGAGCCGGCGCGGCCTCAGGCGGCATCGGCGTCCTCCGCCGGACGGTCGCCAGCGCGGCGCAGCTCTTCCAGCTTCAGCACGAGGCGGCTGGCCTCGGCGGTGCTGAGGTCGTCGGGCACGTTCTGGCCGTCGGTGGTGTAGGCCAGCGGCAGTTGGTGGCGCACCAGCACCGAGAGCGCGGCGCCGAGGCGGCCGGTTTCGTCGAGCTTGGTGAGGATGGCGGCCTCGGGCGCGACGAATCCGAAGCGACGGATGACTTCATCCAGGTCGGCGCTATGGGCGTTCGCGGGCATGACCAGCATCGTCCGCACCTTGCCGGCGTGACGCAACCAGTTCAGCTGCCCAACCATGGCGCGGTCGCGCTGGCCGTGGCCGGCCGTGTCGACCAGCACCAGCGGGTAGTCGCGCAGGCGGTGCAGGGCCTCGTGCAGGGCCTCCTCGCTGCCGGCTTCGACCACGGTGAGGCCGAACTGCCGGCCGTAGGCGTGCAGCTGCTCGCGGCCGCCGGGGCGCTGGGTGTCGGTGGTGATCAGGGCGACGTCGCGCGGGCCGTGCTCGGCCGCATAGCGGGCGGCCAGCTTGGCCAGCGTCGTGGTCTTGCCGGCGCCGGTCGGGCCGACCAGCGCCACCACGCCGGGCGTGCGCAGCGGATCGAAGGTCGCGACCGGCAGCAGGTGGGCCAGTTGGCCCAGCATCAGGCCGCGGGCGCGGGCCGGGTCGGCCTCGGCGGGGATCTTGGCGGCGACCTCGCGGGCCAGCGCGTCCTCGCAGCCGTAGCTGGCCAGGGCATCGAGGGCGAAGGCGCGCGCCGGGCTGCCGCGCAGGCGCTCGCCGGTCATGCGCTGCATCTCGCGCTCCATCATCTCGCGCATCTCGACGAGCTCGGCGCGGACCTGAAGCAGGCTCGGATCCTCGTCCCAGGGCGAGATGCGCACGGCGCGCGGCGCCGAACGACGGGCGACGGCCTCGGCTTCGCGGTGGGTGGCGCGGGCCTGGGCATCGAGCGCGGCCGCCGTCGGGGCGACGGTGGGCTCGGGGTCCATGAAGGCGGCGGCGGGTGCACGCGGCGCCGGAGCTGGAGCGGGACGGGCGACCTCGGGCGCCGGCATCTCGGACGACGTCGAACGGGCGATGCGTTCCTTGGCCTCGGCGAGGAAGGCGGAGAAATCGGCGCGCTTGCCGGCGCTCGGCGCCGGGGCGGCGGCGGGTGCGGCCGACTTGGCGGCGATGGCCTTGACCAGCGCTTCGGGGATCAAGGCCGGGCGCTCGTCCACCACCGGCGGCCGCACGGCGGAGCGAAGGGCCCCAGCCAACTGCGCCGGCAGGCCGATGTCGGCGTCGCGCGCCTGGTCGAGCGCGGTGGCGGGCTTCTGCGGCAGCAGCGACTTCAGCGCGTCCTGCGCCAGCTGTTCGTCGTAATCGGTGGCGGCCACCACCTCGATGCCGCCCGGCACCGGGCGGTTCGAGAGGATGACCGCGTCGGCCCCCTGCTCCTCGCGGACCATGCGCAGCACCGTCCTCATGTCCGGGGCAACGAAGCGCTTGATCTTCATGGTGGCTCTCTCCGAATCCTGCTAACCGCAACCGTTGTTTCGAGGCCTCAACCGATCGAACCGACCAGCTTCAGCCGTTTGTCTTCGGGGATCTCGCTGTAGGCCAGCACCTGCAACGACGGCACCCCGTGCCGGAACATCCGCGAGAGCACCCCGCGCACCCCGCCCGGCACCAGCAGCACCGAGGGTTCGCCGCGGGCGTCCTGCCGCTGCACGCAGTCGGCGAGGCTCTGGTGCAGGCGCTCGGCCAGGTTCGGTTCGAGTGCTGCGGTGTTCCCGTTCACCGAGTCCTGCAAGATGCGTTCCAGAGGTGGCGCCAGCGTGTAGACCGGCAGCTCGGGGTTCATGCCGTTGATCTCCTGCACGATGAAGCGGCCCAGCGCGTTCCGCACCGCGGCGGTCAGCGCCGCGGGATCGGACGTGATGGCGCCGTGCTCGATCAGGGCCTCGGCGATCTGCCGGATCTGCCGCACCGGCACCTTCTCGGCCAGCAGGTTCTGCAGCACACGCACCACGACGGCCAGCGGCAGGGTCTTGGGCGTGAGGTCCTCCACCAGCTTCGGGGCCGCCTTCTTAAGGGTGTCGAGGAGCGCCTGCGCTTCCTCGTGGCCGAGCAGCTCGCTGGCGTGCTCGCGCACAAGGTGGGAGAGATGCGTGGCGATGACGGTGGCCGGGTCGACCACCGTGTAGCCCAACGACTCGGCCTGCGCGCGCTGCGCCGGCTGGATCCATACCGAATCCAGCCCGAAGGCCGGATCGCGGCCGGCGATGCCCTGCAGCTCGCCGAAGACCTGCCCGGGGTTCAAGGCCATGTCGCGGTCCGGGTAGACCTCGCCGCTGGCCACCGGCACGCCGTGGATCACCACGCGGTACTGGTTGGGCGGCAGGTCGAGGTTGTCGCGGATGTGCACCGCCGGCACGAGGAAGCCGAGGTCCTGCGTCTGCTTGCGGCGGATGGCCTTGATGCGCGCCATCAGGTCGCCGCCCTGCGCCTTGTCGACCAGCGGGATGAGCCGGAAGCCGACCTCGAGCCCCAGCGCATCGATCGGACGCACTTCGTCCCAGCTGAGCTCGGCCGGCGCGCCGCCCGGCGTCTGCGTGGCCATCAGCTTGCGGGCTTCCACATCCGCCACCCGCGCCTGTTCCGCCTGTTCGCGCTGGTAGAGCATCCAGGCGAGGTAACCGAGGCCCGCCGCGAACGTCAAAAAGGCGACGTTGGGCATGCCCGGCACGAGGCCGACCAGGCCGATGATCGAGGCGGTCACCGCCAGCGCGCGGTACTGGCCGAACACCTGGCCGAACATCGCGTTGCCCATGTCCTGCGAGCGCGAGACGCGCGTCACGATCACGGCCACGGCCGTGGAGACCAGCAGGGCCGGCAGCTGGGCGACGAGGCCGTCGCCGATGGCGAGCAGGATGTAGATCTCGGCGGCATCGCCCGCCGAGAGCCCATGCTGCATCACGCCGATGGCGAAGCCGCCGATGATGTTGATGAAGAGGATCAGGATGCCGGCGATGGCGTCGCCACGGATGAACTTGCCGGCGCCGTCCATCGAGCCGTAGAAGTCCGCTTCCTCACGCACTTCCTCGCGGCGGAGCTTGGCCTCTTCGCGAGTGAGGATGCCGGCGTTCAAGTCGGCGTCGATCGCCATCTGCTTGCCGGGCAAGGCATCGAGGGTGAATCGCGCCGCCACTTCGGAAACGCGCGTCGAGCCCTTGGTGATGACGATGAAGTTGATGATCGTCAGGATGGCGAAGACGATGATGCCGACGGCGAAGCTGCCGCCGATGACGAACTGGCCGAAGCTGGCGATCACCTGGCCGGCGGCATCATGGCCCTCGTGGCCGTGCAACAGCACCACGCGGGTGGAGGCCACGTTCAGCGCGAGGCGCATCAGGGTGACCAGCAGCAGCACGGTGGGAAAGATCGAGAACTCCAGCGGCCGCTTCACGTAGATCACCGCCAGCAGCACCACCAGCGAAGCGGCGATGTTCAGCGTGAACAGCACGTCCAGCGCCAGCGGCGGCAGCGGCACGACGATCATCGCCAGCACCCCGATCAGCACCAGCGGCACGGCCGCTCCCTGCTGGATCAGCTGGCGGGTGCGGTCGAAGGGAGTCATCACGGCGGCCATCGGGTCTCGCGTGGGCGTGGGGTCGGGCGAGACGTGCAAGACGTGTGCCGGGGGATCACCCGCCTAAGCCGGCGCCTGCCACGCGTGCCGATGGGCCGCCTTGAGGACGCGGCATGCCGTCGCCATCGGCGCGCCGGCGACTACTCGCGCTCGAATACGCCGCCGAAAGGCGACGCTCACCCCACGATCGCGTGCGGCACGAAACGCGAGGTGTTCATCGTGATCGGTCCGTCGTCTTCACGGAGGCCCATGCCACAGGCGCGATCGCCAATGACCCAGCTGCCGATCAGAGGCCAGCCGGCATCGAAACGCGGCAGCGGGTGCCAGGCCTGCCGCACTTGGGGGCCGTCGGCGTAGGGACCCGGCGTCACGATCGCTTCGCCGTCGGGGAGGGTCGCGGCGATGTTCGCCCCCTCGCGCGAGAAGAAGGGCTTGCGGACCCAGCCGGCGGGCAGCGGGGCCGAAGGGGCCTCGTCGATGTGGCACTCGAGCAGGTTCGGGTGGCCCGGATGGCGCTCCCACAGCAAGGCCAAGGCGGCCTTGTTCGAGAGCAGGGCCTTCCACGGCGGTTCGATGAGCTGCATCGCATCGAAGCGCAGCGCGGGCCCGAAGGCATCCTCGAACATGAATTCGTAGGGGTAGAGCTTGAACAGGCTGCGGATGGCGTGGCCGCTCTCGTCGGCGAAGGTGCGGCCGTCGTCGCCAAGGCCGATGGCTTCGACAGCGAGGCGGTGCGTCTCCAGCCCCGCCTGGTGCGCACAGTCGCGCAGGTAGTCGACCGTGCCGCCGTCCTCGGCGTGGCCGTCGTGCGCGGCAAAATGCAGCGGCAGGCGCAGCCGTCGCTCGCGGGCCATCGCGCCGAAAGCCTCGACGATCGCTTCCTGCAAGCCGTTGTACTGGTCCGCGCCGGCCGGCAGGGTGCCGTCGGCGATCCGGTCTTCCAACCACAACCACTGGAAGTAGGCCGCCTCGTACAGCGCCGTCGGCGTGTCGTAGTTGAACTCGTAGAGCTTCGCCGGGCCGCGGCCGTCATAGGCGAGGTCCATGCGGCCGTACAGGTGCGGATCGCGGCGGTGCCACGACCGCTCGATCCAGTCGCGGTAGTCGGACGGCACGGCGAGCCTCACCATCAGCGCCTCGCTCGCGCAGACCGCGTCGACGAGATCAAGCGCCATCGCGTGCAGCTCCTGCGTGACGTCCTCGATGTCGCGCTCCACCTGCGCGAGGGTGAACAGGTAGCAGGCGCGCTCGTCCCAGTAGGGTGCGCCGTCGAGGGTATGGAAGGCGAAGCCGTGCTGCGCCGCCTGCGCCTCCCAATGGGCCCGCGGGACCAGCGGGCGCCGACGCATCAGCCGCCCCAGCCGCCGCCGCGGCTCGATCCGCTTGTGCCGAAGCCACCGCGCGACGCGCGTGGCACGGCCTGGCGCGGCGGGTCGACCTGCACCACGCGGCGGCCCTTCGTATCGAAACCCTGCAGGCCCTGGCCATAGATCGGGCGGATGCTGCCGTAGGGCGAAACCCGGGAGGTGCCGTAGCCGTAGGGCGTCGCGAAGGCCGTCGTCTTCGGGATGTAGCGGTACTTCCAGCCGTCGAAGTCCTCACAGGCCTCGTCCCCGTAGAGGCGCTCGCAGTCCTCCTCGGAGGCGTAGCCAGGCGCCATGCCGCGGGCCTGGGTGTAGGCCTGGTCGCACTGCGCATCGCTCATGTCGTTGGCCTCGTAGCACGCCTGCACCGAGGCGTATTCGAGGCTGCCGGGCTGCGGCGGCGGATCGATGTAGTCGGGTCCGCAGGCGGTCAGGGCCACGGGCGATGCGGCCAGCAGGGCCAGCCGCAGGGTCTTGCTGCGCTTCATGGCGGCGCCCTCACCAGGTCATCGAAGCGGCGTTGAGCACGCCCACGCCGAGCGACACGACGCCGGCGAACACGCCCGCCGCGGTTTCGCCCGCGGCAATGCGCGCCGGCAGGTCGGCGATGACGAGGCGCTTCGCTAGGTGGGCGACCGCCTGCACGACGAAGGCGACGAGCCCCCAGAGCATGAAGTCGACGAGGCTCACCGAATTCGCCATCGCCGAAGCCAGCGGAAGGATGAACCCGAGGACCGCGCCACCGAGGGCCAGCGAAGCCGCGACGTTGTTGGCCTTGATCAGCGCGAACTCGCGGTGGGGGGTCAAGCGCACATAGACCACCACGAACAACACGGTCATCCCGACCGAGGTGCCGAAGTAGGCGAGGAAGGCCGGCAGGCCCTGCAGGTAGGCGGTAAGCGAAGCGATCACGGGGACTCCTGTCGATGCGGAACGGGCGGTACGGGGAAACGCGGGGCGACTCAGGCCATCGCCGACGCAAGCGGCATGTCCGCCGCCTTGATGCGGCGGCTGGCGAGGTAGAACAGGGTGGCGCCGGCCGGCACGCGGGTGTCGTCGTCGGCGTTGAGGATGGCCTTCAGAGGGGCTTCCCGAAGGGCGTAGCCCAACAGCGTGGCGCGATGCTGGCGACGCAGCAGGACCAGGTAGTCACCGTACCGGCGACTGCCGGTGTCGAGGGGCAGCACCAGCGAATACTGCGTCGGGCCATCAGCCAACGAGAGCATCTCCATTGCGACGCTGGAGGCGCCGAGGTCGTGCGAAGCGCGGACGATGAGCTCGGCCTGCACCGGCGTCGTGCACTCGACTTCCGGATGGTGGCGCTTGAGCAGGGTCGCCGACTCGGCGCGGTCGAACTGCGCCACGACGTGGGCGTCGCCACCGAGCGCGCGGACCGCCATCGCCGCCGCCAGGGTCTGCTCGTCCGTCGCGGCGTCGATGATCACTCGACGCGCCGCGCGAACGCCAGCGCGGACGTAGCCGGTCGGATCCGCCAGCGTGGCCAGCTTCACGAAGCGCGCCTCGTCGGGCCGGGGGTTCGCTTCAAGGTCGACGTCGATGATGACGATCTCCCCGCGGCCCTGCTCCTCGTGGCGGAGGAGGTCGACGATGCGGTGCGATTCCCGGCCGTTCCAGCCGACGAGGATGGTGTGGTGCTCCATGTCGCGATAGTTCCTTTTGCCGTGCAGGCCGCGCTGCCACAGGCCGGCGAGCACGGCCGTGGTCTTTCCGATCATGGACGCCAGCAGCGCCACGGCGCCGGGCATCAGGTAGAACGCCGCGACCATCCGGCCGGCATCGGTCTGCGGGCTGAAGTCGCCGAAACCGACCGTCAGCGCCACCGTCGCGTAGAAGTAGGCCCACACCACCGGCTCGACCAGGCGCTCCTCGCCGGACAGGACCATCAGGGCCCATGCGCTGGCGAAATGCAGGGCGATCAGGACCGCCAGCGCCGTCCAGCTGACGGTGGCCAGATGCTTCCTTGCAATACGTAGGGCGCGCAGCAACAGCACGGGATCGACGGGGGGCGGTGCGGGGGACGGCGCACCTTAGCGGAAGGCGTGCGGCTCGGCCACTCCTTTGCACGGGCGGCGCAGGACGATCAGGGCTCGCGCTCCAGCGCCCCGAAATCCGGCAGCGTCGGGTACGCCCCGCGCTTCGGCGTCCACACCTTGAGCTGGTAGACGTAGCTCAACACCTGCGCCACCGCCTGGTAGAGCTTCACCGGGATCTCCCTGTCGAGCTCGGCCTGCGCATGCAGCACGCGGGCCAGCGGCGGCGCCTCGACGATGGCAACCTTGTGCGCACTCGCGACCTTGCGGATGTTCAGCGCGACTTCGTCCAGGCCCTTGGCCACGACGATGGGTGCCTGCGCCTTCTTCGGGTCGTACTTCAGCGCGACGGCGTAGTGCGTGGGGTTCACCACCACCACGTCGGCGGTGGGCACGGCCTCCATCATCCGGCCGCTGGCGAGCTGCTGCTGCATGCGGCGGATATGCCCCTTCACCTCGGGGCGGCCCTCCATCTCTTTCATCTCCTCGAGCAGCTCCTGCCGCGTCATCTTCAGCCGGCGCTTCCAGCTCCAAAGCTGCCAAGGCACGTCGGCGACGGCGAGGAGGACGAGGCCCAGGCCCATCGCGATCAGCAGGCCAAGGATCAGGTCGAAACCCTGGGCCGCAGCCGTCGCCACGGGCAATTGCGAAAGCTGCAGCAGGCGGTCCTCGTAGGACAGGTAGTAGACCGTGCCGATGGCACCAAGGATGGCGATGCGCAGCAGCGACTTCACCAGCTCGCCGAGGCCCTGCGTGCCGAAGATGCGCTTCAGGCCCGCGATCGGCGACAGGCGCTCGGCGTTCGGCGTCAGCGCTTCGGTGCTGAAGTTGAAGCCCATCACCGCCGGCGCGACGAAGGCGCACAGCAGGCAAGTGACGATCAGCGGCCCGACCGCCAGCATCAGCTCGCCGATCGACAGGCCAGCTCGGTTGACCAGATCCGCACCCAGCCCCCGGCCCTCGCCGGCGTGGCGGAGCTGGTTGCCCATCCACGCCATCGCATGCCCGGCCATCCAGCCACCGAAGGCCAACAAGGCGAGCAAGGCGCCAACGAATACCGCCGCGGTGGCGAGTTCCGGTGATCGCGGGCTGTCGCCTTTCTCGCGCGAGTCCTTGAGCCGTTTTGGGGTCGGCTCTTCGGTTTTCTCCTGGCCGTTCTCGTTTTCCGCCATGGCCCTAGCCCAACCAGCCGGTGGAGAGTTCGAAGGCCGCTTCGAGATTCGCGCGCAGCGGTCCCAGCAATTGCCCGGTGAGCGTGCCCATCAGCAGCAGGCCGACCAGCACCGAGGCCGGCAGGCCGAGCTGGATCGGGTTGAGCGAGGGCGCGGCACGGCTCATCACGCCGAAGGCGAGGTTGATGACCAGCATCGCCAGCACGACGGGCAACGCGATCTGGATGCCGACGAGGAACATCTGCCCGCCGAAGTCGGCGATGGCGCGCAGCGCCTCCGGTGTCGGCGCCCAGTTCGACTGCAGCGGCACCGCCCTCCACGAATCGGCGAGCAGCTCCACGATCATCAGATGCCCGTTCATGCTGAGGAAGATCAGCGCGAAGCACAGGTAGAACCACTGCCCGACCACACCCGCGTTGGTGCCGCGCAGCGGGTCCGCCATCACGGCGAACGACAGGCCGGTGCCCTGCGCGACGAACTCGCCGGCCAGCGCGCCAGCTTCGAAGGCCAGCCGCAGCACGAAGCCCATGCCCACGCCGATCAGCACTTCGCGGGCGGCGGTAAGCACGGTAAGGGGATCGACGCCCGGCAGCGGCGGCGGCGGCCCGGCCAGCGGCGCCATCGCGAAGGCGAGCGCCATCGCCAGCATGGCCTTCACGCGGCGCGGCACCGTGCGCGTACCGAACAGCGGCGCCACCATCAGCAGGCCGCCGACGCGCAGGCTGGTCCACAACGTCGCGTTGATGACGGCGAACATGTCGCCGCCGTCGAGCACGATGCCGGGGATGCTGCCCGCGGCGGCCATCAGCCCACCAGCGCGGGGATGCGCTGGAACAGCGCGATCGTGTAGTCGACGAGCTTGCCGAGCAGGAGGCTGCCCATCGCCGCCAGCGCGACGGCCAGCGCCACCGCCTTGGCGATGAAGGCGACGGTCGGCTCGTTGATCTGCGTGGCCGCCTGCACGAGGCCGACGGTGACGCCGACGCCCAGCACGACGACCAGCAGCGGGCCGCCGACCAGCAGGGCGAGCTCGAGGCCGGCGCGGAGTTCGGTGATGGCGGTTTCCGGCGTCATGTCAGCCCGCTCCCACCGCGGTCGCTGCCGTGCTCACCACGGCCGGGTTGAAGCTGCCCGCCAGCGTGCCGACCACCAGCACCCAGCCGTCGACCAGCACGAAGAGCAGGATCTTGAACGGCGCGGAGACCAGCATCGGCGACATCATCATCATGCCCATCGACATCAGCACGCTGGCGACGACGAGGTCGATCACCACGAAGGGAATGAAGATCAGGAAGCCAATCTCGAAGGCCGTCTTCAACTCCGAGGTGATGAAGGACGCCACCAGCACGCCGAACGGGATCTCTTCCGGCGAGGCGAAGCCCTGCGTGTGCCCGGAGAGGTTGGCGAAGGTGAGCAGGTCGGTTTCGCGGATCTGCGCCAGCATGAAGGCGCGGAAGGGTTCGGAGGTCGCGGTCCACGCGGCGTCGAAGGGCAAGGTGCCGTCGAGGTAGGGCTTCAAGCCCGCGGTCCAGGCCTGGTCGGCCACCGGCATCATCACCATCATCGTGATGAAGAGCGCCAGCCCCACCATGATCTGGTTGGAGGGCGTCTGCCCGGTGCCGAGCGCCATGCGCAGCAGGGCCATCACCACGATGATCCGCGTGAACGCGGTGCAGGCCAGCAGCAGGCTCGGCAGCAGGGTGATGGCCGTCATCGACAGCAGCACGGCCAGCGAGACCGAGACGTTCTCGCCGCCGACGTTGGCGACGGTCACCTCGGGCAGGCCGGTGGGCTGCGGGCCGGTCGGCGTGGCGAAGCCCAGCGCCGGCAGCAGCGTCAGGGCGAGGAAGGCGTAGCGGAGGACGGTGGATAGCGTGGGCACGACGGGCATCCGGCGGGGATGCCCGGTGACGTGCAAGCCGCGTGCCGGATTACGCGGAGTCGCGCGCCTTCAGCCGCGCCAGCAATTCGGCGAAGCCGGCCTGAGTCGGCGCGTCGAGCAGGGGCTCGGGCAGGGTGTGCAGCAGGTTGACGCTGTGCTGGGTGACACCGAGCAGCAGCTGTTGGCCGCCGCAGTCGACGATGACGACGCGCTCGCGCGGCCCCACGGCGAGGCTGGCCACGGTACGCAGGCCGGACATCGACTTGAGCCCGGCGCCCGGCAGCTTTTTCAGCACCCAGGCGAGGAACAGGATCAGGCCGACCACGAGGACCAGCGCCATCAACGCACCGCCGAGGCCGGCGGTCTGCGGCACGGCCTGCCCGACCTGCACGGTCTTGGCGGCGGCGGGTGCGGCGGCCGTGGCCGCCAGCAACAGGGAGGTGGGCTCGCTCATGGCGTGGCTTCAGCGCAGGCGCTTGATGCGTTCGCTGGGGCTGACGACTTCCGTCAGCCGCACGCCGAAGCGCTCGTTCACCACCACGACTTCGCCCTGCGCGACCAGCGTGCCGTTGACGTAGACGTCGAGCGGTTCGCCGGCGACCCGTTCCAGTTCCACCACCGAGCCCTGGTTGAGCTGCAGCAGGTTGCGGATCGGGATGCGTGCGCGACCCACTTCGAGCGACAGCGTCACCTGCACGTCGAGGATCAGGTCGAGGTTCGCGTCACCCGTGGCGCCACTGCTGGCGGCCGGGGCCGGGCTTGGCGCGAGGTCGCCCCACATGGCGAGGTCGGCGGCGTCTTTTTCGGTGCTCATGGGGTGGTCCTCAGTTCGCCCGCGGCTTGGTGCCGGCCATGGGCGTGATGCGGGTGATCTTCACGGCGTTCTTGCCTTTGTGCAGGCCGAAATCGCCTTCGAACAGCGGCAGGCCTTCGACATGCAGCGGCGTCTTCGCGGGCACGTCGATCGGCAGGACGTCGCCGACCTTCAGCGCGACGAGCTGGCGCACGCTGAGGCGCTTGGTGGCCAGCACGCCGGCCACGTCGAGCTCGGCGAGGTTCACGCCCTCGCGCAGCTGGATCGGGAAGTTCTCGTCCTTCTCGGAACGGTCGGAGGCGATTCCCGCGTCCAGCAGTTCGCGGATCGGCTCGAGCATCCCGTAGGGCAGCGTCACGTGCATCTCGCCGCCGCCACCCTCCAGCTCGACGTGGAACTTGCTCACCACCACGTATTCGCGGGGGCTGACGATGCTGGCGAAATGCGGGTTCACTTCCGAGCTCGTGTATTCGAACTCGAAGTTCATCACCGGCGCCCAGGCTTCCGTGAGGTCGGTGAAGGCCTGCTTCAGCATCAGCTGGATGACGCGCATCTCGGTCGGCGTGAACTCGCGGCCTTCGATCTTCGCGGGGAAGCGGCCGGCGCCACCGAAGAAGTTGTCGAGCACCGCGAACACCAGCGTCGGCTCGAAGACGATGAGGCCGGTGCCGCGCAGCGGCTTCATCTTGATCAGGTTGAGGTTCGTCGGCACGTACAGCGTGTGCAGGTAGTCGGCGAACTTCATCAGCTCGACGCCGCGCACCGAGAGGTCGGCGGAGCGGCGCAGCAGGTTGAACAGGCCAACGCGCCACATGCGCGCGAAGCGCTCGTTGACCATCTCCAGGGTGGGCATGCGCCCACGGACGATGCGGTCCTGGGTGGCGAAGTCGAAGGACCGCGCCACGCCGGGATCGACATCGGTCTCGGTCTCGACCGCGCCCGAGTCGACGCCGTGGAGCAGGGCGTCGATCTCATCCTGGGAAAGCAGGTCGCTCATGGCCGTCGTTTACTGGGTGACGAAGCTGGTGAACAGCAGGGCGGTGACGGTGTCCTTCTTGCCGGTCTCGGCTTCCAGCACCTTGTTGGTCTCGCCCAGGGCCTTCTCCTGCAGGGTCACCATGATGTCGGGCTGGGACAGCTCCTCGTTGGTGAGCTGGCGGAACATCACCAGCAAGCCACTGCGGATCGCCGGCAGGTGCGTCTCGATGGCCTTCTGGCCCTCCTCGCTCTTGGTGGCGAGCTGGATCTGCACCTGCAGGTACTTGGCGCTGCCGCCCGTGAGGTTGACCACCAGCGGGTCCTTGACCTCGATGTAGCGGGTCTCGGCCTTCGGCGCGCCATCCTCGCCTTCCTCCGCCTCGGCACCCTCCGCGGCCTCGTCGCCCTCGGCCGGGGCGTGCGCCGGCTTGGGCATCATGAAGAACATGATGCCGGCCACCAGGACGGCCGAACCGAGCGCGGCGCCGATGATCGGCACGAGCGGCACCTTGGGTTTGGCGGCGGCGTCGGCGGGTGCGGCGGCGGGAGCGGGCTTTTTGTCGGCCATGGGTGGGTCCTTGCGGTCGTGGTGGGGAGTGCAAGACCCGTGCCGCGGCGGGGGACCGGACCTGCCGGAAACCCGCCACCGGCGGCCTCCGGGCCGGTTCGCGGCTAGTAGGCGCTGAAACCGTTCGTCGTTCAATCGGCGCGTTTTGAGTATTCCTGACTCTTCGTCGGGGGGATTCCGTCATGCTTCGCCCGCCCCTCACCCCCGGGGGGTGGAGGAGCGGTTCGATACGCTTCGAGCGGCGCGACGCGAGGCACCCCCCCTGCCTTCGCTTCCGCCCTGTTCTGCGACCGTGCTGCTTGGTGGTCGCACCCCCTCCGAGCCCGACCCGGCCCCCGCCGTGGTCGGGTTTTCTTTTTCTGCGCGGCTTCACTTCGCCGGGATCGATCGCCACACTCGACGCCATGCCCGCCTGCCCGACCCGCTTCGCGCCGCCTGCCCAGCCCCACCCCGGGAGCGGCCGCGCATGAGCACGCCGATGGTGACGGCGCATCCGCCGCTTCGCGTGGCACTGGTGGAGGACGACCGCATCGAGGCGGAACGCGCCATCGCCGCCCTGCGGGCCGCCGGCCACGAGGTGGAGTGGTTCACCGAGGGCGTGCAGTTCATGTCCGAGGTGCGCGAGGCGCGGCACGAACTGTTCCTGTTCGACTGGCACCTGCCCGACACCGAGGGCACCGCCCTGGTGGGTTGGGTGCACCGTTCCGTCGGCCGCCGGGCGCCGATCATCATCTTCAGCCGTTTCGACGACGACGAGCGCATCGTCGAGGCGCTGGCCGTCGGCGCCGACGACTACATCATCAAGCCGACCTCGGCGACGGTGCTGCTGGCCCGGATCGCCGCCGTGACGCGACGCTTCCAGGGTGCCGCCACGGCCCCGCTGCGGGTGGAATTCGGCCCCTACCGGATCGACGGCGCCTCCCGCGAGCTCAGCCGCGACGGCGAGCGCATCGAGCTGCAGCCGAAGGAATTCGACCTGGCCTGGTACCTGTTCCTGCATCGCGACCGGCTGGTGCGACGCGAGGAGCTGGTGGCCGCCATCTGGGGCCGCGACCTCGGCGGCTCGGCCCGGACGCTCGACACCCACCTGTACACGCTGCGCCGCAAGCTGATGTTCGCGGAGAACGGCCTCCGCCTCTCGAACGTCTATCGCGAGGGCTACCGGCTGGAACTCGCCCCCGCGGCGGCCGGCGCCTCAGGCGACTGAGGCCTCGCGCTCGAGCGGCAGCTCGATGCGGAACTCGGCGCCGCCCTCCGGCGGGTTGTCGACGAAGACGGTGCCGCGGTGGCGCGCCACCACGCTCATCACCATGGCGAGGCCGAGGCCGACCGAACGGGTCGACGACTTCGGCGTGCGCGCCAGCGGCCCGAAGCGCTGGAACAGCTGGCTGCGCCGGGACGGGGCGATGCCCGGGCCACCGTCGCGGACGACGATGGCCAGCGCCTCGCGTCGGCGCTCCACGCGCACATCCACATGCCCACCGGGCGGGGTCACCTTCACCGCATTGCTCAGCAGGTTCTCGACCGCGCGCCGCAGCAGGGCGGCGTCGCCGATCACCCAACCGGCCTCCTGGTCGTCGAGGGCCAGCTCCATCCGCACCTGCTTGGCGCTGGCTTCCGGCGTGCTGGTCTCGACCGCCTCCAGCACCACGTCGGCCAACAGCACCGGCTCGGCGCGGGTGAAGGCCTCGGGCGAGGCCGAACGCACGAAATCGAGGTAGGTCGTCGCCATCTGCACCATGCGGCGGGAGAGCCGCTCGGCACTGCGCAGCACCTGCTGGGTGGACGGCGTGAGGGTGGGATCGGCCAGCACGCCTTCGCAGAGCTCCACCAGCGCATGCGCCGGCGCGCGCAGGTCGTGGGAGAGGAAATCGATGGCGGCCTGGCGCTCGCGCTGGTCGGCCATCAGGCCGGTGAGCTCGGTGACGCAGACGAGGGTGTCGTGCTGGTCGGGCTCGCGGCCGCCGGGCAAGGGTTCGAAGGCGACCACCACCTCGCGTTCACCGCACTGCGCCAGCAGGCGCGCGCTGCCGGCGCCCACGTACTGCCCGGCGTCGGCCGGCAGGCGCAGGTCGACCGCGGCCAACCAGTCGCGCAGCGTGCCCATCGGCGCCTCGGGGTCGGTGCGCCAGGCGACGGCCTGGGCGTTGCCGAGGCGCAGGCGCTGCTGGCCGTCGATGACGATGATGGCGGCCGGCTGCACGTCGATCAGCCGATGCACGTACTCGCGCTGGCGGCGGATGCTCGCGACGGCCTGGCGGACCGCGGCCAGCGCCTCGTCGAAATCGAAGCCGCGGCGCGTGGCCGGCGGCGCGGTGGCTTCGCGGCGCAGCACGGCGATCTCGGCGGCCAGCATCGAGGCCGAGCGCACGTAGCGATGGATCACTTCGACGAACACCTGCAGCGGCAAGGCGATCGCCAGCGCCACCGGCGGCAGCCACATCAGCATGCGGTAGGCCACGAGGTAGGCCACCCCCACGAGGACGAGGAAGCCGACCGCGAACACCGCGGCGCGGCGCTGGCGCAGGTGGTTCAGGGCCAGGGCGAAGAGCAGCAGCACGCCGCCCACGATGGCCGCGTCGGTCGACGACGAGAGCACGCGGAACACGTGGCCGGTGAGCAGGGCCGCGGTCGCCTGCGCCTCGTACTCATCGACCGTGAGGCCATGTTCGGCCCAGCCCGAGACGGCGGTGGTGAGGTTGATCTCGGTGTCCTGCTCGGACTGGCCGATGATGACGATCCGGTCGCGCCAGACGTCCGGGTGCACCTCGCCATCGAGCACGTCGGCGGCGCTGACCCGACGCACGGTGCCGCCACCGCCCAGGAAGGCGAAGACGTAGGCGTCCTCGGCAACGGTGGGCGAGTCGAACGCGGCCTGTAGGGCCGCGCGGCGCTCCTCGGGGACGAGGTCGCCGGCCTGCTGCAGCAGGGCGACGGCGAAGCTCGGCCGCAGCGCGCCGGCCAGCGGCGCGGCATGGAAACTGCCACGGATGACGTTGTCGTCGCCGGTGGCGACGAGCTGCAGGCCCAGGGTGCGGAAGCCCACTTTCTCGGCGGCGCGGAAGGCTTCCTCGGCGCTCTGGTGCGCGGTGTCGCCCACGAAGGCCTTGCCGACCGTGTTGCCATGGCGGGCCAGCGCCTCGCGCAGCACGCCGAGGCCTTCGCGGTCGCGCGGATCGCGCGGGTCGAAGGCGAGGTAGGCGCCGATCACGCGCGGCTTCACCTGGTTCAGGCGATCGACGAGGCGGGCCACCGCCAGCGGTCGGCGATCGATGAAGTCGGGGTAGCGGCGCTCGGCTTCGCCGTCGATATGCACGAGCACGATCTCCGGCGGCGCCTCGCGCTGGTGCAGGCGCATCAGCTGGTCGTACACCCGCGTGTCGAACGGCGCCAGCAGGTTGAAGCCGACCAACAGGGCGGCCAGCAACGGGATGACCAGCGCGTGGATCGGCAGGCGGCGCATCGGCTCAGCGGGCGGCGGAAGGCGCGGCCGGCGGCGGTGAATGCAGGGCGTCGAGCGCCACGGCCAGCAGGCTGCGCAGGCCGGGCTCGAGCGCCGATTCGTCGAACAGGAACTCCGGCGAGTGGTTCATCGGCGCGCGACGCGGGTCGATGCCCGGGCCGGTGCTGCCAACGAACCAGTAGAAGGTCGGCGCGACGGTGCTGAACTGCGAGAAGTCCTCGCCGATCGTCAGCAGCGGCATCTCCACGACCTTGTCCTCGCCCAGCGCCGCGCGCAATGCCGCACCGCCGCGCTCCGCGCGTTCGGCGGCATTCGCGGTGAGCGGGGCATTGAGGTTGACGCTGAGCTCGGCGGTCGCGCCGGCCGACTCGGCGATGGCCTTCGCGGTGCGCTCGAAGCGCGCGATGACGTCGGCGCGCACGCCGTCGTCGAAAGCGCGCAGCGTGCCGGCCATGCGCGCCTCGTCGGGGATGATGTTGAAGCGCACGCCGGCCTGCACTTGGCCGGTGGAGAGCACCACGGGCGAACGCACGATGTCGGTCTGGCGCGAGACGATGGTCTGCATCGCCATCTGCACCTGCGCCGCGATGGTGACGGGGTCGATGCCGTCCCAGGGCCGCGCGCCGTGCGTCTGCCGCCCACGGATGACGAGGTTCCACTCATCGACCGAGGCCATGGTCGGACCGCTGCGGTAGCCGACGGTGCCGGCCGGCAGCGCCGCCCAGACATGCAGGCCGTAGATGGCGTCGGGCTTCCAATCGGCGAACAGGCCGTCGTCGATCATCGCCTTCGCGCCGACGATCTGGCCGGGCTGCGGCGGGCCTTCCTCGGCCGGCTGGAACACGAACATCACTTCGCCAGCGAGTTGATCTTTCATGCCGACCAGCACCTCGGCCGCGGCCATCAGCAGGGCGACGTGCGCATCGTGGCCGCAGGCATGCATCACGCCGACGTCCTGCCCGCGATAGGTCGTTCGCACCGTCGATGCGAACGGCAGGCCCGTCGCCTCGGTGACGGGCAGCGCATCCATGTCGGCACGCAGCGCGATGCTCGGGCCCGGCTTCGCGCCCTTGAGGATGGCGGCCAAGCCGGTGACGCCGAGGCCTTCGCGCACCTCGAGGCCGAGGCCGCGCAGGTGCGCCGCGACCTTGGCGGCGGTGCGCACTTCCAGCGTGCCGAGCTCGGGGTGCTGGTGCAGGTCGCGGCGCCAAGCGATGAGCTCGGGCAGGACCTCGGCGATGGCCGTATCGAGCGGCGCGAGGTTGGACGGTGCCGCGTGGGCGGCGCACGGCGCAAGGGCCAGCGCGGACGCGAGCACGGCGAGCGGGGCAAGTCGGAGGGCGACGGCGCGGGGCAGCGGCATGGTCGAGGCGGGTGGCTTCGGGGACACCGAAGCATACGCAGGAACCATCCCGCGGCGAGGGGGCTGCGCCCCCAAGCCGACGGGCCGACGCTCCGGTCGCGCGGACCCGGAGCGGTGCGGCGGCGCTACTCGTAGCGCAGCGCCTCGATCGGGTCGAGCCCCGCGGCTTTCGAGGCCGGCATGATGCCGAAGATGACGCCCACCAAGGCCGAGAAGCCGGCCGCCGCGGCGATCACCCAGATCGGCACCGAGGCCGGTGGGAAGCCCGGGATCATCGCGGCGATGCCCACGCCCGCAGCAATGCCCAAGATGATTCCGATGATGCCGCCGAGCAGGGCGAGCATCGCGGCTTCGAGCAGGAACTGCACGAGGATGTCGCGGCGCGTGGCGCCCAGCGCCTTGAGGATGCCGATCTCGCGGGTCCGCTCCGTCACCGACACCAGCATGATGTTCATGATGCCGATGCCGCCCACCAGCAGGCTGATGCCGACCACGCCGCCGACCACCAGCGTTGCGGTGCCGGCGATCTGGTCGAACTGCTTCACGAAGGCGTCGGCGGCTTCCACCTTGAAGGTGTTGCCCTCGCTGGCCGGCGTGCGCCGCGCGGTTCGGATCGCGCGGGTCACGCGCTCGCGCACGGTGTTCACCTGCTCGAGGTCGGGCACGGTGAAGCTGGCCTGCATGAAGGGGCGGTTGCTCGCGCCCATCATCGAGCGGCCGACGTCGAACGGGATGATCAGGTAGTTGTCGAGGCTGAAGCCGAGCAGGTCGCCCTGCTTCTCCATCAGGCCGATCACCTTGAACCACTCGTTGCCGATGCGGATGTACTCGCCGACCGGGTCTTCGGGCAGGTCGAGGTCGACGCGCAGCTTCTCGCCGATCACCGCCACCTTGCGGCGGCCACGATCGTCCGCCGGCGCGAGGAAGCGGCCCTTCACTGGCCAGCGTGCGTACACGGCGGCGTAGTCGGCGTTACTGGCACGGACATCGCCCATGACCGTTCGGCCCTGGTAGCTGATGCCGGGAACGTTGACGACCATGATCGGCGCCACCTGGCCGACGCCGGGCACGCGGTAGCGCAGCACGTTGATGTCGTCGAAGGTGATGTAGTTGAGCCGGCCGCTCTGGAAGTTCTCATTGGTGTTGACGGCCTGCAGCGTCAGCGTGCTGCCGCCCAAGTCGGCGAGCTGGTTCTTGATCGAGGCCGAGAAGCCCTGCACCAGCGAGACGACGGCGATCACCGAGCCGGTGCCGATGACGATGCCGAGCGTGGTCAGCACGCTGCGCATGCGGTTGGCCAGCAGGCTGGCCAGCGCGGCGCGGAAGGCTTCGAGCAGGGCCTGCATCAGCGCGTCCTCCGGTCTTCGACGATGCGGCCGTCGCCGATGCGCACGGTGCGGTGGCAGTGCGCGGCGATATCGGGTTCGTGCGTCACCACGACCACCGTCTGGCCCTGCGCGTGAAGGGCGTCGAACAGCGCCATGATCTCGGCGGACGTGCGCGAATCGAGGTTGCCGGTGGGTTCGTCGGCGAGCAGCAGCGAGGGCTCGCCCACCAACGCGCGGGCGACCGCCACGCGCTGGCGCTGGCCGCCGGAGAGCTGGTTGGGGCGATGGTCGAGGCGGTTGCCCAGGCCGACGCGCTCCAAGGATTCGACGGCCCGGCGGCGACGCTCGGCGCGCGGCAGGCCGCGGTAGACCAGCGGCTGCATCACGTTGTCGAGCACGCTCATCCGCGGCAGCAGGTGGAAGCTCTGGAACACGAAGCCCACCTCGCGGTTGCGAACATGCGCCAATTCGTTGTCATCGAGCGTCGCGGTGTCGCGGCCGTTGAGCAGATAGCGGCCGGCGCTCGGCGTATCGAGGCAGCCGAGCAGGTTCATCAGCGTCGACTTGCCCGAGCCCGAGGGGCCGATCAGGGCCACGTACTCGTTGCGGTCGATGAAGAGATCCACGCCATCGAGGGCGCGGACCTCCTGGTCGCCCATCAGGTAGTGCTTGTGGATGCCGACGAGCTCGATCACCCGGCGTCGTCCTCGGCGTCGGTGTTTTCGGCGTCGGCCGCCTCACTGTCGTCGGCGTCGGCATCGGCGTCGTCGGCGTCCTCGTCGTCCTTGGCCTCGATTTCCTTGACGCTGCCGCCTTCCATCAGCTGGCGCAGCGCACGGCCGGGGCCCGAGACCACGCGGTCGCCTTCGGACAGGCCCGAGGTGATGGCCTGCCAGCGATCGTCGGCCTCGCCGACCTGCACTTCGATCTTGTTCACCTTGCCGTCGACGATGCGCCACACGTGGTGGGCGGTCTTGCGCGGCTCGGGCTCGCTCTCGATCACCGCTTCCACGGGCACGGCGAGCGTCGAGGCGCCATCGCCGAGGAACAGGTCGGCGCGTGCGCTCATGCCGGAGCGCATGGCCAGGCCTTCCGGCGGCGTGAGCTCGGCGATGACTTCGTAGGCGCGACCCTGATTCTCGAGGATCGGCGCCAAGGCCACCTGACGCACCACGCCGGGCACGGCGGTGTCCGGGAAAGCCGCCGGGTAGACGTCGACCTTCTGGCCGACGGCAACCTTGGCGATGTCGCCCTCGTCCACCTTCAGCCGCGCCTCGATGGCGCTGGTGTCGGCGATGGTCATCAGCTGCGCGCCCGCGAAGGCCTGCGTGGAGGGCACGGCGGTCTCGCCGGCCTTGATGGTCACGCCCACGACGGTGCCGTCGATCGGTGCCACCACTTCCGTCTTCTGCAGGGTCTCGCGGGCGTCGGCGAGGATGGCCTCGGAGCGCTTCAGCGATTCCTCGCTGCTCTTCAGTTCGATGCGCGCGAGTTCGAGCTGGTTCTTCTCCTCGTCGAAGCGCGCGCGGTCGATCGTCTGCGCGTCGGCGAGGCGCTGGTAGCGCTCGAACTGCTTCTCGCGCAGCGCCAGCGTGACGCGCTGGCGCTCGATGCTGATCAGGGCCTGCCGCCGGCTGGCCTCCTCGCGTTCGATGGCATTGCGGTAGGTCTCCGGATCGAGGCGCAGCAGAACCTGGCCGCGCTGCACGCGGTCGCCGTCCTTCACCAGCACCTCGCTGACCTGCGCCAGCACTTCCGCGGTGAGCTTCACCTCAGTCCGGAACGCCAGCGTGCCGGAGGCGAGGATGGTCGGGCGGATGGCCTGCGGCGCGGCGGTGGCGACCTGCACCTCCACCGCATCGCTGCCGCCGCGCTTGGCGATGAAGGGCAGGGCGAGCAGGAGGACGATGCCGCCCGCGATCAGGGCTTTCTTCGGGATGCGCATGGAGAAGGGGCCAGGAGGTCAGAGCAGGGCGATCAGCAGCCAGATGCCGTAGATCAGCACCGAAGGCAGCGCCGCGACGAAGACGGCCGAGCCCCAGCCGCTGCGGGTGAAGGTCTTCCAGCCGATGGCGCCGAGCGCGATGGCCCACAAGCCCAGCAGGTCGAAGCCCTTGGCGAACGTGCTCAGGTCGTGGTCGAAGGGCAGCTGCACCAGCAACGGGTCGATCTTCGTCAGCGAGATCGCGTGCAGCGGCGTCTGCGGTTCCATCGTCAACGCGCCGATGGTGCCGATCAGGGCGCCGAGGGCGGTCGGCATCGCGGCCCACGTGGTCAGCGACAGGCTGTGCTTGTACGACAGCCCGGCACCGGCGATCTTGCCGGCGAGGAAGTAGTACAGCGCGAACACCGCGTAGACGATCGGCACGAAGATCAGGGTGCCGGCGGCACCGATGTAGCCCTGCACCTTCGCACCGGGCATAACCTGCTTAACCTGGGCGATCTCGGCCGGCGTCATCTCCTGGCCCATCATCGTCAGCGAGAAGTCCTGGAACCAATCGGGATCCACGCGCAGGTAGTAGGCGAGGATCATGGCCACCGACAGAGCGACCATGATCGCCATCGGCAGCAGGAAGGTGGGCTTGTCCTTTTCGGCCGTGAAGACCTTGGCCGGGTCAAGGAAGATGTCGACGAGTTTCATGCGCGCATTCCCCAATGCGTGGAGGGAGAGTCCTCGAGCTCAGACTGTGGCCTGACGCCGAGGGGTGGAAGTGACGGAGGTCATGTTCGTGGTACGCCAGTGGAAGGCCGGCCCTTACAGCCGCCCGGCCCGCTTGATGGCGAGGTAGTGCTGCACGAGGGCGGCGGGCAGCTGCTCGCAGCGCACGTCCAGCACATCGATGCGACGCGCCCGCAGCTGCGCGTGGGCACGCTTGCGCGAGGCGAGGTACTGCTGGGTGGCGCCGAGGCGCAGCGCGTCCTCGAAGCGGTGGGGCTCGGCCGCCATCGCGGCGTCGAGCGCGCTTTCACGCAGGCTGGCCACGCAGACGAGGTGCCGGCGCTGCAGCAGTTCGAGCCCGGCAAGCAGATCGTCGGCGTCCTCGTCGCGCACGTTGGTCACCACCAGCACGAGGCTGCGTCGCGCATTCTGCGCCAGCACGCGGCGCGCGGCCTCGAGGTAGTCGGCGGCCACCGGCGCCGGCTGCACGTCGAAGGTGGCTTCCACCAGCGCGTCCAGGCCACCAACACCGCGCACCGAGGGCACGCTGCGATCGACCGCGCCGAAGGTCTGCAAAGCGACGGCATCGCCCTGCCGCAGTGCCGTGTAGGCGACCAGCAAGGCGGCGTTGAGGGCGTGGTCGAAGTGCGTGAGCCCGCCATCCTCGGCGAGCAGGCGGCGGCCGCAGTCGAGCAGCAGGGTGACGCGCTGGTTCTTCTCTTCCTGGTACTCGCGCGATATGAGGCGGCGCGCACGAGCCGTGGCCTTCCAGTCGATTTGCCGCAGGCTGTCGCCGGTGCGGTACTCGCGCATCTGGTGGAACTCGGTGCCGTCGCCGCGACGCCGGGCGAGGTGGGCGCCGGTCATCCGCGTGGCCTGCTCGGCGGTGTGCAGGGCGAGGCCGGCGAGCGGCGCGAAGTTCGGGAACACGCGCACCGGCGTGGTCGCGCCAAGACGGCGGGTTTGCGTCCACAGGCGCAGGGTCGAGACCTGCCGCCACCAGCCGGGCTCGAACACCGCTTCGCCGCGGCGCGGCGGCAGCGTGCGGTAGGTGAGCTCCAGCACCTCGCGGGGCGCGATGCGCAGATCTCGGGGCTGGTCCTCGACGGTCCAGTCGCCGGGATGCCCGTCATGCAGCGTGCCGCGCAACGCACCGCGGGCGGTGTTGGTCAGCCGCAAGGTCACCGTCGCCCACGGGCCGAGGGGCAGCACGGCCGGCATCTGCCGCTCGAAGGCCGGCGACGGTTGCCGCGACAGCGCCACCGCATCGAGCAGCAGTGTGAGGCCGAGCACGCCGCCGGCCCACAGCCAATGCAGCGTCGCCAGCCCGGCGAGGGGAATCGCCAAGCCCACGAGGCCCCAAACGGCCAGCAGCGCGATGGTGGCGCGGGTCGGCCTCACTTCTGCGGGGCCTTCACCCGCTCGCGCAGCGCGGCCAGCACCGCATCCGGCGACTGGCCTTCGAGCTGCAGCTCAGGGCTCAGCGCGATGCGGTGGCGCAGCGCCGGCAGCAGCACGTCGCGCACGTCGTCCGGCACGACGAAATCGCGGCCCTCCATCGCCGCCTGCGCGCGCGCGAGGCGCACCAGCGCGAGACTGCCGCGCGGGCCGGCGCCCATCGCAATCCCCGGCCATTCGCGCGTGGCATGCACGAGGCGCACCGCGTAGTCGAGCACGGCGGCATCGACGCGCACCGAGGCGACCGCCTGCTGCATGGCCACCACGTCCTCGGGCGCGAGCAGGGCGTTCAGCGTGGACAGGTCGAAGTCGGCGCGCGCACGGCCGGTGCTGATGGCCTCGACCATGCGCACTTCGTCGGCCAGCGAGGGATAGCCGATCAGGATCTTCAGCAGGAAGCGGTCGAGCTGGGCTTCCGGCAGCGGGTAGGTGCCCTCCTGCTCGACCGGGTTCTGGGTGGCGATGGTCATGAACGGAGCGGCCAGTGGGAAGCTCTGGCCTTCGATGGTCACCTGCTGCTCCTGCATGGCTTCGAGCAGGGCCGACTGCGTCTTCGCCGGGGCGCGGTTGATCTCGTCGGCGAGCAGGAGGTTCGTGAACACCGGGCCGCGGCGCACGCTGAAGGTTTCGGTCTTCGGGTCGTAGACGGCGTGGCCGCTCACGTCGCTGGGCATCAGATCGGGCGTGAACTGCACGCGCGAGAACTGGCAGCGCATCACGGCGGCCAGCGCGCGCACCAGCAGGGTCTTGCCGAGGCCGGGCACGCCTTCGATCAGCACGTGGCCGCCGCCGAGCAGGGCCAGCAGCAGCTGGTCGAGGACGGCGTCCTGGCCGATGAAGGCCTGTCCGATCTCGCGGCGCACCGCGGCGACGCGGTCGGCGAGTTCGGCGAAGGGCAGCGGCGGCGGGGCGGGTTGGTCGGGGCTCATGCGCGGGTCCGGTTCGTGTAGCGAGGCGGAAGTGGGGATCAGAGTCGGTGCAGCAGGGTGGCGAGCGTGGCGACGGCCTCGCGGAACTGGTCGGGCGTGGCGCGATGCGGCAGCGCGAGCGCCGCTGCGATCGCATCGACGGGAACGCGGCTGCGGTCGGCCAAGGCCTGCGCGAGCGCGGCCTCGTCGAGACGCGCCAAGGCATGGCGCTGGGCGAGGCGTTCGAGCACGGCCTCGCGCAGCGCGGCATGGAGGGAGGCGCCGTGGTCGCTGCGGAAGGCGAACTGCCCAGCGGCATCGATGTGCTCCATCAGCGCGCGGCGATGCGCGGCCGGCGCCGGCACCGTCGGGCCGAGGCGCTGGCTGGCCCAGCGCAACCACGCCAACAGGGCGAGCGCGAGGCCGAGCATCACCGGCCAACCTTCGCGCCACAGCAGCGCGGCCAGCGAGCCGCCGCGATGGCTGAGAATCCACACCGCTTCGCCATCGACCCAGGCGCCGGCGAGCTGCGCCATCAGGCGCGTCTGCGCGTCGCGTCGCTGCTGCCGCTCGGCATCGGCCTCGACGTCGGCGGTGGTGCCGAGCGGCGAAAGCCGGCGGTTGGTGAAGGCATCGAGCTCGCTCAGCACCAGCACCTCGCCTTCGCCATAGGGCAGGCGGGCGATACGGGCGTGGCCAGCCTTCGGCCAGACGAGGGCATCGTCGATGAGGCCGGTCACCGCGAAGGGCGTGCCGCAGACGACCTCCGTCACCCCGTCGGCCAACCGAAGGCGCGGGCAGTCGACGTCGGCCGCGGCACCGCGCAGCGCTTCGACCCCCAACTCTTCGCCGAGCATGGTCGACAGCGACGGCGCGGCATCGCCGGAAGGCATGGGCAGCACGAGGCGTCCGCCCTGCTCCACCCAGTCCAGCAAGGCCCAGCTGTCGTCGTCGGTTTCCACCTGCGCTTCCGGGTAAAGCAGCACCAGCGTGCCGCGCGACGGTGGCGGGGTGCGGCGGAAGTCGACATGGCCTTTCAGCACTACGGCCTGCCCGGCCTTGCGCAGCGCCAGCGTCAGCCCATGCAGCGGGTTCGCGCGTGCTTCCGCGGTGGGCGGCGTGGGCTGCTCGACGGTGACGCGCTCATGGGTGGCGAGGAAGGCACCGACCATCAGGCCGACGAAGACGAAGGCGGCCGCGCCGATAGCGAGGTTGCGACGACGCGGCGTCATGCGCGGCCCTCCCCGAAGGCGTCGGGCCACGCGGCGATCAGGGCCTCGAAGGCTGCGGCATCGGGGCGCGCCCCGGCATAGGCCACGGCTCGCCAGGCCTGCACGAGACGGCGCACGTGCTCGGCGGCTGGCGCATGGGCCAGCGTGCGCGCCGCACGCAACAGCTCGCCTTCGGTGGTGCCGGGCGGCAGCGGGCGCGGACGCCGTGCCGACACCTCGCGCAGGCCGGCGCGGTACAGGCAGGCGAAGGCCTCGCGAGCCTCGCCACGCGCCCAAGCGGCGCGCGCGCGCTGCAGCAGTTCCGGCGCGGCGGCGACGTCTTCCGGCGCGAGGCCCCGGTGGCGCAGCGGCGGCGGGGCATGCGCTTCGGCCGCGCGCTCGCGACGCCACGGCAGCCAGTCGCGGTAGCGCCACAGCACGTAGGCCAGCGCCAGCAGGGCCACGGCCCACAGCAGCAGTTCCGCCGCCATGCCCACCAAGCGACCAACGAGCTCGCCCAGCTTCTCGCGCCAGTGGATCAGGGGCTGCGCCTGCTCCTCGTCGAGGTCGGAGAGCAGGTCCTTCATGCGCCAGCGCTGCACCGTCTTGGTGCCGCCGAGCGAGGCATCGTCGCGCGCCTCGCGCAACGCCGCATCCAAGCGCGCGGTCTGCGCGTCATCGGCGAAGCCCTCGGGTAGGCGCGTCGCGCGCTCGGGCAGGTCGAGCGACTTCGCCACCTTCTCTTTCGCATCGAGCGCCGTCGGCATCGCCAGCACCGCGAGCAGCAGCACGAGCACGCCCCCTGCGCCGCGACCGGCCGCCACGGCGCGCGCGGCCATGCGCTTGAAGCCGAGCTCGAGGTCCCAGGCCTCGAGGTGCACGCGGCGGCTCAAGTACAGGCCGAAACCGGCGGCGACGAAGAATGGTTCGATCACCAGAATGCCCACGCAACCCACGGCGTTCAGGACGAGGTCGAGCCACGGCGTGGCGTCCTTGCCCAGCGCGCCCATCCAATCCCCGCCGCGGGCTTCCCACCACTCCAGCGGGATCATCAAGCCCACCAGCGCCCAGACGCTGAGCACGAGCACCAGTTCGAACCACGGCAGCAGCAGCCAAAGCCCGGCCGACTGCGGGGCACCGTCACGACGCAGCAGCTCGCGGCGCTGGCCGCGCTCGGCGCGCGGCAGGCCTTCGAGCAGGTCGCTCGGCAGCGAGAGGGCGCGGAACGGGTCGAAGCGCAACCACAGCAAACGCGGCAATGTCGGGCCCCAGCCCCAGCGCCATGCGGCGCGATACACCTCGGCGCGCGTCGGCTCGTGGCCGAACACCGCGCGCGACAGCACGAACAACGGGATGCGGTCGAGCGCGGGCTTCAGCCACCACAGCATCAGCGGCGTCAGCCAGAGCCAGCCCAGCAGGTGGCCCAAGCCGAGCAGCAGCGCGCACAGCAGGCCGGCACAGAGCAGCCACGGCCCGACCCAGGCGCGCGCGTGGTGGCGCGCCAGGGCGATGCCGAGATCAATGGCTTCCCATGAGGAGCGTGCGCGCAGCGAGATGCCGAGGCGGTCAATCCGCATTGCTGCGCCCTCGCCCACCCATCGCCAGCCACCAGAAGATGGCGGCCCACAGCGCCGCCGCCAGCGGGAAACGCACCAGGTCCGGCAGGTCTGACTTCGACGACCAGAAGGCCTCGATGAAGGCCGCCAACAGCAGCATCACGAAAACGCCGAGGCAGAGCTTGGCGCCGTCGCGGCCGGCCTCGATGAGCGCGTCGCGGCGGCGCAGGCGGCCCGGCGCGATCAGCGAGAGACCGATGCGCAGGCCGGCGCCGCCAGCGATGACGATGGCGGTGAGCTCCGGCGCACCGTGGGTGACGACGAAACGCCAGAAGGTGTCGCCATAACCGGACACGTGCAGGTGCCCCGCGACACCGCCGATCATCACGCCGTTGAACACCATCACGTACAGCGCGCCGAGGCCCGCCGGCAGGCCCGACGCGAAGCTGCGGAAGCCGATGCTGATGTTGTTCATCACGTAGTAGCCGAGCATCTGGAAGTCGCCATCGGCACCGCGATCGCGGCCGAAGTGCTCGGCGGCCGGGTCGTACATGGCCTCCATCTGCGCCAGCATCGAGGCGTCGAACAGCAGCCACGCGGCGTCCGGTCGGAACTGCAGCAGCGTGAACACCCCCACCAGCGGCACGAGGAAGAGCGCCGCCGAGAGCGCCATGCAGCCGGCGTGCTTGCGCACCAGGCGCGGGAAACCCGCCAGCACGAAATCCCAGGCCGCGCGCCAACGCGGGCGCGGCGGGCGGTAGAGCTGGCGGTGGCCGCGTTCGACCAGCCCCTGCAGCGGCTCGACCACGGCCGGGCTGTAGCCGCGCTGCTTGGCCAGCGCCAACTGCTGGCACACGCGGCGATAGCGCGCCGGGAACTCCGCATCCGCCAGCACGCCGCCCTCGGGCGGCGGGCGCTTCAGCGGCGCATCGGATTCGCGACGGTCGAGCCAATCGGCGAGCTGCGCCCATTCCCCGGCGTGGTGGGCGACGAAGGGCTCCTGCCTACGCATCGCCCGCGCTCCGTCCGGCCAGCCAGCGCGCCGCCGCGAGCACGCGCTCGCGCGCCGCATCGCCGCGCAAGCCGGTGACGGGCTCCAGGTGTTCGCAAAGCTCGTTCTGCCGCGCCACGCTCAGGGCCCGGCTGCGCTCGCCGAAGGCCACCAGCGCCTGCTGCTCCTCGACGCCGAGCGGCACCGGCCAGCGCTGCACCTCGCCGGGCGGCAGCACGCTGGGACGGCGCGGCGGGTCGACGTAAACCACCACGGTGTCGGCCACGAGATCGCCGAGGCGGCGCGAGTGCGCGTCGGCCAGCATGCTCACCAACCCTGCGCCGTAGAGCACCGGCAGCATGTCGACGGTGCGCAGGAAGTTGCGCGTGATCGAAGCCAGCCAGCCCACCGGCGCGCCGTCACCGCGCAACACGCGCAGGCCGAGCGCGCGCTTGCCGGGCGTCTGCCCGTGCCACAGCACCTCGAACAGGATCGGGTAGCCCCAGGTCAGCACGAACAGCAGCAACAGCATCACGCCGGCGCCGGTCTCGCCAGCGATGCCGAGCACCGTGGCAGCGCTGAAGTACACCGTGCCGCGCACGGCGAGGTCGATCAGCCAGGCCAGCGCGCGTGGCACGGCACCGGCGGCGCGCAGCACCAAAGCCACGCCTTCCGGCGTTTCGACCTGTCGCAGGGTGTCGAGCGGGGGGGCTTCACTCATCGCGGCGTCCGGGGCGATGAGGGAGCGGGAGGGAGCGGGCGATCCATCGAAAGCAGAGTGGGGGGGTCGTGGGAACTCTACCAGCAGGGCGCGACGTCCCGCAGCGCAGGGTCGCGTCGTACCCTCCGCAGGCCCCTCACGCCGCTTTCGACGGACGCCAACCCCAACCCATGACTCCCGCCGCCTACACCGAACGGCTCGCGCCCTTCATCCTGATCACCGAAGTCGATAACGGTCCGGCGTTCGCCGAACCGATCTTCCAGCGGAAGTACCGGGCGTCCGCACCCGACTTCCCGCACCACATCGTCGCGTTCTACAAGCGCGACGACCACCACCTTGTGCCGATGTCCTATGTGCACTTCCGGCCTTGGCGCGATCGCTTGGTGCTTGTGGGCGGCGCCTGCACCGATGGTCGTGGATTCGCGCTGATGAGCGATGAGCACCGCGCCATGGTGAACGAGGCCGGCGGACTGATGGCGCAGGTGCAGCTCTACGGCTTTCGCAAGTTCGGCGATACCTGCGACGCCTTCGGCGGCTATTGCGGCGACCCGCGGGCCTGGGAGGTGGACATGAGCATCGGCTACACGCCGACGCCGCATCCGCACCTGATCGTGAAGTGGCACAAGCCGCTGAGCGAAGAACGCCGCGCGGCCATCGTCCGCGAGCTGCACACCATCGGCCCGTTCTAGCTCGGCCCTTGGCCGATCAATCGGCCGTCAGCAGGGCCTCGAGTTCCGCAGGGCTCTTCCAGTGCCAACGACACACGGAACGCGGCAACGCCCAGCGGTCGCTGTCGGGGCGCACTCGGCCGGTCTCCGTCGTGAACGCCGCTTCAAGGCCCAGTTCCGGGCCGCGGCGCGGCAGATAGGTCGAACGCACGAACTCGGGCACATGGCCGAAGGGGTAGGCGAAGCAGGTGGGCCGCTGCCCCAGCACTTCAGCGAGGAACGCCTGTGCCTGTGCGATCTCGTAGTCCGCCTTGGGCTCGTCGTCCACGGCGAAGAAGTCGCCGCGCGCGAGCTGGAGTGATTCCTCAAGCGGCAGGATGGGATGGTTGTGGTCCCAACTGTGGTTGCCGAACACCATGTGGCCGGTGCCCTGCGCCGCCGCCCACCAGTCGCTGTCGAGGTCGTTGCGGTCGAACAGGCACTGGCGGTCCATCGCGGCGCGCGCCGCGGGCGAGGCGATCAGGAAGCTGGTGAGGCTGGCTTCGGCACGCGCGGCGGGGTCCTCGCGGACCCAATCCTGCAGCACGCCCAGCAGCGACGGTTGCGGGCCGTGCGCGCCGTACTCGCGACCGGGCAATGCGTCGAACGCGGTGCCGTCATCGCAGGTGAGCGCCACGGCACCGTCCAGCGTCGACCAGGCACGTCGGCCGAGCAGCGCATCAACGACCGCTTGCAGCGGCACGACGCACAAGCCCAAACGCGCGATCACCTTCAGGTCCTCACGCAGCGCGACGTGGTCGTTCTGTGCGTAGTCCGGGCCGTCGATCAGACCGGCGTGGTAGGTGAGGATGTGCATGGGCTTCGCGCAAGACGGCTTCTGCCCGGATTGTAAGGGCAGAGGGCTCGATGACCCCCGCCCCAAGGTCAGGCGTAGAGATCCAGAACGCCCCGGCCGACTCGACCCACGATCACGTTCGACTCGCGCTGGGTTCCAGCGAGCACGATCGCGTCACCCTCGTCGTCACCCGCGAAGCCCTTCGCGGTCTTCGCCGCGTCCTCGTTCGAGGACTGTGCATGCTTCTGCCCGACATCGGCGTGCCCCAGCTGCAGGCCCTGCTGCGCGAGCATCTCGCGCAGTTTCGGCAGCGCGTCCTGCAGGGCCTGGCGGGTGTCCTGCTGGGTGGCGGTGAAGCCGAGCTCGACGCGATCGCCGTCGAGCTTCAGGCGGATCTCGACCGGCCCGAGGCCGTCGGGGCTGATGCGCAGCGTGGCTTCGCCGCCCTGCTGTTCGGCGATCCACTGCAGACGCGCACCCACCTCTTCGGCGAAGCGCGGCGACGGCAGCGGCACCGGCGCGGGGAAGGCCGCGGCGAGATCGAGCTTGTGCAGGGCCGGCGTGGGCGAGGTCGGCGCCAGTGGCGCGGCGTCCGGCGCCCGCTCGAGGCCCAGCGTTTCGGTGAGTGCGGTGAGCGCCGCGGTATCGCTGTCGTCGGCCACGGGCAGGCGCAGCGACGCCGGTTGGCGCGCCAGCGCGGCGGCCAAGGCATCGGGGCCCGCGGCGTTCGCCAGCGGCATGGGGATCGCGGCCGCAGCCATCGTCGACGCCACGCCTTTGTCGAGCGCGAGAGCAGTCACCGTCGAAGGGCTGGCGCTGTCCGGCAGGCGCGCATCGACGGCCTCGGGGAGCAGGGCGCCGAGCGCAAAACCACGCGCCGAGGCCAGCGTCGATGCCGCGGCCTGCGCGCCCGCTTGGGCAGCGAGCACGGGGCTGCCGGGAAACAGTGACGACAGGCCCGGCGGCGGCCAACCAGGTGCCGGCGCCGCGGCGTCGAAGCCGGCATCGCTCGGCGTCGCCGGACTCGCGCTCGCATCCAGGGTGGACAGTGTCGTCGCCAATGTCGTGGGGAGCGCCGTCGCGATCGCAGCGGCCGCAGGAAGCGTCGGGGCAGGCACGTCAGGCAGCGCCTGCAGGACGGGCATCGCGCCCTCGAGCGCGCTGGCGGTCAGCGCATCGAGGCTCGCCGCGGCTTCATCCAGCGCGGCGGCGAAGCCGCCCGGCGCGGCATCCGCCGTTGCACCGGCGCCGTCGGGCAGCGGCCCATCGGCAAGGGCGGGCATCGGCGTCGTCGAAGGCGCACCGAGCGCGGCGGAGAAGCTGGGCAGCGTCATGGCGTGTCCTTGGTCTGGCGTTCGCGGTGCGCACGGGCACCGAGGTCGTCGAGAACGCTCTGGTCGCGGCGCTCCTCGGCCTTGAGCTCGACGCTGCGGTAGCTCGCCGCGAGCTTCTCCAGCACCAGCTTGTCGCGGCTGGCGAGCAGCAGGCGCGTGCGCTCGATGGCCAGCGACTCCTCGCTGGTGGCGATGTGTTTCTGCTGCGTCACCACGGCGTCGTCGATCTTGGCGAGGAAGGCCGCCCGGTTGAGCAGCTGGCTCGCCGAGACGGCGGTGCCGGGCACCGGCGGGGCTTCGTACTCGCCGCGGAAGCGCTCGAGGTCGCCGAGGCGCTGCGCCTGCTGCTGATGCGCCTGCACGCGCTTGGCGAGCTCCTTGGCGAGGGCATCCTCGCGGCTCTCGGCGCGGCGGATCAGCGGATCGAGGCGCTTGGAATTCACGGGCTGGCCTCCAGCAACTGGACAAGCGCGGCCTTGCTCGATTCTAGACTGGCGCCCTCGTGAACGTCCTGGCCGAGGAAGGCTTGGATGGCGGGCCAGCGGGCGATGGCTTCGTCCACCAGCGGGTCGGCACCGCGCTGGTAGGCGCCGATGGCGATCAGGTCGCGCTGCGCGGAATACGCCGCCATCAGCCGCTTCAAGCGGCGAATGCGCTCGCGGGTGGCGAGGTCGGCGATCTCGGTGACGACGCGCGAGACCGAACGCTCGATGTCGATCGCCGGATAGAGGCCCGAATCGGCGATGCGGCGGTCGAGCACGATGTGGCCGTCGAGGATCGCGCGCGCCGCGTCGGCGATGGGCTCCTGCTGGTCGTCGCCTTCGGTGAGCACGGTGTAGAACGCGGTGATCGAACCGCGGCCGGCCGGGCCCATGCCGGCGCGCTCCACGAGCGCAGGCAGTCGCGCGAACACCGACGGCGGGTAGCCGCGCGTTGTGGGCGGCTCGCCGATGGAAAGGCCGATCTCACGCTGCGCCTGCGCGAAGCGCGTCAGCGAATCCATCAGCAGCAGCACGTTCAAGCCCTGGTCGCGGAAGTGCTCGGCGATGGCCGTGGCGCGCAGCGCGCCATGGATGCGCGCCAGCGGCGGACGATCGGCGGGCGAGGCGACGACGACGGCGCGCTTCAACCCGGCGGGGCCGAGCGTGCTTTCGACGAAATCGCGCACTTCGCGACCACGTTCGCCGATCAGCCCGACCACGACGACGTCGGCCTGGGTGTACTTGGTCATCATGCCCAGCAGCGTCGATTTACCCACGCCGGAACCGGCGAACAGGCCGACGCGCTGGCCACGGCCGATCGGCAGCATCGCGTTGATGGCGCGCACGCCGACATCGAGGCCCTGGGTGATCGGTTCGCGGGCGAGCGGGTTCAGCGGCACGCCGGTGAGCCCGGTGTAGCCGTCGGGGCGCGGCGGCGGCCGGCCGTCGAGCGCATGGCCATCGCTGTCGATGACGCGGCCGAGCAGGCCCTCGCCCACCGCCACGCGCCCGCGCGCCCAGCCCGGCACCACGCGCGCGCGCGGCAGCAGGCCGTGCAGGTCGGTGGTGGGCATCAGGAAGGTCTTGTCGCCGGCGAAGCCGACGACTTCCGCCTCGACGAACTGGCCGCCCTGCGCTTCGATGCGGACGGCGGAGCCGAGCGGCACTTCGCAGCCTTCGGCTTCCAACGTGAGCCCGACGGCGCGACGCAGCACGCCTTCGCGCACGGTGCCGAGGCGATCAAGCTGTGGCTCGAGCGTGGACAGACGCGCCGCGAGCCGAGCGTCGCGCGAGGCCAGCAGTTGGCCGGTGGCGGTGCTCATGCGCCGCTGCCGATCGGATTGAGCACGGCCGCGAGCGCCGCCTGCAGGCGCGAATCGGTGCGCGCGTCGATGCGCACGCCGTCGCCGTGGATGCGCACGTCGCCGCGCGCCAGCTGCGGGTCGGTGATGACGCGGGCATCCGGCCACTGCGGCAACCAGGGCTGCAGCATCTTCGCGTCCTCGGGATGCACGCGCAGTTCGATGTCGCGCTGGCCAGGGCCGACCGCATCGATGGCGGTGCGCACCAGCTGGGACAGCAGCTCCGGATCGGCCTCGTAGGCGCGGCCGATCAGCGCACCGGCGATGCGCACGGCCATCTGCCCGAGCGCGGCATGCACCTCGTCATCGAGGCGACCGAGCGGCCGTGCCATGGCTTCGACGACGCCTTCGATCTGCGCGACCAGCTTGCGCACCTCGGCCTCGCCGGCCTTCATGCCTTCGCGGCGACCGGCCTCGAAACCTTCCTTGCGCGCGGACTCTTCGATGCGCTGCAGCTCGTCGATCGAAGGCGGCTTGGGCGGCGGCGGCGCGTCGAGCGCCGGCACGCGCCAGAGGGCGGCGGCGTCGCTCACACGAACTCCTCTTTGGCGCCGCCGAGGCTGATGGTGCCTTCGTCAGCAAGACGCCGGACGATGGCGAGGATTTCCTTCTGCGCGCCCTCGACATCGCTGAGCTTGACCGGGCCGCGATCGTCCATGTCTTCCTTGAGGATGGCGGCGGCGCGCTGCGACATGTTCTTGAGCACCTTCTCCTTGACCTCGGGCGATCCGCCGCGCAAGGCCAGCGGCAGGCGGTCGCCGGGCACTTCGCGCAGGATGGCCTGCATCGACTTGTCGTCGACGCCGGCGAGGTCGTCGAACACGAACATCAGGTCCTGGATCTGGTCCGACAGCGCCTGGTCGATCTTGCCGATGGCACCGAGGATGATCTGGTCCTGCCCGGTCTCGACGAAGTTGAGGATGTTCGCGGCCGTCTTGATGCCGCCGATGGTGGTGGCCTTGCTGTTCTGCGAACCTGCGAACTGCTTCTCCATCACCTCGTTCAGTTCGTTCAACGCCACCGGCGGCACATTGTCGAGCGTGGCCACGCGCAGCACCACGTCGGCGCGCACGCGCTCGGGGAAGTTCCGCAGCGTCTCGGCGGCCTGGTCGGGCTCGAGATGCGACATCACGATGGCCATGATCTGCGGATGCTCGTTGCGGATCAGGTCGGCGATCGCGCGCGGGTCCATCCACTTCAACATCTCCATGCCCGAGCTGTTGCGCCCGAGCAGGATGCGGTCGATGACGCTGCCGGCCTTGTCCTCGCCGAGGGCCTGCACCAACACCTTGCGCACGTAGTCATCGGCACCGACGCCGACCGACGTCTGCTTGTCGAGCGCAGTGGCGAACTCGCCGACCACGGCCTCGATCTGCTCGCGCGAGACGGCACCGACGCCGGCCATGGCCTGGCCGACCTTCTGCACTTCCTTCGCCGACATGTGCTTGAGCACCTCGGCGGCTTCGACCTCGCCGAGCGAAAGCATCAGGATCGCGGCCTTCTCGACGCCGCTGAATTCGCTCTTCTTGTCAGGCATCGTTCGCCATCCATTCCTTCACGACCTGGGCGACGCGGCGCGGATCCTCTTTGACGGCATTGCGCGCGTACTCGATCTTGCCTTCGATGCTGGTCGGCGGCGCGAATCCGGCGCCGGCCTGCCCGGGCAGCGCGAGCGCCGTGCCGGGAGCCCCCGGCGGCAGCGCGGCCTGCCCCGCGGCACCGGCGCTGCCGGGCAGCAGCGGGGTGCCATCGGCAGCATACGCCGGGCTGTTCTCGTCGGCGTTACGGACGGGAACGGCCAGCAGCTGCTTCATGGCCGGGCGGATCACGAGGAAGATCAGCAGCAGCACCAGCAGCGCGCCGATGGCGATTCGGCCGATCTGCCAGACGAGCGGGTTCTCCCAGATCGGCGCAGCGATCTCTTCCAGCGGTTCCGGCGCGATGAAGGGCGCGTTCACCACGGTGACGACGTCGCCGCGCTGCTCGTTGAAGCCAACGGCCTGTTTCACCAGCGCCTCGATGCGGCCGATCTCATCGGCGCTGAGCGCACGGAACGGCGCGGGCTCGCCCTCGGGCGCTTCTTCGCCTTCGGCCAAGGGCGCGGGCACGTTCGGCACGTTGTCGAGCACGACGGCGACGGTGATGCGCTTCACGCGGCCCACCGGCTGGCGGGTGTGGGTGAGGGTTCGGTCGAGTTCGAAGTTGCGCGTGCGGCTGCTCGCCGCCTCGCTCGCGCCGCCATCGACCGGCGCGGCATTGTCCGCCGCGGCGGTGGCATCGGCCGCACCGGCCGCGGGATCGGCGGCGGGGTCGGCGGGTGCCGCTGCGTCCGGGCCGGGCGGCGTGTTGCTGGTGGCGCCCGGCACGCCGCGGTCGGCGGCCTCGGCACGGCGCTCTTCGCTCACCTGCTCGCTGCGCAGCTGGCCGGATTCCGGCGTGTAGATCTCGCGCGCTTCCTCGACGGTGGCGAAGTCCATGTCGATCGCGACTTCGCTGCGGACGCGGCCCACGCCGACCAGGGGTTCGATCAGGCCGGCGACTTTCGCCGCCAGCGAGGATTCTTTCTCGCGCGTCAGGGCGAACTGTTCGGCGCTGATCGCGTTCGCGGAGTCCGGCGCGTCGCGCGTGAGCAGGCGGCCGGATTCATCGACGACAGTGACGCGATCCGGCGTGAGGTTCGGGATGCCGTTGGCGACGAGGTGCTGGATGGCCTGCACTTCGTCGGGCTTCATGAAGCGGCCCGGCAGCAGGCCGATCACCACTGAGGCGGCCGCCGGCTGCTGCTGGCGCGTGAACGCCGAAGGACGCGGCAGGGCGAGGTGCACGCGCGCCTCGCGGATCGGCCGCAGCTGCTTGATGGTCTTGGCGAGCTCGCTTTCGAGCGCGCGCTGGTAGCGGGCGGTCTCGACGAACTGGCTCACGCCGAAGCCGGGGTCGCGCTCGATCAGGGCCATGCCGGGGCCGTCACTGCCGCTCAGGCCGGCGGTGGCCAGCGCCATGCGCGCCTCCTGCAGGCGCTCACCCGGCACCTGCACGTCGCCGGTGGCGGCATTGATCTCGACGGGGATCTGCGCGCCGCGCAGCGCATCGGCGAACTCGGCGGCGGTCGCGGCGTCGATGCCGCTTTGCACGGTGACGAGCGCCGGCTTCTGCAACCAGAAGAACGCCCACAGCCCACCGGCGATCGCCAGCGTGAGCAGGCCCATCGTCCACAGCTGGCGCATCAGGCCGGCCTGGCCGATCTGTGCGATCAGGCCGGGCGAGGACGGTGGGGATTGCGGGACGACAACGGCATTCATGGGTTCGGTCCGTGCCTTACAGCGGCATGTTCATGACGTCCTGGTAGGCCTGCACCAAGCGGTTTCGCACCTCGACCGTGGCCCGGAAGGCGACGCTCGAGGCCTGGGCGGCCACCATCACGCGGGCGAGGTCGGCTTTCGGATCGCCGCGCTCGAAGGCGGCCTGCAGGTCACGGGTTTCGGCCTGCAGGCTGTTCACTTTCTTCAGGGCGTTGCCGAGGGCGTCGCCGAAGCTCGGCGCGCCAACCCCGGCGGCTCCGCCGACGCCAGCAGGCGCGTTGGTTCCACCCAGGCCACCCACGCCACCGGCCGCGCCGGGGCCGCCGCCCGGCAGGGCTTGGCCCACCTGGCTCTGGTAGCTGCGGATCTGGCTCAGGACGGAGGAGATGGCGTCGGACATGGGAGCGGGCGTCGGGCCACGGACGGTCAGGTGCCGGGAAGGGTGCAAGCCGCGTGCCATGCTTCGCCGCCGCCGCGCCGGCGGGTTTCCGCCGCATGCGACCATGCGCCCATGGACGCGCTCGCCTTGCCCCCCGCCATCGATGCCGCACTGGCGGGCCTCATCCGAACCGTGGGCACCCTCGAAGGCTGGTTGACGTCGCCGTGGCTGGGCCTGGCTTGGCTGGGCTACGTGCTGGTGCTCGCCGCCTGGATCATCCGCCAGCGTCGCGAGCCGGTGGCCACGCTCGCTTGGCTGCTGGCCCTGGCTTGGCTGCCGGTCCTCGGCTGGGCCGTTTACTGGTGGCTGGGCCCGCAGCGCATCCACCGGCGCAAGCTGAAGCGCCTTCGCGCTCGGCTGGCACTCGCGGCAGCGCGCCTGCCGCCCTGCGGCGACCCCTCCGAGGAAGGCCAGGAACGGCTGATCGAGGCGGCCACCGGCCACGCGCCCACCCGCGCCACGTCCATCGACCTGCTGACCGGGGGCGAACGCACCTTCGATGCGCTGTTCGAGGCGATCCTGGCGGCCCGAGAGTCGGTCCACCTCGAGTACTACATCTACGAGCCGGACAGCGTCGGCACCCGCCTTCGCGATCTGTTGGCGGAACGGGCCCGCGCCGGCGTGCAGGTGCGCCTGCTCATCGACGGCCTCGGCTCACGGAAGTGTTCACCGCGCTTCCTGCAGCCGCTGCGCGAGGCCGGTGCCGAGGTGGCGTGGTTCCACCCGCTGAAGCTTGGCCACGTGCTGTGGCGCCCCACGCTGAACCTGCGCACGCACCGCAAGATCGCCGTCATCGACGGCCGTACCGGCTTCACCGGTGGCGTGAACATCAGCGACACCCAGAGCGAGCGGGCTTCGGCGGCCGCCTTCCACGACCTGCACCTGCGGATGGAGGGCGAAGTGGTGCGCGCTCTGCAGCTGGCCTTCGCGGAGGACTGGCACTACGCCACCGGCCGCACGTTCAGCGAAGCCATGCACTGGCCGCCTTTGCCGATCGGCGACGTGCGCTGCCAGCTCGTGCCCTCCGGGCCCGACAACCCGCTGGCCCCGATCCACCGCGTTCATGTCGAAGCCCTGCACAACGCCAAACGCCGCGTCTGGCTGATGACGCCCTACTTCGTTCCGGATGCCGCCGTGCTGCTGGCGCTGACGTCCGCCGCACTCAGCGGCCTCGACGTTCGCCTGCTGGTGCCGCGCCGCAACGACAACCGCCTGGTGCGGGCCGCGGCGCGCAGCTTCTACCCCGAGCTGCTCGACGCCGGCGTGCGCGTGTTCGAATTCCAGCCGCGAATGCTGCACGGCAAGGCCTTGCTGGTGGACGACGAGATCGCCCTGATCGGCAGTGCCAACGTCGACCCGCGCAGCTTCTGGCTGAATTTCGAGCTGTCGGTGCTGGCCCGCGACGCCCGCGTCGCGGCGCGGTTGGCCGCGCGGATCTCGGAAGACCTCGAGCAATCGAAGGAAGTGCCGCGCGGCTGGCAACCGTCCGGCCTGCAGGCCTACACCGACAGCGCCGCGCGACTGCTCGCCCCGCTCCTCTAAGGGCGGAAGGTCGCGGCGGCGCACGCTAGACTCGGCGCCGAATCCCCTCGGAGCGCCGACGATGGCGTGGTTGATCCTGCTGGCCGCCCTGGCCTGTTTCGCGATGGCGGTGCTGCTGCCGGTCGGCACCGGCGTGGTGGTGCTGCTCCTGCTGGCCGCACTGGCCTTGCTGCTGCTCGGCACCACGCGCCTGCTGCGCGATCGCGCCGAGGCCACCGGCCGCGCGCAGTCGCGGATGCTGGACGACGCCGAAATTCAGCGCGTGCGCGAGGCGCTCGACGCGCGACGGCAGGCGTCCGAGCAGTAAACGACGCGATCCCAGTCGCGCTCCCATTTCTTCCGCCAGTCGAAGGGGCGCTGGCACACCGGACAGACCTTGCTCGGCCGGGCCGGGCGGCGCGACTCACGTGTCGGCACAGACCACCCGGTTGCGGCCCTGGCGCTTGGCCTCGTAAAGCGCTTGGTCAGCGCTTCGCATCAGCGACGACGGCACCTCCGCCGCGCTGGGCCAGGCCACCGCCACGCCGACGCTCACCGTGACGCCCGTGCGGGCACGCTCCACCGCATCGCGCAGCAGCTCCGCACGACGCGCCGCGGCTTCCAGCGTCGCGCCAGGAAGCAGCAGGGTGAACTCCTCGCCACCGTAGCGCGCAAGGATCTCGACCGGCACGCTCAGGTCGGTGCGCAGCAGCGCCGCCACTTCGATGAGCACGCGGTCGCCCTCGAGGTGGCCGTGATGGTCGTTGTAGCGCTTGAAGTGGTCGACATCGATCATCAGCGCCGCCAGCGGCAGACCCTGCTCGGCGCAGCGCGCCCACTCGCGGCCCAAGGCCTGCTCGAGCGCGCGCCGGTTATGCGTGCCGGTCAACGGGTCTTCCACGGCCATCTCGGCAAGCCGCGAATTGGCGCGCTCCAGCTCGAGCGTGCGGTCGGCGATGCGTTGCTCGAGCTGGCGGTTCTGCCCCTCGACGCGGCGCACGCGGCGCCGTCCGATCACGCGCGACACCCACACCGCCAGCCCGACGAGCGCCAGCAACAGCACGCCGCGCAACACCGGCTCCTCGAACCAGCGTGGCATCACCAGTAGCCGAACGCGCAAGGGTTCGATCCGTCGACCGCTCGGGAGCTGACCTTCCACTTCGAACAGGTACTCGCCCGGATCGAGACCGCGGATCGTCAGATCGCAGTCGGACCAGTCCGAAACGGTCGGAGCGATCTGCGAGAGGCGGTAGCGGAACCGCGCGCCGGACTCGAGCGTGCCGAGCGTGAAGCGCAGGCGCAGCGGTTGGCCGGAGAGGATCGTCAGGCTGTCGCGTTCGATCTCTCCGGCGCGCAGCTCGCCATCGTCGCCTTGCACCAGCAACTGGTCGAAGCCCACCGCCAGGTCGGGCATCGGCAGCACCGGCCCCTCGGGCGCGTACTGCAGCACGCCGTTCCACACGGGCACACGCAGTACGCCACCGCGGCTCACGCGTGGCGGGCCGAATCCGGTGCTCGACCAGCCGCCGATCTGCACGCGTTCCCATGCCATCGTCGACGCCGGGCGGCGCATCAGGTCGCGCGGCGTGTAGGCGAAAAGGCCCATGGTCGTCTCGATCACGCTGAGCTTGCCGGGCTGCACGAGTTCGGCGATCCACTCCGGCGTCTCGGAGAATTCGAAGCGCGCGCCAGCGGGATCGAAACGATAGGTCGCGCCCTTGGCCCAGGCACTCAGTTCGCCGTCGATGAAGAACAGCTTGGGGCGATCCTCGCCGTCGATCGGAAGGCCCTGTTCCTCACCGAAGGCATCGGCGGCCACGCGTTCGCGGGCGACGAGATCGAGTCGCCAACGCTGCGGTGGGCCGCGGTCGTCGCTCAGCCAGAACTCGCCCTCGGCGGTCTGGATCACGTCGATGATCGCCATGCCCTGCAGCGGCCAGCGGGCGGCGATCGTCCAAGCGCCGTCATCGAAGGCCAGCAGGAAGAATTCCTTGTCCGTGTAGGTGATCGCCAGGTCGGTGTGGTTGCGGACGAGCTGCGGGGTATAGACCGTTTCTCCCGCATGCAGGGTGCGCGGCTCGCGCGACCCCGGCTTCAGTTCGATCAGGCCCTCGCGATGGCCCACCAGCATTGCGCGCTCGTCCGCCATGAGGCCATAGCCCTCGAGCTGCACGAAGGGCATGCGCTCGGAACGCACGCTGCCGGCGCCATCGTCGGTCATGCGGAACAGGCCGCGGGCCGTGGTGATCCACAGCGCGCCGTCGAACTCCGTCGTGTCACTCACCAGGCCGCGCACACCATGGCTGGCGTCGAGAATCGACCAGGCCGATGGCATGCCGAGGCGGACGATCTCGGTGTCGGTGACGGCCCACAACGTCCCCTCGCTGTCGCGCGCCAGATCCGCGACCGACTGGTCGGCGATCTTCACGCGCTGACGCAGGCGCAGGCCGGCGTCCACCACCATCACCTCGCCATCGAGCGTCGAGAACGCGAAGCCGCCGCCATCGAGCGGCACCGTGACGTAGACGGACAATTCGCCATCAGGCCAGGCGAGGGCGCGCTCCACGCCGCTGTCGTCGAGGCGCCACACGCCGTTGCCGGCGACGACGAAGCGGCTGCCGCCCCAGCCCACGATGTTGGACACCGGCATGCGCCGGAAGGCTTCGCCACCCGTCACCAGTTGCAGCTTGCCGTCGCGCAGCCAGCCGAGGCCGCGATCCTGGATGCGCGCGTAGAGGTCGCCGCCGAAGGCGATGACGCTGCGCATGTCCGGGCCCATCGGCCAGCTGCGCGTCGGCGCGCCGTTCGCCGGCATCAGGTGCAGGAAGTTCTGCGACTGCACGTAGATGCCCTCGGGCGTCTGCAGCATCTCCCAGACCGGGCCGAGGCGGCGGTCGGCTTCCGGCAAACCGCTGCTGGCGAGCAGGTCGACGTAGCGATAGCCGCGGACCGGGTCGAGTTCGAGGCGGCCGTAGGTGTCGTTGCCACCCACCATGATGGTCCCGTCCGGAAGACGTCGCACGAGGGTGGCATTAACGCCGATCGGCAGCGGCACCGTCGTCCATTCCGCACCGTCGTGCACCAGCACGCCGTCCTGCGAAGCGACGTAAATCTTTCCGGGCGCGGCTGCCACCGACCACAGCGAGGGCGCGGCCCGGTACTGATCGGGGCCAATGCGCTGGCTGATCGGCACGCCGGCCAGCCCCGAGGCCTGCACGAGCGCCGACGCCGCCAGCGCGAACGCCGACACGAGGAGGGTGTACCAACGCAGCGGAGGCCGGACGGTCATCCCCGCATTATGGCCTCCATGCGCCGCGCCGCGCCGGTGGGCTTGCCCTCGGACTGAGGCGACGGGCACGCTTCGAGGCTCAAGAAGGCCCTCCATGACCCTGCTCAGCGTCAACGTCAACAAGATCGCCGTGCTGCGCAACTCGCGTGGTGGCCGACTGCCCGCACCGGTGGACGAAGCCCTGCGATGCGTCGCCGCCGGCGCCCGAGGCATTACCGTGCACCCGCGCCCCGACCGCCGCCACATCACCGCGGAGGACGTCGCCGCCATCGCGGCCGCATTGCCGGACGGCGTGGAGTTCAACATCGAGGGCAACCCGTTTGCGCCGCCGCGGGAGGGCTACCCCGGCCTGCTCGCGCTGGCTCGCGCCACTCGGCCGGCACAGGTCACCTTCGTCCCCGATGGTGACGGGCAGATCACCTCCGACCACGGCTTCGACCCGAGCGCATTGCCCGCGACGATGGCCGCGCAGATCGCCGCTTTCAGAGCGCTGGGTTGCAGGGTTTCGCTATTCGTCGACGCTGGCGAGGTGCATTTCGAAAGCCTGCGCGCCGCCGGTGCCGACCGCATCGAGCTGTACACCGGCCCGTATGCGGAAGCGCATGAGGCGGCGCACATCAGTGCGTCGAAGGGAACTGGCGGTGTGGCAGGCCAGGCTTTCCGTGATGCGCTCGCCGCCTGCCGGCGCAGCGCCGAGGCGGCGCAGGCGATCGGCCTCGGCGTCAACGCCGGGCACGACCTCTCGCAAGCCAATCTCGCTGCGTTCCTCGCCGAGGTCCCCGGCGTGCTGGAGGTCTCCATCGGCCATGCCTTGATCGCCGGAGCGCTGGTCGACGGTCTCGCCGAAACCGTGCGCCGCTACCGCGCGATCACCGGCGGCTGAGGACCAACCGCGCCTTCGATGTCCGGAAACGACAACGCCGCCCGGAGGCGGCGTTGCGTTGGACAAAGGCCGGCGCGTTGCCGGCCCGTCCGCCTTATTGCGCGACCTGGTCGACGAACGCGATCTTTTCCATCTGCGCGTTCTTGGCGCGGGCGAGCACTTTCGCCAGCACCTCGTATTCGGCTTCCGCATCGACCTCGATCTCGAGCTTCGGCTGCTCTTCCGGCTTCAGCACCTGCGTACGCACCTGCGTGATGTCGGCGAACTGGTCTTCCAGCGTCGACAGCGGGGCCGGCGTGCCGTTGATCAGGATCTCACCCGACGACAGGATCTGTAGCTTGACCGGCGGCGGCGGCTCGGTCGGCGGCGGCGGTGGCGGATTGCGCATGCGCTGCGGCAGCGTGACGTTGATCAGCGAAGCCGGCGTCGGCGCCGTCACCATGAAGATGATCAGCAGCACCAGCAGGATGTCGATCAGCGGCACGACGTTCATGTCGGACTTGGGGCCGGAACCGCCCCCTGCGGAAAACGCCATGGTTCAGTTCCCCGATTCCGGTTCGGACACGAAGTTGATCGAACGCATGCCCGCCACGCGAACGCGGGTGGTCACGTCCTGGATCAACGCGTACTTGGTTTCGCTGTCGGCGCGCAGCAGCACGTCCGGCTGCGGCTCCTTCTGCGCCTCAACGGCGAGTCGGGTGTCCAGCATCTCCTTGCCGGCGAGCGCCTCGTCGGCCCAGAAGATCGTGCCGTCCTCGCGGACCGAGAGCGTGATCGGCGGCACCTTGGGCGCCGGCGGACGAGCGTCCACCGTCGCTTTCGGCAGCTCCACTTTCACGTTCTCGGACACCGAGGCCGTGACCATGAAGATGATCAGCAGCACCAGCATCACGTCGACGAGCGGGACGACGTTCGGTTCGGTGAAACCGCCGTCCGTGTCAGAACTGAAGGCCATAAAGGATCTCCGCGGAGAGGGGGGTCAACCCCTCAGCGCTTGTCGCCGCCCACGCGGGCGCCGGTGGCGAAGAAGTCGTGCAGGTCGTGCGCGAAGGCGTCGAACTGGCCGATCAGCTTGCGGTTGTTGCGGTTGAAGTAGTTGAACGCGATCACCGCCGGGATGGCGACGAACAGACCGATGAAGGTCATGATCAGCGCTTCACCGACCGGACCGGCGACGGCCTTGATCGAGCTCTCGCCCGAGGCCGACAGGCCGACGAGGGCCATCAGGATGCCCCACACGGTGCCGAGCAGGCCGACGAACGGCGCGATGGCGCCCGTCGTGGCGAGCCAGGTCTGGCCGTCTTCGAGCGAAGCCGACTCACGGGCCACGGCCTGGCGCAGGGCGCGGTCGATGAACTCCGAGCGATTCAGGGCTTCCGACAGGCGGCCTTCCGACTTCTGGTGGTGGGCGGCCGACTGGGCGCAGTCGAGGGCGATCTTCGAGAACGGCTCCCAACCCGGCTGCTCTTCCATGAAGCGGATCGCTTCCTGGGCGTTGCTGGTCTGCCAGAACGCGGAGGTGACGGCGCCGGCACGGCCGTTGATACGGGCGTACTTGATGGCCTTCATGATCGTGTAGTACCAGGCGACCATCGACATGATCACCAGGGCGGCGAACACCGACCAGTTGACGACGCCCATGTGGGCCATGGCGTTCTGCACGCTGAAATCAGCGACGTCCTGCTGCACCGTCTGGGCGGTGCCTGCGGCGGGCGCGGTCAGCGCCACGTTGGTCGCGACCGGGGCCGCCGCCGGAGCAGCAGCAGCGTCCGTCGCCGGCGCGGTGTTGGTGTTGTCCTGCAGCATGAGTGGATACCTTCGGTTGGATTAGCAGGGAGGAGTGAAATTGACTGGCACCAGGACGGCGCCACCGACCGCCTGGCCATTGCGCAGGCCGGCGTTGAAGCGCCAGCGGCGTGCGGCTTCGACCGCGGAGCGATCGAGGTTGCGGCTACGGCTGGACTTCTCGACGGCCACGTCCTGGACGGCACCGGCCGCGTCGATGATGACGCGCAGCATGACCTCGCCACCGATGCAGCGGCGGGCCTCCTGCGGCGGGTAGCGCGGCGGGTTCAGGCGACGGCCCGAGATGTCCTCGGACGGCGCGAAATCCGCGGGCGGCGCGGGCGGCGCGGGCGGCGACGGCGGCGGGGCCTCGACGTCCAGCGCATTGGCGTCGTCGAACACGACCGGCGGTTCTTCCGGCGGCGGCGGGACCGGCGTCGGGGTGACCGGGGTCTGCACGATCTTCTGCACGACCTTCGGCGGTTCCGGCGGCGGCGGCGGCGGCGGCGGGGGCGGCGGCGGCGGTTCGATGAAGTTCACGTTGACCACGCGTTCTTCTTCTTCCTCGGCCGCAGCATTGTTGATCGGCACGAGCAGCGCCAGACCACCCGCGGCGTGCAGGGCGATGGCGAAGGCGATACCGATCGTCCGCGGCCAGCTGAACGGCGCGGGGACTTTGGTGCCGTAGATTCGATTGTCCGTCATGCGTTGGACCGGCTTGGATGGGACCCCGCGCTGGGCGGGTCAATAATAGTAAGGGATCGAAGCGACGCTGGATACCGCCTGAAGGCGGGCAAAACGTGAAGGGCTCAGCGGAGCTGCGAAAGCATGCGATTGGCCTGCTCGCGCGTCTCGGGGTACTTCGCGGCTTCCTGCAGCGCAGCACGGACGGCCGGGCGGTTGTCGAGCTCATTCTCCGAGCGCGCGATCACCATCCATGCCTCGCCGGGCTTGGCCACGCCCTTGGCAAGGGCGGCCTTGGCGGCGTCGCGGGCTTCCGCGTCACGTGCTTCACTGGAAAGCACCTTGGCGTAGTTCAGGGCGGTCTCGCCCTTCGGGTCGAGTGCCGCGCCTTCCTTGTAGGTGTTGATGGCGAGTTCCATGTCCTCGGCGAAGTACGCCGCCTGGGCCAGCGCGTTCAGCGTCGGCAGGTCACGGCTGAGGATGCCCTTCGACAGGCCCTCGTTGATGACGGCGATGACTTCCTTCTCCTTGCCGTCGATATTGAAGTACAGCGCGTAGAGGTTCTGGTAGTCGCGCGCTTCCGTCAGCAGGCCGCGGCTGCGCGCGCCTTCGATGGTGGCGATGGCCTTGTCCGCCTGCTCGAGGTCGATGTACGAGGAGGCGAGGGCCAGGATCAGGCGCTTGTCGTCCGGCTGCAGGGCGACGAGGCGCTCAAGGGCCTGGGCCGCTTCCGCCGGCTGCTCGGATTCGGTGTGCGCCGAAGCGAGCAGGCGCAGCCACTCCGGCTTGGGCGTCGGCGTCAGGGCGATGGTGCGCTTCAGCGCCTCGATGGCCTGCGGGTACTGCTCGGACTCGTAGTAGGCGCCGGCAAGCGCGAAGTGGAAGTCCGGGTTGGTGGTCTTGGTTTCCTCGATCAGCCGCGCGAAGAGCGGGATGGCCTTGTCGGACTGCTCGTTCGACAGGTAGGTGATCGCGAGGTTCTGCATCGTGCCGTAGTGCTGCTCGTTGTCGAGCCCGTTCTCGGCGATCGCGCGCTCCATGTAGGCGATGCTCGCGGGGATGTCGTCGAGCTCGCCGGCGGCGCTGCCCGCCACCTGGGCGGCCACCGACTTCTCGTAGGCGTTGGCGCGTTCGTTGGCCAGCACCGCCTCGGCCAGTTCACGCGCCTTGGCCGGATCGCCCTTCTCGTTCAGCGCCGCGATCATGTCGTTGAGCTGGCGCTGCAGGCCGCGCGAGACCTTGCCTTCCTCGACGACGCGGGTGGCGTCCGGGAAGAACTTGGCCGGGGCCTCTTCGGCGCCACGGTCGCGGTCGCGCGCGTCGCGCGGCATCTGCGCATCCACCGGCATCGCCGCGAACGCAGCGGTGAGGACGGCGATGCCAAGCAGGACGGTACGGGTGGCGGCCATTAAAAACTCCGGGCGCGGAAGCAAGGCTGGCGAGGGTAATGCCTAGGGTGCCGCAGGCTCAAGGGAACCCGGCGTGAATCGTGGCGTGCGTCGCTGCGCTGTCACCGCGAACAAACACGACGTTAACGAATCGGCGCCACCGCACGGTGGCGTATCGGCCTCAGCCCGTGGTCGGGAAGTTCGCCACGGCGAAGGCCACGCGCTCGGCCGGGTCCTTCGACAGCGTCCCGGCCGCCTGCAGGGCTTCGATTTTCTCGAGGCGCGGTTGCAGGCCGTTGGCGTTCGCCATCTGGATGGCGAGGCCGGGGCGCGCGTTCAACTCGAGGATCATCGGGCCGTGGTCCTTATCGAGCACGAAATCGACACCGATGTAGCCGAGGCCGGAGAGCTCGTAGCAGCGCGCGGCCATGTGCAGCAGGTCGTCCCAGCGCGGGATCTTCAGGCCGACGATGCTGTGCTCGGTGTCGGGATGGTCGCGGATGATCTCGGAGCCCCAGACGCCGCGCTTGGTGACGCCGGTCGGCAGGTCGATGCCGACGCCGATGGCGCCCTGGTGCAGGTTGGCCTTGCCGTCCGAAAGGCGCGTCGGCAGTCGGATCATCGCCATCACCGGGTAGCCGAGGAAGACGATGATGCGGACGTCCGGCACGCCCTTGAAGCTGACGCGCTCGAAGATCGGGTCGAACTGAACGCAGTACTCGACCAGCAGGTGGTCGGGCTGGCCGCCCAGCGAGAACAGTCCGGAGAGGCCGTTCGACAGGTGGTGCTCGAACTCCTCGCGATTCATCAGCGAACCGTTGGCGCGGCGGTACTTGTCGCCGCGGCGGCCGTGGATGACGAGGATGCCGTCGCCGCCCGAGCCGTGGGCCGGCTTCACGACGAAGCTCTCGCGGTGCTTGATCTTCTCGTGCAGCTCGGCGATCTCGTGCTCTTCCCGCACGACCGCGTACAGCTCGGGCACCGGGAGGCCAGCTTCGATGGCCAGCTTCTTGGTGATCAGCTTGTCGTCGACCCGCGGGTAGAACTTGCGCGGGTTGTGCATGAGCACGTAGTGCGCGTTGCGCTGGCCGATGCCGATCAGCCCGATCTTGCGCAGGCGGCGCGCGATCTCGATGGGGTTCCAGAGCGCCATGGCTCAGGCCTTCGGCGCGTCGCCGCCGGCCGGGGCGGCGGCGGCCGGCGCCGGGGCGATCGGGTCGGCCTCGCGGGCCAGCGCGCGGAAGCGGAACAGCTCCATCAGGCGGTAGCCGGAGTAGCGGCCGAGCAGCAGCGCGGCGGCGAACAGGTACAGCAGGAACTCCGGGTACACGTAGATCAGGTGCTCGAGGCGGTCCCAGCTCATCACCAAGTAGGCCAGCGCGGCGACGATGATCGTGCCCACGCCTTCCTTGATGGCGGTGCCGGCGCCGCGCTCGTCCCAGGCCACCGACATGCGCTCGATGGTCATCGCCATGATGACCATCGGGAACAGGGCGACGGAGAGGCCGACCTCGAGGTCGAGGCGGTTGGCGATCACCGAGATCAGGGCCATCAACAGCACCACGAGGATCAGGATGGCGGTGAGGCGCGGCACCAGCAGCAGGCGCAATCGCTCGAGGTAGAAGCGCACCAGCAGGCCGGCGCCGACGACGAGGACGAACAGGGTGATGCCCGCGACCAAGGCGGTCTCGCGGAAGGCGAGGGCCACCAGCACCGGCATGAAGGTGCCGTAGGTCTTGATGCCGATGATGTTGCGCAGGATCAGCATCATGAAGGCGCCGATCGGCACCAGCAGCAGGACCTTGTAGACCTCCTGCGCCTGCAGCGGCAGGGAGAGCAGCGACCAGCGGATGTAGTTGGCGTCCTGCACCTCGAGGCGGCGCTGCGCCATGGCCATCGCGTCGGCGAGGTTGTAGCTGACGGTGTACATCAGCGAGGGCGTGGCGTCGCTGTCCATGGCCAGCAGCGGCTCCGGCGAGACGTTCCAGAGCAGCAGGTCCTTCGGCAGGCCTTCCGCGGCGGTGCGCGGATCGAGCAGGCGCCACTCGGTGCCGGTGTGGACCAGCAGCCAGGTCTCGATGCGCGCCGTGCCCTCGACGCCGCCTTCCGGCAGGCGCAGCGCATGCACGAGGCGCGCCGGGATGGTGCGGATGGCGAGCAGGTCGACGAGGAAGCGGGTGCGCAGTTCGTCGTCGACGTTGCCGGAGCCATCCTCGCGGGCGTAACGGTCGAGCAGCAGCTGGGCGCCCTCGTCCGGGGATTCGTTGAGGCGGCGGATCAGCTCGCGCGAGAAGGTGGTGACGTCCGCCGAGCGCTCGCGCACTTCGTCCAGCAGTTCCTGCGCGGCGGCGGCGTAGGGTTCCTCGAGCTCCGGCGGCGTCAGCAGCTCGGGCTGCAGGTCAGGGAGGAGGGTCTCGTCCTTCAGCTGCGAACGGACGATCGTGGCGCGGTAGTAGAGGTCCTGCTCGCCGACGGCGTTGCGGGTGGCCCACTGCACTTCGCGGCCCTGGGGCTCGCGCTCGGGGATCTTGGAATAGCCACGGGCGACGTAGCGCTCGTCGAGGACGATCCAGCCAGGCGTCAGGAAGGGCAACTGCAGGGTGAGCGCATTGGCGCGTCGCTGCGGCTGGTATTCGACATGGGCCTGCACCGACCACACCTGCACCGACTCGTCGGGCTGCAGTGGGAACTTCAGCACCTGCCATTTGTAGACGATGGCCGAGGTGGCCAGGGCGATGATGGCGAAGGCGAGAAGGTAGAGGTGGCGCTTGCTCATTCGGCGTTCCGAGGCAAAGGTCCGCACCACCGGAGGGCGCGGCAGGACGGAAGTGTAACCGAGTGCCCGAAGGCCGCCGACGGTGTCAGCGGCTGCCGAGCGCCAGCATCGCGATGGCGAGGGCGTTGATGATCACGTGGCCGAGGATCGGGGCCTCGATGCGCCCGGTTCGCAGGTAGAGCTGCCCGAGGACGGCGCCGATCACCGCATAGGGCACAAGCATCAGCAGCCACACCAGCAGGCCGCGCTCTCCGGGCAGGGGCTGGTGGAGCAGCGCGAACAACGTGCTGCTCAACACCAGGCCGAGCAGAGGTCGCCCGGCTTGGGCGAAGCGATGAAGGCAGACGCGGCGGAACAGGAGCTCCTCGCCAACCGGTGCGGCGATCACCACCATCAGTGCGGTGAGCAGCGGGGCCGCGTTCAGCGCGCTGAGGACGGGATCGATGTTCGAGCCCGTCACCCGTAGACCAAAGTGGGCGGCGAGGTGGTAGTAGCCGAAGGCCAGCGCTTGGAGGGCCAGCGCGGCGAGCACGACCGTTGCGAGCAGACGCCCCGTCCACGGTCGCGGCGCCGAGGGCAGGCGACGACGGTGCAGCAGCCACAGCGCCACGCCCGCGCCCAGGGTGGCAAGCATGGCGAGGGGGATGAGGATCGCCGGCATGCCGCGGATGCCGGGCCCGGGCGGGCCCACGTCGACACCGGCGGTGCGCAAGCCACCAAGAATCAGGCCGATGACCACGCTACCGCCAAAGACCACGACGACAGCGAGAACGGCGTCGAGCAGCGTCGCTCCCGAAAGACGCCATAGCGATCCGGGCGTCGCGCGAGGCTCGTCCAGCGGCGCCGAAGGCTGGCCTGCGTGGTCTGACGCGGCGACCATCAGACGTCGAGGTTGCCGACTTTCAGCGCGTTGTCCTCGATGAAGGCGCGGCGCGGTTCGACCACGTCGCCCATCAGCGTCGAGAAGATCGTGTCGGCGGCGATGGCGTCTTCGATCCGCACGCGCAGCAGGCGGCGCGTTTCCGGGTTCACTGTCGTGTCCCAGAGCTGCTCGGGGTTCATTTCACCGAGGCCCTTGAAGCGCTGGATGGTGCGGCCCTTCTTGGCTTCCTCGAGGAGCCAATGCTGCGCCGCAGCGAAATCGCGCAGCGGCAGCGACTTGCCACCGCGGCTGACGGTGGCGCCGTCGCCAAGGGCGAGTTCGGCGAGCTTCGCCGCGGTGTCGGTGAGGGCCTTCAGTTCGCCGTGCAGCAGCTGCGCGGCGGCGATGGTCTGGCGGCTCGACAGGCCGTGGTGCTGCTTGTCGACATGGATCGCGCCGGGCGTGTCGCCCGCTTCGGCCTGGGCGCTCAGCACGTAGCGCGGCTTGCCGAGGCCGCTGGCCTTGAGCTTGGTGTTTTGTGCATCGCACCATGCGGCGAGCTTGGCGGCATCGGCGAAGGTCTCGGCCGTCAGCGGCTCGGCCTGGTAGATCGTCTCGAGCACCGCGCCGTCGACGCGGTGGCGATGGCGTTCCACGGTTTCCTGTGCAGCGGCGACGGCCTGCATCAGCGACTCGAGCGCGATGCCACGGACCGGCGGCGCGCCGGCGGCCGGAACGAGTTCGGCGTTCTCGATGGCGTTGGAGATCAGGTACGAGTTGAGGGCGTGATCGTCCTTGATGTACAGCTCGGTCTTTCCCTGCTTGATCTTGTAGAGCGGCGGCAGGCCGATGTAGATGTGGCCGCGCTCGATCAGCTCCGGCATCTGCCGGTAGAAGAAGGTCAGCAGCAGCGTCCGGATGTGCGAGCCGTCCACGTCGGCGTCGGTCATCAGGATGATGCGGTGGTAACGCAGCTTGTCCGGGTTGTACTCGTCCTTGCCGATGCCGGTGCCGAGCGCGGTGATCAGGGTGCCGACCTCGGCGCTTCCCAGCATGCGGTCGAAGCGGGCGCGCTCGACGTTGAGGATCTTGCCCTTGAGCGGGAGGATCGCCTGGGTCTTGCGGTTGCGGCCCTGTTTCGCGGAACCACCGGCCGAGTCACCCTCGACGATGAAGAGTTCGGAGAGCGCCGGGTCCTTTTCCTGGCAGTCGGCCAGCTTGCCCGGCAGGCCGGCGATGTCGAGCGCACCCTTGCGGCGCGTCAGGTCGCGGGCCTTGCGCGCCGCCTCGCGCGCGCGCGCGGCATCGACGATCTTGCCGGTGATGGCGCGGGCTTCGTGAGGGTTTTCCTGCAGGAACTCGTCCAGCTTCGCGGCGAAGATGGCATCGACGACCGGGCGCACGGCCTCGGTGACCAGCTTTTCCTTGGTCTGCGAGGAGAAGCCCGGGTCCGGCACCTTCACCGACAGCACCGCGATCATGCCTTCGCGCATGTCGTCGCCCGACATCGCGATCTTGGCCTGCTTGGCGATGCCGCTCTTCTCGATGTAGCGGGTGAGGGTGCGGGTCAACGCCGAGCGGAAGCCCGTCAGATGCGTGCCGCCATCCTTCTGCGGGATGTTGTTGGTGAAGCAATAGATCGTCTCGTGGTACGCGTCGCTCCACTGGACGGCGCAGTCGACCACGATGCCGTCCTGCTCGCCGCTGATCGAGATGACGCTGGGGTGCAGCGGGGTTTTCAGCTGGGCGAGATGCTCGACGAAGCTGCGGATGCCGCCCTCGTACTCGAACAGGTCGCGCTTGCCGTCGGGACGCTCGTCGACCAACTCGATCCGGACCCCGGAGTTCAGGAAGGACAGCTCGCGCAGGCGGCGCGCGAGGATGTCGTAGTGGAACTCGGTGTTTTCATTGAACGCCGTGACGGACGGCCAGAAGCGGACCTCGGTGCCGCGCTTCTCCGAGGGCTCCAGCTGCTTCAGCGGATACACGGGCTCGCCGTGACGGTACTCCTGCTGGTAGTGGTGGCCTTCGCGCCAGATGTCGAGCAGCAGCTTCTCCGACAACGCGTTCACGACCGAAACACCAACGCCGTGCAGGCCACCCGAGACCTTGTAGCTGTTGTCGTCAAACTTGCCGCCGGCGTGCAGGACGGTCATCACCACCTCGGCGGCGGAGATGTCGCGACCCTGCTTCTCGCTCTCCTTGGCATGACGGCCGACCGGGATGCCGCGGCCGTTATCCGACACCGAGACCGAGCCGTCCTCATGGATCGTGACCAGCACCATGTTCGCGTGGCCGGCCAAGGCCTCGTCGACCGAGTTGTCGACGACCTCGAACACCATGTGGTGCAGGCCGGACCCGTCGTTGACGTTGCCGATGTACATGCCCGGACGCTTGCGGACGGCCTCCAGGCCTTCTAGGGCGGTGATGCTGTTGGCGTCGTAGGCCGGGGTGGCCGGGGTGCTGGGGGTCTGTTCCGTCATGCTCTGCGGCTGCGTTGCGGGCGGCCGATGGCGGTGTAGCCAACGGACGCCGAGAAGAGGCCAGCCGGGTGCCCATGGAGCAGGGCAGGGCGTCGGCAGCGGCGCGGGCGTGGACCCGGGACGGCCGGCGCGGGGCCGGGCTGGAACCGTTCGATTATAGGCGTTCCGGGGGAGTGAAGGCGGCTGGTGTTCCACGTGGAACCCCTGATCCGCCGGGGTGCCGGCTCGCCGTGCCGCGGGTACCGACACCACCCCTCAGACGGCGGCCCCTTCACTGATCTGGCCGCCGTGTTCCACGTGGAACAACGCCCATCCCGGGGTCTGCTCGGACAGAGCGGGGTCCCAACGGGTCCCGCTGACCAGGGTCTGGCACCCGGCTGAAGCGACCCACTCGAGAACCGCAGCCTGTCGACCCGCATCCAACTCCGCTTGGAGATCATCGAGGAGCAACAGGCTCCGCTCCCCCGACCACCCACGAAGCGCCTCGGCCTGGGAGAGAACCAACGCCAAGGCCACCAACTTGGACTGACCCCGCGACAACTGCTCGGGATCCACCCCGCAGGGCTGGCCCAGATCCACGTCGGCGCGCTGCGGGCCGATGGTGGTGTAGCCCAACTCACGATCGCGGGCCCGATTGAGCAGAAGCAGATCCGTCAGCAGGGCCTCGGACTGCCGCCAGCCCGGGCGCAACTGCAGCGACGGTGGCTCGAGTCCCGGAGCGAGCGTCGGCCAGACGCGGTCGAGGGCGGGTTGCCACAGGCCCAAGGCCGTCGCCCGCTGGGCGGCTAGGCCTTCCGCCATCAAGCCCATCTCCCGTTCCCAGGGGTCGAACTCCACGTCCTGCGCCCCGGCGCGAAGTAGGGCGTTTCGCTGCTTGAGGGCACGCCCATAGCGCCGGGCCAGTTCCGCAAAGCGAAGTTCCACGTGGAACGCCAGCCAATCCAGAGCCCGGCGCCGCTCTTCGGCTGGCCCGGTCACCACTTGCGAGGACTCCGGATGGAAGCAGAGCACCGGAAACGGGGCGGCCAGCTCACTCAGGCTACCCACCGCAGCGCCATCCAACCGCGCCTCCCACTGATCCCCGGCATGACGGAGCCCGGAAACACGGGCCCGCCCCGCATCGTCGGTCCAGCGCGCCACCACCTCCAACGCCGCCTCGCCCCGTTGCACCAAGCCATCGGCAACACGACCGCGGAAGCTCCGCCCGAACCCCAGCAAGCAGAGGGCCTCGAGCACGCTGGTCTTGCCGGCGCCGTTCGGTCCCACCAGCCAAGCCCCGGCAGCAGGCAGAGCCAACGACACGGAGCGCAGGCAACGGAGCCCGCGGATGTCGACCGAGTCAACGCGCACGACCCGCCCTCATCCGACGGAAGGCCTGCAAGACAGTCCTACGGAGCGACGAACGACGCCCGACAGCGCGACGCCCGGCAGAACCGGGCGTCGGGGCGTTCACCGTGGCGGCAAGCCAACCGGTCACAGGCGCAGCGGCATCACCACGTGGCGGCTGCGATCGCTGTCCCTCTCCCGCACCAGCACCGAGGAATTGGCGTCACGGAGGTTCAGGACGACCGACTCGCCCTTCAGGGCGGCGAGCGCATCCAGCAGGTAGGTGACGTTGAAGCCGATGGCCAGACCATCGATACGCGTCTCGACCTCGAGCTCCTCGTGGGCCTCTTCCTGCTCCGGGTTGTGCGCGACGATGCGCAGCAGGCCCGGGGCCGCCTCGAGCTTCACGCCGCGGAACTTCTCATTGGAGAGGATGGCCGCGCGCTGCAGTGCCGAGCGCAGCACTTCGCGGTCCAGCTCCACCGTCTTGTCGGCGCCGATCGGAATCACCGCTTCGTAATCCGGGAAACGGCCATCGATCAGCTTGGTGGTGAAGCTCACATCCTCGCGGCGCAGGCGCAGGTGGTTGCGCGCCAGTTCCAGCTCCACGAGGCGGTCGCCGCCCTCAAGAAGACGCTGGAGTTCCAGGACGCCCTTGCGCGGCACGATGATCTGGCGCTTGGTGCCGGTGCCGCCGGGCAGGGCGGCTTCGCACAACGCGAGGCGATGGCCATCGGTGGCCACGCAGCGCAGGGAATCACCGCGCAGGTCGAACAGCAGGCCATTGAGGTAGTAGCGGACGTCCTGCTGCGCCATGGCGAAGGCGCTGCGCTCGATGAGGTCCTTGAGCAGGGCTTCGGAGAGCGACACGCGCTCCACGCCTTCGAGCGCGTCGACAGAGGGGAAGTCGTTCGCGGCCAAGGTCGCCAGGGTGAACCGGCTGCGACCAGCCGAAACGGTGGCCTTGTCGCCACTGACGACCACGGTCACGCGGCAACCGTCTGGCAGCGCGCGGACGATCTCGAACAGCTTGCGCGCGGGGATGGTGGTCTCGCCATCCTCGGCGTCCTCCACCACGGCCCGTGCCACCATCTCGACTTCCAGATCGGTGCCGGTGAGCGACAACTCGACGCCGCGCACTTCAACCAGCAGGTTCGACAGGACGGGGAGGGTCTGGCGGCGCTCCACCACGCCAACCACTTGCTGGAGGGGCTTCAGAAGGGCTTCGCGTGACAGGGAGAAGCGCATGCGGTCGGGGCCTATTTCCGTCGTTGGATAAATCTATCAATGGTGGTGGTAGAGGCCTGGGAAAACGCTGAAAAACTTTCCAAAGCCTTGATTCTGTTGAACTTTATCGCCGAAACGCTGTGGGGAACCGGAAGAACAACCGTGTGGATAACGGTGGGCAACGCAGACGGTTTTCGAGTTGTCCCACGTTGTCCACAGGCTGTGCACGGCCTGTCGACGGCGTTTCCCGTCCCCTCACTCCGTCAGCTTTCGCACCAGCTTGTCCCAGTCCTCGCGCAGCTTGCCGTCGGTCTGCATCAGGTCGCGGATCACCCGGCAGCCGTGCAGCACCGTCGTGTGGTCGCGGCCACCGAAGCCGTCGCCGATCTCCGGCAGGCTGTGCTCGGTGAGCTCCTTGGCCAGGGCCATCGCCACCTGGCGCGGGCGCGCCAGCGAGCGGGTCCGGCGCTTGGACAGGAGGTCCGCCACGCGCAGCTGGTAGTAGTCTGCCACGGCCTTCTGGATGTTCGGGATGGAGATCGCCTGCTGCTGCGCGCGCAGCAGGTCGCGCAGCGTTTCCTGCGCGAAATCCACCGTGATGGGCTTGCCGAGGAAGTTGGCCCGGGCCGCCAGCGTATTGAGCGCGCCTTCGAGGTCGCGGACGTTGGAACGCATGCGCTTGGCGATCACCAGCGCGACCTCGTCCGGGAGCGCCACGCCGCGCGCCTGGGCCTTGGCCCCGAGGATGGCGGCACGGGTCTCGAAGTCCGGCGGCTCGATCGCCACCGACAGGCCCCAGCCGAGACGCGACTTCAGCCGCGGCTCGAGGTTCTCGACTTCGCGCGGGTAGCGGTCGCAGGTGAGGATGATCTGCTGCTTGCCGTCGAACAGCGCATTGAAGGTGTGGAAGAACTCCTCCTGCGTGGTGTTCTTGCCGGCGAAGAACTGGATGTCGTCGATCAGCAGCGCGTCCACGGTGTGGAACTGGCGCTTGAACTGGTCCATCGACTTCTCCTGCAGCGCCTTCATCATCGCGGAGAAGAACTGCTCGGAGCGCAGGTAGAGGACGCGCATGCCCGGGTTGAGCTGGCGCATCAGGTTGCCAGCGGCATGCATCAGGTGGGTCTTGCCGAGTCCGGTGCCCCCATAAAGCAGCAAGGGGTTGTAGGCCCGGCCCGGGTTCTGGGCCACCTGGAGGGCCGCCGACTTGCCGAGCTGGTTGCTGCGACCCTCGACGAAGTTCTCGAAGGTGTAGGCCGGGTCGACGTTGCTCGGGAGCTCGGGAAGGGCGGCACGCAGGGCCGCCGCCGCCGTTGGGGCCGGCGGGGCGGTGCCCGGCTCGCGGCCGGCCGCGGCGGGACGCGGCGCGCTGCCGACGGTCACCTGCACGCTCAGGGGTTCGCCGGCGTAATGGGCCAGCAGCTCGCGGATGCGGCCCAGGTAGCGCTCGTGCACCGTGTCGACCACGAAGGCGTTCGGCGCGTACAGCGTGAGGCCGTCCACGCGCTCGTCGGCATGCAACGGCTTGAGCCAGGTCTGGACGTCTTCGGCCGGAAATTCGGCTTCAAGACGTTCGAGGCAACGGGGCCAGGCGGATTCCATGGACAGTTTCAGTGGCGTATAGCCCACCCCCGCCTCCGTGGGGACGCGGCTGTGGATAAGTGGGATGGGTTGGCAGCATAGCGTCGCCGCCCCGGCCCGCCAAGCGCGGCGTCGCTTGACGGAGGCGGGTCCGGCGCGTAATCTCCCGCCTCTTTTCTTCCACCTACCGAGGTGACCCATGGCCACCAAGCGCACCTACCAGCCCAGCAACCTCAAGCGCGCCCGCGACCACGGCTTCCGTGCCCGCATGGCGACCGTCGACGGCCGCAAGATCCTGTCGCGCCGCCGCGCGAAGGGCCGCAAGCGCCTCTGCGCCTAAGCGATCCGGCGTCATCGACCGGCGCGCGCGGCGTGAGCGCCCGCTTTCCGGTCGACGTTCGCGTCCGCACCGGGCGTGATTACCGCGACGCTTTCGCCGACAGCCGGCGCGTGAGTACGCGCCACTTCAGCCTCCATCTGCGCTTGCGCGATGGGGGCTTTTGTCGTTTGGGGATGGCGGTCAGCCGCAAGGTCAGCCCGGATGCGGTGGTCCGTAACCGCATCAAGCGCCAGGTCCGCGAGAGCTTCCGCCTGCGTTACCGCGACCTGCCTGCCGGCGACTGCATCGTCGTCGCCCGCGTCGGGTGCGGCGCCCTGGACAAGGCCGCGCTGCGAAAGGATCTCGCGCATCTCTGGGATCGACTGATCGCGTTGCCGCCGTCATCGCCCACCGGCACAATCCCTCGCCGTGACGCGGCCGCCGGGCTTGCATCCGCGACGTCCGCACCCACCTCCCCTTCCGACACTCCCTCCTTATCCGCCCCCGAGGGCGCCCCTGCCCCGCGCCCCACGGCGTCACCGGGCGAGTGAACGCATGAACCAGAACCGCGCTTTCCTGTTGTTCGCCTGGGTCGCCGTCGCGATCCTGATGGCTTTCGAGTGGACCCGCTTCACCACCACGCCGACGACCCCGCCTCCAGCGCCGGTCGCCGCGGTGGTCGCGGACGCTGGAACCGCCGGGCTCCCCAGCCTCGCCGATGCGCCGAATGCCGCCCCCGCAGCCGCGACAACGGCCGATGCCGCGTCGGGCTTGCCCACGGTGGTCGATGCGCCGCAGGCCATGCCCGCAGTCGCAGCCACGCCGACTCCAACCCTCGATGCGTCGGCCGCCAGCGTCGAGATCCTCACCGACGTGCTGCGCCTGCGGGTTGACTCGGTGGGCGGCACGCTGGTCTTCGCCGAGCTGCTCGACTACCCGCTGGACCAGGAGAATCCCGAGAAGGGCAACGTCATCCTGTTCGACCGCGAACCCTCGCGGTTCGAGATCGCGCAGACCGGCTGGCTGAGCACCACCACCGCCCCGGGCGCCGATGCGCGTTACACCTTCGAAACCCCGGGCTCGACCCTGACGCTGGCCGACGGCGCGAACACGATCGAACTGCCGATGGTCTGGCGCGACGCCGCCAGCGGCCTGACGGTGCGCAAGGTCTACACCGTCACCCGCGGCAGCTACGCCATCGGCGTGCGCCATGAGCTGGTCAACGAGGGTGCTGCCGCGTTCACCGGCAACCTCTACCAGCAGTTGCTCCGCGTGCCGCCGCCGCCGCCCGGCAAGACGGCGATGTTCACCAACCCAGAGAGCTTCAGTTTCGTCGGCTCGGCCTGGTACAGCTCGAGCGACCACTTCGAGAAGCGCCGGTTCGAGGACTTCGTCGACGACGGCACGCTCGACAAGACCGTGACCGACGGCTGGATTGCGATGCTGCAGCACCACTTCGTGTCGGCCTGGGTGCCGCCGAAGAGCCAGCCGCAGGTCTTCTCGCTGCACGCGGTGGACGGTGGCCGTTTCGCCGCGCGCAGCGTCGGCCAGGCGGTGACCGTGCCGCCCGGCGGAAGCGATCGCGTCGATCTCACCCTGTGGGTCGGCCCGAAGCTGCAGGGCCCGATGGAAGCGGTGCACCCCTCGCTGCCGCTGTCGCTCGACTACGGCATCTTCAGCTTCCTCGCGCAGCCGCTGTTCTGGGTGCTCAACGCTCTCCACGGCCTGTTCGGCAACTGGGGCTGGGCGATCATCGGCATCGTCGTGATCATCAAGCTGTTGCTCTACCCGGTGTCGGCGAAGCAGTACCAGAGCATGGCCCGCATGCGCGCCGTCGCGCCGCGCATCGAGCAGCTCAAGGAGCGGTACGGCGAAGACCGCATGAAGTTCAACCAGGCGATGATGGAGCTCTACCAGAAGGAGAAGATCAATCCTCTGGGTGGCTGCCTGCCGATGCTGGTGCCGATCCCGATCTTCCTCGCGCTGTACTGGGTGCTGCTTGAGTCCGTCGAACTGCGCCAGGCACCGTGGATGCTGTGGATCGACAACCTCACCGCGCCCGATCCGCTCTTCATCCTGCCGGCGCTGAACCTGGCTGTGATGTGGGCCACGCAGAAGCTGACGCCGAGCCCGGGCATGGACCCGATGCAGAAGAAGGTCCTGCAGTGGATGCCGGTGATCTTCGGCGTGATGTTCGCCTTCTTCCCGTCGGGCCTTGTGCTGTACTGGCTCACCAACGGCGTGCTCGGCCTCGCCCAGCAGTGGTGGATGACCAAGCGCTACGGTGGTCCGACGACCCCGGCGGTCACCAAGGCGAAGTGAGCCGATCACCCACGCAAAGATCAATGACGGGGCCCGCGCAAGCGGGCCTCGTCGCATGTGCGGGCTACTTGGCGCTCGCCGCCGCGCTAGGCTTCGCGCCATGAGCGAACGCGACACCATCGTGGCCGTGGCCACCGCGAACGGCGCCGCCGGTATCGGCGTGGTGCGCCTGTCCGGGCCGCGCGCGAAGCCCATCGCCGAAGCGCTGTGTGCGACGGAACGACCCTTCGTGGCGAGACAGGCCCGCTACGTCCGTTTCCACGGTGCGGATGGCGAAGTCATCGACGATGGGCTGGTGATCGCCTTCGACGCGCCGCGCAGCTTCACCGGCGAGGACGTCGTCGAGCTGCAGGGCCATGGCAACCCGCGCCTGCTTGCGCAGGTGGTGGCGCGCTGCCTCGCGCTTGGCGCGCGCGCGGCGCGCCCCGGCGAGTTCAGCGAGCGCGCCTTCCTCGAGGGCAAGCTTGACCTCGCGCAGGCCGAAGCCGTCGCCGACCTGATCACTGCATCGTCCGATGCGGCTTTGCGCGCCGCCCGGCGTTCGCTGGACGGCGTCTTCAGCGCCCGCGTCGACGAACTGGTGGAAGCGCTCACCCTGCTGCGCGTGCACGTCGAGGCGGCCATCGACTTCCCCGAGGAGGAGATCGACTTCCTCGCCGCTCCCGAGCTGGCCGCGAGGCTGGCGCGCGTCGAGGCGCTGCATGCGGCCCTCCATCGCGATGCGGCGCGCGGCGTGCGACTGGTCGACGGCCTGCACGTGGTGATCGTCGGCGCGCCGAACGCCGGCAAGAGCGCGCTGATGAACGCGCTGGCCGGTTCGGAGCGCGCCATCGTCACGCCGATCGCTGGTACCACGCGCGACGTGCTCCGCGACGTCATCCGCATCGATGGCTTCGAGCTGACGTTGGTCGACACCGCAGGACTGCGCGAGACCGACGATGTCGTCGAAGCCGAGGGCATCCGTCGCGCGCGCGCCGAAGTGGCGAAGGCCGATCTTGTGTTAGCGGTGCTCGACGATCGCGAGGCCGACGTGGCGATGGCGCGATTGCGGCAGGAACGCGACGTGGCGTCGCGGGTCTTTTGGGTGCATACCCATGCCGACCTCACCGGAACCGCAGGCCGGGTGGAACAGCGCGACGACGGATGGCACCTATGGATCGACGCCCCGCATGGCCTCGGCCTAGGCGCCCTCCGGGAGCGCTTGCGCGATGCGGCGGGCGTGGGCGAAGGCAGCAGCGGCGCGTTCTCCGCCCGCACGCGCCACGTCGAGGCCATCGTCCGCGCCGGAACGCATCTTGCCGACGCCGCAGCGCAGCTGCGCGCGCGTCAGGGTGAGTTGGCAGCGGAAGACTTGCGGCTGGCGCAGGACGCGCTCGGTGAGATCACCGGCCGGATCAGCAGCGATGCGCTGCTGGGTCGGATATTCAGCAGTTTTTGCATCGGGAAGTAGGCTCGGATGGCGACGTCGAGACGGACGTCGCCATAGAGACGATCCTGCGGATCGCCGATTCGACCAAAGGCGAAGCACTTCTCCCCTTGATTGAGGCGACGCCCATTTCGGAATGCAGAGGTGGCATATCCTTGACGTTCAACGCGATGAATCGGCCATCCGCAACGGTGTCGACCATCGCCACGCGAGCCGCGCACAGGATGGCATTCGAGGCCAATGCCGCCTGCTTCAGCGTCGAAAGATCGTTGCACTCCAGAACCACGGGAAGTGAGCTCGATTCCACCCCCATCGCGGACGAAACGGTGTCCCTTGCTGATCGAGGCGGCTCGACGGTCGCGAGGCCGAAATCAACGAGTGCCTCTGCTTTTACTGTACGGAGCGCCGTGATCGGGTGTCCGCTTCGGACGAAGAAACCCATGGGCTGACGTGGAAGCGGAACGATCGCGATATCGTCCTCGGTCGCGAAATCGCGGGTGTCGGAGACGAAGAAATCAATCTTCTCGTTCCGCAAGTACTGAAGCAAATTGGAGCCGTGACTGATTTCCAGCTTGATGCGCACCTCGGCGTGCTCACGCCTCAGGTCCTGCACCAGGTTAGGGAGGAACATTGCGGCCGGAAACGGCCCGACGCCGAACGCGAGTTGGCCCAGCTGGCGTTCGCGATACAGGGCCAAATCCCGATCGAGGCATCCCGAGGCGAAAAGCAGCTTCCTCGCGCGATCCAGGACAAAGGCGCCCGCTGGGGTCAGCCCGCCTGAGCGCGTGCCTCGATCGATCAGGGGGACGCCTGCTTCCGCCTCCAGCGCCTGAATGCTTCGACTCAACGCTGGCTGGGACATATGAAGGCGCCTTGCAGCTTTGACGAAGCCGCCCTCGTCGGCGATGGCGACCAGATGTCGGAGCTTCTTCAGATCCATATGTTTGGCACCTTGAATCATTTCAATGCATTGGATGCATGGGTAACGATACAACATGCATTGGACGTCAGATCGGCCCGATTCTAACGTCGCCAACGGCTCATGCTTGTTCGGCCGGGAAAAGTTTCATTTGTTGTCAAAGGCGGATAAGCATGCGCCGCGTCGCAGTGTTCATTGCGACGTCGTCGCAGAATGGTTTTCCATGCAAGAAATGAATAAAGCCTTGGAGCGTGCCCTGTGAATCTGTCGTCCATCCGCATCGGCCAGCGTCTCTTGCTCGGATTTGGCTTGATCCTCGTCTTGATGATGGTCGTCACCGCCGTCGGCATCCAGCGCGTCGGTGTGATCGATCGCGCCTTGGCCCAGATCAACGAGATCAATAGTGTCAAGCAGCGCTATGCCATCAATTTCCGCGGCAGCGTGCACGATCGCGCCATCGAGCTGCGGGACGTCGTTCTCGTCGATGACCCGGAGGGTCGCGCGGAAGCAGAGGGTGCCATTGATCGTCTCGCGGAAGCTTACGCCGCGTCGGCGGCACCGTTGGACGAGCTCATGGTGGGGGCCGACGACGAGGAGCGTCGCATCCTCGCAGGGATCAAAGAGATCGAAGCAAAGACGCTGCCCTTGATCGAGGAGGTTCGCGCGTTGCGTGCCTCGGGTGACGTGGCGGGTGCGCAGGCGCTCCTTCTCGCCGAGGCAAAGCCTGCTTTCGTGGAATGGCTCGCGCGAATCAACCAGTTCATCGACCGGGAAGAAGAAAAGAACAAGATCGAGGCCACAAACGCCACGTCGGTGGCCAATGGGTTCTCGCGGATTCTCGTGCTGCTGACGCTGGTGGCGATCGCGGTCGGCGGCGCCGTGGCGTGGGCGATCACCCGTAGCGTCGTCCGACCCCTCGGCCGGGCGGTCGATGTTGCTGGCCGGGTCGCCGAAGGGCACTTTGACTCCGTCATCGTCCTCGAGGGGCGTGATGAAACGGCACGCCTGCTGCGCACGCTTTCCAACATGCAGACGCAATTGCGCGATCGAATCGAGCGCGAGCGTGAAATCGCTACTGAAAACGCCCGCGTGCGCAGCGCCCTCGATGGCGCTGCCAGCGGCATGATGATCGCCGACGCCGAGGGCAAAATTGTTTACGTCAACCCCGCGGTCATCCGCACCCTGACCCAGGGGGAAGCGGCGATTCGTGAGCGTTTGCCCGACTTCAGGGCGAGCAACATTCTGGGCAGCAACTTTGACCGGTTCCATCGCGACCCGGCACATCAGCGCGCTCTCATGCCGACGTTGGCGACGGCGCACCGGGCCAAACTTGCGGTTGGCGGCATGCACTTCGATCTCACGGCAACGCCGGTGTTCGGTGCCAATGGCGAGCGGCTTGGTACAGCACTCGAGTGGCAAGACCGCACGGACGACACCAACTTCCGTCACGGACTGCGCAATGTCGCCCAGAAGGCTGCGGCGGGAATTCTTACGGCACGCGTCGAGCTCCAGACCGATGATCCGCGATACCAGGAACTCGCCCGCATCTTCAACTCCCTGATGGACCTCACCAGCCAAGCCATCGACGAGGTGCAGGTGACGATGGCGGCCTTGGCCCAAGGCAACCTCACCGTGCGCTCCTCGGCGGAGTTGATGGGCAGTTTTGGCGAGCTCAATCGCAACGCCAACGCGACGGCGGATGCCCTCGCGACGACCATCGGTGAAGTCCAGCGGGCGGTCGCCGCATTGGGCGATGCGTCCTCGGAGATCGCTGCCGGCAACATGGATCTTTCAAAGCGCACCGAACAGGCCGCCGCGAGCGTCGAGGAAACCGCCGCTGCGATGGAGGAGATGAATGCCACGGTGAAGCAAAGCACTGCGCATGCCCAAGAGGCGAAGCAGTTGGCTTCGCGGGCCGCGGGCGTCGCCAGCGAGGGCGGTGAGACCGTGCAGCAGGTCGTTGCGCTGATGCGAGATATCGAGGCGGGATCACGCCGCATGGCGGACATCACCAGCACCATCGATGGCATCGCTTTCCAGACCAATATCCTCGCGCTCAACGCGGCGGTTGAGGCCGCGCGCGCAGGAGACCAGGGTCGCGGGTTTGCCGTTGTTGCTGCGGAAGTGCGGGCGTTGGCGCAACGTTCCGCCACCGCGGCGAAAGAAATCGCCGCACTGATCAACGAGTCCGTCTCCAAGATTGCGACCGGCGCGGGTGTGGCCCAGAAAGCCGGCCAAACCATGGAGGACATCGTGGCGTCCTCCCAGAAAGTGGCCGAGATCATCACCGAGATCACGGCGGCTTCCGTTGAGCAGGCGAAGGGCCTTGCGGAGGTCAATCAGTCGGTCACGCAGATGGACCAGGTCACGCAAGCCAACTCGGCCTTGGTCGAGGAAATGGCGGCATCGGCACAGGCCATGAACGAACAGACCGGCCAGTTGGCCCAGATCGCTGCACGTTTCGTCGTCTCGCGTTGAAGGGCGGCCCGGTTCCGTGCAGCCCCAAGACGAGCCGGTGTTCATCCGCCGGCTGACTACTGGCGGATGATTTCGCCGCGCATCGGTGCGAGGATCGCCAGCAGTTCGTTCTGCGCGGCGATCGGCACGCCCCGTTCCGTCATCGCGTCGACAAGGTTCTCGACCAGTGCGTTGAAGTCGGCTTCCGTCAGCCCGAGGCCCACGTGCGCGGCCTTCATGTCGCGTCCCCCATAGGTGCAGGGCCCGCCGGTGAGCGCGCACAGGTGTTCGACGAGGCGCGTGTGCAGGTTGACGATGTCGGCTTCGGCGAAATCATCGCGGATGCGCGGATCGTCCGCGCTGCGGATGAGCAGGCCTTCGGTGATCGCCGCGACACCGGCCTCGCCGCCGAGACGCTCGTAGAGCGTGGTGCCCTGCCTCGCTGGGGCACTGGCGCAGCCGGCGAGCAGGACCGAAAGCGCGATCGCGACGAGCACCGCGCGCAGACGCGGCACCGAAACAGCGCGAGCGGGGACGTCCGCCTTAGTGACTGAGCTGCAGCGAGACATACCAGCCCTCCTGGTCTTCGAGCGTGGCGATGCGGCCGAGATCCGCCCGGGCGGCAACGACCGCCACGCGCTTGTTCGGGAACCAACCGACGAACACATCCTTCCAGTCGTCCTCGCGGGCGAAGCCGAGATTGTCCGGTTTCTGCCGGTATTCGACGCCCACAGCCCAGCGCGGGTCCAGCAGCACCGCGGCGCTCGCTTCGCCAACCAGCGCGTACCCGTCGTCGCGGTCGCCGCCGAAGCCGAGCAGCCCGGTCTGGTTGGCGCGGGTGCGTCGCAGCGTGCCGTTCAGCAGCAGATGGCGGCCACCGGCGGCGCCGAGGAACAGCTTGCTGGCCGAGAGATAGACATCGATATCGGAGTTGTCGCGCGCGCCGACCAGCGATGGCACGAGGAAATCGCGCTGCGTCTTGTGCTGCGCACCGAGCGTGAGCTGCGGCATCGGCGTGTAGACGAGGTCCCCGGCGAGCCGCCACTTCGCGTGGACGATGTCTTGGCGGAAGCGGCGTGTCGGCAGCGACAGCGCGTCGGCCAGCGTGGGCAGGCCGAACTGCTGCCTCGCGACCCCCAGCTCGATCCGGTTGCGCCAGCCCAAGGCGACGCCCTGGCTGGTGAGCGCGTAGTCGCGGACTTCGACGCGTGTCGCGAACGCCGCGGCGCCCCACTGGTCCTCGGTGCCGTAGCCCGCGATCACGGCCCAAGGCACGATGCCGCCACCCGCGCTGCCTTCGATCATGCTGGCGCCGCCGGTGGCGAGCAGGCGCCCCGCATGTCCCACGGCGTCGCGCGTGGCGAGTTCCGACGGCGCGGCCGCAGCGAACGATGCCGTCGCCAGCAACAGCACGGCGGCGGCGGCCGGCGCCACGCCGGTCATGCGGGCTCTCCCGCGGCGGCGCGGAGGAGTTGTTGGTGGGCGAGGATCCATGTGGTGAGCGCCTCCACGGGCAAGGGTCGGCTGAAGTGGTAGCCCTGCGCCACGTCGCACTGCAAGCGCGCCAGCACGTCGAGGCCGGCTTCGGTTTCCAATCCCTCGGCGACGACCTTGAGGCCCAGCGCGTGGCCGAGCTGGACGATGGACTGCACGATACGTTCGTCCTCGCTGCCGGGCGCCAGCTGGAGCACGAAGCTCTTGTCGATCTTGAGCTCGTCGGCGGGAAGGTGCTTGAGCTGGCCCAACGAGCTCTGCCCCGTGCCGAAATCGTCCACCGATACCCGCAGGCCATCGGCGCGGAGCACGTTGAGCGAGGCGATGGCGCGATCGAGATCAGCCAGCACCGCGCTTTCCGTGACCTCGACGATGACCTGCGTCGCGGGAATGCCGTGATGGCGCAGGCGTTCGAGCACCGCGCCGGGCAGTTCGGGATCGGCGAGGTCGATGGCCGAGAGGTTGATGGCCACGCCGACGTCGATGCCCCGAGCCCGCCAGTCCGCCATGTCCGCGAAGGCGCGATCCACCACCCAGCGTGTCAGCACGCCCACCAAGCCGGCGCGCTCCGCGAGCGGGATGAATTCATCGGGGCCGATCCGCCCGAGGGTCGGATGCGTCCAGCGCAACAGCGCCTCGGCATGACGCACGTCGCGGGTGGCGACGTCGACCTTGGGCTGGTAGTTCAGGGTGAATTGACCGTCGTCGATCGCACCGCGCAGTTCGCCGACGATGGCGAGCTGGCGCAAGTGCTGCTCGTCCATGCCCTCGCGGTACAGCGCGATCGCGTGGCCTTCGCGCTTCGCGAGGTCGCCGGCGATCTCGACGCGACGGAACAGCGTGCGGGCATCCGGCAGAGCCTTCGCATCATCGCGCCGGAAGGGCACCAGCCCGAGGGTGGCGTCGAGGCGCAGCGGGGCGCCGTCGACGTCCATCGGTGCGGCGAGAGCCGCCACCAGGGCTTCGGCGCGCGCCGCGGCGGACGCTGTATCGGCACCCCAGAGCGCGAGCAGGAATTCGTCGCCGCCGAGACGCGCCACGAGGTCGTGGCCCCCGACGCTGTCCCGAAGTCGGCGCGCAACTTCCGCCAGCGCCAGGTCGCCATGCCGATGGCCGAGCAGATCGTTCACTTCGTGGAAGCGCCGCAGGTCGACCATCGCCAACGCGCCCTCGACGAGCAGCGGATCGCGCAGCCGTTCGTGCAGCAGGCCAAGGGCGCGCTCGCGGTTGGGCAAGCCGGTCAGCCCGTCATGCCCGGCCTGGTGGACGATCCGCTGTTCACGTTCGGCGATGCCGTCCTGCATGGCATTGAAGGCCTCGGCGAGCGTGGCGAATTCGTCGGTGCCGACCACCGCCAGCCGCGTTGCGTATTCGCCGCCGCGGATGCGCTCGGCCGCACGCGCCAGCGCACCCACCGGCCCGCTGACCCGACGTCCGATGGCGAACGCGGCGATGATGGCCAGTACCGTGGCACCGAACGACAGCGAGAGCACCTGCGCCTGCAGCCCGGCATACGGCTGCATGGCACGCTTCCGCGATGCCTGCAGGACGAGGTAGACGGGCGTGCCCTGCTCCGCCGACAGACGCAGCGCCATGGCCGGATCGACCTCGCTCTCGAGCTCGTGCACCAGCAGGCGCGGCACGCCGGTGGCGAGCAACGCCGCTTCCTCGTCCTCCGGTGCCCACGTGCCCTCGGCCACGCGCCATGCCGGGCCCTGGCGGACCAGCACGCTGGCCTCGACGCCGGCGACGGCACCGATTTCCTCAGCTTCATCACTCCCGAAAGCCTGGCCGAGCCCCATCCAGCCGACGAGGTCCGGGGCGAACACCGGGACCAGGGCATAGCGCACCGGCTGCTCGCCGAGGGCGACCACGCCCGAGGCGAAGCCCTGCTCGCGGGCCATCGCGAGGCGCGCCGCCACGCCCGCCTGCGGGATCAGCGCCCCGTCGGGCATGCGCTGCGCCAGCAGGCGACCGTCCGGGGCGAGGACCATGGCAAAGGGCGCATCGATGCGCCCGGCCGCGCTTTCCAGCATCGATTCCAGCGTCGGGCCGTCCTGCGTCGCGATGGCCTGCTTGAAGCCGAAATCGTCGGCCAGCACGAACACGCGCTCGAGCAGCTGCCGCTGTCGGGCATCGTCGAGGCGTTCCCAGACGCGCGCGCCGACCTCGAGCCCGTCCACCAGCTGCTGGTCGACGCCGTTGCGCACGGCGACCTGCACCGTCAGCCAGCCGGCCAGCTGCAGCATCAAGACCAGCCCGGCGAGGATGAGCACGAGCTTGGTGCCGAAGCGCAGCCCGGCACGTGGCGTGGCGGCGGCCGGCGCGTCACTCACGTGGCGGAGTGCGGAACTTGTCCTGCAGGGCGCGCAGGCGGTCGGTGCCGCGCGGCGGCGGCGGCGGGGCCAAGGGCAACTCGAGGGTTGCGGGGCCAGCCATCGGCAGCGTGATTGGCGTCTTCGGCGCCGCGTCGGGGGTGGGTAGGCGCTCGTGCCACGCGGTGAGCAGGTACGCACCGTCCGGCGCGTCGAGGGTCACCCGCCCGTCCGCCCCGGTGACGGCGTGGTGCGGCGTCTCGACGATGACCACGTAACCCTTCATCCAGTCGTGGATGTTGCAGCCGAGCGTGACCACCCCCGCGCGGTCGAAGACCACCGGGTCCGGCGGCGTCCCGGTGTACAGCGGCAGCTCGAAGCGCTTGGCCGCCGAGAACGAGTACACCTGGTGGCGGATCGTGTCGCTGTTCGGGAAGCGCACCCGCGAACCCTTCGTCACCACCAGCACCCGTGGCTGGAACTCACTGTTCACCTGGTCCATCACCGCATCGATCGGTGTGACGGCGGCCGCACGGCCGATCGGCGTCAGCGTGACGACCGCCGACGCCACCGGCTGCCCGCCGCTGCGGACCTCGACGCGGAGCGCGGCGCTCAGTGCCCCGGGCAGCAGGCCGAGCAGCAGTGCGCACGCCACGGCCGGCGAGGAGGGAACGAAGCGGGCAGCCACGACCATGCCGGGACTCCGGTCAACAAGGTCCCCGGATCATACCCATCGGTGCCCGCCGGGCGACGTGCGCGGCGTCAGACGTCGCCGTCGTTTGACCAGCCTTCACCGCTGCCGCGGGTGAACACCCGGTCACGGTCAAGAACCAGCCCGGCGGGCAGGGTGTCCTGGCCGGCCAGTCGCGCGTAGATCGGCGCGAAGTCCGGGCGCGTGGCCTCCATCAGCTGCTCGTAGCTGTCGATGACGAAGTAGGTCTTCTGGAAGGTGTCGATGCGGAATCGCGTGCGCATGATCCGCTCGAGGTCGAAGCCGATGCGGTTCGGCGCGGCCGAGTCGAGGCAGTACACCGACTCGCCCTTCGAGCTGAGGATGCCGGCGCCGTAGATGCGCAGCCCGGCGGCGGTGTTGATCAGGCCGAACTCCACCGTGTACCAGTACAAGCGCGTCAGCTGCGCCAGCGCCTCGGGCCCGAAGCCGTGCGCACGCACGCCGCCCTGGCCGTAGGCCTGCATGTAGTCGGCGAACACCGGATTCATCAGCAGGGGCACGTGGCCGAACAGGTCGTGGAAGAGGTCCGGCTCGCTGAGGTAGTCGAGCTGCTCCGGCGTGCGGATCCACCAGGTGACGGGGAAGCGCTTGTTGGCGAGGTGCTCGAAGAAGGTGAGCTCGGGCAGCAGGCCCTCGACGCCGATCAGCTCCCAGCCGGTGCGCGCGCGCAGCATGCGGTTGAGCTCGTCGAACTTCGGAATGCGGTCCTCGCCCATGCCCATCGCGTCCTGCGTGCGCAGGAACTCGTCGTCGGCGCGGCCCACCAGCAGCTCGCGCTGGCGGCGGAACAGCTGCGTCCAGACCGCATGGTCGGTGGCGCTGTAGGTCGACCAGGGCTGCTCGATCACCGCCGTGGTGTAGACCGGCACGCTGCCCTTGTCGGTCTGCAGGTGTTCGACGCGGCGGGGCTGGGCGTTCATGGCAGGTGACCGGAAGCAGGGGCGCCTATTGTGGCGCCGCACGGGCGCAACAGGCTTGCGAAGTTGCAGGAATCGGCGCCAATTGAGCAATAATCGTGCGCACGGCTTGGCAGTGAGGAAACGAACATGCAGACGACGACGCTCGACCGCACCGACCTCGCCCTGCTGCGCGCCCTGAAGGCGGAAGGGCGGCTGAGCAATGTCGAGCTGGCCGAACGCGTGAACCTGTCGCCTTCCGCCTGCCTGCGCCGCGTGCAGCGTCTCGAGGCGGACGGAGTGATCACCGGCTACCGCGCCGAGGTTGATCCCTCGAAGCTGGGTCTGAACCTGCGCGCCTTCGTGCGCGTGCAGTTGAAGAGCCACGGTGCCGCCGACATCGCCCGCTTTGCCGAGAGCATCAACGGTTGGGACGAAGTGGAGCGCTGCCACGCGCTGACCGGCGACATGGACTACCTGATCGAAGTCCGGGTGCAGGACCTCGAGCACTTCTCGCGCTTCCTGCTCGACCGCCTGCTGGCCGGTGGGCAGGTGGCCGACGTCAATTCGAGCTTCGTGCTGCGTGCGGTGAAGTAACGCAGAGGCCCATCCGCCGGTTGACAAAAGTGCAGGGGGGGGGATGGTGCGTTGCCGCAAAAAAGCGGCTCTTGAAAAAGGATGATCAATGAAATCGTACTATCGAGCATTGGTACTAGCTGGTCTGCTTCTCTCGTCAGCTTCGGCATTCGCAGAAGATTCCACGCCGACGCTACCGGATGGACCCGTGCCCTCACCCCCCGGTTGGTCTTGTGAAGCGAAAGGCAGAGTGGTGACTTGCGAAAAGCTGCCTGAGACTGGACCGCTGGAGTAAGTGCGCCTGCAGCGACCCGATTTCGGGTCGCTGCTTCCAACACCAGAGATGCCGATGCGATTTCCCACTGTGTTTCTTCTTGTCGCACTGCTTATGATCGCCGGTTGCCGCCACGACGCACTCCGTGTCGAGGGTTACGCGAATCTTCCAGTTGGAGCAAAGCAGGTTTCGGTTGCATCAAACCAAAAGTTTTTGTTGCCGGGTGAAATTGGTCCATTGCCGCTGCCCGCTTTCCCGGAACACCATGAATTGCCGACTGGCACAGCGGTGACACTCTGCGTCTCGTACACCGTGACGGACGAGGGCGACGTTCAAGACGTACAGTTTGAGAGATTTCCGGGAGAACCTTGCGCTCTAGAGCAGTCCGAATCCTTGAACGCCATGAGGAAAAGCATTCTGGATACTCTCGAGCGCTGGCCGTACTTTGCTGCGGCCGTGTGTGAATTCGAGACAGCTGACGCTGCCGAGACCTCAGATGATGAATGCACAGGTGCGCTCTCGGTCACGCCTGTTGCGGTTCGTTTGGCTTGGCGGTTCGTTTTCACTATCGACTCGAACGGCAATGCTGAGGTTGTAACTCGGAACGCCCGGTAGGTCGCTGTCCGAGGGATACGATCCAAGCCCGAAAGACCCGTCTCGCTGCGACCATCACGCGCCCATCGGCATCCTCGCTCTCCATGATCGAACTCAAGGACATTGCACGCCGGTACCGCACCGGCGGGCAGACAGTGAACGCCCTGGACGGCGTCGACCTCACCATCGAGCGCGGCGAGTTCGTCGGCGTCACCGGCCCGTCGGGCTCGGGCAAGTCGACCCTGCTCAACGTGCTCGGCTGCCTTGACCGCCCCGACGCCGGCCACTACCTCCTGGAAGGCACCGATGTTGCCGGCCTCGACGACGGCCAGTTGAGTGACCTGCGCAACCGCCGCATTGGCTTCGTGTTCCAGAGCTTCCACCTGATGCCGCGGCTGACGGTGCTCGAGAACGTGCTGCTGCCGATGCGCTTCTCGCGCACGCCCTTCGCCCACGATGTCGAAGCGCGCGCCCGCGAACTGCTGGAGCGCGTCGGCCTTGGCGCACGCATGGAACACCGGCCCTCGGAGCTTTCGGGCGGCCAGATGCAGCGCGCCGCGATCGCGCGTTCGCTGGTGCTCGAGCCGGCCCTGCTGCTCGCCGACGAGCCCACCGGCAACCTTGATTCCAAGAGCGCGGCCGACATCCTCGCGCTGCTGCATGAACTGCACGCCGCGGGACAGACCGTGGTGATGGTGACCCACGACATGGCGCTGGCCGCCAGCTTGCCGCGGCAGGTGCGCATGAAAGACGGCAAGGTGGACGATGACCAGCGCCAGTAGGTCCCTGCTCCTCGCGATGGCGGCCCTGCTGCACATGGCCCCTGTCCATGCGCAGGCCGACGCGGCCGACGACGCGCGCCGCGTGATGCTCAGTGGCGTGGTGCGCTCCTCGGACGCCGAGACCATCTACGCGCCGATGTCGAACAGCAATCCTGTCGTGCTGCGCCAGCTCGCCGCGGACGGCGGCGCGGTGAAGCCCGGTGACGTCCTCGTGCGCATCGATCCCGGCGCGGCCACCGCGCAGATCAACGCGCTGAAGACGCAGATCGCGCTGGCGAAGGCCCGCATCGACAAGGAGCGCGCCGAGCTCGACGTGCGCCGCGTCGACGCCGCACTCGCGCTGGTCGACGCCGAGGCCGCGCTGGCCAAGGCCGAAGTGGATGCGGCGATCCCGGCCGACTACCTCGCGCGCATCGATTACGACCGCTATCAGGGCGAAGCCGAGCGCGCCCGTCGCGAGATCGTGTTGAAGCGCCAGGAGCTCGCCAGCGCCGAAGCCGGCGTGCAGCGCCGCGCGCGCGACGGCGCGCTGGAAGTGGCCCAGCTCGAGGCCGACCTCGTGTTCGCCGAGCGGCAGATCGCCCGCGCCGAGCAGCGCGCCACCCGGGCCGGTACCGCGGTGTTCGGCTTCCATCCGTGGAGTGGCCAACGCTTCGAGGTTGGGGCTTCGGCGAATCCCGGCATGGCCATCGGCGAAGTGGTGGGTGCCGGCGAGCTCGCCGTGCGCGCCTGGGTGCTCGAAGTCGACCGCCCCGGCCTGCGGTCCGGCCAGGCGGTGCAGGTTCGCTTCGATGCGCTGCCGGGCCGAGCGCTGACCGGGCGCATCGCCAGCATCGCCGGTGCGCCTGAGCCGAAGGCCGAGTGGGGCAGCGGCCGCTACTTCACCGTCGAAGTGACCCTCGAAGGGTCCGTTGGCCTGGCCCTCAAGCCCGGAATGAGCGCGCGCATCGAGGCCGGCGCCCCGATCGCGGACGCCGCGCCGGCCGCCGCGCCCCCGGGCACCGCCGCCGCGGCGAACACCGCCGGCACGCTGCGCCTGGAGGGCGAGATCGCCGCGGCGCGCAGCGACGCCATCGCACCACCGGCGGTCGAGAACCAGTGGCAGTACCAGGTGACGCAGATGGCGCCCGACGGTTCGCGGGTGAAGGCCGGCGATGTGGTGGTGGCCTTCGATGGCGCGGAAGTGCAGCGCCGCCTACAGGAGGCCGAGAGCAAGCGGCGCGAGAAGCGCAGCGAACGCGAGCGCCTTCTGCTCGACCTCGCGGAGCGCGAGCGCACCGAAGCCCTCACGCTCGAGGAGCAGCGCGCCGAGCGCATCAAGGCCGAGCGCAAGACCGAACAGCCGGCCGAGCTGTTGCGCTCGGTGGAGTACCGCAAGCTTGTTATCGATCGCAGCCGCGCCGAGCAGCGCGATGCGCTGTTCGAGCAGCGCTACGCCGCCGGCCGCGCCCAGCGCGCCGCGGAACGCGTGCTGGTCGAGGCCGAATTGACCCAGCTGGAAACCGAAGTCGCGACCCTCGGCCGCGCCGTCACCGAGTTGCAGGTGAAGGCCCCGCGCGACGGCATCCTCGTCCTCCGGACCGGTTGGCGCGGCGAACGTTTCGAGGTCGGCAGCCAGGTGTTCATCGGCCAGGCCGTGGCCGAGATCCCCGACCCGGCGACGCTCCTCGTGCGCGCCACCGCGCCGGAGCGCGAGCTCATGCGCCTTGCGGTGGGCGCCAAGGCGCGCGTGCGCGTCGAAGGCGGCGCCGGCCGGCAGATCGACGCGCGCGTGACGCGCATCGGCAGCGCCGTGCGCAACAAGTCGCGCCGCCAGCCGATTCCGGTGATCGATGTCGAACTCTCGCTCGAGGGCGATACCGCGGGCTTGCGTCCCGGCCAGGCGGTGGGTGTCGAACTCGAAGCCACGGAGGCCGCGCCATGACGCGCTCCCTCCGCCTCGCAACGTTGTTTGCCGGTCTTGCCGCGCTGTCCGCCTGCGGCGACGCGCCGGAGGCGACCCCGGCGCTGGAAGTGCTGCAGCCCGCGCCGCTCGAACTCTGGGTGGAGGCCTCGGGCGAGCTCAAGGCGGCGAAGGCCACCAAGCTCGTCGTGCCGGGGCAGAACTGGGCGCAGCGCCAGCTGGTGTGGATGGTGCCCGACGGTAGCCCGGTGAAAGCCGGTGACGTGGTCGCGCGCTTCGGTGCCGAGCAGACGCAGCTCGAACTCGACAAGGCCCTGTTGAACCTCGAGCGCAATGCGCTGTCGCAGGCCTCCAAGCAGGCGGAGCTCGAGATCGGCGTGGGTCGCCTCGACGTCGACATCGCCCAGGTGCAGAGCCAGCTCGCCATCGCCTCGCGCTATGCCCAAGCCGACTTCGCGGCCATCGCGCGCAACGTGGTCCTCGACGCCGTGGCCGACGAGCGCTACCTCGGCGAGAAGCGCGAGGTGCTCGACTGGCGCAAGGATCAGAGCGCCGAGCGCGGCGGTGCCGAGCTGCAGGTGCTGTCGGCGCAGCGCGACACCGTGGCGATGGGCGTCAAGACGCGCGAGGATGACCTCGGCGCGCTGGAGCTGCGTGCGCCGCACGACGGCGTGTTCGTACTGGCCACCAACTGGGGTGGCGAGAAGCCGCAGATCGGCGCGCAGATGTGGGCGAGCAATGACCTCGCCACCCTGCCGGACAGCCGCAGCCTCGAAGTCGAATTGAGCCTGCCGCAGATCGAGGCGCAGGTGCTGGCCGTCGGGCAGGCGGTCGAACTGCACCCCGCGGGTCGGCCGGAAGAGGCCTTCGAAGCGCCGATCAGCTGGCTGGCGAGCGCGCCGCGCGCGACCTCGCGCAACAGCCCGATCAAGTACCTCGCCTTCAAGGTCGCGGTGCCGACCGACATCGGCGCCCGGCACGCGTGGGTGCCGGGCCAAGCGTTTCAGGCACGCGTGCGGCTGAAGTCGGCCGACGCGGCGCTGAGCGTGCCCAACCTCGCCGTGCGCAGCGACGCCGGCCAGACCTCGGTGCGCGTCTGGGTGGACGGTGAAGCGCAATCGCGCCCGGTCACGCTGGGCGTGCGCGGGCCGGCCCGCTCGGAAGTGCTCGAGGGCCTCGCGCCCGGCGACGCCGTGGTGCTGGCCGAGCCCGAACCGGCCACGGAGGCCACGCCATGATCCGCCGCGACATGTTGTTCGACCGCCTCGGCTGGCGCGAAGCCTTCGACGAGCTCTCGCGGCGCAAGCTGCGCAGTGGCCTCACCCTGCTCGGCCTCGTTTTCGGCGTCGGCGCCATCGTCGCCATGCAGGCCGTTGGCGAGGGCAGCCGTCGCGAAGCGCTGCGGCTCGTGGAAGGCCTCGGGCTCAACAATCTCGTCGTCGAAGCCAGCGCGCCCACCGACGAAACCGCGCTGCGCGAGCTGCGCGAACGCAGCCTCGGCCTCACCCGCGCCGATGCCGCCGCCGCGCTCGCCGTGGTGCCGGGGGCGCAGTCCAGCGCGGCGGAAAAGCGCCTTCGCACCGACGCCGTCGCCAGCGACCATGCCGCGTCCGACGCCCAGGCCGTGGGCGTCACGCCTTCGTTCTTCGCCCTCTCTTCGCTCGAGGTGGCCACGGGCCGGGCGCTGGAAGACTCGGACGAACGTCGCATCGCGCCGGTGGCGGTGCTCGGCCACCAGGCGGCACGCACGCTGTTCCCCGACGGCGAGGCCGTCGGCCAACTGGTGAAGGTGAACCACGTGTGGCTCGAGGTGGTGGGTGTGCTGGTCGATCGCGACCTCTCCGCCGAGGCCTTCGAAGGCGTGCAGCTCGGGCTCGAGACCAACCGCGTCTACGTGCCGCTCTCCACCGCGCTGACGCGCTTCGCCAGCCCGCCGCTGCAGGACGAGCTCGATCGCCTGCTGGTGCGCCTCGAATCGCCGGAGGGCATCGAAGCCGGCGCGCGCACGCTCTCGGCCCTGCTGCGCGAGCGCCATGCCGGCGCCAACGATTTCCGCCTCGTCGTGCCGGCGCAGCTGTTCCGCCAGCACCAGCAGACGCAGCGCATCTTCCGGGTGGTGATGGGCGCGATCGCCGCCGTTTCGCTGCTCGTGGGCGGCATCGGCATCATGAACATCATGCTGGCCAACGTGCTGGAGCGGCGCCGCGAGATCGGCCTGCTGCGTGCCCTGGGCGCGCGCCAGGAGGACATCGTCGCGCGCTTCCTGCGCGAGGCCGCCGCCATCTGCGCCGCCGGTGCGGTGCTCGGCCTCGTGTTCGGTGCGCTGCTGGCCTACGCCATCGCCGCGCTGGCCGGTTGGCAGGTGGCTTGGGCGCCGCTGCCGGTGCTGGGCGCCGTGTTCGCCTGCACGGTCGTTGGCCTTGGCTTTGGCGTCTACCCCGCGCGACAGGCCGCGCAGCTCGACCCGATCGCCGCGCTGCGGACCGACTGAGCCTCAGCGCGGGCCGTCGTCGGGGCGACGGAAGGGCAGCACGGTGCCGCGGTCGTCCGTGCGTTCGGGCCGAACCCATAAAACCGGCACCTCGCGCGGTCGGTCCGGTTCGTAGGCGGCTTCATCCAGCGCCTTCGCCTCGGATAGCGCCTGCGCCTGCAGCTCCTCGATCTCCCACGAATACAGTTTGCGCGCCGGGGGCGGGTCGCGATGGCGCCAGACGAAGGCCGCGATGATGCCTGCCAGCGCGCCGCCGGCATGCATCTCCCAGCTGATGCGCCACTCGTGCGGCAGCACGGTCAGCAGCATGCCGCCGAACAGCATCATCGCGATCATTGCCGCCACCACGGCGGGGCGGTCGCGGCGCAGCAAGGCCAGCGTGAACAGCGCGAAGAACAGGCCGTGCACCAGGCCCGAGGCGCCGAGGTGTACTGACGGCCGGCCGATGAACCAGGTGAACACGCCGGCGCCCACCCACGCGGCCAGCACGATGCGCCAGGCCGAGCGCGGGTACACCGTCCCCACCAGCGTGCCGAGCACCACGAGGCCCAGCGCGTTCGAGAACAGGTGGCCCCAGTCGGCGTGCAGCAGTGGCGCCGTCACCAGGCCGACAAGGCCGGGCCCGGTCAGCGGCACCACCGCCCACGAGGAGAGCGCGGGCCAGGCGATGGTGGCGATCTGCACGAAGCCCAGCAGCACGACGAACAGCAGCCAGCGGAAGAGCTGGGAGCGCACCCGCTGGCGCTGCGCGCGTGATTGTTCGGCCGGGTCGTGGGCGGTGACGAAAGGGTCCATCCCGCGAACATGGGGGCGGTCCGATCGGGGACAAGCGGCGCGGCACGCCCACCGGGCCTATCATCGTGCTTCTCCGGCGAGGCCCGCATGGAACTCGATCTGCGCACCATCGCCGTGCTGTCCACGGTGCTCAGCGTCCTCACCTTCATCGCCCTGGCCGCGGTGATACGCGACTTCCCGCGGGAGTCACGGGAGGAGCTGCGCTACTGGACTCTCGGCATCGGCCTGCTGGCCACCGGCTGGATGTTGATCGCGGCGCGCGGGCACGTCCCCGACGCGGCCTCGGTGGTACTGGGCAACCTCGCCCTGTTCCTCGGCTTCCAGAGCCTGCTTTTCGCACTCCGCGCCTTCCTTCGCCTTCCGGTGCTGCGCTGGCGCGATGCGCCGCTGCCACTGCTGCAGGTGGCGGTGAGCGTCGTTTTCTTCTGGATCTGGCCCAGCCTGACGGCGCGCCTGGTGCTGGGGGCGTTGCTCGTCGCCGCGGTGCTCGCCGAGTCCGCCCGCGTGCTCTGGATCCACGCGCCGCGTCCGCAGCCCATGGCCTACCACGTCGTCGGCGTCTCGATGGTGGCCGCCATGCTCATCCTGCTGGCGCGCGCCGTCGTGCAGATGAGCGCTTGGGGCGTCGACCACATGATGCAGGCCTCGGTGATGCAGAGCCTCGTCTTCACCTTGTCCAACCTTGCTCCGCTGGTGTCGACGCTGGGCTTCCTGCTGATGATCAACGAGCGCCTGCAGCGCGAACTTCATCGTCTGGCCATCGCCGACCCACTGACCGGGCTGGCCAACCGGCGGGAGCTCCAGCGGAGGGGCGACGCCCTGCTGCTCGAACCCGGCCGGAAGGTCGCCGTCGTCGCCATCGATGCCGACCACTTCAAGCACATCAACGACACCCGTGGGCACGAGGCCGGCGATACCGTGCTCGTCGCACTGGCCGAGCGCCTGCGTCATGCGACACGCGCCGAGGACGTGGTCGCCCGGCTCGGTGGCGAGGAGTTCGTGCTCCTGATGCCTGATACCAGCCTCGAGGAAGCGCATCGACGCGCCGAGGCCTTGTGCCGCGACATCGCCGAGACGCCGGTCGTTCTTGAGGATGGCCCCTTGTCGGTGACCGTCTCGGTCGGCGTGGTGGCACGTGGCGATGCGGGCTCGCTCGCCGGGCTGCTGCACGTCGCCGACCGCGCGATGTACGCCGCGAAGGCCGCGGGCCGGAACTGCGTCGTCTTGGCCGATTGAGCGGCCCGTTCGGGCCGTCGAGCCGGGGCTCCGCGGGCCGCGCGTACAATGCAGGGATGAACGCTGCCTCCGCCGAAACCCCCGCCGTCCGCCTCAAGATCGAGCGCCGCTCGAACCACCCCTGGATCTTCCAGAAGATGGTGGAGAAGCCGCCGACCAAGCCGAGGCCCGGCAGCATCGTCGAGGTCTACGATCGCGACGGCACCTGGTGCGGCCGCGGCTTCTACAACGGCCATTCGCGCATCGCGCTGCGCATCCTCACCACCGACCCGGACGAGGCCATCGACGAAGCCTGGTTCCGCACGAAGATCGCCGCCGCCGTGGCCCTGCGCCGCGACCTGCTCAAGCTCGACGCGGTCAGCAATGCCTGGCGCGTGGTGCATTCCGAGGGCGACGGCATCTCCGGCCTCGTGGTCGACCGCTACGGCGACCTGCTCGTGGTCGAGTTCTTCTCGGCCGGCGCGTTCCGCCACCGCGAGTGGATCTTCGCCGCGCTTGAAGCGCAGTTCCCGGGCTGCACGTTCTGGTGGTTCGCCGACGAGCACGTGCAGAAGCAGGAGAGCTTCGACCTGCACCAGCGCGAGGCGCCGAAGCCCGTCGTCATCACCGAGCACGGTATCCAGTTCCGCGCCGCCCCCGGCAGCGCGCACAAAACCGGTTTCTTCGCCGACCAGCGCGACAACCGCGAGTGGCTGTCGCGCCAGGTCGAGGGTCGCAGCGTGCTTGACCTGTGCTGCAACACCGGTGGTTTCGCTGTGTACGCCGCGGCGCGCGGCGCGTCGGAAGTGGTGGGTGTCGACATCGACGAGGACGTCATCGCCATCGCCAAGCAGAACCTCAAGCTCAACGCGCAGGCCGCCGCGACGAAGACGCGCTTCATCCACGCCGACATCTTCCCGTGGCTGCGCGACGCCGCTGCGCGCGGCGAGGCCTACGACGTGGTGATCCTCGACCCGGCCAAGATGACGCGCGACCGCGAGCAGGTGATCCCGGCGCTGAAGAAGTACCTCGACATGAACAAGCTGGCCCTCGGCGTGTGCAAGCCGGGGGCGCTGTTCGCCACGTTCAGCTGCACGGGCCTGGTGAGCGAGGAGGAGTTCCTCGACATGCTGCGCCGCGCGGCCTTCTACGCGAACCGCACCGTGCAGGTGATCAAGGTGGCCGGCGCCGGCGCCGACCATCCGTGGCTCGCCCATGTGCAGGAAAGCCGTTACTTGAAGGCCGCGTTCTGCCGCGTGCTGGATTGAATCAGGCCGGGCAGCGGCCGTCGCGGCAGCGCCGCGGTAGCCGAAGCCGGCAGAACACGGCGTAGGCCCAAGCCAGCGCGCGCGAATCAATGGCCCACGCGAAGCGCCGCGCCCACGGCGCGTAGCGCGGTAGGCGGAGCCAGATCTCGCGGAAGGCCGGCACGCCGATGTGCCACGTGCCGTCGGCGTCGCGCGCATGCAGGGTCGCGATGGCGGCCATCGGATCAAGCCCGACATCGGCGAGGCGCGTGAGCTCCTGCGCCGCGTCGGTGAAGCGGATCGCTTCGGCCCCCGGTTGCGCGCGGTAGTGCGCCATCTCGCGTCGGCAGGCCGGGCAGCCGCCGTCGAAGAAGACTTCGAGGCTCTCGGAGGGAGGGGCATCCATGGGCGCAGCGTGGTGCAACGCGCGCGCAGCCGCGGTGAAGCCGGTCGAGAACGGTTCGCGGATGCGAATGGCCGCAGGATGCTTCGCGCTCCGCCGACGGTGCCGCGGTTCCAATGAAAGCATGGACAGCCGTGAACCCCCCTCGCTCACTTTCGCCAGCGTGCTCGAACAGCTCTGGAGCCAGCTCGCCGATGGGCAACGCCTTCGGCACTCGGCTTTCCACCAGGCGGTGCTGGCCACCAGTTCACCGCGCGGCCCCAGCGCGCGCTACGTCGTGCTGAGGCAGGTCGACCGCGAGCGCGGCGTGCTGGGTTTCCACACCGATCGCCGCAGCGAGAAGTGGGCCGAGCTGGAGCGCGACCCGCGTGTGGCGCTGTGCTTCTACGGGCAGAGCATCCAGCTGCGCGCCGAAGGCCGCGCCGTGCTGCACCACGACGACGCGGTCGCGGAGCTCGCGTGGAAGCGCACCGGGCTGATGTCGCGGCGTTGCTACCTCGCCGAGGCCGCGCCCGGCACTCCCGCGCCGCTGCCGACCAGCGGATTACCCGCGCATCTGTCAAAAGACCGTCCGAACGAAGCCGAGAGCGCGGCCGGTCGCGCGAACTTCGCCGTGGTGACGGTGCCGTTGCAGCGGATGGAGTGGCTGCATCTCGCGTTCGAGGGCCATCGGCGGGCGCGCTTCTCGCGCGTGGGCTTCGGGCCTTGGCGCGGTGAGTGGCTGGTGCCTTGAACGCGTGGCCCCGGCACGGCTGACGTCAGGCGCCGCGCTACACTGCGCGTCCTCTTCGAACGGACTTCCGCGTGGACGCTGCCGCCCCGGCCCGACGCCCTCCGGGCCTCGTCTTCATCTGGATCACCGTCGCGCTCGACATCCTTGCGATCGGCGTCGTCATCCCGGTGCTGCCGCACCTGATCAAGCAGTTCGTCGGCGGCTCGGTCGAGACCGCGGCGTGGTGGGTCGGCGTGTTCGGCAGCGTGTTCGCACTGTCGCAGTTCCTCGCTTCGCCCGTGCAGGGTGCGCTTTCCGACCGCTTTGGTCGCCGCCCGGTCGTGCTGTTGTCGAACCTCGGCCTCGGCCTCGACTTCGTGCTGATGGCCGTGGCGAACACGCTGCCGCTGTTGTTCCTCGGCCGCGTGCTGGCCGGCATCACCTCGGCGTCGATCAGCACCGCCAATGCCTACATCGCCGACATCACGCCCGCCGACAAACGCGCCGGAGCGTTCGGCATGCTCGGCGCGGCCTTCGGCATCGGCTTCGTGCTCGGTCCGGCGCTCGGCGGCGTGCTGGGCGAGATCGACGTGCGCCTGCCGTTCTGGCTGGCGGCCGGCCTGTCGTTGGCGAATTTCCTCTACGGCTTTTTCGTGCTGCCGGAATCGCTGCCGGTGGAGAAGCGCAGTGCGCGCTTCGACGTCCGTCGGGCCAGCCCACTCGGCGCCCTGCGGCTGCTCGCCTCGGCCCCCGGCGTGCTCGGGCTGGCGGGCGTCGTGTTTCTCTCGCAACTCGCGCACTACGTGCTGCCGAGCGTGTACGTGCTGTACACCGATTACCGCTACGGCTGGAGCGAGCTTGATGTCGGGCTGACGCTCGGCCTCGTCGGCATCTGCAACGCGCTCGTGCAGGCGGTGCTGGTGCGGAAACTCGTGCCGCGCATCGGCGAGCGCCGCGCGGTGGGCATCGGGCTGGCCAGCGGCATCGCCGGCTTCGCGTGGATGGGCGTGGCGCCGACCGGCGCGCTGTTCCTGCTGTCGGTACCGCTGTTGGCCCTGTGGGGTCTCGCGGGCCCGGCCACGCAGAGCCTCGTCACGCAGCGCATCGACCCCTCGCTGCAGGGTCGTCTTCAGGGCTCTCTCGCCTCGCTGGTGTCGACGGCAGGCATCTTCGGGCCCTTCCTGTTCACGGCGATCTTCCGCCTGTTCATCGGCGAGCATCCGCCGGCCTACCTGCCGGGTGCGGCCTTCCTGTTTTCGGCGTTGCTGCTCGGCGCCGCATGGGCGCTGGCGCATCGCGCCACCCGGCTGCTTCCGAACAGAGCGTCGCCGCCGGCCGCGTAACGCCCGGACTTCTCGCCGTGTGAACGCGGCGGGGCCTACCGTGTGAATCCGTCCCCTGCCGCGTGAAGATTCCCATGAGCGACGACGCCGATCGCGTCACCCGCACCGATGCCGAGGCGGCCGTCCGCACCTTGCTGCGCTGGGCGGGCGACGACCCGGCGCGCGAAGGCCTCGTCGACACGCCGCTGCGCGTCGCGCGCGCCTGGCGCGAGTGGTTCAGCGGCTACAGCCTCGACCCGGACGCCTACCTCGCGCGCACCTTCGAGGAAGTCGAGGGTTACGACGAGATGGTCGTGCTGCGCGACATCCCCTTCGAGAGCCACTGCGAGCACCACCTCGCGCCGATCATCGGCAAGGCCCACGTGGGCTACCTCCCGGGTGGCAAGGTGGTCGGCATCAGCAAGCTGGCCCGCGTGGTCGAGGCGTATTCGCGCCGCCTGCAGGTGCAGGAGAAGCTCACCGCGCAGATCGCCGACTGCATCGAGCGCGTGCTGCAACCGCGCGGCGTTGGCGTGGTGATCGAGGCCAGCCACGAGTGCATGACCACCCGTGGCGTTCACACCCGCGGCGTGAGCATGGTGACCTCGACCATGCGTGGCCTGTTCCGTGACGACGCCCGCACCCGCGCCGAGTTCCTCGCCTTCGTCGAAGTGGGCGGCCATCGCCGCTGAGCGTGGCTAGAATGCGGGCATGGACCTGCCCCTCCGACCCCTGCTGATCGACTGCCGCATCGAGCTCCGAAAGGCGATGCGACAGTTCGACCAATCCGACCTGTGCCACCGCTTGGATACCGCGCTGTCGATGCTGGGCACGGGGATCGGCGTGCCGGCGCCCGGCGCGGAGAAGCCCGACGGCCCGCCTGCGCCGTCCGAACGCAGCGGACAGCAGGTGGCCTACGCGTGGCAGATGGTGGCGCGCAACCTGAAGTCGAGCCACCCGTCGCTGTACGCGGAGCTGCAGAAGGAAGTGCTGCGCCTGCTCGACCACGGCATTCCCACCGACGCCAATGCCGAGATCGAGCGCCTGCAGCAGGATCTCGAAGCCGCGGAAGGCGCCGCCGGCGCCGCCAAGCTGGCGCGCATGAAGGCCACCGGCCAGCTCAACACCATCTGCAAGACCCTGGCCGCCGCCGCCCCGCACGTCGAGGAAACCGGCGATGCGCAGGCCACGGCCTTGGCGCGTGTCGAAGCTCTGGTGAAGGGGCAGGGTGCCAACCTCGGCAGCGTCGCCGAAGTGATGGCCGGCGCCGCGGATCCCGAGGCGGTGCCGCCTCCGGCCTTCGTGCTTGAGATGGTGAAAGCCGGCGAACGCAGCTTCAACAAGCCGCAACGCGAGTTCGCCGTCGCCGAAGCGATGATCGTCACCGGCTGGCAGTACACGCCGGTGGAGCTGCTGGAGCGCGGCGAAAGCTGGTTGGCCGGCCTGCTGCTGAACCCTGACGCCCACGTCTGAGGCGGGCTTGAACGGCACCGCGCCCGGGCTGGTGCAGCGCCTGCAGGACAGCCCGCAGCGGCTCTCCGACAGCATCCGTGCCTCCGCGCTATGGTTGGCGGTGCTCGATGGACCGCTCGATGCGCGCGAGTTCCATGAGGTCGGCCTCGCGCTGACGCACGACCCCGAGGGCGTGCCGCTGCAGGAGATCGCCGAGGCCTTCGCCGCCGATGCGATGCCGAAGGACCTGCCGAAGCTGTTCCGCTTCCTCCGCGGCCAACGCTCGCCGAAGCGCACCGTCTCGCTGCTCGACCTCTACATTCGCGTGGCCGCGGCCGACGGCCGCATCTCGCAGATCGAGCGCCATGCGCTGATCTTCCTCTCCGACCTGCTCGCCGCGCCGGCCTCGCTGCTGCCGGAGCGCTTTGAGGCCTTGCTCGGCTTCGAGTTCGAGGCACCGGCGGATCTCTCCGACCCGGCGTTCTTCGAGGCGGCGGAAGCCGTCGCGCGCTCCCGTGCCGCGCGCCAGAAGGCCCGCGAGGCCGATGCCGGCAAGGCCGCGCAGGCCGACGCCGAGCGCCGCGATGCCCTGCTGGTGCTCGGCCTGAAGGCGGACGCCACGCCGATCGCGATCAAGGCCGCTTGGCGGAAGCTCTCGCGCCAGCACCATCCCGATCGCCAACTGCAGGCCGACGAGGCCGCGAAGGCTGCGTCTGCGGAGCGATTCGACGCGGTGCAGAAGGCGTGGAAGCGCCTTCAGGACGACGACGATGCGTGACCTCTACGAACGCCTCGGCCTCGGCTTCGGCGCCGACGAGGCCGCCCTGAAGCGGGCGATCGGCGCGACAAAGGACCGCGAGCTCGCGCAGCGCGCGAAGGCCGTGCTGCTCGACCCCGACCGCCGTGCCGCGCACGACGCGGTGTACCTCGTGGCGCGCCGGCTGCGCGACTGGCGCGTCGAACTGCTGATGGAGGACGGCGCCTGGGCACAGGCGCTGGCCGACAGCGATCTCGTGCGTCCCGACCTGCCGGCCGAGCCGTTGGCGAAGCCGTCGGCGTCGACCCACAAGCGCGGTGCGCGCTGGTGGCATCGCCTGTTGAAGCGCTGAGCCGCCGCGGCCCGGGCGCTCAGCCCGCTTCGGCGCTCTTCGGCGCGTTCACCGGCATCACCACCGTGAAGCGCGCGCCGTGGCCGGAGCGGCTCTCCACGTCGATGCGACCGCCGAGGCTGCGCTGCACCAGGCTGTAGACGATGTGCAGGCCGAGGCCGCTGCCGCCTTCGCCGAGCTTGGTGGTGAAGAACGGATCGAAGATCCGCGGCAGGTGCTCGGCCGGGATGCCCACGCCGTCGTCGCTGACGCTCAAGGCCACGTGATCCGCGTCGAGCGGGCTGGCCACCACGCGCACTTCGCCGGGGCGGTCGCCGAGGCCGTGCAGCAGCGCGTTCAGCACGAGATTCGTCACCACCTGGCCCAGCGGCCCGGGGTAGCTGTCCATCGCGAGGCCCGGGGCGATGTCGACGACCACCTGGTGCGGCGTCTTGCGCAGCCGCGGCTGCAGCGTGCCGATGATCTCGTCCACCACTTCCGCGAGGTCGAAGCGGCGACGCTGCTCGGAGGTCTGGTCGACCGCCACCTGCTTGAAACGGCCGATCAGCTCGGCGGCGCGCCGCGCGTTGCGGACGATCAGCGCCTGCGCTTCGGCCTGCTGCTCGAGGAAGGTGTCGAGCGTCGAGCGCTTCAGCTCTCCGGTGTCGAGCTTGCGCCGCAGCTCCTCGATGCCGTCGCCCAGCGTGGTGGCCACCAGCAGCGCGCTGCCGAGCGGCGTGTTGAGTTCGTGGGCGACGCCGGCGACGAGCGAGCCCAGCGAAGCGAGGCGTTCGCTGCGCACCAGTTCGACCTGGGCGCGGCGGAGCTGCTCCACCGTCGCCGAGAGCTCGGCGTTCGATGCGGCGAGGTCGTGCGTGCGCTCGGCCACGCGCGATTCCAGGGCCTCGTTCAGGCGCTGCAGGGCGGCGGCGGCGGCCTTGCGCTCGGTGACGTCGAACAGGCTGGCCAGCAGCAGCGGGGCCTCTTCCGGCCCGAAGCGCGTCAGGTGCACTTCGGCATCGAATTCCGTGCCGTCGGGGCGGCGATGGCGCCAGTCATAGACCTGGGCTTGGCCGGCCAGGGCCGCCACGGTGTAGGGGACGCTGGCCTGCTCGGACGGCGTGCCGTCGTACTGCAATGGCGTGGAGACATCGGCCGCATTCGTGTTCAGCGTGGCATCGCGATTGCCCCAGCCATAGATGGCCACCGCCGCCTCGTTGCAGTCGACCATGCAGTTCGCGCGCGGATCGACCACGATCACCGGCAGCGGCGAGCGCTTGAACAGAACCTCGTTGTATTCCGCCTGCAGCTTGAGGCCGCGGGTCTGCTCATCGAGGCGGTCGAGCATGCGGTTGAACGCCTCGGCGAGGTGGCTGACCTCGTCGTCGCCCTCCACGGGCGCGCGACGGCCTTGCGCATTGCTGGTGTCGATCGACTCGACCACGGCGCTGACGCGCCGGATCGGGCCGGAGATCAGCCGCTCCAGCAGGGCGGCGAGCACCAGGGCGAGGACGGCGCCCACCGCGCCTGCGGCCGCCCAGGTCTCCGCCTGTTCGCGCAGGCGCGCCTCCACCGGGCCAAGACTGGAACGCAGCGAAAGCGAACCGACGATCTCGTCGAGCTCGACCGGCACCTCGACCACCAGCGAACCGCCGGGCACCACCCCGGCGGCGCTGCGCGTCTGCGGACAGGCCGTGACGTCGGCGGTGGTGTAGCCGGTGAACAGACGACCCTCGTTGTCGTACAGGCAGGCCGCTTGCACGTGGGCGATGCCGCTCAGTGCATCGAGGTTCTCCTGCGCCAGCGACGGATCACCAAAGAGCAGGGCGGCGGCGCTGCGGTTCGCCACCAGCGTCGCCAGCGCCGCCTGCTCCGAGCCCAGCGCATCGCGGGCCGCGTCGCGCTCGCTCACCAGCGCGATGGCGCCGAAGGTGGTGATTGCCAGCAGCGTGACCGCGCCGATGACGGCCAGCAGCCGCGTCCGGATCGACAGGGTGCGCAGGCCGCGGATCACCGGCCGCCACCGCTGCCGCCGTGCCGCACCTCCGAAACCTCCAGCAGCTTGGCGCTGAAGCGCAGCGGCGAACGACGGATGCTCGCCAGATTGACGTGCAGCTTGACGCGGCCGCTGGCGGTGACGAGCGCCACCATGCCGCCATCGCGGGCGAAGGCGGCGTCGCTGGCGACGGTGAGCGTGGTGGGGGCGGCGTTGCCGATCGCGGCGGCCTCGATCGCGTCCGGCGTGCCCACGCCGAGGTAGGCGATCTGGCAGCGCGGCAGGTCGGCGAGGGCCGTAGGGCGAGCGATTTCGATGGCGCGTGTGCCGACGCGCCGCCGGGCAAGGGTGTCCAAGCGGGCGCCAAACGGGTCGGTGCCGAACACGCAGATGCGGAAGGGCCCGTCCCCGGAGGGAAAGGCGTCCGGCGGCCACTCGACGAAGCGGGTGAAGTTGTAGAGGAATGCGGCCTTCAGCGCGTACTCGTCCGCCGCGCCGCTGGCATGGGCGGCAGGTGCCAGCACCAGCGCCAGCAGCATCCCGGCGATCGATCGAACCCGGGCCCGCGTCATGGCGGGCTCCATGCCACGGACCAGGTGATGCTGCGTGGCAGCGCGGTGTTCACCCGCAGGCTCTCGAGGTACTCGACCGCCCGTGGGTCGTTCGCATTGCCGATGGCGAGCGCCGTTTCCCAGCCCGGTGCGGGGCGCCAGGCCAGCCGCAGGTCGATGCGGTCCTCGCCCGGCAGCACGCCGATGCGCGCCGAATTCGTCGCGCGGTCGTCGTTGCGCCACCAGCGCAGGTCGACGTCGATGGCGTCGGCCGGCGACCATTGCACGTGCACCTGTCCGCTCAGCTCGGGCAGGAAGAAGGTGTCGATGCGGCCGGGCTGGCCGATGAAGCGGTCACGTCCGCGGTGCCAGGTCAGCGACGCATCCACCGACCAGCGCTCCGAGGGCAGCCACTGCGTCACCAACTCGACACCGTGGACGCGGTCGCGCACCCGCGAGCCGGGGATGGTCGCTAGGTCGGCGTAGCGGCTCTTGAACGCCGTGGCGTCGAGCGAGAACGCCGGAGAGAGCTGTTGGCGCCAGCCCAGCTCGGCCACCTCGACCTGCCAGGGCGCCTGAGCGGGATTGCCGATGACGCAGGTGCCGGCTTCGTAGCGCCGGCAGCCGAAGGCCGGAGCGAGGTTGGCCGGCACGTTGAACAGCGCGCCATCGCGCTCGAGGCGCGTGGACGAGCGCAGGGCCTGCGTCCACCCACCCCAGAACGTCCCGCCGAAGCCGGGCTGCCAGCGCAGCCGCACGGTCGGCTGCGTGTCCCAGTCCATGCTGCAGGAATCCTCGACCTTGGCGCCGGCGATCAGCGTCCACCCGCGACCGAGGTCGGACTGCGTCTGCGCGAACACGCTGCGCTTGGCATCGGTGCCGATTCGCGGCTCGGCGCCGAAGCAACCGGTGCAGGGCGGTGTCGCCGATCGCTGCGGCGTGCGCGTTTCGCTGCGGTAATGGTTGTAGCCGAGGCCCCAGGTCCACGCGTGGCGCCCGTGGGTGCCGCTGTGCTGCAGGTCGACGTCGACCACCCGCTGCGTGTCCTCGAGCGTCGCGTCGCCGAGGTCGAGCCGTTGCAGGCTGGCGCGCAGCGCCAGCGCCTGGCCGTCGGCGAGGCCGCGGCGCCACTCGCCGGCCGCGTAGTCGAGGTCGAACCAGTTGAGGTTGTCGCGCGGCAGCCCACCAACGAGGCGCTGGTCGACGAAGCGCCCCTCGCGGTGGCCGAGCCAGGCCGTCAGGGCGCCGCCGGGGCGGTCCTCAGGACTGTCGAAACGCAGCATGGCCGTGCGGAACCGTCCCTCGTCGCGTCCCTCGTCGCCCACGGCACGCGGCGCCGTCCAGGCGCTCTGGCCGATCGGTGGCAGCAGCCCGGGGGCGGAATCCATCCAGCGCAGGCCGAGCCGCCACGTCCAGTCGCCGAGGCGGTGCCCAGTGCGGGCTTCGGCGAACCGTTCGACATCACCTTCGCCGAGGCCAACGGCGATGCGTTGCCCGAGCGTGGCGTCGCTGCGACGGGTGACGATGGAGATGATGCCGTCGACGGCGTTTGCCCCCCACAGTGGACCACCCGGACCGCGCACCACCTCGATGCGCTCGATCTCGTCGATCGGCAGGTCGAAGGTCTCCCAGCGCACGCCGCCGAAGAGCGGCGTGTAGGCCGGACGGCCGTCAACGAGCAGCAGCATCGTGCTGGTGAAGCGGCTCATCGCATTGCGGCTGGCGATGGCCCATTTGTTGCCGTCCCACTTGCCCACGTGCAGGCCGGGCACCAGTCGCAAGGCATCGGGAAGCCGCTGGATGCCGGAGCGCCGCAATGTGGCCTGGTCGATGACGAACACCGCCGCTGCGGCATCGGCGCTGCGCTGCTCGCCGCGACTGGCCACGCTGACCGGCAGCTCAAGCAACTGCTGCAGCTCGAGATCGAGCAATTCGTCGGCGGACGGCTGGGCCTGCGCGGCCGTCGCGCCGAACCCGAGGGCGATCGGCAGCACCCAGCGCGGGCTCACAAGGCGAAACCCTCGCCGTGCTTGGCCAGCCATTCGCCGAGCGATTCGATGGGCAGCGGGGGCGAGAACAGGTAGCCCTGCAGTTCGTCGCAGCCGAGCTCGATCAGGCGTTGGCGCTGCGTCGGCGTTTCGACGCCCTCGGCGATCACCTTCAGGCCCAGCGCTCGGCCGAGTTCGATGATCATCTCGGCGAGGCTACCGCCGCCGGTATCGGCGTCGAGGCCCATCACGAAGCTGCGGTCGATCTTCAGGCGCTCGGGTGCGAGCTTCTCGAGGCTGGAGAGCGAGGAATAGCCGGTGCCGAAATCGTCGATGGCGACGCAGACGCCGAGCTGCTTCAGCGCGGCGAGCCGCGGCAGCACGATGTCCGGCGACTGCATCGCGACGGATTCTGTGATCTCGATCTCGAGCAGTTCCGCCGGCAGCCCGCCGTCGGCGAGCGCCTCGGCCACCATGATCTCGAAGCCGGGCACCAGCAGTTGGCTCATCGAGACGTTGACGGCCATGCGCAGGGGATGGCCGGCGTCGCGCAGTGCGGCGGCGCGATGGATCGCGCTGCGCATCGCCCAAGCGCCGAGGTCCTTGATCAGGCCGGACTGCTCGGCGATCGGGATGAAGCGGTCGGGCGGCACCAGCCGGCCGTCGTCGGAGCGCCAGCGCATCAGGGCCTCGAGGCCGACGGTGCGGCCGCTCCGCGCCTCGACCTGTGGCTGGTACATCAGGAAAAGGCGCTGCTGGTCGAAGGCCGCGCGCAGGCCGTGCAGCAGGCGCGTGCGTTCCTTGATCTCGGTGGCGACCTCGTGCGAGTAGAACGCGACCGAGCGATGGCCGGTCTGCTTGGCGCGCTTCAGCGCCGAGTAGCCCATCTTGATGACTTCGCCGCCACTGACGCAGTCGTTCACCAGTTCGACGCCGCCGAACGACGCCGACAGGCCGATCTGCAGGTCCTCGACGTCGAAGGGCTCGTCGAGGCGCTTGGCCCATTCGGCCGGTACCAGCAGGTCGCGCGGGCCGAAGGCGGCGAAGGTGTCGTTGGCGACGCGCGCCACGCGCACGCTGGCGTCGGCCTGGGCCATCAGCCGCTGGGCCACGCCGCGAAGCAGGGCGTCGCCGATGCGGTCCCCGAAGGTCTCGTTGATCTCGGAGAACTGGTCGACGTCGATCAGCAGCAGCCGCTGCGGCGCGTCCGGCGGGGTCTTCAGCGCGGCGTCGATGGTCTCGGCGAGCGCCGAGCGGTTCGGCAGGCGGGTGAGTCCGTCGACGTAGGCGGCATCGCGCAGGCGCTCGACCAGGCGCACGCCGTCGGCGGCCACCGTGGTGTTCTGCACGAACATGTCGAACACGCGCGGGTCGTGCGTGGCGGGCAGGTCGTCGGCGCCGAGGAAGGCGACCGCGTCGGCGCCGGTGCGCGACGGCAGGTACACGGCGATGCCGCAGGGGCTGGTGACGGTGCGGCGCGTGCTGAAGGCCAGCTCGATGGCGCGCACTTCCGGTTCGGCGCCGAGCGAATCGAGCCGGCGCCACGACCAGTCGGCGTAGCGGCCGAGCGCGGCGACCACGCGTCGGCGCTGGTCGTCGGCTTCGTGCACGCGGCGGCCGTCGCTGCAGAACACCGTGTGCGCCGGCAGGCCGTACAGGCCGGCGAGGCGCTCGAGCAGGCCGACGGCGAAGGCCGGCATGGTGTTGGCGGCGAGGAGTTCGGTCTGCGCCTTGAGCAGGTATTCGAGGTCGTTACGCGTGGCCTCGACGGCCGAGAGCGTCTGGTAACCGCGCAGCGCCGAGGTCAGCACGGTGTACAGGCGGGTGCGCGTCAGTTCGCTCTTGATGCGGTAATCGTTGATGTCGTAATCGCGGATCGCCTGCATCTCCGGCGCGTAGCCGGGTTGGCCGGTGCGCAGGATGATCCGCGGCTTGTGCAGCTGCAGCTCGTTGCGGATGCGCGCCACGAGATCGAGGCCGGCGCTCTCCGATTCCATGACGACGTCGAGCAGGATCACCGCGACATCGGGCTCGGCCCGCAGCAGGCCGTAGGCTTGGGCGCTGGATTCGGCGTGCAGGAATTGCAGCGGGCGCCCGAGGATCTCGACGCCACGCATGGCCATGCAGGTGGCGGCGTAGACATCGGGCTCGTCGTCGACGACGAGGATCGTCCATGCGGCGCGTTCGGGCGAGCCTGGTTCTCCGGCTTCCTGCGCGAACACCAGGCTGTCGTCGCCGGCCTCGGGCCGATCGTGGCTCATGCCTTTCCCCAGACGTGCCGCAGGGAGGCATCCCGGCAGCGTCCTAGGATAGCCACGTCCCACAACCGCCGCACAAGCGGCCTCCGGCTCAGGCTGCGCTGCGATCCGTGCGCTCGGCGAGCTCGCGCCAGCCTGGCAGGTGGGCCGCCATGCCGCAGCGTTCCAGCCACACCCAGTCCACCGGCCGATCGAAGGCGAGCGACGTGGCCACGTGGACGGCACCGACGACGCCGAACCCGCCCCCCGACAGGCGCGGAGTGCGCTGCCAGGCCACGGCCTGCTGGAGGAGGCTCGGAAGCTGCCACAGGCCCATCAGGTAGGCCGCCGCCTCGTCCTGCACCGGGGGCACCGAGGGCAGGGCCGGCACCTCGCCCTCGTCGAGCTCGGGAAGCATCTCGCTGATGCCGGCCAGCAGCGCGGCGGTGGCGGCGACATCGGGGTCGATCCGCGGCGCCATCAGCCGCGGGGCCAGCCAGGCCGCCAGCAGGCTGCGCTGGCGCACGCGCTCGGCGCGCGCCGCTTCCGGGCCGCTGAACGCGTAGAGCTCGGCCGCCAGCACCAGGTTGCGGGTGGTCTTCAGGCCAAGGCGGGCCACCGCGAACGGAATGCTGGCGATCTGTCGGCCGGCGCCGTACATCGCCGAGTTGGCGATCTGCAGAACCCGCGCGCCCAGTGCCGGGTCGGCCATCACCTGTTCGGCAATCGTCGAGATTTCGACGTTCGGGTCTTCGAGCGCCTTGCAGATCGCCATGTACAGCCGTGGCGCGCCGGGCAAGCGCGTGAGGGCGCCCACCTGGGCCCGCAGCGCCGGGCGGTCGAGGCGCTGCGCGAGCTGGGCGTAGGCGACCAGTGCCTCGGCGATGGCTTCCACCGGGCTGGAGGCGGAGAGCAGGCCGTGGGCCAGCGCCTGCAGCCGCGGCTCGATCCCGTCGTGCTCGGTGGTGCCGATCACCAGACGCGCCGTTTGCGGCGCGGTGTAGAGCACATGCCTGAGCAGGGCCTCCGCATCGTCGAGGCTGGTGTCGACGACGATGGCGTCGGCGGCGTGCTGTTCCAGCACCTGGCGCGACTCCTCGGGGCGGGCGTAGGACAGCACCTGCCAGTCGTAGCCCCGGGACAACAGCGCATCGGCGACGGCGCCGGGGCGGTTCGGATCGGGCGTGGCGAAGAAAACACGCATGGTGGAGCGTCGAGCCTTTTGTCGCTTTTGCCGAAGGGTAGCGGCAGGACTCCGCCGATTCCGGGTATGCATCACGCTTGGTGCCCTCGCCAGCGTGCGCCGCGTCACAGCTTGCGCAATCGCCATGACGTTACCGAGCGCGAAGGGCATCGCATGGCCTCTGCTACAGTCCAGCCACGTCTCTTCGAGCCGCATTCCCGCTTGATCGCTCCTGCTGCGACCCCCGATGACGCGCCGCTGCGCCTGCTCTTCGCCGGTGCGGACGTCAGCGTGGCTGCCGCACTCGTCGAGGCCTTGGGCGACCGGATCATCCTGCAGGTCGCCGGTGCCAGCGACGAGGCGCTTGCGCTCGTCCGTGGCGAAACCTTCGAGGCGGTGCTGGTGCAGCCGCGGCTGGGTCAGGGTTCGGGTAACGCGCTCCTCGGCGTCCTGAAGCGCGAAGCGCCGAAGCTGGTGCGCTGCCTCGTGCTCGACGACGGGCGCGATGCACCGGGCCTCGCCGCGCTCGAGAACCTGCACCGAATCCTCTACCAGCCGCTCGATGCCGAAGCGCTGCTTTCTGGCCTGAAATCGCTGCTCGCGCTGCGGCGGCGACTGGAAAGCCCCTTGCTGGCGGAGGCGATCGGCCGCATCGGCCGGCTGCCGCCGCCGCCGGCGCTCTCGCTCGACCTGATGCGCCGCACGGAGGACCTCGACGTCGCCGCGCGCGATGTCGCCGCGCTGGTCGAAAGCGACCCGACGCTGGCGGCGAAGGTGCTGCGCCTGTGCAATTCGGCGATGTACAGCGGCGGCCGCCGCATCGATGACATCCACAGCGCCGTGGTGTGGCTGGGCAACCTCAGCCTTCGCCGGCTGGTGATGGCTGGCGAGATCTTCGGCGCCACCCGCCCGAAGGCCGAGCCGGAGGCGCTCGACCGTCTTCGCGACACCAGCCTGCGCGCCTCGCGACTGGCGGCCCGCCTGCTGCCGGGCCCGCAATCCGACCTCGCCGCCACCGCCGCGCTGCTGGCCGGCGTCGGCCGCCTGCTGCCTCAGGTCCGCGTGCCGTGGGCGCCGCAGCCCGGAGAGGCCGCGGATTGGCCGACCTACGCCGAGGCCGGCGCCTACTTGCTCGCCCTGTGGGGTCTCCCGGAGACGCTGGTCGAGGCGGTCGCGCAACACGCCACGCCCACGGGGGCGGCGGAGCATGGGCTGGGCGTCGTCGGCGCCTCCCACGTGGCCTGGGCCCTTCTGGCCGAAGTGCCGCTCGACGAGGCCTGGGTCGAGGCGCAGGGCCTCGCCGACCAGCGCGACGGGTGGCAGGCGCTGGCCGCCGAGCTTCGCGGCGAGGGCTGAAGCCCGTGGACGAATCCACAGATCCGGTCAGTGGCCTGCCGTGGCTGGGGGCGGATGCGCCGGCGCTGCAAGGGCTCGTGGCCGACGGTCGTCGCATGCTCTTCGCCGAGATCGCGCTGGACCGGTTTGTCGGCCTGGTCGATGGCCTTGGCGAGGACACCGCCGGCCGCGCGCTGGCCGTGGCCGCCGACCGCATCGCCGCCTTCGCGCTTCCGCAGGGCCGGCTCTGGCGCCTTCGTGGTGCTTGCCTGCTCCTGGCCACCGACGCCCCGGAGGCCCTTGCCGACCCGGAGGTCTGGGCGCAGCGCCTGCTGGCCGAACTGGCCGCGCCGCTGTCGGTGCCGCCCTACATGTTGGAGATCAACGGCAGCATCGGACTCGCGCTGTTCCCTGACGACGCCCCGACGTTGGCCGCCGCGCTGAGCGCCGCCGACCGCGCGCTCTACGCCGCGCAGCGCTCCGGCGTCGGTAGGGCGCTGCGCCACGCCGCGTCCGGCGTCGCCGGTCGCAGCGTGCCGGTGTTCACCCACGCCTTGGCGAAGGCCTTGGCGCGCGACGAACTCGAACTGCATTACCAACCGTTCGTCGATGCCGCCGACGGCCGCATCGCCGGGGTCGAGGCCTTGCTGCGCTGGCGCGCGCCGGATGGCCGCCTGCTCGCACCGCCGCAGTTCCTGCCGCGCGCCGAGCAGCTCGGATTGATGCGTGGCATCAGCGGCTGGGTGCTCGACCGCGTCATCGCGGATGCGCGGCATTGGCGACGCGCCGGGTTCGACGACCTGCGTATCGCCGTGAATGTCTCCACCGTGCAGCTGCTCGAGGATGACCTCGTCAACCAGCTGGAGGCGCGCCTCGCCGCCGCCGACGTGGCCTTCGACCAGTTCGAGATCGAGCTCTCGGAAAGTACGCTTCTGCGCGATGTCGACCGCATCCGCGACACCTTGCGGCGGCTGCGCAGCTGCGGCGTGGGCCTGACGCTCGACGACTTCGGCATGGGCGGCGCCGGCCTCGTGCAGCTGCCGCGCTACCCGCTTTCGAAGATCAAGATCGACCGCGACTTCGTCGGCGAAGTCGCGCACGACCAGGGCCAGGCGGCGATCGCCCGCGCGATCATCGCGATGGGCCGGCAGATGCACCTGAAGGTGATGGCCGAGGGCGTCGAGACCGAAGCGCAGGTCGGCTACCTGCGTCGCGCCGACTGCGACCAGCTGCAGGGCTTCCTGTTTTCCGGGCCGAAGCCGCTGGCCGACGTCGATCCGCTGCTGCGCCAGCGTTACCTGCGCCCGGAGCTGTTCGCGCAAGGCGCCGCCTCGCGCACGCTGTTGCTCGTTGATGACGAGGAGAACGTGCTGCGCGCCTTGCAGCGCGTGTTCCGCCGCGACGGCTACCGCGTGCTGGCGGCCAGCCGCGTGCAGGAGGCTTTCGAGCTGCTGGCCAGCAACGAGGTCCAGGTGATCGTCAGCGACCAGCGCATGAACGATGTCAGCGGCACCGAGTTCCTCGGCCGCGTGAAGGAGCTCTACCCGCGCACGGTGCGCCTGATCCTCTCCGGCTACACCGACCTCGCCACCGTCACCGAGGCCATCAACAAGGGCGCGATCTACCGCTTCCTCACCAAGCCCTGGGACGAAGAGGACCTGCGCCACCACATCCGCGAGGCCTTCCGGACCTGGGAGGGTCTGCAGTGAGCCGCGTTGGGCGTTCCCGTGGGGAGGCCGCATGCGCTTCGTGATCCTTCGCCAACTGCGGCGCCTGCCAAACCTGCTCCTCCTGCTCGCCTTGCTTGCGCAGGTGCTCGCCTGGCCGTGGCTGGAGGGGATTTCCGGTGGCCGCCTGGTGCTGGTCGCCTTCGACTGGGTGATTCTCGTGTTGGCGCTGCGCGCGGCGCGAGCCACCGGTGCGGAGGCGCGGCTGGGCTGGTTCCTGCTGGCGCCCGCGGTGCTGCTGCATGCCGCCGAGGTGGTGTCCGGCGGCAGCGGCCTATACGTGGCCAGCCAGCTCGCGCAGGCGGCGTTCCACGGTTTCGTGGTGAGCTGCCTGCTGCGCTACGTGCTGCGCGACGACGTGATGACGCTCGACGAGCTCTGGGCGCTCGCCTCGCTGTACGTGTTGCTCGCCTTCGTCTTCGCCTACGTCTACGCGGTGATCGAGCACCTCGCGCCCGGCGCGTTCTTCATCAATCCGACCAATAACCCGGATGGCCTGACCGGCTGGTGGGAGCTGCTGTACTTCAGCTTCACCTGCCTGACCTCGGTGGGCTTCGGCGAGATCACCCCGGTGCACGATGTCGCGCGCTCGGTGGTGATGATCCAGCAGGTGACGGGCGTGCTTTACCTCGCGATCGTGATCTCGCGCCTGATTGGCATGCAGCGACGACGCCCGGAGTGAATCACTCGCCCAGCCGCACCGGCTGGTGCACCGGCAGTACGACGGTGAAGATCGCTCCGCCTTCGGCGCCGTTCGCCACCTCGATGCGCCCGCCGTGCTTCTTGACGATGCCGTAGCTGATCGAGAGCCCGAGGCCGGTGCCGGTGCCGACCGGCTTGGTAGTGAAGAAGGGATCGAAGATCCGCGGCATGGCCTCGGCGTCGATGCCCGGACCGCTGTCGCGGATGCTGATCCACACCTCGTCCCGCGCGCCGTCGTGGCCGCTGGCCAGCTTGATGGTCCCGCGCTCGCCGATGGCGTGGCCGGCATTGAGCAACAGGTTCATGAAGACCTGATTGACCTCGCTCGGGTGGCATTCCACGAGGGGCAGGGGGCCGAGCTGGCGCTCGACCTTCGCCTTGTACTTCAGGTCGTTCCAGACGATGTTGAGCGTGCTCTCGAGGCCCTTGTGCAGGTCGACGCGGCGCCAGCCGGCCTCGCGCCCGGCATGCGAGAAGTCCTTGAGGTCCTGCACGATGCGACGCACGCGCTCGAGGCCTTCGCGTGATTCGTTGATGAGCTCGGGCAGGTCGGTGGAGACGAAGTCGAAATCGACGCGCGCGCGCACTTCCGAGATCGTGGCCAGCGTCGTCTCGTCGAGCTTTGGCGCGAGCGCGCGTTCGTAGGCGTGGATGAGTTCGAGCAGGCCGCTGGTGTAGTCGCGCAGGCTGACGAGGTTCGAGTGCACGTAGCCGATCGGGTTGTTGATCTCGTGGGCGATGCCTGCGGCGAGCTGGCCGATCGAGGCCATCTTCTCCTGCTGCAGAAGCTGCTCCTGCGCGCTGGCTAGCCGGGCGTAGGCCTGCTGCAGCTCGCCGTGGCGGCGGCGCAGCTCGTCCTGGCGGTGGCGCGCCTCGGTGACGTCGCGCAGCAGCAGCAGGTGCGCGGGCGCGTCGTCCACGATCCACGGGTAGCGCCGCAGCGCGAACACCACGCCGCTGGCCTCGTCGCGGACGTCGCCGCTCCAGGCTTCCCCGGCCGCGGCGTTGAACACCTCGTCCGGCAGCAAGGCCACGAGGGGTGCGGGGTTGTCCGGGTCGGCGGGGTCGGCGGCGACCCGATGCGCCAGCTCACCGGCCGCGGGGTTGGCGTAGTGCACGGCCCGCCGGGCATCGACCAGCAGCACGCCCTCCTCGATCATCTCGAGGAAGGCGACGAGTTCCGGGTTGCTGGGCTGGCTCGGCAGCCAGAAGCGGCCGGGCAGGGTGTCGGGCATTCGCGAAGCACCGTCAAGACGACGGTGCACAGGCTAACGCCGGCTCAGGCGACGGCGATAGGCCGCGACCAGGTGCCCTGCGCACGTTGGCCGCGCGGGTCGTAGCCGACCGCCTCGCTGCGGCCCAGCTGGCGCAGGGCGAAGGCCACCGCGCGGCGGCGGCGGGCCAGCATCAGGCCGTTCTCGCGGTTGTACTCGGCCAGTGCGGCGATGCGTGGCGCATCCCCACTGTTGAGGCCAGCCGACTCCGCGGCCCGCAGCGCCTGCAACTTCGCCTCGGTGGAGCGCAGTAGCGCTTCGACGTCCTGCCCGCCAAGGGCATCGCGTTCGGCGCGCAGGGCGGCTTCGAGGGCGTCAAGCAGGAGGGCGGTCATCGGGTCGGGTCTCGGGCTTCGTCAGACGCTCAGCTGGCGCTCCAGCGCGTCCAGGCGCTGGGCGATCTCCTGCGGGTCGATGCGATACGTGCCCGCGGCGAGTGCCGCGCGCAGCGCTTCGATCTTCGCCATGTCCATCGGCGGCGGGCCGGCTTTGGTCTGCTTCTGCACGACCCGCAGGGCCTCGGCTTCGCCGGTCAGGCGCACATTGTCCGAAGACGGTGCCTGGGTCTGGGCGATGGCTTGGGCGCGCGGGGTCCCCGACCGTTCGATGGCGGCCGGCGTCGGCGCGGCCGCCGGCGCGGGGGCCGGGCGGGGCGCTGAGGCTCCGTCGATCTTGCTGGTCATGGTCGTGTCCTCCGGAACGGGTGGTTCCTCACGACCGGTATCGGCCGTGTCCCGCGCGACTTTAGCCCCAAGGGGGAAATTCTTTCGTTCATGCCGGAAACGTGAGCCGGCCCACGCTTCGGAGGGCTCATCGGCCGACCCGGACCTCGCCGGGGGCGGCCACCACGCCGCTCAGCACCCGGCGGGAGCTCAGGTTCTCGACCCGGACGACCTCGCCGGTGCCGGCGTCGGCCAGGGCCCGGCCGGCCATCCGCACCTCGAAGCCACCCCCGCCGGCCACGAGGGCCACCGGTTCGCCGCGCTTCACCACGGCCTGTGCGACCAGATCGCTGCGCCGCAGGACCTGGCCGGCTTGCCCGCCGAGGCGCAGGGTCTGGCCGATGGCCTGGGCCGGGTCGGTCAGGGGCGCGGCGCCGAGGCGCGCGGTATCGCGGGTCTCGACGCCGACCGCCGAGGCCGGGACCGGTTGCCCGGGGGCCACGGCGGCGGTGAGCACCACCACGGGCTGCACGCGCTGCACCCGGACCGGCACGAACAGGCGCCAGCCGTCGGGGCAACTCACTTCGACGTTAACGGCTGACAGGGCCTGGGCTTGAAGGGCGTGCGGGCAGGGCGGCATGCGCAGGGCGGGGTCGAGGCTGGCCTCGATGCGGGCGCCGGGCGAGGCCAAGGCCCCCTCGGCGGCGGCGCGGATGGAGGCCACGGTCTGGAAGCTGCCGTCCTCGGCCCGGAGGTCACCGGCGAAGACCAGGCCGGCCGCGAGGCTCGCGAGGCTCAGCAGGCCGACATGCAAGGTGCGCAGCACGCGTCGCTGGCGGCGGATGCTCCGCGCGAGGTCGGGCAGGCGCGGCGGCGGCAGCGGGGCCGGGGCGGGCAGCGGGGTCGCTTCAGGGCGGGACATCGGTCACTCCGGGCGCGGATGCGTCGTGGCAGGCTGTGCAAGCGGTGTGCCGCGGCACGCCACGTGCACGGGCCGTCCCGACCGGGACCCCCGCTCAAGAAGCCCGCGGACGGGCCGACAACGACAAGGACTGTCCCCATGGATCCGAGGCTGCCGAGCCGCATGTCGCGCGACCTGCTCAACCGCATCGACCAGCGCACCCGCTTGGCCGGCCACAACCGGCTGGCCCTGCTGCTGTTCCGCCTCGGCGGCCGCCAGCTGTTCGGCGTCAACGTCTTCAAGGTGCAGGAAGTGCTGCGCCGGCCGCCGCTGTTCCCGATCCCGCGTCTGCCGCCCGGCTTCGTTGGCGCCGCCGACATCCGCGGCCGCTCGGTGCCGATCCTCGACCTCGGCAGCGCGGTGCGCTACCCCGAGCGCCATCTCGACCCGCCCTACCTGGTGGTGACGGAATTCAACCGCTCGGTGCAGGGCTTCCTCGTGGCCGAGGTGGACCGCATCGTGAACATCGCCGTCGAGGACATCCGCCCGCCGCCGGAACTCGGCGTGGACGACAGCTACCTGACGGCGGTCACCCGCTACGGCGGCGAGCTCATCCAGGTCATCGACGTCGAGTCGGTGCTGGCCGATGCCACTGGCGCCAAGATGCTGCAGTCGATCGAGCAGCGCCTGAAGCTGGGCAACGGCGAGGAACCGGTCCGCATCCTCGTCACCGACGACTCCCGCGTGGCGCGCAACCAGATTCGCGGCGTGCTGGACCAGCTGGGGGTTTCGTCGACCCTGCTGTCCGACGGCCGCCAAGCCATCGAGCACCTGAAGCAGCTGGCCGCCGAGGGCATCGATGTGACCCGCCACTACGCGATGGTGATCTCCGACATCGAGATGCCCTCGATGGACGGCTACACCCTGACGACGGAAATCCGCCGCGACCCGGCGCTGGCCGGTCTGTTCGTGCTGCTGCACACCTCGCTCTCCGGCGTGTTCAACAACGCCATGGTCGACCAGGTGGGCGCGAACGCCTTCGTGGCCAAGTACTCGGCCAACGAACTCGCCGAGAAGGTGCTGGCCCGCGTGCAGGCCTTCCAGCGCGAGAAAGCCGCGGCCTGAGGCCGCCGCCGACCCTGCCGCCGGCGCGTCCCGCCGGTCTGGCACGGCCCTTGCACCGCTCCGAGGCAACCCACGCCCGGAGCCGCCCATGGCCGGTCCCTTCGACAATCCGTTCGGTCTTTCCGCCCTGTCGCTGCCGCTGCGCGAGCAACGGCTCAAGGTGCTGTCGTCGAACCTCGCGAACGCCGACACCCCGGGCTACCAGGCTCAGGAATTCGACTTCCAGCGTGCGCTGAAGGGCGCCGAAGACCACCAGCGCAGCGTCTCCGCCGGCCCCTCGCGCGGGCCGCTCGGCTTGGGTGGCGGTGGCGGTGCGGCCGATGCGATGGGCCTCGCCGACGGGCCGGATTTCCGCCGCTACGTGACGACGCGGCAGGCGCTGCAGCCGAGCCTCGACGGCAACACCGTGAACACCGAAACCGAGAACGCCGCCTTCGGTCGCGCGGTGCTCGAGTACCGCGCCTCGCTGACCTTCTTCGAATCCCGAGTGCGCGGCCTGATGACCGCGATCACGGGTCAATGAAGCCGCCGGCCACTGAGGAATCGCCATGAGCAGCCTGCCCATCTTCGACGTCGCCGGAAGCGCGCTCTCCGCGCAGTCGGTGCGCCTCAACACCATCGCCTCCAACCTCGCCAACGCCGACACCGTCGGCCGCACGGCGGACACCGCCTACAAACCCATCGAGCCCACCTTCGAGACGGCGCCACTCCCCGGTCAGGAGGGCATGAGTGGGGTGAAGGTGCTGCGCGTCGACCCGTCCGAGAAACCGGCCATCAAGCGCTACGAGCCCGGCCATCCGATGGCCGACGCCGAGGGCTACATCTACGCGCCGGACGTCGATCCGGTAGCGCAGATGGTGAACCTCATCTCCGCTTCGCGCGGCTACCAGGCCAACGTCGAAGTGCTCAATTCCGCCCGCGAGCTCGCGCTCGCCACGCTCACCATCGGCCGCTGACGCGGCCCCGGGAATCGACCATGGCATTCGACGTCAACGTGGCCAACGGCATCGGCCTCACCAGCAGCCCGCAGACCCAGAGCCGCATGGGCAAGTCCGACCTCACGCAGGCCGACTTCCTGCGCCTGATGACCGAGCAGTTGAAGAACCAGGACCCGCTCAAGCCGCTCTCGAACGCCGAGTTCGTCAGCCAGATGGCGCAGATGTCGACGGCGCAGGGCGTGGGCGACCTCGAGACCGCCATCGACAACATGGCGACGTCGTTCAACGGCGACCAGGCACTGCGTGGCGCCAGCCTCATCGGCCGCACCGCCCTCGTCGAAACCAATCGCCTGCCGCTCTCCGCGGACGCCGAAGGCGTGCTCTCGGCCAGCGGCGTCGCCGCCACGCCGGGCGCGGGGCCGGTGACGATCGAGATCACCACCGCCAACGGCGCGCTGGTACGGCGCTTGCAAGTCACCTCCTCAGGGGCCGGCGACGTGCCCTTCGCGTGGGACGGACGCAACGAGCAGGGGCAGGCGATGGCGCCGGGCACCTACCGGATGCGCGCCACCTTCGGCGAAGGCCGCGATTCGAAGGCCGTCGGCACCGGGACCATGGCGCCGATCGACAGCGTCACGCTCGACCCGCAGGGAATGCTGCTCAACCTCCGCGGCCTCGGCACGGCGCCGCTCTCCGCGATCCGCCGATTGGGCTGATGCCTCGCCGGTCATGACCACCGACAACACCCGCTGCACCGCACCTGGAGTCACGCCATGAGCTTCCGCACCGCCCTCTCCGGCATCAACGCGGCCACCACCGACCTCTCGGTGACCTCGAACAACATCGCCAACGTCTCGACGGCCGGCTTCAAGAAAGGCCGCGCGGAGTTCGGCGACCTCTATGCGGCGTCGATCTTCGGCACCTCGCGCAACACCGCCGGCTCCGGCGTGCGCGTCACCGGCATCACGCAGCAGTTCACCCAAGGCCCAATCGAGTTCACCAACCGCAACCTCGACGTGGCGGTTTCGGGTGGCGGCTTCTTCACCCTGAACAACAACGGCGCGACCGTGTACTCGCGCGCCGGCAACTTCCAGGTGGACCGCGACGGCTTCGTGGTGAACCCGACCGGCGCGCGCCTGCAGATCTTCCCGCCGACGGACCAGTCCGGGAACAACTTCGAGACCGGCCGCCTGCAGGACCTGCAGCTCACCACCACGGACAGCGCGCCGAGCGCGTCGACCGAGGTGGTCGTCGGCTCGAACCTGCCGGCCAACGGCACCGTGCCGACGGCCGCGCCCTTCGACCCGAACGACACGAACACCTTCAACCACTCGACCTCGATCACGCTGTACGACTCGCTGGGCGTCGCCCACGTGCAGACGCTGTACTACGTGAAGACGGCGAACCCGAACGAGTGGCAGCTGCACAACTACATCGACGGCACGGCGGTCGGCACGGCGCAGACGCTGCAGTACGACGCCCAGGGTGCGCTCACCACGCCGGCGACGGGCTTCGTGACCTTGCCGGCCTACACGCCGACCACCGGCGCCGCGGCCATCAACCTCACGCTCGACCTGCGCAGCTCGACCCAGTACGGCGAGCGCTTCGCCATCAATGACCTGCGCCAGGACGGCTACACCACCGGCCGCCTGATCGGCATCGAGTTCTCGCAGGAAGGCGTGGTGTTCGCGCGCTACACCAACGGTGTCGCCGCGCCGCTCGGCCAGGTGGCGCTCACCACCTTCCCGAACCAGCAGGGCCTGCAGAACCTCGGCGACAACCTGTGGTCGGAGACCTTCGACTCGGGCGGCCCGCGCCGCGGCGCGGCCGGCACCTCGGACTTCGGCCTGGTGACCTCGGGCGCGCTCGAAGGCTCCAACGTCGAACTCACCGAGCAGCTGGTGAACATGATCGTCGCGCAGCGCAACTTCCAGGCCAACGCGCAGATGATCCAGACCACCGACCAGATCCAGCAGACCATCATCAACCTGCGTTGATCGCGGGCTGACACCGGAGCACGACGATGGACAAGGCCCTTTACGTCGCGATGTCGGGAGCGCAGGCCAACCTGCGCGCCCAGGCCGCGGTGTCGCACAACCTGGCCAACGTCTCCACCGCCGGCTTCAAGGCGCTGCTGCACGCCACCGAGGCCTTCCCGGCCAAGGGCGGCGAGGTCGGTTCGCGCACCTACACGATGGGCGACGTCGGCGGCTTCGATGCCACCGGCGGCAGCTTGCAGACCACGGGCAATCCGCTGGACTTCGCGCTCAACGGCGCGGACTTGTGGATGAGTGTCGCCGACCGCGGCGGCAAACCCGCCTACACGCGCGCCACCGACCTGAAGCTCGATGCCACCGGCCGGCTGATGAACGGCCGCGGCGAGCCGGTGCTGGACGATTCCGGCCAGCCCGTCGCCCTTCCGCCGTTCCAGAGCCTCTCGGTCGGCGGCGACGGCACCGTCGCCATCGTCGCCCTCGGCGATGCCACCGGTACGGCGCAGAACGTCGCCCGCATCGGCGTCGTCCGCGCCGATCCCACGAAGCTCCAGCGCGGCGAGGACGGGCTGTTCCGCCCGACCTCCACCGATCCGGCGGCGCAGCCGCAGGCGGCGGCCGGCGAGGTGCTGATGAGCGGCGTGCTGGAGAACAGCAACGTCAATGCCACCGAACAGCTGGTGGCCATGATTTCCCTCTCGCGGCAGTTCGAGATGAACCTCAAGGTCATCCGCAGCGGCGACGAGAACGCGCAGGCGGCGAACACGCTGCTGCGCGCCCGCTAAAGGAGACGCGCCATGAACCCCGCCCTTTGGATCGCCAAGACCGGCCTCGACGCGCAGCAGACGCGCATGTCGGTGGTGGCCAACAATCTGGCCAACGTCAACACGACGGGCTTCAAGCGCGACCGCGCCAGTTTCGAAGACCTGCTCTACCAGCAGGTGCGCGCGCCGGGTGGTGCGAGCTCCCAGCAGACCAACCTGCCCTCGGGCCTCCAGCTCGGTACCGGCGTCCGCGTGGTCAGCACGGCCAAGAGCCACATCCAGGGCAACCTGCTGCAGACCGGCAATGCGCTCGACGTCGCCATCAACGGCCGCGGCTTCTTCCAGGTGCTGTTGCCCGACGGCACCGAGGCCTACACCCGCGACGGCAGCTTCCAGATCAACGCCCAGGGCGAGCTGGTCACGAACTCCGGCTACACGATCCAGCCGGGCATCCAGATCCCGGAAGGCGCCCAGGCCATCTCGATCGGCAGCGACGGCACGGTGACGGTGCAGATCGCCGGCCAGGCGGCACCGCAGGAAGTCGGCCAGATCACCCTCACCGACTTCGTGAACCCCTCCGGCCTGTTCGCCAAGGGCGAGAACCTCTTCCTCGAAAGCGGCGCTTCCGGCCCTGCGCAGGCCGGCACGCCGGGCCAGGCCGGCATCGGCCTGCTGGCGCAGGGTTCGCTGGAGAGCTCGAACGTCAACACGGTGGAAGAGCTGGTGGCGATGATCGAGACGCAGCGCGCCTACGAGATCAACGCCAAGGCCATCAGCACCACCGACCAGATGCTGGCCTACCTCAACAACAACGTCTGAGCCCCGCCATGAAGCGCGCCCTCGTCCTCGCCCTCGTCCTCCTGATGCTCACCGCCTGCGGCCACGGCGCGATGATCCGCGGCGACGTCCAGCCGCTGGCGCCGATGGCGGTGATGCAGGTGCCGGTACAGGCCACGGCCGTGCCGAGCGCCGGCGCCATCTACCGCGAAGGCCCCGGCCTGCGGCTCTACACCGACCGCAAGGCGCGCGAGGTGGGCGACATCGTCACGATCAACCTGTCGGAACGCACCCAGGCCAGCACGCGCGCCAACACGGCGATCACGAAGGAATCGACCAACACGATGTCCGGCACCGTGTTCGGCGCCCCGGTGACGGTGGGTGGCCAGGACGTCCTCGACAACTCGCTGTCCAACACCCGCGACTTCGCCGGCGATGGCAACTCGACGCAGAGCAACCAGATCACCGGCACGCTCACCGCGCAGGTGGTGCAGAAGCTGCCGAACGGCAACCTCGTCATCCAGGGCAGCAAGGAGCTCACGCTGAACCAGGGCAACGAGCTGATCCAGGTGCAGGGCATCATCCGCACCGCCGACATCGGCCCCGACAACACGATCGCGAGCACCCGCGTGGCGGATGCCCGCATCGTCTACGGCGGCCGCGGGCCGATCGCGCGCAGCAATGCGATGGGCTGGCTCGACCGCTTCTTCAACGGCGCGTGGTTCCCGAACTGAGGCACCGCGCGGCCGCCTGCCCCGGGGTCAATCCCCGAGGAAACGCGTCCCCACGTTGATCGAGGCGAACTGCACGAGCTGGGCGTTGCCGCGCAGGCCGATGCGGATCGTCGTCGGCTTCCGGAAGAACTGCTTCGCCTGGTCCTCGCTGAGGCCGAGGCTGTCGACGAGGAAGCTGCGGCTGATCGCGCCGCCGATGCACACGCGCGAATAGGTGTACAGGCGGCTGGTCGAGAAGCCGGGCGCCATCGTCTGCAGCTCGTTCACTGCGATCAGCGACTGCTCGAAGCGGCCGGCGAAGGGCAGGCCGGTGAGCGGGTTCACCAGTGTCGGGTCGGCCAGCACCTCGTTCTCGATCACGTAGTACGGCCGCAGCACGAAGCGCGCGTTCGCGTTCGCGGCGGTCTCGTTGCTCCAGAACACCTGGGCCACCGGGGTCTGCCAATGGCAGAGGAGGCTGTTCGTGCTCCTCCCCGGCAGCGTGATCTTGGCGAGATCCGGACGGTCGAAGCTGGTGGTGGCCGGCGCCGGGTTCAGCACCACGCAGTTCGTGCGCGGCGGATCGGTCGGGGTGGCGGGGCTGCAGTCGGTGTCGAGTTCGATGAAGCCGGAGAGCAGCCCGAGCCAGCGGGCGTTGCGCCCGAAGCTGGCGGCGTCGCCCACGTCGGCGTCGGTGAGTTCGGTGGCGAGGACCCCGGGGAGGCGGTCAGCGGCGCGGGCGGGCAGGGCGGCGGCCAGCAGGGCGGCCGCGAGGGCGGCCAGGGCGAGCGGGGAGCGGGGAGCGGATCATCGCGGTTCTCCATTGGGCGGGGGAGGGGGTGGAGCCCGCGAATCCTGCGCCGGGTTTCCGGCCCGACTTGTAGGAAAACCACGCGTCCCGAGGTGGGGGAACGCCGCGAAGCCGGTCTGGCCCGGGAATTGCAAGTTCCCGCCCGTGCGGTCGATACCGCTGGAGACTCCCGATGCTGCCCAATGCCGCCCGTGCCCGTTCCGTCCACACCAGCCTGCTCGCCCTGCTGGCGCTGCTGGCTGCCTTGGCCACCGCCCCGGCCAGCGCCGTCGAGCGCATCAAGGACCTCGCCCAGATCGAGGGCGTGCGCGGCAATCCCCTGATCGGTTATGGCCTCGTGGTCGGCCTGGACGGCACCGGCGACCGCACCAGCCAGTCGCCCTTCACCACCCAGAGCCTCAAGAACCTGCTCGACGAGCTCGGCGTGACGGTGCCGCCGGGGATCAATCCGCAGGTGAAGAACGTGGCGGCGGTCGCCATCCATGCCGAGCTGCCGCCCTTCGCGCGACCGGGGCAGGCCATCGACGTCACGGTGTCCTCGATTTCCAATGCCGTGAGCTTGCGCGGCGGCGCCCTGCTGATGGCGCCGCTGAAGGGCGCCGATGGGCAGGTCTACGCCATCGCCCAGGGCAACTTGGTGGTTGGCGGTTTCGGCGCCGAAGGCAGCGACGGCTCCCGCGTGTCGGTGAACATCCCCAGCTCCGGCCGCATCCCGAACGGCGCCATCGTCGAGCGCGCGATCCCGGACGCACTGGCCCAGAGCGGCGCCGGCGGCACCCTGATGCTCAACCTGCACCAGCCCGATTTCACCACCGCCAGCCGGATGGTCGACGCCCTGACCAAGGCCTTCGGCGAGGCGGCCGCCACGGCGCTCGACGCGGGCACCGTGCAGGTGCAGACGCCCACCGACGCCGGCGCGCGCGTGGCCTTCCTCGCCCGCGTCGAGAACCTGACGCTCGACCCCGGCCAGATCGCCGCCAAGGTGGTCGTCAACGCCCGCACCGGCACCGTCGTGATCGGCAGCAACGTGCAGGTGATGCCGGCCGCCGTCGCGCACGGCTCGTTGACGGTCACGATCACCGAATCCGCCAATGTCAGCCAGCCGGCGCCCTTCAGCCAGGGCGAGACCGTGGTGACGCCGGAATCGACCGTCGAAGCCACCGTCGACGGCTCGCGCATGTTCCTGTTCCGCGGCGGCACCTCGCTCGACCAGATCGTGCGCGCCGTGAACGAAGTGGGGGCCGCACCGGGCGACGTGATCGCCATCCTCGAAGCCTTGAAGCAGGCCGGCGCGCTGCGCGCCGAGCTGGAAATCATCTGAGCCACGGCCATGCGCGTCGACGCCCGTCCCCTGCCGCTTTCGCCGCCGCCGGCCAACGACGCCGCGCAGATCGACAAGGTCGCGCGGCAGATGGAAGGCCTGTTCGCGCAGATGATGATCAAGCAGATGCGTGAGACGGCGCTCGGCGACACGATGTTCCCCGGCGCCGCCGGCCAGTTCCGCGAGCTGTACGACGAACAGATCGCGAAGTCGCTGACCGAAGGCAAGGGCCTTGGGCTCTCCACGATGATCGCCCGGCAGCTCAGCCGCCAGGCCGGCGGGGGTGCGGACGACGCCGTGCAGGCACTGCCGCTCTCGATGCCGAAAGCCGGCAGCGCGCCGATGCTGCCGCTCGACACCTACCTGCGACCGCTGGCGGCGAAGCCGCTGGCGCGTGACGCCGCCGCGCCGCTGCCGTCCGCGCCCACTGGCGCGTCGACGCCGGCGCTCGCTGCCTCGAATACCCCGGCTCGACCGAACTGGATCGCCGCCGCCGACGTGCCGCGGATGATGCCGGCCGTGCGCGCCAGCGCCGCCACCGAACCTGCGCCCTCCGCGACGGCAGGCCCGGGCAACGCCCGCGTCGACGCCTTCGTCGCCAAGGTCTGGCCGCACGCGCAGAAGATCGGTCGCGAACTCGGCGTCGACCCGCGCGCCATCGTCGCGCAGACGGCGCTCGAAACCGGCTGGGGCCGCAGCACGATCAGCGCGAACGGCCAGACGGCGAACAACTACTTCGGCATCAAGGCCACCGGCGGCTGGCGCGGCGGCAGCGTGGCCACGGCGACGCAGGAGTTCGCGAATGGCGGCTTCCGCACCGAACGCGCGGCCTTCCGCGCCTACGACGGCGTCGAGCAGAGCTTCAACGACTACGCCGCCCTGCTGAAGCGCAGCCCGCGCTACGCCGGGGCGCTGAATGCCGGGGACGACATCCGCGGCTTCGCCGCGGCCCTGCAGCGCGGCGGCTACGCCACCGATCCGGCCTATGCCCGGAAGATCGAAGCCATCGCCACCGGCCCAGCCCTGAATCGCGCGCTGGCCCGCCTCGACATCGACGACGCCACCGGCCCGACCGCCCCGTCGGCCCGCAACCTGATGTTTGCCGCCAGCGGCATGGGAGCCTTCTGATGCCCAGCATCCTCGGCAACGGCACCAGTGCCCTGCTGGCCTTCCAACGCGCGCTGGCGACCAGCAGCCACAACATCGCCAACGCGACGGTGGACGGCTACACGCGGCAGCGCGTCGAGCTGTCCAATCGCCCCGGCGACGGCTTGCGCAACAACTACATCGGTGCCGGCGTGCAGATCGCCAGCATCACGCGCCTCTCCGACACCCTGGTCACCAACCGCTTGCTCGACAGCCAGGGGGAGATCGGTCGCCTCGACCTTGTGAACGGCTTCGCGCTGCGCATCGACCAGCTGTTCACCGACGCCACCACCGGCCTTGCCCAGCCCTTTTCGGCCTTTTTCGACGCCGCGCAGGGCGTGGCCGCCGAGCCGGCCTCGCAGGCGGCGCGCACCGAATTGCTTGGCCGCGCCGAGGCCCTCGTCGCCCGCTTCGACCAGCTGCAGGGCGGGCTCGACCAGATCGACCGTGAGATCAACGCGCGCCTGACCGGCGGGGCCGAGGAAGTGAACCGGCTGGCCAGCGAGATCGCGCGGCTCAACGTCGAAATCGGCCGCAACGGCCCTGGCAACGCCTCGCCCGACCTGCTCGACCAGCGCGACCGCCTCGTGGCGGATGTGGCCAACCTCACCGGCGTCACCACCCTGCCGCAGGAAGACGGCTCGCTCAACGTCTTCACCACCGGCGGCCAGCCGATCGTGGTCGGCGCCACGGCCTCGCGCTTCGTCACCGTGCAGGACGACTTCCGCAACGACCGTGTCGTGCTGGCTCTGGAAACCACGACGGGCACCGTGCGCCTCGGCGCCGGCAGCATCGCCGGCCAGCTCGGTGGTGCGCTGTCCTCGCGCGCGGACCTGGTGGATGCCGGCCGCGCCGAACTGGGACGCATCGCCGCCACGCTGGCCGAGATCGTCAACGGCCAGAGCACTGCGGGCCTCGACCTCAACGGCAACGTTGGCACCGACTTCTTCGCGCTCGCGGCACCGCAGCCGTTGGCCAACCGCAACAACACCGGCACGGCCACGCTCGCCGTCGACATCGCGAACGTCGGTGCGCTCGACGGCGTGCCGCTGGAATTCCGCTTCGACGGCGCCAACTGGACCGCACGCCGCGGGGACAATGGCGCGCCGGTCGCGCTGGCCGGCCTCGGCACCGTGGCCAGCCCCTTCGTCGTCAATGGCATCGAGGTGGTGGTGTCCGGTGCGGCCGCGGCCAACGACCGCTTCCTGATCGAGCCGACCAGCAACGCGGCGCGCGATATCGCGCTGGCCATCAACGACCCGAACCGCATCGCCGCCGCCAGCCGCATCCGGCCGAGCGCCGACCTGACCAACCTCGGGCAGGGCCGCGTGGTCTCGCTGGCGGTGCTCGACCCGACCAACGCCGCGCTCACCACGCCGGCGACGGTCCAGTTCCTGACGCCCACCACGTTCAGCCTCAACGGTGGCCCGGCCCAGGCCTACACGCCGGGCGCCAACATCGACGCCAACGGCTGGCGCCTCGTGCTCGACGGCGTGCCGCGGGCCGGCGACACCTTCCGCGTCGGCGCCAACGTCTCGAACTCCAGCGACAACACGAACATGCGGGCCTGGGCGCAGCTGGATGATTCCCGCGTGCTCGGCGGCGGCGCCAACTCGCTCAACGACGCCATCGTCGCGCAGACCACGCGCATCGGCTCGGCCGCGCGCGAGACCAGCTTCTCGCTCGACAGCCAGAAGGCCATCGACGAAGCGCTGGTGCAGCAGCGCGAGTCGCTGTCCGGCGTGAACCTCGACGAAGAGGCCGCCGACCTGCTGCGCTTCCAGCAGGCCTACCAGGCGGCGGCGCAGGTCATCAGCATCGCCGACACCGTGTTCCAGACCTTCCTCGCCGCCGTGCGGCGCTGACGGAGCACAGCCATGACCACTCGCATCTCCAGCAATTCGCTCTACGAGGCCAACATCGCCCAGCTGCTGCGCCGGCAGGTCGACCTCATCGCCACGCAGAACCAGATCGCCAGCGGCCGACGGGTCAACACCGCGGCCGACGACCCGCTCGCGGCCGGCGCGGCCACCGCCATCGACCGCTCGCTGGCCGAGCTGGAACGCTTCGAACTCAACGCCAACGTGCTGGGCAACCGCCTGAACTTGCAGGAAAGCAACCTGACGGAAGCCGGTGAACTGCTGCAGCGCGTGCGCGAACTGAGCATCCAGGCCGCGAACGCCCCGCTTTCGGCCAGCGACCGCCAGACCATCGCCCGCGAAATCCGGCAGATTCGGGAAGGCCTGCTCGGTATCGCCAACGGCACCGACGCGGCCGGCCGCTACCTGTTCGGCGGCGCGCAGGACGACCGCCCGCCCTTCGTCGATGCCACCACCGGCGTCACCTACGTGGGCGACCAGGTGCAGCGCCGCATCGAGGTGGCCCCGGCCCTGGCCCTGGCCGATGCCGAGCCGGGCAGCGAGGTGTGGATGCGCATTTCCACCGGCGACGGCCGCGTCGCCGTGGCCGCCGCGGCGGCGAACACCGGCACCGGCCTGCTCGGCACCTTCGGCGTGCTCGATGCGGCGGCCTGGGCCGCGAATGGCAGCGTCGGCTACCGGGTGGCCTTCACCTCGCCGACCACCTACGAGATCCAGGACGCCGGCGGCGCCCCGCTGGTGCCCCCCCAGACGGGCACCTACGCGCCGGGCGACACGCTCAGCTTCGAGGGCCTGCAGCTCCGCCTCAACGGCGAGCCGGCCACCGGCGACGTGTTCACCATCGACCCCGCCGGGCGGCAGGACATCTTCGGCACCCTCGATGCCCTGGCCGACAGCCTCGAGGCGCCGGCGACCACTGTCACCGAGCGGGTGCGGCAGCAGAACGCCATCTTCGTGGCGCTGGCCAACGTCTCCTCGGCCCAGGACCATTTCGTGGACAAGCGGGCCGCCGGCGGGGCCCGGCTGGCCGGCATCGACGAGGCCAGCGCCCTGCGCGAGGCCACCACGGTCACCCTGAAGACCACGCTCTCCGACCTGCGGGACGTGAACGTCGCCGAGGCCGCCAGCCGCCTCGCCCAGCAGAGCACGGCCCTGGACGCGGCCCAGCTCAGCTTCCAGCGTGTGGCCAGCCTCTCCCTGTTCAATTATTTGCGCTGATCCACAAATCGCAGTCTCCGGGGCCTAAAGCTCCGGCCGGTAGCGCCGTTACTGCATACAGCAGCGGGAGCACCGGGCCACGGCCCCCCACCGCGGCCCCGGACGGCACCCCGTCGCACCGGCGTAAAGACCCGATCAGGAGACCCTGCCATGAGCGTCATCAATACCAACACGATTTCGCTGAACGCCCAGCGCAATCTTTCGACGAACAGCGCCACGCTCGCGACGACCATCCAGCGCCTTTCGTCGGGCCTGCGCATCAACAGCGCCCGCGACGACGCGGCCGGCCTGGCGATCTCGGAGCGCTTCAGCACCCAGATCCGCGGCCTGAACGTGGCCGTCCGCAACGCCAACGACGGCATCTCGCTGGCGCAGACGGCGGAAGGCGCCCTCGGCGAAGTCGGCACCAACTTGCAGCGCATCCGCGAACTGGCGGTGCAGTCGGCGAACGCCACCAACAGCCAGAGCGACCGTGACGCGCTGAACGCCGAAGTCACGCAGCTCGTCGACGAAATCGACCGCGTGGCCAAGCAGGCCGAATTCAACAGCACCAAGCTGCTCGACGGCTCGTTCCTCGGCCAGCTGTTCCAGGTTGGCGCCAACGCCGGCCAGGCCATCGCCATCCAGAAGACCGCCAATGCGCAGGCCGCTTCCCTCGGCGGCGCGGTGTTCGACTCCGAAGACAACGCGGGTGCTGCCACTGGCACCGCCACGGCCGCGGCCACGATCACCGGCATCTCGGTGACCGACAGCCTCGGCAACGCGGTCGCCATCGACGACGTTTCGATCGCCATCGGCGACACCGGCGCCGTTGTGACGGGCAAGATCGTCGCGGCCATCAATGCCAAGATCGGCGAGACCGGCGTGCTGGCCACGGCCGACGGCACCAACATCGACTTCGCCTCGGTGCGCGAGTCGGTCAATGCCAGCGGCGCCTTCACCGGCTTCATCGTTAACACCGGCACCGTGAGCAGCTCGACTGCGGGCATCACCCTGGCCTCGGCGCCGGCCCAGAACACCACGGCACCGGCCTCGGCCTTCCTCGACGACCTCGACATCTCGTCGGTCAAGGGCGCCGGCCAGGCCCTGGCGATCATCGACAAGGCCCTGACCACGGTGAACGGCGCCCGCGCCGACCTCGGTGCGGTGCAGAACCGCTTCCAGTCCGTGGTGGCCAACCTCAACACCAGCGCAGAGAACCTGACGGCCTCCCGCAGCCGAATCCGCGACGCGGACTACGCGAAGGAAACCGCCGAGCTGACCCGCACGCAGATCCTGCAGCAGGCCGGTACGGCGATGTTGGCCCAGGCCAACCAGATCCCGCAGAACGTCCTCTCGCTGCTGCGGTAATCGATCCGGGCGCCGGCCTCGCACCGGCGTCCCGATCCGCGATGCCCGAAGGCGGGCCCGAGCCCGGGCCCGCCTTTGCTTTGTCCTGAATTCGCGCGGCGACGCCTCCGGGTGCGCCGAGGGGAGCGGCTGTGTCCACCATCAACACGAACACGATTTCGCTGAACGCCCAGCGCAATCTGCAGTCGAACTCGGCCTCGCTGGCGACGACGATCCAGCGCCTGTCCTCGGGCCTGCGCATCAACAGCGCCCGCGACGACGCGGCCGGCCTGGCGATTTCCGAGCGCTTCACCACCCAGATCCGCGGCCTGAACGTCGCCGTCCGCAACGCCAACGACGGCGTGTCGCTGGCGCAGACGGCGGAAGGTGCCCTCGGCGAGGTCGGCACGAACCTGCAGCGCATCCGCGAACTGGCGGTGCAGTCGGCGAACGCCACCAACAGCCAGAGCGACCGTGACGCGCTGAACGCCGAAGTCACGCAGCTGGTCGACGAAATCGACCGCGTGGCCAAGCAGGCCGAGTTCAACGGCACCAAGCTGCTCGACGGCTCCTTCCTCGGCCAGCTGTTCCAAGTCGGCGCCAACGCCGGCCAGGCCATCGCCATCCAGAAGACCGCCGACGCGCGCGTCGATCAGGTCGGCGCAGCCACGTTCGGCTTCATCACCGGCGGCGCGTTCGCGACCGGCACGGCGACGTCGGCCGGCACGATCACCGGACTCGGGGTGGTCGGCCCGAACGGCAACACCATCGCCGTCGGCGATGTCGATGTCGCTATCGGTGACACGGCCGCACAAGTCGTGAAGAAGATGGAAGCCGCGTTCAATGCCGCCGTCGCGGACACCGGGGTCTTGGCTCGAGCCAGCGGTGCCGGGATGACGCTGGAGTCGATCACCGAGTGGGTCGACAGCAGCGGCGTCGCTGCCGGGATCACCATCAATGGCGGAACCAGCGGCGCTGCCGGCATCACCACGTTCGGTGTGACTGGCGGTGCAGGCAGCAATACCTCGGTGAGTCGCCTGAACAACCTCGACGTCAGCACGATCGTTGGGGCTGGTCGCGCCATCACCATCATCGACAAGGCCTTGACCACGGTGAACGGTGCCCGCGCCGATCTCGGTGCGGTGCAGAACCGCTTCCAGTCGGTGGTGGCCAACCTCAACACCAGTGCGGAGAACCTGACGGCCTCCCGCAGCCGAATCCGCGACGCGGACTACGCCCGCGAGACCGCCGAGCTGACGCGGACGCAGATCCTGCAACAGGCCGGCACCTCGATGCTGGCGCAGGCCAACCAGATCCCGGCCAACGTTTTGGCGCTGCTCCGCTAAGCCGTCCCGACGGCGGCCTTCGAGCCGTCCCATCCAATGATGTTCGAGCACCGGGCCGGGGGGCGACCTCCGGCCCGTTTCCGTTGGCGTGCCGCCCTCAGGGTGCCTATGGCACGGGGCTTGCAGCTCTGGGGCAGACCTGTCGGGAAGCCGGCGGTCGGCGGATGCCGTGAGGGATCCGCGTGTCCTGCCGGGCCTTGGCCCGCAGGGCTCTTCCCATCTCCTCGAGGATCCAACGGACATGAGCATCATCAATACCAACACGATTTCGCTGAATGCCCAGCGGAATCTCCAGGCGAACAGCGCCTCGCTGGCGACGACCATCCAGCGGCTGTCCTCGGGCCTGCGCATCAACAGCGCCCGGGACGACGCCGCCGGCTTGGCCATCTCCGAACGTTTCACCACCCAGATCCGCGGCCTCAACCAGGCCGCCCGCAACGCCAACGACGGCATCTCGCTCGCCCAGGTGGCCGAAGGCGCCCTCGGCGAAGTCGGCTCCAACCTGCAGCGCATCCGCGAGCTGGCCGTGCAGTCGGCGAACGCCACCAACAGCCAGAGCGACCGCGACGCGCTGAATTCCGAAGTGCAGCAGCTCATCGACGAAGTCGACCGCGTGGCCAAGCAGGCCGAGTTCAACGGCACCAAGCTGCTGGACGGCTCGTTCACCGCGCAGCTGTTCCAGGTCGGCGCCAACGCCGGCCAGGCCATCGCCATCACCGAGACCGCAGATACCCGTGCCGAGAGCCTGGGCGGTGCCGTCTTTGACACCTTCACCGGTGCCGCGGTCGTGACCGGCACGGCCACGGCGTCCGCTACGATCTCCGGTATCACCGTCACCGACAGCCTGAACAACGTCGTCACCATTGATGACGTCGAGATCCGGATCGGCGACACTGCCAGCACCGTGGTGGGCCGCATCGCTGCCGCCATCAATGCCCGTATCGGCGAGACCGGCCTGTACGCCGAAGTCGCTGCCAACGGCGTCGACATCACCTTCTCCTCGGTGCGCCAGTCGGTTGACGCGAATGGTGCGTTCGCCGGTTACGAGGTCGACTACGGTGCCGTCAGCAGCAGCACCGCCGGCATCACGCTCGGCACGGAGCCGGCGGCGAACACGGTGGCCCCGGCCGGCAACCCGGCCTATCTCGACACCTTGGACGTCTCCACCGTGGTGGGGGCGGGCCGCGCGCTATCGATCGTCGACCTCTCACTGACGACGGTGAACGGGGGTCGCGCCGATCTGGGTGCCATCCAGAACCGCTTCAGCTCGGTGATCGCCAACCTGACGACGAACTCCGAGAACCTGACCGCCTCGCGAAGCCGCATCCGAGACGCCGACTACGCCCGCGAGACCGCCGAGCTGACCCGCACGCAGATCCTGCAGCAGGCCGGTACGGCGATGCTGGCCCAGGCCAACCAGATCCCGCAGAACGTCCTGACCCTGCTGCGGGGCTGAACCGGCGCGCACTGGCGGCCCTTCCCCCGGCGGCGTAGCTTCAGGCCCCGGGGGCGCGGCCGATATCCCGCAGAGTCGAGGAGTTCGCCATGGGTTCGATTTCCAGTCCCGGCATCGGGTCCGGCATCAACGTCAACCAGCTGGTTTCCCAGCTGGTGGCGGCCGAGCGCGCGCCACAGGAGCAGCGGATCGCCCGCCGGGAAACCGACGCCCGCGCCGACCTCACCGCGTTCAACCAGATCAAGACCGCGCTCTCCAGCCTGCGCACGGCCGCCAACGCGCTCGATGGCAGCAGCGGTGTCGCCGGCCGCAAGGCCACCATCCAGGCCGACGCCGGATTCACGGCGACGGCCACCAGCGCCGCCGCCCTCGGGCGCTACACCATCGAGGTCGAGTCGCTGGCCACGGCGCAGAAGCGCCAGAGTGGCCCCGTCACCACCAGTGCCGATCTCGGCACCGGCACCCTGAGCTTCACCGTGGGCACCGAGACCTTCAACGTCACGCTCGGTGCCACCAACACCATCACCCAGCTGCGCGACGCCATCAACACGGCGACCGCCGGCAAGGGCCTTGCGGCGACCGTCGTCAACGGCGACTCCGGCAGCGTGCTGGTGCTCAACGCCGCGAAAGCGGGCACCGCCGGCGCCATCACCATCAACGCCACGGGCAGCATCGCCACCTTCACCAATGGCCTCGCGGTCACCACGACGGCGACGAATGCCGTGGTCAAGGTGGACGGCGTCACCCGGACGGCGGACAGCAACCGCCTCACCGATCTCATCGGCGGCGTCACGATCGACCTGACGAAGGCGCAGGACAACAGCACCTTCACCCTCGACATCGTCGCCGACAATGCCAACGTCCGCACGGCGATGCAGAGCTTCGTCGGCGCCTACAACGCCGCGCTGACCCAGCTGCGCAACGCCAGCGCCTTCAATGCCGAAACCCGCGTCGGTGGCCCGCTCGTCGGCGATGCCGCCGTCCGCGGCCTCCAGCAGCAGCTGCGCGGGGCCATCGGCGACGCCTTTGACGAGCTCAGTACGCTCGGCATCAAGAGCAGCAAGGACGGCTCGCTCAGCATCGACGTCAGCAAGTTCGACGCCGCGCTCGCCGCCAGTCCCTCGGCCGTGGAGCGCCTGTTCGACAAGGAGATCGCCGGCAGCCTCGGCGCCGTGCTCTCCGCTCGCCTTGAGGGCGCCGTCGCCCCGAACACCGGCCTGCTCGACGCCCGCACCAAGGCCCTCAACGATCGGCTGAAGGGCCTGTTGAGCGACCGCGAGCGCCTTGATGTGCGCATCTCGCGCATCGAGGACAACTACCGTCGGCAGTTCACGGCGCTCGACGGTCTCGTTTCGCAGCTGCAAAGCACGTCGTCCTTTCTCACCCAGGAACTCGCGCGCCTTCCCGGCGCTGGTTGATGCCCGATGACCACCCGCAACCCCGCCGCCGCCTACCGCAGCACCGCCGTCGAAACCCGCGTGCACGAGGCCGACCCGCACCAGCTGATCGCGCTGATGCTCGAAGGCGCCATCCAGCGCCTGCGCATGGCCGAGGCCTGCATCGCCAGCGGCGATTTCACGCGCAAGGCCAAGGCTGCCTCCGAAGCCGGCGCGATCGTCGATTCGCTGTCCGGCTGCCTCGATTTCAGCCAAGGCGGCGACATCGCCGCCCGGCTGGAGGCGCTGTACGACTACGCCTCGCGCCGCATCGTCGCCGCCAACGCCGCCAACGACGCGCAGGGCTTCGGCGAAGTGGCCGGTTTGCTGGACGACGTCTTCGCCGCGTGGAAGCAGATCAAGCCGGCCTGAGCCGATGAGCGATTACGCGACGGCCCTGCAGGCCCTGCGCGAGGCCCGCGACGCGCTCAACGCCGTCGATCTTCCGCGCGCCGAGGCGGCCCTGCAGGACCACGATGCCGCCGTGCGCGCCGCTTGCGCCGGCGCGAGCCCGCTCGCCACGAGCGAGATGGAGATGTTGGCCGCCGGCCAGCGCGAGCTGCTTCAGGCCCTGCTCGATGTGCAATCGGGCGTCTCGCGCGAGCTCTCCGCTACCCGCAAAGGCGGTGCTGCGGCGCGCGCCTACCTGGGCAACGCCGGTGGATGAGGCCGCCGCCGACGCCGCGCTGTTCGATGGCGCCGTCGCCTGCGAGCTGACGGCCCGGGTGCGCGTGCAGCCGGGCGCCCCTCCCGCGGGCAGTGCCGAGGGCGTCGAACGACTGTTGCGCGACCTCGCGATGATGGAGGAGCGTCGCGGCGAAACCGACGACCCGGCGCACCCCACCGATCCAGCGCTGCGCCGTCTCGAGGCCAAGCTGGATCTCACCCTCCAGCTGCTGGCGCAAGCCTTGCCGGCGCTCGCGCCGCCACCACCGCGAGTGGTGCGCTTGAGCGCTCGCGGCCTGCGGATTCAGGCGTCCGCAGCCGACGCGGAGGTCGCGGACACGCCGGCCACCTTGGCCTGGCAGCCGGGCGATGGCCTGCCCTTGCTGGCGTATCTGCCGGTACGCTGCCTCGCCCGCCAAGGCGAGAGCTCGTGGTGGGCCTTCGAGCCCCTCGAGCCCGTGCTGGCGGACCTGCTCGAACGCCACGTGTTCCGCCTGCATCGGCGCTGGCTCGCGGCCCAGCGACGCGGCTGAGACCGAAGCCGGCATGCGGCTTGCACGTCGAGGGTTCCTGTCCCGACATGCCTGAGCCATGCTGGCCGAAATGACCCGCGACGCCGCACCTTCCGCCGACTTGGCCCGCAATGCGCAGATCGCGTTGCGGGAGGCCCATGCCGCGCATGAATCCGGACGTCTGGACGAGGCCGAGGCCCAGTACCTGGACGCGCTCCGGGCCAACCCCTATGCCGCCGAGGCCGAGCACGGGCTGGCGTGGCTGCTTGCGCAGCGCGGCGACTGGAAAGGCGCGTTGCCCCGCTTCGGGCGTGCGCTGAAGCTTCGCCCCTGGGAGAAGGAATTCTGGATCAGCCAGCTCGAGGCCCTGATGCAACTCGGACAGCACGAGGCCGTGCATCGGTTGCTGCATCGGGCGATGCAGTCGGGCTTGCCCGCCGATGCTGCCGCAGGATTCGAGAAGCGTCTCCACGATCGACGCCTTGCCATCATCGCGGCCCAGGTGCGCGCCAGCGGCAAGACGGCGAAGCAGGCCGCTGAAGCGCCCCGCGCGGCCTTGATGGCGCTTCGGGAGGTTTTCCTGAAGCGGGAATTCGCCGAGGCGCGTGCGTCCGCGTCGGCCTTCGTGGCCCAGTATCCACTGTGCGCTTTCGCTTGGCGGGTGCTCGGGGCCAGCATGCCCGCCGACGAGCGCGGCGACGGACCCATCGAAGTCCTGCGTATCGCCTGCGATCTCGATCCCGAGGGTGTGGACGTGGAGATGAACCTCGCGCTCGCGCTCAACGAGCGCGGGCGGCTCGACGAAGCCGAGGCGCTTTTCCGCGACGTGCTGCAGCGCCAGCCCGAAAACCTCCGGGCCCTCGTCAATCGCGGACTTCTGCTCAATCTGCGCGGCGACCCCGAGGCCGAGACGCTGCTGCGCCGCGCGCGCTCTCTGGGTGTCCATGATGCCCGGGTGGCTTTGGCGCTGGGTGCCTACCTGCGCGACCGCGACCTGCACGAGGAAGCGCTGCCACTCCTCGAGGAGGCGATGGCGGCGGATCCCGCCAACCAAGCCTGCGTCTCCGCGCTGTCGGTCTGCTATCTCGGCGTGGGGCGCCACGAGGAGGCGGCTGCGCTGTTCCGCCGCCTCGACACGACGAAAACGCCGCATCTTGGCGCCTTGGGCATTGCCCTGTTCGTTGGTACCCACATCGCCGAGATCGGCGTCGATGAGCTTTTCGCGCTGCATCGCCGCTTTGGTGAGTTGCTTGAGCGCGAGCGAGCGCCAAACACGCATTGGGAGAACGAGCGCGACCCAGCGCGTCGCCTCCGCGTCGGATTCGTTTCCGGCGACTTCCGGCGGCATGCGATGGCGGGCTTTGTCCAGCCGCTATGGGACGGCATGGACCGCTCCGCTTTCGAAGTCTTCGCCTATTCGAGCCACCGCACCAACGACGAGACGACGGCGCAGCTCCGCGCCGCGACCGACGGCTGGTGCGACATCGCCGGCCTGACCGACGAGCGGGCGGCCGACCGCATCCGCCAGGACGGCATCGACGTGCTCGTGGATCTTTCCGGCCATACGGCCTTCAACCGCCTCGGCATCTTCGCCCTGAAGCCGGCACCGATCCAGATCAGTTCCTACGGCTACCCGGCTACCACCGGCCTCACGCGCATGGACTACTACCTCGCGGACACGATCTTTGCGCCGCCGGGGCGGATGGACGGGCAATTCACCGAAAAGCTGATGCTTGGCGCCGCCAACGCCGCCTTCCAGCCGCCCGCCAATGCACCCGATGTGGCGCCCCTGCCGTCGGCCGGCGGGGCTCCTTTCACCTTCGGCAGCTTCAATCGGATGAGCAAGCTCACGCCGCGCACAGTCGAGCTGTGGGCGGCGGTACTGCGTGCGACGCCGGGTTCCCGGCTGGTGATCGGTGCGGCGGATGCGCCGGGCGAGGCGCGGCTTCGTGCCCAATTCACCGCCGGCAGCGTCGAGGGTTCGCGACTCGAGTTCCTGCCGCGCACGGACACGACGAGCTATCTCAAAGCGCACGACCGGATCGACCTGCTGCTCGACACGTCCCCGTATGCCGGCGGCACGACGACCTGCCTCGGCCTGTGGATGGGCGTGCCCACGCTGACGGTGCCCGGGCCGACGCTGCCAAGCCGGGCCGGCGCGGCCATCCTCGAGCGCGTCGGGCTGATGGAATTCATCGCCAGCGATGCAGGCGACTTCGTCGCCCGCGCGGCGGACTTCGCCGATCCGTCGGCACGCGAGAGGCTGGCCGCGGTCCGGGCCGGCCTTCGCGAACGGATGGGAGCGTCGAACATCGGCTCGTCGCAGGCCGCGATCGAGACTTTCGAGGACGGCGCGCGGATGGCCTGGCAGCGCTGGTGCGAGGGTCTGCCGCCGGCTCCGCTGCTGGTTCCCCCACGCTCCCGCTGACGGCGGTCTGGGCCGGCGTCGACCGAGCGTCACCACCGCGTGGCATGGGCCTTGCACGGGGAGGGGCACGACTCCTTCGCCGCGAGCGTGATCGCAATGCTAACGTCCCATGCAACGACCGCCGTGCCGGGGGGCTCCGTGGAGAAAGACGTGATCGCTCCGCCGGGCGAGTCCCGCCCGGGACGTAAGGCCATCCGCGGCCTCGCGGACCTCGCCATCCGTGGCGCACCGCCCGCATTCACCGACATCGTGCACGTGGGCCGGCCGAACATCGGCGACCGCGCTGCGTTCATGGGCCGCGTCGACGCCATGCTCGACAGTCGCTGGCTGACCAACAACGGCCCCTTGGTGCAGGAGCTCGAGCAGAAGCTCGCGCGTTACCTTGGGGTCCGCCACGTGGTGGCGATGTCCAACGGCACCATCGCCCTGGAAATCGCCATCCGCGCGCTCGGCCTGAAGGGCGAGGTGATCCTGCCCTCGTACACCTTCATCGCGACGGCGCACGCCCTGCAATGGCAGGAGATCACGCCGGTGTTCGCCGACATCGACCCGGTCACGCACAACATCGATCCCGCGGCGGTGGAGCGGATGATCACGCCGCGCACCAGCGGCATCATCGGCGTGCACCTCTGGGGCCGCGCCGCGCCGGTCGACGAGCTGGCCGAGATCGCCCGCCGCCGCCATCTCTCACTGATGTTCGATTCCGCGCACGCCTTCGGTTCGACCTACCGCGGGCGTCGGGTCGGTGCCTTCGGCCGCGCCGAGGTCTTCAGCTTCCACGCCACCAAGTTCTTCAACTGCTTCGAGGGCGGTGCCGTCACCACCAACGAGGACGACCTCGCCACGACGATGCGCTACATGCGCAACTTCGGATTCGAGACCTACGACAAGGCCGTGCACGTCGGCACCAACGGCAAGATGCCGGAGATCTGCGCGGCGATGGGCCTGACCAACCTCGATTCGCTGGACGCCGTGGTCGAAGTGAACCGCGCGAACCTTGCGGCCTACGAGGCTGCACTGGCGGATATCGAGGGCGTCTCGCTGCTGCGCTACGACCCGCGAGAGCAGAGCAACTTCCAGTACGTCATCGTTGAAGTCGATTCGGGCTTCGCGGCTTCACGCGACGAGATCGTGGCGGCGCTGCACGCGGAGGGCATCCTGGCCCGCAAGTACTTCTGGCCCGGCTGCCACAACATGCAGCCCTATCGAGACCTGTACCCGCACGCGGGCCTGTTGCTCCCGAACACGAAGGCGGTCGCCGAGCGCGTCATCGTGCTGCCCACCGGAACGGCGTTGCCGCCGCATGCCATCGAGGTCATTGCTTCGGTGTTCCGTGTGCTGGGCGCTTCGAGGGCCCGCGCATGAGCCGCGCGTCGCGCGGCCTGACGCCGGAGCAGGTCGCCGCGCTGGCGCCGGCCTGCGACGCGCCGGTGTTCGACGTCGAAGTTTTCCGCGCGGTGGGGGCCTTCGTGGTGCGCAATCTGTTCCCCGCCGAGACCGTCGCCGCTTGGCAGGCGGCGTGGGCCGAGTTCCAGGCGAACACCCTGGCCGCGCGCAAGGTCGGCTTCAACAAGGTCGCGGTCGAAGAACCGTTGCCGCCGGTGCTCGCGACGATGTACGAGTCGCCGGAGCACCGCGCCGTGGCGCGCGCGATGTTCGGCCCCGATGTCGGCCTCTACAACCATCGCTTCGTCATCAAGGACCAGTTCTCGCGTGACCCGGTGTTCCTGCACCAGGACTACTGCTACCACCTCGGCTTCCCCGAGAAGGCCTCGTTCTTCACTCCGCTCAGCGTCTGCGGGCGCGAGAACGGCGGACTCGAGTTCTTCCTCGGCACGCATCAGTACGGCTACCTCGGCGATGCCGGCGAGATCGATCCCGAAGCGTTCCCGGCGTGGCCGTCGATCCTCCCCGAGCTGAATCCCGGCGACCTCGTCGTGATGGACAGCTCGACCTGGCATCGCTCCGGCCCGCATCTCGGCGGTCCGGACCGCATCCTCGCCGACACCATCATCCAGCCGGCCAGCGATCCGAGCACGGTCGCCATGGTCTGCGGCGAGAACGGCCCGGTGAACCGCATCGACCGCTCGGCCGCCGCGGGGCTGTTCAAACGTTCGCGCACCACGCGGATGAAGGAGCTCACCGCCGAGCTGTCGCGGCTTCAAGGCGGGAGCGACTGATGGTTTTCGTCGGCGGCGGCGCACTGCTTTCGCATGCCGTAGGCCACGCGCTGGCCCTCGGCCTGCCGGTTGCGGTCGTCTGCTGCCCCGTGGGTGACCCCGCGCTGCCGCGCCTCGCGCGCCTCGGCGTCACCGTTCTTTCCTCCGACGATCCGAACGCTGACCTCCCACCGCAGCTCGCGGCACCGGGCGGCAAGGTGGTGTTCTCGATCAACAACCGGTTCCTGCTCTCGGACGCGCTGCTCGCGTCGGGCCCGCGTTTCTACAACATCCACAACGGACTTGTGCAGCGTTATCGCGGCCTGGCCGAGGTGTGCGTCGTCGCGGCGATCTGCCGTGGCGAAGCCGAGTATGGCGCCACCCTGCATCGCCTCTTGCCGGGCCAGAAGGTCGACACGGGGCCGGTGGTGGGCCAGCAGGCCTTCGCGGTCGCGGCCGAGGATGACTTCCCCATCGTATTCGGCCGGGGCCTCGACGCCTGCAAGCACCTCTACGAGCAGCACGTCGCCGCCATCGCCGCGGGTGACGACGTCGCCACGCCGGTCGACCATGCGGGCAAGGCCTTCGGCTACAAGGATGTCGCGCGTCTCTGCGCCGAGGCCTCGCCCGAGCGCCGCCGTCGCGCCAGTCGTCTCGGCCCCTACCAGGCCTTCTTCCCCACGCTGGCGGCCCAGCTCGCCGACGTCGATCGGCACGCTGCCGCGTGACCGGAGCCCCCATGCAGACGAACGTCCTCGACTACTTCGAACACGGCGCACTTCGCCATTGCCCCCAAAAGCTGGCGGTCATTGATGGCGATCAGCGACTCAGCTTCGCCGAGCTCGCGGTCCGCGCGAAGCGTTGCGCTGCGCGTCTGGTCGAACGCGCCGACGTCCTGAACTCACCGGTCGCGGTCTTCCTGCCGAAGGGCGCCGACGTGGTCGTTGCCGACCTCGGCATCGCCTACAGCGGCAACGTCTACATGAACCTCGACGTGAAGCTGCCGACGCAGCGGCTTCGCAACATCCTCGAGCATGTCGGCCCACATCTCGTCATCACGTCGCGCACGCAGATGGCCGACGCTGCGGCTGCCGGAGTCGATGCGGCGCGGATGGTGTTCATCGACGATCTCGTCGCCGCGCCTTCCGATGGCAACACGGGCTTCGACGAGACCGCGCTCGAGGCACGCCGCGCCCGGGTGATCGACACCGACCCGCTGTGCCTGATCAACACCTCCGGCTCGACCGGCACGCCGAAGGCCGTCGCGCTCAGCCATCGCGGCACCGTCGACTTCATGGACTGGGTGTTCGACACGTTCACCTTCGACGAGACGATGGTCATCGGCAGCCTCTCGCCGTTCTACTTCGACATCTACACGTTGGAACTCAATGCTTGCCTCGCCAAGGGCGCGACGCTGGTGGTCATCCCCGAATCGCTGGCGATCTTCCCGGCGAAGCTGATGGCCTTCCTCGCCGAGCACGCCGTCAGCTTCCTGTTCTGGGTGCCGTCGATCATGGTGCACATCGCCAAGCTCGGCCTGCTCGAAGCGGTGCCGCTGCCGGCGCTCAAGACGGTTTTCTTCGCCGGCGAGGTCTTCCCCACGCGCCATCTGAACCACTGGCGGCGCGCGTTGCCCGGGGCGATGTTCGTCAACCTGTACGGCCCGATCGAGATCCATGTCGACTGCACCTATTTCATCGTCGACCGCGAGTTCGCCGACGACGAGCCGCTGCCGATCGGCGTCCCCTGCCGCAACACCGAAATCCTGATCCTCGACGAGCACGATGCCCCTTGCGCCGACGGCCAGATGGGCGAGCTGTGCGTGCGCGGCAGCTCGTTGGCGCTGGGTTACTGGAACGACCCGGAGAAGACCGCCAAGGCCTTCGTGCAGAACCCGTTGAACCGCCGCTACCCGGAGTGGATCTACCGCACCGGCGACCTCGCGGTGCGCGGCGCCAACGGCGAGATCCACCTCGCCGGCCGCAAGGACTTCCAGGTCAAGCACATGGGCTACCGCATCGAACTGCCGGAGATCGAGCACCACGTCATCGGTGTGCCCGGCATCGCCAACGCCTGCGTGCTCTACCACTCGGCGAAGAAGGAAATCACTTTGTTCTACGAGGTGGAGGCCGCAGCGGTGGAGCCCGCCGCGATCCGCAGCCATCTGTCGACCATGCTGCCCAAGTACATGCTGCCGACCGCCTTCCATCCCATGCCGCAGTTGCCGCGCAACCCCAACGGAAAGATCGATCGCAACGGCCTGAAGAACACCCTCGAGGAATCGACGCCATGAGCGTGCTCGACCTGCTTTCCGCCATCCGACCGGAGTTCGATTTCCGCCAGTCCGCGGATTTTTTCGGCGACGGCCTGCTCGACTCGCTTGACTTGATCACCCTGGTGTCGGACCTCGAGAAGACCTACGGCATCCGTATCGACGGCATGGCGATCGTGCCGGAGAACTTCAGCAACCTCGAGGCGATCGAGCGTCTCCTCGGCGAGGCCGGAGCCCGCCCGTGAATCTTCGCTTCGCCGGCAAGCGCATCACTGGACTGCTCACGGTCCTGCCGGCGTATGAGCGCCTGTTCGTCGACGAGATGGCGAACTACAACTTCAGCCCCGCGCGCTCCCTCAAGCTGAAGGACGTCATGGGCTACGACCGTCGGCGCATCGTCGACGGACCGGTTTGCGTTTCCGACCTCGCCGTCGCGGGCTTCGAGCATCTGTTCGCGCGGGGCCAGCTCGCGCCATCTGACATCGACGCCCTGGTCGTGGTGACGCAGTCGCCCGACTACCTGATGCCCGGCACGGCGAGCGTGATCCATGGGCGCCTCGGGCTCGGCTACGACGTGTTCTGCCTCGATATCAACCAGGGCTGCGCCGGTTTCGTCGTCGGATTGATTCAGGCCTTCATGCTGCTTGATCAACCCGCCATCGCGAAGGTCGCGCTGGTGAACGGGGATGTGCTCAGTCGCAAGGTGTCGCCACGCGATCGCAACAGCTACCCGCTGATCGGCGACGGCGCCGCGATCACGCTCGTGGAGCGCGATCCGAATGCCGCGGTGGTCCACGCCAGCCTGAAGATGGACGGCAGCCGTGGAGGCGCCCTCACGATCCCGGCCGGCGGAATGCGCCAGCCCTGCAGTGCCGAGACCGCCGAGCTGCACGAGGACGCCGAGGGCAATTCCCGCGCTGCCGATCATCTGGTCATGGACGGCTCGGCGGTCTTCAATTTCGTGATGACCGAAGTGCCGGCCCTCGTCGATGCGCTGCTGCGCGACACCGGCACCTCAGTCGATGACGTGGACGCCTTCCTCTTCCACCAGCCCAACCGATTCATGCTGCACAAGCTCGCCGAGAAGCTGGGCGTTCCCTACGAGAAGATGCCGTCGAACGTGGTCGAGCAGTACGGCAATTCCAGTGGCGTCACCATCCCGGTTGCCACCGCCTCCAACTTCGCCGAGCGCCTGCGCCGCGAGACCCTGACGGTGTGCTTCGGCGGCTTCGGCGTGGGCCTCACCTGGAGCGCTCTGCTGATGGAGCTCGGCCCGCTCGAGTTCTGCGAGATGATCGATTTCCCGTCCCAAGGAGCTGACCATGGATGATTTCCTCGCCGAGATGGCCGAGATCCTCGAGGCCGACGCCGTCGTCGGCGATGCCGTGCTCGACGCGTTCGACGCCTGGGATTCGTTGGCCGTGCTGTCGGTCGTGGCCATGGCGGACACATCGTTCGGCGCCAAGGTCACCGCGCAAGAGGTCCGCAAGGTCGACACGGTGCAGGCGCTGTACGACCTGATCCTCAGCCGGCGAGCCGCGGCCTGAGATGGAGGCGCCCGCGTTCCACCCGCTCGACCTGACGGGCCGGCATTACCTCGTGACCGGTGCCGCCTCCGGTATCGGTCGCGCCGTCGCCGTGCTGATGGCCCGGCTGGGCGCGCGCCTGAGCCTGGTCGACATCGACACCGCCGCCCTCGAGAACGTGCGCGTCGCGCTTCCCGCAGGCAGTGCGGTGCAGACGACGGCGTTCGACCTGCGCGATGCCGAGGCCATCGGGCCGATGGTCGAGGCCTGCGTGGCCGCGCAAGGCCCGCTGCACGGCATCGTCCACTGCGCCGGCCTCCAGAGCGTGATGCCGGTCCGCACGCTCAAGCTCGAGCGCGCCCGCGAGCTGTTCGCGGTCAACACCGAGGCCGCGCTGGCGCTGTCGAGCGCGCTCGCCAGCCGCAAGGTGTACGCCGGCGAACACGGCGCCCTGGTCTTCATCTCCAGCGTCATGGCCATGGCCGGCTCTGCCGGTGCCGTGGCCTACGCAACCAGCAAAGCCGCGCTGCATGGCATGGCCCGCACGCTGTCGGTCGAGCTCGCGCCGAAGCGCATCCGTGTCAACTGCATCGCGCCGGGCTTCGTGCGCACGCCGCTGCTCGAGCGTACCGAGCGCCTCTGGGAGCCGGGGCAGCGCGAGTCGGTGGAGGCGCAGCATCCCCTCGGCTTCGGCGAGCCCGAGGACATCGCCAATGCCGTGGTGTTTCTCGCCGCCGACACCGGCCGCTGGATCACCGGTACGGTGCTGGTGGTCGATGGTGGCTATCTCGCGCACTGATCGCCGAACGGACAGACTTGCCCCATGGCCGACGCGCTTCCTCCCTACCTTCTGCTCACCGGCGCCTCCTCGGGCATTGGCCGCGAGATGGCCATCGCGCTGTCTCGGCGGCATCGCCTGGTGCTGGCGGGCCGCGATCGCGAACGCCTCGAGGCCACGCGTCTTGCTTGCGAGTCGCCGGAGCAGCACCTCGCGTGGTGCCACGATCTGGCGGATGTGGACGGCATCGCGGCCAGCCTCGGCGCCTGCCTCGCCGCCCAGCCGGCCTGCATCGAGGCCTTCGTGCACTGCGCCGGCACGCTCTCGGTGCTGCCGCTGCGCAGCATCACCGCCGCGCACGCGCAGCAGGTGATGGCCACGAATGTGCTGTCCGCCTTCGAGATCACCCGCCTGTTGATGCGCAAGGACGTCAACCACAAGCGGCTTCGCAATCTCGTTTTCATCTCGACCATCGCCGCGCAGTTCGGCGCCAAGGGCTTCTCGGCCTACAGCGCCAGCAAGGCCGCGCTCGATGCCCTGATGCGCTCGCTGGCTGTCGAGCTTGCGCCCGAAGTGCGAGCGAATTCCGTTCTGCCCGGCGCCGTGCGCACGCCGATGACCGCCGGCATGTTCGACGACCCGGACACCGCGGCCCGCCTGCTGCGCGACTACCCCTTGGGCGTCGGCGAGCCGCGTGACGTCATCGACGCGGTCGAGTTCCTGCTGTCCGACCAGTCGCGCTGGATCACCGGCCAGCAGCTGGTGGTCGACGGCGGCCGCACAGCGAACATCTCGGCATGAGGCCAGCCCCGACCGCGGCGCCCGAGGCGCCCTTCGTCATCGTCGGTGCGGGCGGTCTTGGCCGCGAGCTGCTGGGCTGGATCGCCGGCTGCAGCGAGGCGACGCGCCAGCGCTACCGCGTGCAGGCCTTCGTGACCGAGCAGGCCGCACCCGGCGAGACCTGCCATGGCCTACCGGTGCTTCGGCCCGAGGCCTTTGAGGGAGCGCCAGCGCGGTATGTCATCGCCATCGCCGAGCCAGCGGCGAAGCGCCGCATCGCCCTGGCGCTCGATGCCTTGGGCTGGACGGCCGAAACCTTCGTCCACGACAGCGCCAACGTCGGGCTGAACGCCGTGATGGGCGCCGGCACGATCATCTGCCCCTGCTGCCGCATCTCGACGGACAGCCGCATCGGGGCGCACGTGCTGGTGAATTCCTCCTGCGGCGTCGGCCACGATGCCGTCGTCGGCGACTACTGCAGCCTGCTCGGCAACGTGGCCATCAATGGCCACGTCGAAGTGGGCGAGGGCGTGCTGTTTGGTGCGGGCAGCATGGTCCACCCGGGCAAAGCCGTGGGCGCCTGGGCCAAGGTGGGGTTGGGCAGCGTGGTGCTGCGGCGGGTGCCGCCGCGCGCCACGGTGTTCGGCAATCCCGCCTGCGTCATCGACAACGGTGCCGACCGCGATGGCGACGCCTGACGCCCGCATCCCCCCATTCCGCCACCGGCGCCGCGCATGCGTCCCGGCGTTCCCTTTGGTTTCCTGGAGTTCCTGATGACCCTGCCTTCGGCCTTCGACCTGCAAAGCTTCCCGGTGGCACGGGACTTCATCACCCGCACCCGCGAAGCCTTCGTCGCGCAGTACCTGCGCGAGGGCGACGTGGTCTGCGACATCGGCAACCAGGGCAAGGACATCCCAGAGTTGAAGGCCTTCCGCGTCGTCACGCTCGACATCACGCCGGACACGAATCCCGACGTGGTCGCCGACATCACCCGGCACAACCCGCACCTCGCGGATGGCCAGTTCGACGCCCTGATGTGCACCGAAGTGCTCGAGCACGTGGTCGATCCGTTCGCGGCCGTCCGCGAGCTGCGCCGCATCCTGAAGGTGGGCGGGCACCTGCTGGTCACCACGCCGCTCAATGCCCGCATCCACGGGCCGATCCCCGACTGCTGGCGCTTCACCGAGTTCGGCCTGAAGGTGCTGTTCCGCGATTTCGAGACGGTGTCCTTGGAGAAGCTCAACACCCCCGATCGGAACCTTTTCCCGCTCGAGTACGGGCTGGTGCTCCGTCGCCATCGCGAGGGGCTGGACGAATCCGATCCGCGCGAGATGCGCTTCCAACCCGTGGATTGAGCCCCGGAGGGGTCGGCGTCGGCGCGCAGCCCGGGGTCGTCCCGGCCCGACGGTTTCCCGCCACCCCCGTTGGCACGCCCCTTGCATCCCGCTTCGGCACCTCCTCGGAAGTGCCGCCATGAAGAACCGCCTCGCCGCCACCCAGTCCCAGTCGCAGAGCCTCAACGCGCAGGTGCTGCAGTCGATCCGCCTGCTCGGCCTCACCGGCCTCGAGCTGGAGCAGGAGCTGGCCGAGGCGCTCGCCCAGAACCCGATGTTGGAGCGCGAGGAGGACGAGTCCGACGTTGCGCTGCCCGAGCTCACCCCGCAGGAGCGCGCGGCGCAGGAGACGGCAGCCTTCGACGAGCTGCCCGACCTCTGGTCGACGCCCGGCATGGGCAGCGGTTTCGATCCGGAAGAAGGCGAAGACCGCCTGTCCCGCGTGGCCGCGCCGGTCAGCAATGACCCGGCCCTGCGGGTGCTCGAAGGCCTCGCGATGGAACTGAAGGACGCCGACCTCGCCATCGCCGCGGCCTGGCTGGAGCGCACGGCGGATTCCGGCTACCTCGCCGGCGACCGCGACGCCATCGATGCCGACATCACCGCCGCGCTCGGCCTCCGCAAGGGCCGCGCCGAGGCCATCCGCCAGCGCCTGCTGCACGGCACGCCGGCCGGCCTTGCCGCCGTCGACCTGCGCGAGTGCCTGTTGGCCCAGATCCACGACCTGCCGGCGAAGGACGCCGGTGTGGCGCTCGCCCGCGACATGATCGACCGCAGCCTCGCCCTCGTCGCCCAGCGCGACTGGCCGGCCCTGGCCGCCGCGCATGCCGCGCCGATGGAGGCGCTGCGCGTCGCCGCCCGCCTGATCCAGTCGCTGAACCCCAAGCCGGGCGAGCCCCTTCTGGCCGAAGAGCAGGTGCACGTGCTGCCGGATGTCGTGGCGTGGCCGGCGGACGGCCGCTGGCACGTCGCGCTGAACCCGCAGACCGCCCCGCGCGTGCGCGTGGCCAGCGAGTACGAGAGCGCGCTGTCGGAAGCCGGCGATTCGCCCTCCGTGCAGCACCTCAAGGCGCTGATGAACGAGGCGCGCTGGCTGGCCCGCGGCATCGCCCAGCGCCACGACACCCTGATCAAGGTCGCCCGCGCCGTGGTGGCGCGCCAGCAGGCCTTCCTCGAGCGCGGCGAAGAGGGTCTGCTGCCGCTCACGCTGAAGGAGATCGCCGCCGACGTCGGTGTGCACGAGAGCACCGTCTCGCGCATCACCACCGGCAAGTACCTGCAGACCCCGCGCGGCCTGTTCGAGCTGAAGCGCTTCTTCGGCGTGAAGCTGGAAGGCAGCGCGATCGCCGGGGTCGCCATCCGCGCGCTGGTGAAGAAGCTCATCGATGCCGAGCTGCCGGCCGCGCCGCTGGCCGACGACGTGCTGGTGGCCCTGCTCGCCCGCCGCGGCGTGCAGGTGGCCCGCCGCACCGTCGCCAAGTATCGTGAGCAGCTGAACATCCCGCCGGCGCGGCAGCGGGGCCTCGCGGCCCGCGCGGCCTGACCGGTTCCACGCCGCCCGCGGCGCCGCGAGCCCGTTGCCATGACCCTCATCCGCCTGCTCATCGTCGACGACCACGACGCGTTCCTGAACGCGGCGGAGCGCCATCTTCGGCGCGTGGCGCACGTGGCCATCATCGGCCGCGGCCGCAACGGCATCGAAGCCGTGGCCCTGGCCGATGAGCTGAAGCCGGACGTGGTCGTCCTCGACCTCGCCATGCCGGAGATGGGCGGGCTGCAGGCCACGCGCCTGATCAAGGCCCAGGACGAACCACCGTTCGTCGTGATCGCCTCGCACTTCGACGACGTCGAGCACCGCGAGCACTCGCAGCGGGCCGGCGCCGACGCCTTCATCAGCAAGCTCAACTACATCGCCGAGCTGCTGCCGATCATCGACTCCCGCGCCGGGAAGGCGCAGGGCGGCGCATGAGCGATTCGCGCATCCTCGTCGTCGAGGCCGACGACGCCCGCGCGGAACGCATCGGCGCGTTGCTCGATTTCCTCGATTTCACCCCGAAGCGCATCGGCGCCGTCGACGAGCTCGACCTCGCCCGGGCCAAGCCGCGCGACTGGTTGGCGATCGTGGTCGGCGGGGTGGAGGATTTGGAGGACTTCCGCCGTTTCGGCGGGTGGCTGTCGAAGTCACCGCTGCACCCGCCGCTGCTGGTGCTGCCGGCCCTGCACGGCCTCACCGAGCAGCTCGGCGTGCACCCCGAGCAGGTCTGGACGCTGGACTGGCCGCTGCGCCACCCGCAGCTCGAAGGGCATCTCCGCCGCGCCAGCCTGCAGGCCCTGCGCGGCGAAGAGCGCAGCGAGCGCGACGCCGGCCCGGAAGGGCAGAGCGAGGGCGTGCGTCGGCTGCGGCGGATGATCGAGCAGGTCGCGCCCTTCGACACCACGGTGCTGATCCTCGGCGAGAGCGGCACCGGCAAAGAGGTCGCCGCGCGTGCGATCCACTCGGCGTCTTCGCGCGCGAAAGGCCCCTTCGTCGCGCTGAACTGCGGCGCCGTGCCCGCCGAGCTGCTGGAAAGCGAACTGTTCGGCCACGAGAAGGGCGCCTTCACCGGCGCCTTGGCGGCGCGCAAAGGCCGCTTCGAAATGGCCGAGGGCGGCACCCTGCTGCTCGACGAGATCGGCGACATGCCGCTGCCCATGCAGGTAAAGCTGCTGCGCGTGCTGCAGGAGCGCAACTTCGAGCGGGTCGGCGGCACGCAGACCCTGAAGTGCAACGTGCGCGTGGTCGCGGCCACTCACCGCAACCTCGAAGACCAGATCGCCCGAGGCGGTTTCCGCGAGGACCTGTACTACCGCCTCAACGTCTTCCCCATCGAGATGCCGGCATTGCGCGAGCGCATCGCCGACCTGCCGGCCCTCGTGCAGGCGATCAGCCTGCGGCTCGCCGAGGATGGCCGTGGCGAGGTGAAGCTCGGCGCCGATGCGATGGCAGCGCTGGCCGCCTACGCCTGGCCCGGCAACGTGCGCGAGCTGCACAACCTCATCGAACGCCTCGCGGTGCTCCACCCGAACGCGACGGTCACCGCCGCCGACCTGCCGCAGCGCTACCGCGCGGTCTGGGAGGCCAACGGCGCCCCGCCGGCACCGGCGACATCCACGCCCGTCCCGGCGCCTGATCGTGGCGAATCACCGCCGGTGGCCGCGTTGGCGGCCGACCGCGGGCTGTCCGAGGCGGAAGAACTCGCGGCTGAGCGCGCCGCGCTGTTCGGCGCTCCGGCCGCGCTGGCCCTCGACGAACTGCCCGAGGACGGCCTCGACCTCAAGGAACACATCGCGGCCATCGAGGAATCGCTGCTGCGGCAGGCCCTCGAACGCGCCGAGGGTGTCGTCGCCCATGCCGCGACCCTGCTCAACCTGCGGCGCACCACCCTCGTCGAAAAGCTGCGCAAGTACGGCATCGAGCGCGAGGGCGGCGAGGAGGCCTGACCTCCCCGCCTCAAGGAGCCGGCTTCAGCCCCAAGGCACCAGGCCGAGCGCGAAAACCCCCACAACGGCGACCACGCCGCCGAGGGCCGCCAGCGCGACGCCCCACTGTCGTTTCCGCAGGGCGAGGCCGAGGGCGAGCCCTGCCAGCGCGCCGCCGACGGGAATCGCCCACAGGCCGAGGGCGAGCGTCGGCTCCAGTCCGAAGCCCATCATTCCGGGATGTGCCTGCATCGTGCCGGCGACCGGCAGAACCGCGCCGGCGACGCCCAGCAGACCGCCGCCCACCGCCAAGGCCCGCACGCCTCGCGCGCCGGGTGCCGCGGGCTGTCGGCGCAGTCGACGCCAGAGCCAGAGCGTCGCGGGCACGACGAGGCCCGCGACCAGCAGCAGCGCCAGTCCGGCCGCCGCGACCAGTGCACCGGCCGGCGGACGGCCTCCGTTTGCCGACGCGCCGAGGGTGACGACCGCCGGCATTGGCCGCACGTCGAGCACGAAGGGCGGCGCCGTCATCTCGGCGATGCAGGTGGTGTCCGGTGTCTTCGACGGTTCGTTGATGAAGGCCGACACGATGCCGCGCGGGCAGTCGCCGGCGCCGCGCACGCTGTGGGCGGCCCGCGGCAGCAGGTAAGCGGTGGCGGCCGGCCCGATGGCCGCGGCCACCGCCTCGCCGTCGGGCTGGAAACCGTCGTAGCCAGCGGACAGCACCAGCACCGGCACCGTCGTGCCCACGGGCAGGCCCGGTACCGTCCCGAGCGGGAGGTCGCCGCAGGCACCGTTGGGGATGCCGAGGAACATGTCCATCCAGTTCGGACCCGGCCCCGCGTGCGGCGCGTGGTGCCGCGCGCGGTCGCGGCAATCCGTGCCCAGCAGCCCGGGCATGGCGACGCCAGCGTCCGCAAACGCGTCACCAACCAGCAGCGGAGCCCCGAGTGCTGCGGCGATCGCGTCGCCGTCGCGGCGGACCATGGCATCCACGAACCAGGGCACCGAGCGCGCCGTCGCTTCCGTGTAGAACAGGGTGTAGAGGGCGCTGCGGACGGCGCGTTCATCCGCCACGTAGCGCTCTCGCCCCAGATGGAAGGGGAGCGGATCCGTCGCGAACGACGACAGCGCGGCGTCCGCTTTCGCCCGGTCGAGGCCGGGGAAGCGCGCAGCGCAGGTCGCGTCGGCCGCGCACTCGTCCAGCAGGCGCCCGATGGCCCGGCCTTGGGCCTCGCGCACCGTGTGCACGTAGGCGTCCGGCGGGTAGAGCGAATCCAGCACCACCGACTCGATGGCCTCGGGGTGCCGCGCCAGGTACTCGGCGGCGACGGTGGTGCCGTACGACGTGCCGTACACGGCCCAGCGCTCGATGCCGAGGGCTTGGCGGATGCTTTCCGCGTCCTCGACGTTGCGCACGCTGCCGAAGTGCTCGGGCTTGTAGCCGGCCGTGGCGAGCTCGCCCATGCACGCGTCGAGCGCGGCATTCCGCGCGGGCATCGGATCATCGCCGCGCAGGGCGATGCGGAAGGATTCGAACAGCGCGGCGGCCATGCCGCTGCACAGCGCCGGCCCGGTTCGGCCGCCACCGCGCATATCGAAGGCGATGACGTCGTGGCCCGGCGTGAAGTCCGTCGCGCCCAGGCCCATGTAGGGCACCTGCTGGCAGCCGGGGCCGCCGTGCAGGAACAGGATCGGCGTGGCCCCTGGCGTGGGCGCTGCGCTGCGCTTCACCACGACCGCGAGCTCGAAGGTGCCGTCGTCGGGGCGCGCGACGTCGCGGGGCACGCTCACGGTTCCGCAGCGCAGTCGTTCGCGCACCGCGTCGTTGACGATCGGGATGTCGCACGGTGCCTCGACGAAGACCGGTGCGGCGCGGGCATCCGCCGCGGCCAGTGCGCCGAGCCACAAACCGCCGTGAACCAGTGCCGCGAGCCACGCTTTCGTCGCCATTCCCCGCTCCCCGTCGTGTGTGATCCGTCGATGTGTTCCGCTCGACGCGCTCAGTGCTCCGGCGGCAGGTCCGGCGAAACGAAGGCGAAGCGCGGCTGCGCGTGCCCGTGCACGATCACCGGGCTGAAGAACATCGCGTGCGGGCGCACCCAGAGCCCGTGCTGGCCGTAGAGCGCGCGATACAGCACGAGGGGTTCGAGCGTTTCGCTATGGCGCACGCAGCCCACCACCTCGTACTCGCCACCCTTGTAGTGGCGGTACAAGCCGGTCGGCGTGTCGGGCAGCGGGGGCAGGTCGGTGTCGCTCATCGCGGTGCTCCGGCCTCAGCGCTTGCGGCCGCCGACGAGCAGCAGCACCACGCCGAGGGCGATGGCGCCGCCGCCGGCCCAGGGCGGAATGGTGACGGTTTCCTTGTCCTGCACCTTCAGTTCCAGCGGGCCGGCCTTGAGTGCCGTCTTTTCCTGCGTGTAGCTGAAGCTGCCAAATGCGAGCGCGAGGCCGCCGGCGATGACGAGGAGGATGGCGATCAAGCGCAGCAGGATCATGGTCGGGGCCCGGAGGTGGCGGTTGGCGCCTGAGGATGCGTCGCCGCGCGACGGCCGTGCAACACGACGGCGATGCCGGCGAGGATCGCGGCGCCGGCAACCAGTCGCGTCGCGTCGAGCGATTCGCCGAGCAGCAGCACGCCGGCGAGGGCCGCGAGCGGCGGCACCGCCAGCTGGAGGCTGGCGGCACGCAGCGCGCCGAGCTGCGGCAGCACGCGATACCACAGCACGTAGCCGAGGCCCGAGGCGAGCGCGCCGGAGGCTACGGCACCCACGAGGCCGCGCGTGTCCACGGCGAGGCCGTCGAGATGCAGCAGGAGGAGCGCCAGCGCGAAGGGCAGGCTGCGGACGAAGTTGCGGGCGGTGTCGGCCACCGGATCGGTGCTGCCGCGGCCCCACAGCGAATACAGGCCCCAGGCCACGCCCGCCGCGATCATCCACAGCGCGGCGCCGAGCGGCGGCGCGGCGGCGCCCGGCAGCAGCAACGCGACGAGGCCGAGCGCGGCCACGGCGAAGCCGGCCCATTGCGCGGACGCCAGTCGCTCGCCCTGCCAAAGTCCGATGAGGAGCATCGTGGCCTGCACGGCGCCGAAGAGCAGCAGCGCGCCGGTGGCCGCGCCGACATCGACATAGGCCAGCGAGAAGCCCGCCGCGTAGGCGAACAGCGCGAACGCGCTGCGCCAGCCGCCGCGTCCTGCAGTGCTGGCCTCACGGCCTGACGCCTCGTGACGTTGCTGCCGCACGGCCATCAGGCCGGCCAGGACCATCGCGCCTGCGCCGAGGCGGATCGCGGTGAAGCTCGCCGCATCGGTGCCGCCCTCGGCCAGCGCGAACCGGCACAGCAGCGAGTTCGCCGCGAAAGCCAGCAGCGCCAGCGCCGTCGTCGCGGCCAGCGCCGTGCGCGGCATCATCCCGCGCGGCCGAAGATGGCTTCCGCGCGATTGAACAGGATCCAGCTCGTGGCGATGTACTTGTCGCCGCCCACCGGGCGGTTGCCGCGGTGCGTGTGCGTGAACGCGGTCGGTGCGATCAGCACGCTGCCGGTCTTCGGCACCACCTTGCGGCGCTGGTACAGGAACTCCGTCTCGCCCTCGTCGAACGCATCGTTGAGGTAGATGGTCCACAGCAGGGTGCGGTGCAGCGTCTCGGCGTTCGCGTCGCGCGGGTAGAGCTCGCAGTGCCAGTAGGGGTAACCGCCCTCGCCGGCGGTGTAGCGCTGCAGGTTGATGCTGCCCGGGCGCAACAGCTGCTGCACCAGGCCGAGCAGGCTGTTGTCGTCCATGGCGGCGAGATCCTCGGCACCCAGCCGGCGCGCCGGGCCGCCATCGGCGGGCCGGTGCTCGAGCATCAGCGGCGCGACGATCGTGTGCGGGTAGGTGCGCAGGTACGCCATCAGCGCTTTCAGCACCGCGCCCATCAGCGTCGCGCTCACGTCGTTCCAATCGGCGCGGCCGGTGATCTCGAGATCGCGGCTCTTCTTCATGTCCGGGAAGACGCCGCCGCCCACGCGGCCGTCGACGTGGTTGGCCGCGTCGAAGCGACGGCAGAGCGCCGCGCACCAGGCCGGGTCGATCAGGCCCTCGTAGACCTCGATGAAGTCGGGGTGTGCGCTCTCCATCGCTCAGCCCTCGCGCACGTAGCGCTCGTATTCCGCCACTTCGTTCTTCGAGCCGAGGATCACCGGCACGCGCTGGTGCAGGCCCGTCGGCGTCACTTCGAGCATGCGCTGCGTGCCGGTGGTGGCCGCGCCGCCGGCCTGCTCGACGAGGAAGGCCATGGGGTTCGCTTCGTACATCAGGCGCAGGCGCCCGCCCTTGTCGCGGCACTTCGCGTCCACGGGGTACATGAAGGTGCCGCCGCGGGTCATGATGCGGTGCACGTCGGCCACCATCGAGGCCACCCAGCGCGTGTTGAAGTCCTTGCCGCGCGGGCCGGTTTTTCCTGCGAGAAGATCATCCACGTACCGCTTCACCGGCGCGTCCCAATGGCGCGCATTGCTGGCGTTGATCGCGTACTCCTGCGTGTCGGCCGGGATGCGGATGTCGCGCTGGGTGAGGATGAAGCTGCCGGTCTCGCGATCCAGCGTGAAAGCGTGCGTGCCGTGGCCGACGGTCAGCACCAGCACGGTGCAGGGGCCGTACACCGTGTAGCCCGCGCACACCTGCTCGGTGCCCGGCTGCAGGAAGTGCTCGGTCTGCGGTTCGGTGATGCCGTCCGGGCAGCGCAGCACGGAGAAGATGGTGCCCACGCTCACGTTCACGTCGATGTTCGAGCTGCCGTCGAGCGGATCGAACAGCAGCAGGAAGTTGCCCTTCGGGTAGGCGTCCGGGATCGGGTGCGGGTCGTCCATCTCCTCCGAGGCGATGCCGGCGAGATGGCCGCCCCAGGCGTTCGCCTCGAGCAGGATCTCGTTGCTGAGCACGTCGAGCTTCTTCTGCGCTTCGCCCTGCACGTTGCCGGTGCCGGCATCGCCCAGCACGCCGCCGAGCGCGCCCTTGCTGATGGCGTAGCTGATCGACTTGCAGGCGCGCGACACCACTTCGATGAGCAGGCGCAGCTCCGGGTTGATCTGCCCGGCGCGTTCGGCCTCGATCAGGAAGCGGGTGAGGGGGGTGCGGCTCGACATCGCGACGGCTCCAGGGCGGGAAGCGCGCATTCTACCGACCCCTCCGAGGGGACCGACCGACCACCCCGACTCTGGCGGTGCCATCATCGCGGCATGACACTCGATCCGACCTACGCCGGCTACCTCAGCGCCCTCGGCCTCGGCCTGTTGATCGGCGTGGTGCGCGAGCGCCAGCGCGACCATGGCGGCCACACCCCGGCGGGCATGCGCACCCACACCATCGCGGCGCTTGCCGGCGCCGTGGCCTGGACCCTCGGCTTGCCGGTGTTCCTCGTCGTGCTCGGTGCCATCGGCCTGTTGGCCTACGGCAGCTATCGCCTCACCGATGCCTCCGATCCCGGCCAGACCGGCGAAGTGGCCTTGCTGACGACCGTTCTCCTGGGCGCCCTCGCCCAGCAGTCGCCGGGGCTGGCGTCCTCGCTGGCCGTCCTCGTCGCCCTGCTGCTGCAAGCGCGGGAGCGCCTGCATCGCCTCGGGCGCGACCTGATCAGCGAGCGGGAAGTGCGCGACGGCCTGCTGCTGCTGGCCGCAGCGCTGCTGGTCTTGCCGCTCCTGCCGGACGAATCGATCGGCCCCGGCGGTGCGCTGAACCCGCAGAAGCTGTGGCGCCTCGTCGTTCTGGTGATGGCCGTCAGCGCCCTCGGCCACGTCGCCCTGCGTGTCGTCGGCAGCGGCCGTGGCCTCGCCATCGCGGGCTTCTTTGCAGGCTTCGTGTCCTCGACGGCGGCGATCGCTGGTTTCGGCCAGCGCGTGCGCGTGACGCCGGGCCTGCTGCGCCCGAGCGTGGGTGCGGCCATGTTCGCGGCGCTGGCCTCGCTGCTGCTGATGTTCCCGGTGCTGGCCACGGTGTCGGCCACGCTGCTCAAGGCGGTGATGCCGACGCTGCTGGGTTTCGGACTCGTCCTCGCCATCGGCGGCGCCTTGGGCCTGCGTGGCGGCTCCGGCGACGAGCCGGCGCCCACGCAGGAGTCGCGGATGTTCCGCTTCACGCACGCGCTCTACTTCGCAGGGTTCATGGCGGGCGTGCTGGTTGTTTCGGCGTTGCTGCGCCAGGTCTTCGGCGAGGCGGGTGCGCTGGCCACGGCCTTTCTCGCCGCGATCGCCGAAGTGCACGCGGCCGTCGCCTCGATCGGCCAGATGGTGGGCCAGGGCCTGATGGGGGTCGAGACCGCCCGCCACGCGATCCTCGCGGTGCTCGCCGCCAGTGTGATCGCCCGCGGCGCCGTCGCTTGGGTGTCGGGCGGCGCGGCCTACGGCCTGCGCGTCAGCGCGGGCCTGCTGGCCGCCTGGGTCGCCGCGGCCCTCGCCACCGTGCTGCTGCCGGCCGGGCTGTGAGCTGCGCCTGCGGCAGCGGCCGGGTCGCCACCGACTGCTGCGGGCGCTGGCACGCCGACGCACCGGCACCCACGGCCGAAGCGCTGATGCGCTCGCGCTACAGCGCCTACGTGCGTGGGGATGTCGCCTACCTGCTCGCCACCTGGCATGCGGACACGCGCCCCGACGCGGCCTCGCTCGCCCCCGATCCCGCCACGCGCTGGCTGGGCCTCGAGGTGAAGCGCGCGGTCGAGGACGGCGACACCGCCGTCGTCGAGTTCGTCGCCCGCTTCAAGGTGGGCGGACAGCCCGCCGTGCGCCTGCACGAAACCAGCCGCTTCGTGCGTGAGGACGGGTGCTGGTTCTACGTGGACGGCGCGTTTTCCTGAGCCGCCGACGTCGTCGCGCCGACGTCGGCGGAGGCCTCGGCAAAATCCCCCGCCACGGCCTTGTACAGCGCGGCGAGTGCCGTGGTGCGGGACGTCTGCGCCTGCACTGAGGCGTCCTCGAGGTCGATGCGGGTCTGCTCGGTCTGCAGCAGGGTGAGCGCGTCGTCGGCACCGGCCTCGAAGCGCAGGCGCGACAGTCGCGAAGCTTCACTGGCGGCCTCCGCGGCGTTGCCCAGTTCGATCGCCGCGCGGTTGCTGGCGCGGTAGCCGGCGAGCGCGTTCTCGGTTTCCTCCAGCGCGCGAAGCACCGTCTCGCGGTAGGCCGCCACGCTGCCGTCGGCGCGCGCTTCTGCGGCCTTGACGTTCTGGCGCACGCGACCGAAATCGAGGAAACGCCACGTCAGGCTCGGCCCCCACTGCCAGCGCTGCGCGCCGGAGTCCCCGAGCACATTGGCGACCTGGCCGGTCCAACCGAACGCACCGTCGAGGAACAGCTTCGGGAAGTACTGTGCGATTTCCTCGCCCACGTCGTTGCGCGCCGCGGCGAGGCGGCGTTCGGCGGCGATGATGTCGGGACGACGCTGCAGCCAGGCCTCCGGCGTGCCGGCGGTGACGAGGGTTGGCAGTTCGGGGAAGGTGCTGGCTTCACCCACCTGCTCGCGCAGGGCCGCCACCGGCTGGGCGGTGAGCACGGCGAGGCGCTGCTCCTGTGCCACCAATTCGGCTTCGCGCTGCGGCAGGTTGGCCGCGAGGCTGCTGCGCTGCGCCCGGGCGCGGGCGAAATCGACGCCGTTCTGCCGGCCGTTGTCGTACAGCAGCTCGATCACGCCGAGCACCTCGTCGGCCGCCGCGAGGTTCTCCTTCGCGAGGGCGAGGCGACGCTGCGCGCCGCGCAGGGCGAAGTAGGTCTGCGCCGTCTCGGCCACCATGCTGATGCGCACGCTGCGCAGCTCGGCCGCGTTTGCGGCGGTGCGCGTGTGGATCGCGCGGCTGCGGTTGCGCAGGCTGCCGAACAGGTCGAGCTCCCACGTGGCATCAAAACCCGCGCGGTAGGTCTCGATCGTGCCGAGGCCGGGCGGCACGAAGGGGTCCTGGTTGCTGGCGCGGCTGCGACCGGCGTCGGTGGCGGCGGTGACGGTCGGGAACAGCGAATAGCGCGTGAGCCCGGAGAGCGCGCGGGTTTCGGCCAGACGCGCCTCGGCCTGCGCGATCGTGGTGTTCGCGACCAGCGTGCGTTCGATCAGCCGCGCCAAGGCGGGATCGTCGAAGGCCTGCCACACCGCGGTGCCGGGAGCGGCGGCGGTCTGTTCGCTGCTGGCCTGGTCGAACTCGTTCGGCAGGCTGACATCCGGCCGCGTGTGCGGCGGGCCGACGGTGCAGCCGGCGAGCAGGGCGACGGTGACGGCCAGCGCGAGGCCTCGTGCGTGCAACTTAGGCATGGGAGGACTCCTCGAGCTGTGCGACGGCGCGACGCGCCTTGCGGTTCTCCACCATGCGGCGGATCACCACGTAGAACACCGGGGTGAAGAACAGGCCGAAGAAGGTCACGCCGAGCATGCCGAAGAACACGGTCACGCCCATCACGTGGCGCACCTCGGCGCCGGCACCGCCCGCGAACACCAGCGGCAGCACGCCGGCGATGAAGGCGAAGCTGGTCATCAGGATCGGGCGCAAGCGCAGGCGGCAGGCCTCGACGGCGGCTTCGACGATGCCACGGCCTTGCTGTTCGAGCTCCCGCGCGAACTCCACGATCAGGATGGCGTTCTTGCAGGCCAGGCCCATCAGCACCACGAGGCCGATCTGGGTGAACACATTCATGTCGATGATGGTCGGCGGTGCCGCCGTCATCGGGTTGATCGCTCCCGTCACGATCTGCGCCACGAACCACAGGCCGTTGATCTGGTTCAGCACCCAGATGCCGGCCAGCGCCGAAAGCAGGCAGAGCGGCACGATCAGGATCACCGCCAGCGGCAGCGACCAGCTCTCGTAAAGCGCCGCCAGCACGAGGTACACCAGCAGCACGCAGAGCGGGAACACGAGGAACTGGGCGATGCCCTGGTTCACCTGCTGGTAGGTGAGGCCGGTGAACTCCAGCGCCATGCCGCGCGGCAGCACCTGCCCGGCGGTATCGCGGGCGATGCGGACGGCGTCCGTGCTGCTCACCGAGGCGGGATCGAAGGGGCTGGCACTGACGTCCGCCGCGGGATAGCCGTTGTAGCGCACCACCGGATCGGGGCCGAAGCTCGGCACCAGTTCGACCACGCTGCCGAGCGGAACCATCTCGCCCTGCGCGTTGCGCACCTGCAGGCGGGCGACATCGCCGACCTCGTCGCGGAACGGCGCATCCGCCTGCGCGTACACCGAGTAGGTGCGGCCGAACAGGTTGAAGTCGTTGACGTAGGCGCTGCCGAGGTAGACCTGCAGCGAGTCGTAGACGTCGGTCAGGGCGAGGCCGGATTCCTTGACCTTGTCGCGGTCGACCACGGCATCAAGCTGCGGCACGTTGGCCTGGAAGGACGAGAACGAGGAGCCGGGTCCGAAGCCGGGCTGCTGGCTGATCGTGCCGGTCAGGGCCTGCGTCGCGGCGTTGAGTTCGCCGTAGCCGACGCGCTGGCGGTCCTGCACATAGGCTTCGACGCCGGCGGCGTTGCCGTAGCCGTTCACCGGCGGCGGCATGAAGGCGAAGGCCATGCCGTCCTGGATGGCGCCGAACTTGCCCGTCAGCTCGCCGGCGATCGCAGCAGCCGGCTTGGGCAGGTCGTCCGGCGGATCGAGGCCGATGAACATCACGCCGACGTTCGGGGTGCTGACGAAGTGGATGGCGTTGAGGCCGGGGAACTGCACGACGTCCTTCACGCCCGGCGTGGCCAAGGCGATGTCGCCCATGCGCTTCATCGCCGCTTCGGTGCGTTCGAGCGTGGCGCCTTCCGGCAGCTGCACGCCGGCGAACAGGTACTGCTTGTCCTGCGTCGGGATGAAGCCCCCCGGGATCTGCGTGAACCCGAGCACGGTCACGCCGACCAGGCCCGCGTACAGCACCAGCAGGCGCGTCGAGCGGCGGATGGTGCCGCCGATGCGGCCGGCGTAGCGGTCCGAGCTGCGCTTGAAGCGGGCGTTGAACCAGCCGAAGAAGCGTCCCGCCACGCGGTCGATGCCGCGTGCGAGAGCGTCCTTCGGCGCGCCGTGCGGCTTCAGCAGCACCGCGGCCAGCGCCGGGCTGAGGGTGAGCGAGTTGAAGGCCGAGATCAGCACCGAGGCGGCGATGGTCACCGCGAACTGGCGGTAGAACTGGCCGGTCACGCCGTCGATGAAGGCGATCGGCACGAACACCGCCGCCAGCACCAGCGAGATCGCGACGATGGGCCCGGAGACTTCGCTCATCGCTTTGTGCGCCGCATCGAGCGGGGTGAGTCCGTCCTCGATGTGGCGCTCGACGTTCTCCACCACGACGATGGCGTCGTCGACGACGATGCCGATGGCCAGCACCAGGCCGAACAGGGTCAGCACGTTGATGGAATAGCCGAGCAGGAGCAGCACCGCGAAGGTGCCGACGATCGAGACCGGCACGGCCAGCAGGGGGATGATCGAGGCGCGCCAGGTCTGCAGGAACACCACCACGACGAGGACGACGAGCAGCACCGCCTCGAGCAGGGTGCTCACCACCGAGTCGACCGAGGCCCGCACGAATACGGTCGGGTCGTAGGCGATCGCGTAGTCGACGCCTTCCGGGAAGTCCTTCTTCAGTTCAGCCATCCGTGCGCGCACGGCGTCGGAGAGCGCGATGGAGTTCGCGCCCGGCGCCTCGAAGATCACGATGGCTGCGGCTTCCTCGTTGTTGAGGTAGCTGTTGAGCGCATAGGTGTTCGAGCCGAGTTCGACGCGGGCGACGTCACGCAGGCGCGTCACGGCGCCGCCGGCGCCGGTCTTCAGCACGATGGCGCCGAACTCCTCGGGCGTCTCCAGGCGGCCGCGGGCGTTCACCAGCAGCTGCACCGAGGCGCCGGTGGGCTGCGGCGAAGCGCCGATGGCGCCGGCCGAGACCTGAACGTTCTGTTCGCGGATCGCGCCGACGATGTCGAGCGCCGTCAGCCCGCGGGCGGCCGCCTGGTCGGGGTCGATCCACACGCGCATCGCGTAGACGCCGGCGCCGAAGGCCTGCGCGTTGCCGACGCCGGACAAGCGGGCGAGCTCGTCCTTGACGTTGAGGTTGGCGAAGTTCGACAGGTACAGGCCGTCGTAGCGGCCGTCAGGCGAGGTCAGGTGCACGACCATCGTGATGTTCGGCGACACCTTGGCGGTGGTGACGCCGAGCGCGCGCACCGAATCGGGCAGGCGCGGCAGGGCCTGCGCCACGCGGTTCTGCACCTGCACGGCGGCGAGGTCGACGTCGGTGCCGAGGCCGAAGGTGATCGACAGGACGAGGGTGCCGTCCGAGGACGCCGCCGACTTCATGTAGATCATGTTCTCGACGCCGTTGATCGTTTCCTCCAACGGCGCAGCGACCGTATCGGCGATCGTCTTCGGGTTGGCGCCCGGGTAGATCGCGGTGACCTGGATGGTCGGCGGCGCGACTTCCGGGTACTCGGTGATCGGCAGGTTGGGGATGGCGATCAGGCCGGCGACGAAGACGACGATCGAGAGGACCGCCGCGAGGATCGGGCGGTCGACGAAGACGCGTGAAAGATCGGTGTGTCCGGAGGCCATGGCTCAGCCCTCGGCCGTGTCGTCGGCGGTGGTCGCGCCACCGGCGGCATCGGCCGGGCCCGGCGCGGCGACCACGGTGTTCGGCGCGTCCATCGGCACTTCCACCGGTGCGATCGCGGCGCCCGGGTAGAAGATCTTGCGCATGCCGTTCACCACCACCTTGTCGTCGGCGTCGAGGCCCTTCTCGACGACCACGAGGCCGTCGATCGTCGGGCCCAGCTCGACGTCCTTGCGCACGGCGCCGAGGTGCGGCTCGCCGGTGCCGCCCATCTCGGGCGGCAGGGTCACCATGTCCGCCACGTAGACGTAGCGGCGGTCCTGGTCGGTGAGCACGGCCTGCGGGTGCACCAGCAGCGCATCGCGCTGGCCAGAGCCGAGCAGCTGCACGCGCGCGAACAGGCCGGGGGTGAACACGCCGTCCGGGTTCGGCAGTTCGGCGCGGGCGAAGATGGTGCCGGTGGCCGGATCGACGACGTTGTCGACGAAGACCATGCGGCCGGTGTGCGGGAAGCCCTGCTCGTTGGCGAGGCCGACGCGCACCGGGTTGGCGGCGTTGCGCGAGCTCGGACGGCTGCCGTCGCGCGCCATCTCCTGGTAGCGCAGGTAGGCACGCTCGTCGCCCTGGAAGCTCACGTACACCGGGTCGAGCGACACCACCGTGGTGAGCACGGGCTCGCCCGGCGCCACGAGGTTGCCGGTGCGCATCCGCGCCACGCCGACGCGGCCGGCGATCGGCGCGGTGACGCGGGTGAACGACAGGTTCAACTCGGCGGTCTCGAGACGGGCCTGTGCGGCGAGCAGGTCGGCGTCGGCCTGCTTCGCTTCGTTCTGGCGGCTTTCGAGCTCGCCGGCGCTCACGGCCTTGGCGGCGATGAGCGTCTCGCTGCGCTTCAGTTCGGTCGCAGCGAGGGCGCGACGTGCTTCGGCGCGGGCCACGTCGGCGCGGGCGCTGGCGACGGCGGCGCGGTACTCGCGGTCGTCGATGGTGAACAACAGGTCGCCCTTCGCCACGAGGCCACCCTCGTCGAAGTGCACGCCGACGACGGTGCCGCCGACGCGCGGGCGGATTTCGGCGCTTTCGATGGCTTCGATGCGGCCGGTGAACTCATCCCACTGCGCGACCGACTTCGCCACCACGGGCGCGACGTTCACTTCGGTGGGTGGCATCTGCATGCCACCGCCGCCGCCGCCGCAGGCGGCGAGGGCGAGGGCCAGGGCGCTCGCGAGGGCGAGGCGTGCCGCGAGGGCGGGACGGGGGGCGAAGCCGGCGTGGGGTGTCGGGGCCATGGTTCAGGTTCCGGAAGAGGAATTCGGGGATTCGGGTGGGGGCGGGGCGTCGGCGGCGAAGGCGCGCACCTTGGCTTCGATCAGGGCGGCGAGCCGGGGGCGCGCGGCCGGCGGTAGCGGGCTGACGTTGAACAGCTGGTTCCAGAACAGGCCGTCAGCGGCGAGCAGCAGCAGGTAGCGCTCGAGGTCGGCGTCGTCCCAGCGCCAATCGGCGAATTCCTCGGCGAGGTGGGTGCGGACGGGGTCGAGCAGCTGCGGGTCGACCATTGCGGCGCTGATCATTCCGGTGACGAAGCGCTTGTGGGCGTCGTCGTCGTCGGCCAGCGAGGACCGCACGTGGCCGATCATCCGGCAGGCCTTCGGGCAAGGCATGCCGGCGTCGCCGCCCAGCTGCTCGGAGGCCGCGTTCCAGTCGGCGATGTCGGCTTCGATCAGGGCCTTGAGCAGGTCTTCCTTGGTCCGGAAGTGGTAGGTGATGCCGCCGCGGGTCACGCCGGACTCTTCGGCCAGCGTTTCGAAGGTGAGGTGGCCGGCGCCGCGGGTTTCGACGATCCGGCGGGCGGCGTCGAGCACTTTCTGGCGGGCTTTGGGCGGGCGAGTCATAGGGGCGCAACTTTACAGGACGTTTTGTACAGAAATAAGTCCAGACGCTGTTCCGGCTATGGAACGCTGTTGCGACGGATTCGCAACGCCGGCGCCCCCGGCTCAGGCCGGCGCGATGGCGATATCGACGAGGTGCACGCGGTGCCGGCTGCCTTCGGGCCGCGGTTCGGCCCGGTAGCGGCCTCCGGCGGCCAGCGTGCGGTCGCGGATGGCTTCGATGCCGAGGCCCTGCGCCGATGCGCCCGGCGGGTGGTCGAGATCGAGCTGGAGGTCGATGTCGAGGCTGCCGGCGTTGGCGGTGGCCACGAGGTGGATCCGGCATTGCCGCGCCCCGTGGGCCAAGCCGTGCTCCAGGCCGGCCTGCGCGATCCGGTAGGCGACGCCTTTCCAGCGTTCGGGCAGGCGTTGCACCGGCCCGTCGAGCTGCACCGACCAGGCGGCGCCCTGTTCCTGCGCCCATTCCCACAGCGGCCCGTGGGCCAGGAGGGCATGGAGGTCACCGCGGGCCAGCGAGGGCGGCTGGAGCCGGCGCAGGGCTCGTTCGAGGCCGTCCTGCACCTGCCAGGTGTGGCCGCGCAGCGATTCCAGCATGCGCGCGTCGCGCTCGTCGCCGCTGCCGCGCCAGGCCATCGCCAGCAGGGTCCGGAGCTCCTGCAGGGGCGGCGCCACTTGCTGGTGCAGCGATTCGGCGACGTGGCGTTGGCCGTCGTCCTCGAGCGCTACGATCCGCCCGGCGAGTTCACGCTGCTCCAGCAGGGCGAGCCGCAGCGCCGCATGCTGGGCTTCCACCGTCTCGCGCTGCTCGCGCAGCTGCGTGGCCGCGGCGCCCAGCAGCAGCGCGGCGCCCCCGATCACCGCCGTCATGACCTGCAGGCGCATCGGATCCGGCCGATCGCTGAAGCCCAGGGCCAGCAAGCCACCGAGCCCGGCCAGCGACCAGGCCGCACCGCGCCAGCCGTGCCGGAACGCCAGGACCACGGCCGGCAGGAACACGATCAGCAGCAGGTGCTCGTCGAGCGCGGGCTTCTGCCGGGCCAGGCTCATCACGCCCAGCGTCACCGCGAAGGCCAGGGCACCCTCGAAGCCCCACCGCCGCGAGCGCCAGAGGCCGGTCGGGTCGGCCCGCAAGGTCAGCGCGGCCGGCACCACGACCAGCAGGCCGAAGAGGTCGCCGAACCCGAAGGCGAGCAGGGCGTCGAAGCCGCCACCCTGCAGGGCCAGCAAGGGCGCGACGCCGAAGGTGCAGAGGGCACAAGCGGCCAGCAACCGTGCCATCCCGCCTGGCGTGTCCGGGGCGGCGGGTTCGCCGGGGCCCCGCAGCGCGCGGATCATCGCGGCGTAGACGAGCACCGGGGCCAGCGCCAGCAGCCAGGCCTCCAGGGCGAACAACGGACCATCCCCCAGGAAATGCCGGGCCAGCACCCCCCCGGCGGCATCCACCGCCATCAGGGCCGGCCAGTAGCGCAACGGCAGGAACCACAGCAGCAGGAAGCGCAGGGCCACCGGCCAGAAGGCCAGCGGCGTCGAGAGCGTCTCCAGAAGCATCCAGGCGGGTGCATAGGCGAGCAGGAGCAGCGCGGCCGCCCAGGGCACCGGGCCGTCCGCGCGCGACGTCACGCCGCCACCCCACGCCGCGGCGCTTCGCGCCGGCGCAAGGGGCCGATATACTTCGTCGTCCTTTCGGCGGCCCAGCCCAACCAGGTATCCCCGTGCGCAATCACGATCTCGTCTTCCTGAAGCACTTCTCGCAGGTCATCGCGGTGCTGTTCGGCATCATGGTCGTGCTGATCCTGATCGGCCTCTACCTCAACGGTCGCAAGGCCCACGAACCCAACCCGATCGCCGAAGCCCGCACGATCGAGCGCATCCAGCCTCTGGGCGGAGTGTATGCCGGCGAAACCGGTGCCGCTGCTGCCGCTGCCGCCGCGAAGGCCGCCGCCGAGGCCGCGGCCGCGGGCGGCGCACCCTACGGCGGCACGCTGGATGGCGCGGTGATCTATCAGAACCTCTGCTCGGCCTGCCACGCCAACGGCGCTGGCGGTGCCCCGGCCCCGACCGCTGCGGCGTGGGCGCCGCGCATCGCCCAGGGCCGCGACACGCTGCTCAAGCACGCGATTGAAGGCTTCCAGGGCGCGGCGGGCATCATGCCGGCCCGCGGCGGCAACGCCCGCCTCACCGACGAGCAGATGGCCGCGTCGGTCGACTACATGATCAACAAGTACCAGTAAGCTCGCGCCATCCCGTGTGTTTCCGACGCCGCCTTCGGGCGGCGTCGCTGTCTCTGGAGTTCCGATGACGCGTTTCCGTCCCGCCCCGCTCGCCTTTGCCCTCGGCCTTGCCCTCCTTGCCGCCGGCTGCGGTGATCAAACGGCCGCCGTCGCCGCGGACGGCATCGCCGCCGTGCAGGGGAGTGGCGAGCGCAGCGCCTTCGAAGGCCAGCGCGCCCGCATCGAAGGCGTCGTCACCCTGCTGATGGCCGATGGCGCGTTCGTGCAGAGCGTGCAGGCCGATGCCGACGCGGCGACCGCCGAAGGCCTGTTCGTGATGCCGGCAGACGGCCAGCCGGCGCTCGACGTGGGCCAGCACGTCGTCGCCGAAGGGCTTGTCGCGGAATCCGGCGACGGCGCGACGCTGACCACGCTGGCCGATGCGCGCATCGACGTCCGTGGCACCGCCGCGCTGCCCGAGCCGGTGGTGCTCGCGGCGCCGCCCGCCGATTGGGAGGCCTTCGAAGGCATGCGCCTGCGCATCGAGGCCCCGCTCACGGTCACCGGCAACGACGCCCTGCTGCGCTTCGGCGAAGTCGACCTCGCTTTCGACGGCCGGCTCTACACGCCGACCGAGATCGCCGCGCCCGGCGAGGCCGCCATCGCACAGCGCGCCGACAACCGCCGCCGCCTGCTGGTGCTCGACGACGCCCGCACTGCCGAGAACCCCGGTTCCATCGCCTGGCTGTCGGCGCCGCTGTCGGCCGACGAGCCGCTGCGTGCCGGCAGTACGCTCGTCGGCGTGCAGGGCGTGCTCGACCAGCGCTGGGGCGCTTACCGCCTGCAGGCCGATGCGGTGGTCGGTGAAGTGCGTCAGGCGCCGCGACCGGGCACCCCGGTCGTCGAGGGCGCGATTCGCATCGTCGGCATGAACCTGCTGAACCTCTTCAACGGCGACGGCCAGGGCGGGGGCTTCCCGACCGAGCGCGGCGCCAAGGACTACGACGGCTACGCGCGCCAGATGGCGAAGCACGTCACCGTGATCACCGCGCTGGACCCGGCGATCATCGCCGCGCAGGAGTTGGAGAACGACGGCTTCGGCCCGGAATCGGCGGTGCAGGAACTGGCCGACGCGCTGAACGCGGCGCAGCCCGGCGCGCGCTGGACGCCGGTGGCCAGCGAAGGCCGGCCCGGCACGGACCAGATCACCGTCGGCATCCTGTATCGCGCCGATCGCGCCGAGGCCGTGGGCGCCCCGGCGTTGGCCACCGAGGGCCCCTTCGAGTACGGCAGCCGCCCGGTGCTGGCGCAGAGCTTCCGCGTGGGTGACAGCCCGGTGTTCACCGTCGCCAGCGTGCACTTCAAGAGCAAGGGCGGTTGCGAGGACGCGCAGGGTGCGGACCGCGACCAGGACGACGGCCAGGGCTGCTACAACGCCAAGCGCGTGGAAAGCGCGGAAGCCATGCACGCGTGGCTGGCGACCGACCCGACCGGCAGCGGCAGCGACCGCGTCGTGGCGATCGGCGACTACAACGCCTACGCGATGGAAGACCCGATCCGCGTGCTCCGCGAGCGCGGTTGGGTCGATGCACCGATGGCCACCGAGGACGGCCACACCCCGCACAGCTTCGTCTTCGACGGCCAGGCCGGGCGCCTCGACCACGCCATGATGAGCCCGTCGATGGCGGCGATGCTGCGCGGCGCGGCGAAGTGGCCGGTGAACAGCGACGAGTCGATCGGCTTCGCCTACGACGGCGCGCTGGGTCGCGAGGCCGGCCCATGGCGCAGCTCCGACCACGACCCGCTGCTGCTCGGCTTCGACGCCGCTCCCGCGCGCTGAAGTCGGCACGGCTAGACTCCATCACGCATGAGCACTGCGCCCACCTTCCCGACGGTTTCCGGCCCGCTGAGCCTCGCGGGCCCGGCTGGCGTGATCGAAGCCGCCGTCGAGTTGCCGAAGCCCGAGGACATGCGCCGCGGCGTGGCGGTGATCGGCCATCCGCATCCGCCCGACGGCGGCACGATGAACAACAAGGTCGTGACGACGATCGCGCGTGCGCTGGCCGAATCGGGCATCGCCTCGGTGCGCTTCAATTTCCGCGGCGTGGGCCATTCCGAAGGCGTGTACGACCAGGGCCGCGGCGAAACGCTCGACTTCCTCGCCGTCGCCCAGTGGCTGCAGGCGCAGCGTCCGAACGACGCGCTGTGGCTGGCCGGCTTCTCCTTCGGCAGTTGGGTGGCCCTGCGTGCCGCGCGCCAGCTCCACGTCCAGCAGATGGTGTGCATCGCGCCGCCGGTGGGTTTCCGCGATTTCACCGGCGTGCCGCCGCCGACCTGCCCGTGGCTGGTGGTGCAGGGCGAGCAGGACGACGTGGTGGATCCGCAGAAGGTGTTCGACTGGGCCGCTGCCGCCGAGAACCCGCCGACCCTGGTGCGCATGGCCGAAGCCGGGCACTTCTTCCACGCCCGCCTCGTCGACCTGCGTGGAGCGATCCGCAACGGCGTGCGCAAGAACCTGCCGCCGCTGCAGCACCAGGCCTGATCCCGCGATGCCGAGCCGGCCTTCGAAGCGCTATCTGGACGGCGTGGCCGAAGGCCGCTGGACGCAGGACGCCGGCCAGCTCGCCGCGCTGGTCGAACTCGATCGCGTCGCCGTCGAACTGCTCGACCGCCAGCGTGCGGGCTTCCTGAAGAAGCTGGGATTCCGGCTCGCCGGCCACGCCGGCGTGCGCGGCCTGTACCTGTGGGGCGGCGTGGGCCGCGGCAAGACCCTGCTCTGCGACTTGCTGCTCGACGCCTGCGCCGAGCTGAAGCCGCAGCGCCTGCACTACCACCGCTTCATGCAGGACGTGCACGCGCGCATGAAGGCGCTGCACGACACCGCCGACACGCTGAGCGTCGTGGCCGCGCAGTACGCCGCGATGTCGCCGCTGCTGGTGCTCGACGAGTTCTTCGTCAACGACATCGCCGACGCGATGATCCTCTCGCGATTGCTGGAGCAGCTATTCGACCGCGGCGTCACCCTCGTGACGACGTCGAACATCGCGCCGCCGGGCCTGTACGCCAACGGCCTGCAGCGCGCGCGCTTCCTGCCGGCGATCGCCCTGCTCGAGAAGGACTGCGTGGTGCACAAGCTCGGCAGCGAGACGGACTTCCGCCTGCGCCAGCTCACCCATGCCGACACCTGGCATGTGCCCATCGACGCGGCGGGCGAGGCGCAGCTCGCGGAGCACTTCCGCGTGCTCAATGGCATCGGCGTGTGCCAGACCTGCCCGCTGTCGGTGAACGGCCGCGACATCCCCGCGAAGGCGCTCGGCGAAGGCGTGGCCTGGTTCGATTTCGAAGCCCTGTGCGAGGGCCCGCGCTCCGCGGCGGACTACATCGAGATCGCGAGCGAGCACCACACCCTGCTGCTCAGCGGCGTGCCGACCTTCAGCGACGAGAGCACCGACGCGCCGCGACGCTTCATCCACCTCGTCGACGAGCTCTACGACCGCAACGTCAACCTCGTCGCCACCGCGGCCGCGCAGCCGCAGGGCTTGTACAAGGGCTTCAAGCTGCGCGTCGAGTTCGAACGCACGATCTCGCGGCTGGTGGAAATGCGCAGCGAGGAGTACCTCGCCCGGGCGCATCGGCCGTGAGCCCGGAGGCCCGCGCGGCCCGTTCGGCGCGCGCTGCGGCATGGCTGCCGTGGGGCGTTGCGCTGCTGGCGGCGGCCGCACTGTTCACGCTGTTCGCCCCCGGCTGGTTCACCTTCGACACCGCCCACCAGTGGTGGATGGCGCGCACGGGCCAGCTCGATTCCACGCACCCCGCGGTGATGGTGCGGCTGTGGCAGGCCAGTCGCGCGCTGTTGCCGGATCCCGAAGGCTTCTTCGCTCTGCAGCTGCTCCTCGTCTGGAGTGGGCTGGCCTTCGTCGCCACCGCGCTGCCGCTGCGCACGCCGTGGCGGGTCGCCGTGCTGCTCGGCATCGGCCTGTGGCCGGCGTTCGTCGCGCTGCAGCCGCAGGTCTGGAAGGACCTGTGGATGGTCGGCGCGCTGTTGTGGGCCGTCGGCGCGCTGCTTCGCGAGCAGGCCGAGCCGGCGTGGCGATGGCGCGGGCTGGCGCTGCTGATGCTGGCGTTGGCCACGGCCTTCCGCTTCAACGCGATCACCGGCGTGCTGCCGCTGTGGGCGTGGTTGGCCTGGCGCATCGCCCGCGTGCCGGTGGGGCCGGCCTCCGAAGCCGGGGCAACCCCACGCGCTGCGCGTTGGCGCATCGCGGCCGCCGCGCTCAGCCTGCCCCTGCTCCTCGGACTCGCCGCCGTGCCCGACCGGTTGGGGGCCGTGAAGCACGTCACCGTGTGGCCGGTCATGGCGCTGTGGGATCTCGCTGCCGTCTCGATCGAGACCGGGCGCATGGCCATCCCCGCGGCCTTCCTGAAGCCGGGCGCGACGGTCGACGATCTCGCGCGCGAATTCGATCCGGCCGTGAACGTGCCGAGCTTCACCACCGGCACCATCCATTTCAGCTACGAAATCGTGCTGCGCGCCGAGGACCTCGCCACCCTGCGCGAGGCCTGGCTCATGCTGCCGCTGCGCGAACCGCAGGCCTGGGCGCGGCATCGGCTGCGGCTGTCGGGCTACCTGTTCGGCCTCCGCAACGCCGAACTCGCCGACACGCAGGTGCTGATGCCCGACCTCGTGCCGTTCAAGGACAACCCACCGCTCACGATGGCGCCCTCGCGTCTGCGCGAGGTGCTGGTCGCCACGTGGCACCGATGGGTGGATGGGCCGTTTTTCATGGGCTGGCTCTACCTGCTGCTCGCAGCTGGCGTGCTCGCTGCCGCCGCATGGCGGCGTCGCACGGCCGCCGCAGCGCTGTCGGCCTCGGGGCTGGCCATGGTCGCGCCCCTGGTGCCGCTCGCGACCGCTGCCGATTTCCGCTACCTGCTGTGGCTGGTGGTGGCGAGCCTTGTGGCCTTCGTGCTGCTGGTTTCGCCCGCGCCCCGCGCGGGCCGCTGAGGCCCCGCATCGCGGCCGGGGATTCAGCGGTTCTTGCCCTCGCAGGCGCTATCCTCCGCCGCGATGACCAACACCCCCGAAACCTCGACGCTCGGCCAGAGCGTCGCCTTTCCGTCGTCCTATGACGCCGGCCTGCTGTTCCCGATCCCGCGCACGGAGGCCCGCTCGAAGCTGGGTCTCGACGAGGCGCTGCCCTTCGTCGGCGTCGACCTCTGGAACGCGTATGAACTCTCGTGGCTCGACCTGCGCGGCAAGCCGCAGGTGGCGCTGGCCGAGTTCCGCGTGCCTGCGACCTCGCCGAACCTCGTCGAATCCAAGAGTTTCAAGCTGTACCTGAACTCCTTCGCGCAGGAGCGGCTGGCCAACGCCGACGCCCTGCGCGCGACGCTGATCTCCGACCTCTCCGCCGCCGCTGGCGCGCCCGTGTCGGTGAGCCTGATCGCGCCGACCTCGCCGCAGGCCTTCCCGGTCAGCGTGCTGCCCGGTGAGCTGATCGACGGCGTCGCCATCACCATCGAGCACTACGGCCCGCCCGCGCCCGAGCTGCTGAAGTCCGACGCCCAGGAAACGGTGGAGGAGACCCTCGTCTCGCACCTGTTCCGTTCGAACTGCCCGGTCACCGGCCAGCCCGACTGGGCCAGCCTGCAGATCGCCTACACCGGCCCGCGCATCGATCGCGCCGCCTTGCTGCGCTACCTCGTCAGCTTCCGCACCCACAGCGATTTCCACGAAGCCTGCGTCGAGCGCATCTTTCTCGACCTGCGCGCGCGCTGCGCCCCGGTGAAGCTCTCGGTGTATGCGCGATTCACCCGTCGCGGCGGGCTGGACATCAACCCGTTCCGGGCCTTGCCGGGCGCCGCGATGCCGGACAATCTGCGCCTGTCGCGGCAGTAGCCGCTCCCCCCGCCGAGCCTCGCCATGCCCCGTCGCCGCGTTCGTCCGCTCGTGAATCGCCCGATCGCATTCGCTCTGGTCCTGCTGCTCGCCGGCTGCGGTGGTGAACCCGCGGCGCCGGCCGCAGGCGCCGAAGCGCCGTCGACTGCCGCCGATGCGGGCGGCGCGGGTGCCGAGCCGATCGTTCAACTGCCGCAGGGCAGCCTCGAAGCCGTGGCGCTGGAGGTGGGCGTGGTGCTCGATGCGGATGGCCGCGTCGCCGCCGTAGCGGAACGCGTTCGCCCCGGCGATGCCGTGCACGCCAGCCTCGTCACCGTCGGCGAAAGTGAAGCGGCGATGCTCGCCATCGCCTGGCGCGACGCCAGCGGTGCCGAGATCGATGCCGACGAGCGCGCGATCACCGCCAGCGGCCCCGCCGTGCACACCTTCACCCGCCAGCCCGAAGGCGGCTGGGCACCGGGCCGCTACGAGGTCGAAGTCAGCGTCGACGGCGAGAGTGCCGGCGTGCGGAGTTTCGACGTGCGCTGAGGCGCGCTACTCGAAACGCCGCTCCAGACCCACGAACACGCTGCGCCCCGCGCCGGGGAAACTGCGCTCCTCGCCGAAGGCGAAGTCCACGCGCTCGGCGTAGCGGCGATCGGCGAGGTTCATCACTCGAAAGGTCGCGCGCCAGTCGTCGTTGAGCCCCGCGCCGAGCCGCGCATGCCACAGCACGTGGCCGCCGTAGCGGCGGGTGTTCGCCGCATCGATGGCATAGGCGCCCTGCCACACGCCTTCAAGCTCCGCCTCGAAGCGCGTGCCGAAGCGCCGCCCCACGCGAAGGCCGCCCAGCCATTCCGGCGCGGTGTCGATGCGCGCGCCGCGGCGGATCGTCTCGCCGCCGGGCAGCAGGCGGTCGAAGGCATAGCGCTGGTCGCTCCACGCGAGCTGGCCTTCGAGCCATGTCGCGTCGTCCGGCATCCATGTTCCCGCTAGTTCGACGCCGCGATGCCGGGTGGCCGCGCCTGGCACGCTCAGTCCGGCCGCGTCGCGCAGCAGCACGTCGCGCTTGCGCATGGCGTAGGCCACGGCCTCGGCGCGCAGCGTGGGGCCGTTGAAGCGCAGCACGCTTTCGAGGCTGTCGGCGGTTTCCACGCCGATGCCCTCGACGGACTGGCCGCGCTGCAGCCGGTACAGCTCGGTGGCTTGCGGGAAGCGGAAGGCGCGCGCCGCACGGGCGCCCACCGACCAGCCGCCGTCGAGGCTTCGCATCCAGCCGAGCTGCGCGCTGCGCGCGGTGAAGGCATCGCGGCGATCGGCCGGGCGCAGGTACAAGCAGCCGCCGAAGCCGCAGGGCGTGCCGTCGTCGCGGAGGTTGCCGTTGGCGGCGCGGTTGTCGTGGCGGTAGCGGAGGTTCTCGAGGCGCGCTCCGACGGTGATCGCGTCGCGGTCGAATCGCCATTGCTTCTCACCGAAAAACGCGACCTGCCGGGCGTCGATCGCGTAGTCGTAATGCGTGCCGGCGGGGCGCTGGGCGTTCTGCGCCGGCGTGCCGGTGGTCAGGGCGCGGGCCTGCGTCTGCCGCAGCTCGCCTTCGACGCCTTCGACATCGAGGCCCACCCGCAGCGATTCGTTGGACCACATGGTCTGCACGCCGAGGCTGCGGCTGCCGTTCTCCTCGAGCGGTTGGCCGAGGTTGAAATGCTGCAGAAAGCGTTGCGACTCATCGCGCGCGTAAGGCCGCAGCAGCCACTCGCCGTCGCCGGCCGCGCGCACGTGGTGCAGCACGAGGCGCGCGCTGTCGGCCTCGCGGAACGCCTCGGGATTGGCATTGCCGAAGCGGCGCGCATCGCGCCACGCGCCCTCACCGAAGGCGAAGCCCGCCGTTTCCTGGCGCAGCCGATGTGCGGCGAACGCCAGCCGGGTGTCGCCGTCCGACGCCGGTTGCCACTGCAGGTTGGCCTGCTGCTGGCGGTAGCCTTCGTCGGCGCGGAAGCTGCCAGCGTCGACGAGGTTGGCGTCGAGGCGTAAACGATCACCGCCATCGAGCGAGAGCAGCGCACGGCGATAGTTGTCGCTGCCGAACTCGACGCGCGCGCCACCGCCTTCACCGGGAAGGCGCGGCCGCACCGCCACCACGCCGTGCAGCGCGTTGCTGCCGTGCACCGCGCTTCCGGGGCCGCGAAGCACCTCCACGCTCGCGGCCTGCGCGAGGTTCAATTCCGAGAGCTGGTTGACGTTGCAGAAACCCGCGGGGCGGATCGGTACGCCGTCATCGAGCACGAGGAAGGCGCCGCAGGCGCCCGGGCCGGTGAGCACCGGCGAGCGAAGGGCGAGCAACTGCTCCTGCCCGCTGCCGCGGCTGGCCCAGGCCCCGGGGATGCGTGCGAGGGCTTCGTTCGCATGCGTGGGCGCGAGGCGCTCGAGCGCGGCGGCGTCGAGACGCGCGACTGCTTCGGCGCGCGCACGGCCGTCCTCGGGGCGGCGCGTGGTGACCTGCACTGCGTCGAGGCGCGACAGCGCCACTCCGGACTCCGGGTTCGGTGCGGCGGACGCGGCTGCAGGGGTGGCGAGCGCCGGCAACATCGCCAGCCAAAGGGGCATCGAGCGTGGCACGTCGGACATCGAAGGGGGGCTGAGGTGTTGAAGTGTGGACGACCCCGGGTGCACGCGTGGCGAAACGGGGCCTACGATGCCCCCATCCTTTTTCGTGACGGGGCCGCCATGCGCCTGAATGCCGATTTCGACCAGCGCGTGGTGCTGCCTCCCGACGAGGCCGCGTGGCAGCCGTCGCCGAGCCCCGGCGTCACGCGGCGGATGCTCGATCGCATCGGCGACGAAGCCGCGCGTGCGACCAGCCTCGTGCGCTACGCGCCGGGGTCGACCTTCGCCGAGCATGGCCATCCGGCGGGCGAGGAGATCTTCGTGCTCGAGGGCGTCTTCAGCGATGACACCGGCGACCACCCGGCGGGTAGCTACCTGCGCAACCCGGAAGGCTTCCGCCACGCGCCGCGAAGCGCGGACGGCTGCACGCTGTTCGTGAAGCTGCGGCAGTTCGCGGCGGACGACCGCGAGACCGTTCGCATCGATGCCTCGCGGGAGGCGTGGCGGCCGGGTCTGGTCGAGGGCCTGAGCGTGATGCCCCTGCATTCGCACGGCACCGAGCACACGGCGCTCGTGGATTGGGCGCCGGGCACGGTGTTCAAGCCGCACACGCACTGGGGTGGCGAGGAGATCCTCGTCCTGCGCGGCGTGTTCGAGGACGAGCACGGCCGCTACCCGGCGGGCACCTGGCTGCGCAGCCCGCACGGTTCGCGGCACACGCCGTTCAGCCGCGAAGGCACCACGCTGTACGTCAAGACCGGGCACCTCGATACCGAGCGGCTGGCGCCGTGGCTCGGTACCGGTGCGGGCTGACCACGCGGCTCAGAACGACCAACGGAACCCCGCGCGCCATGAGCGTCCCGGTCCCGGCACGGCGATGCCCGCCGGCACGCCTGCCAGCATCATCGTCGCGCCCTGGCCCACGTAGGCCCCACCCAGCGGATGCTGGTAGAACCGATCGAGCAGGTTGTCCACGCCGACGTCGACGCGCAGGTCGTCCGAGGTCCAAGCCAGCGAGGCCGCGAGCAGGCCGTAGCCGGCGGTGCGGATCTCGTTGCGCGCGGCAGAGCCCGACGCCTTGCGGCGTACCCCTTCCCAATCAACGCGCGCTTTCCACGGGCCGCGATGGTGGACAAGGCCGAGCCGCCCCTGCGGCGGCATCACGTTGTAGAGGCCGCCGCCGGTCTGGCGATTGCGGCCGCGCGTGACGCTGGCACTGCCTTCCAGTGCCCAGTGGCCTGCCGTGCCGTCGGCCAGCGTCCAGGTCGCGCTGGCGTCGATGCCGTGCAGGCGCGCCGACTGGTTGGAGTAACGCAGCACGTTGAAGCCGGTCGCGTTGTTGGTGAGGCGCACGGCGTCGATGTAGTCGTCCACCCACGTGACATAGGGCGAGAGCCGGGCCGAGTGGCCATTCTCCTTGTCTTGCCAATCGAGAGTGGCGGAGAGCGTGTGCGCGGTCTCGGGCTTCAGGCCGACGTCGCCGACGTAGCCGTTGCCGTCGCCGACCGTGTTGTTCATGAGTGCAGCCATCGACCACGTGGACCACGCGTAGCGCTCGTGCAGGTTCGGCGAGCGCACGCGGCGCACCACGCCGACTTCGGCGCTGAATCCTGCGTCGAAGCTGCGACGAAGCATCGCGGCGAAGCCCCAGTGCAGGTCGGACTGCCGACGCTGGCGCGCGTTGAAGGCCGCGGCGTCTGCGGCGGTCATCATGTACGAGCCCGGCGGCGCTGGATCGATGTCGTAGCCGCGCACCGGGCCGGCATCGCTGACCACGCGATCAACACGCAGGCCGACGAGGCGCGTCCAGCCTTCGCCCGGCGACGATTCCCATTCGACGAAGGCGCCGGCGCGATCGCGCTGGCCGTCGTTGATGTTGACGAAGGTGCCTGGCCACATGGCCGCACCCGAAGCAGGCCAGTCCTCTTGAAGCCGATAGGCGAGTAGATCGACACCGGCGCGCAGCGCGTCGCCCTCGGCGCTCGTGTGGTCAACGCGGAGGCTCGCGCCGTTGGTCCGGCTGGCCGAAAGCATCGGCATGCCGGCTGCGCAGGTCGGCGAGATCGGCGCGCAGGGGCGACCTTCCGTCATGGCCCCCGGCACGTTCGACGCCATGCCGTACCAGAAGCGCTTGTCCGGACCGAAGTCCATCGCATGGTCAACCTGTTCGTGCCAGATGCGTGCATCAACCGCGACGCCGCCCAGCTTGCCGTTCCAGTGCGCGTTGACGCGGTCGGCTTGGTTCTCGGTGAGGTCCATGCGCTGGTTCGGAAAGCCTTGGAAGGGCATGTCCTGGCGCGAGATCGTCACGTCGACCTGCTGCTCCTCGAAACGTTGCGCGACGGTGAGTTGCTGATTGCGCGTCTCGTAGGCGCTCGACCCCACTTCATCCAGCGGCAGCACACGACCTTCCCGTCCGGTGCTCGCGATCGTCTTGAAGGGCTCGGCCGCACGGTAGTTGTCCGCCTGTGCATGGTTGGCGATCACGGCGAGGCTGGTGTTGGCGTCGCCAGCGTGTAGCGCAAGATCGATGCCGCGAGCGTCTCCTTGTTCCCGGGCGTAGCCGCCGAGCTGACCGCCGGCCGTCCAGTCCTTGGCCGCTTCGTTGAAGTGCAGCGGCGTCGCGTCGATGGTGATGGCGCCGCCGAGGCTGTCGCCGCCGAGGCTCACGGGAGCGAGACCGGCGAATACGGCGGCCTTCCGCACTTGCGACGGCGCGAGGTAGGACATGGGCGGGTTCATGTGGTTCGGGCAGCTGGCCAGCAGATCCATGCCGTCGACCGCGATGCGCACGCGGTCGTCGGCGAATCCGCGCAGCACCGGCAAGCTGGATGCACCACCGGCGCCCTGCAACGCGACGCCGGGGACGCGGGAGAGCAGGGCCGCCACGTCGGCACCGTGATGCGCGCGACGGTCCGTGGTGTCGGCTTCCTCCGCGGTGGGCAGCGGCCGCAGGTGGTCGCCGTGCACTTCGACGCGATCGAGGGTGACGGCGTCCGGCGAGGGAGCGGCCGTCACGAAGCCGGGAAGACCGGAAACGATGGCGAGCGCGAGCAGGGAGCGACGAGAGCGCATGGCAAGGTCCAAGGAAACGAGGCGCGCAGGGTCTCCTTTGGCGCTTTTCCGCGCTTTGAGTGCGATCAATTCCGTCCCGCCCTGCGACGATGTGTCGCAGGCCTCAGCGAGGCGGTGACGCCGCGAAGTGGTCCCTTTCGACGACCGTCAACACCTCGTTCGCCTCTGCATCCGTGGCGAGGAGGGCGATGTCGTCGCCGGGCGACACGCCCTGCCAAGCCGACATCGGCATCGGCAAGGTGCGGCGCCGTCGCGTGCGGCCGCTGGCCGCGTATTCGTAGTCGAGGGTCCGGCCGTCGTGCGATCGGCGGATGACACGCCCGGTGAGTCGCGGCGACGCACGCCGCAGGCGTTGCACGAGCCCCCATGTGCGACGAAGCACGATCAGGCTGTGTGTGCCGGCCATCAGAAGCAGAAGTCCGAATCCGGCCATGCCCCAGTGCCATCCCTTTGCGAGCCGGCGGTCTTCGCCGACCAGACGATGGACGAAGGGGAAGGACGGCGCGTACTCGACCAGGACGGACTCACCGACCGTGCCCGAATAGCCGCTGCTTTGGCCGGCGTGGGGCGCCCCGTCCGCGTCCTTGAATTCGTAGCGGATGAACCCGACGCGGCTTCCTCCGGACGACGGCACGGAGCCGGCATCGACCACGGTGGCCACCGTCTGCACCCCGTGGGCTTCGATCAAGACGTCGCGGATTAGGGGTTGCAGCCCGAAGCCGACGAGTACGAGCCCGAAGGCGAGCATCCCGGCATAACCAAGTCGCTTCTGACGGAGGAGGTGTGGCCAAGGCATCGGCGTGTCCTCGAGACGGGATCGGCGTCAGGCTCGCCGAACAGCGAGGCCTGCGGCAAGCCGCGACGGCGCGTTGGGGCCGGAAAGCAGGTCGATATGCCGGCCACGTACGCGGATCCGTCCTTCCTCGACAAGCTTCGCGAAGGCCCGGCTGACGCTTTCGTTCGTCATACCGAGGTAGCTGGCGATTTCTCCACGGCCCATGGCGAGATGGAGGCGGGGTGCGCCTTCGGCCATCACGGTCGATGCAGGGGCCAATGACCAGAGGAAGCGCTCGAGGCGTTCATGGACCAGGCGCCGCGCGAGCAGGATGAGTTGGGCGGCGTGCCGCTCCATCGGTTCGGCACAAGTGCGCCACCACAGACGCAACAGTGTCGGGTCGTCCATGGACAGCGCTTCGAGGCCCGCCACGGGTACGGCCAGGACCACGGAAGGTTCGAGCGTGACCGCTTCCGCGGCGTGTCCGCCATCCGCCATCTGTTCGAAGCCGATGACCTCGCCTCGACGCACGAACGACGTGATGCGTTCGGTGTCGGTCCCTTCATGGGCCACGGTCTTGAGGGCGCCATGAAGCACGATGTGGAGCGTTTGGAAGGGTTCTCCAGCCTCGAAGAGCACGGCACGGCCTGGCAACGAGAGGTGCTCGATGGCCAGGTCCGGGTGGCCGACGACATGCAGGCGCCGGACATGCGCACCTCGCGTCGGAGGGCGCTCTCCCAGCGTTGGCAACACGCCCAACCTTGCGAGCAGGGCGAAAGCCGGTGAGGACGGGAGAATCACGGATCAGGGCTCCCTGGCATCGACGCGGTAGGTCGCATGGCAGGCATTGCACTGGCCGACGGCCTCGCCCAGATGGCGCAGCGTGCGGGGAAGGTCCTCCGCGGCGGCGGCCTCGGAGGCTTGGCCCATCGCGACGTGCATCGGTCGCGCGAAGCGCGGCCAGCCGTCTGGCAATGCGGATCGAAAATCGTCGCTTCCCCCATGCCGACCTCCGACCCCGCCTTCTGCGAGGAGCGTCCCTGCTGTCGCGTTGTCGCCGTGGCCCAGTGCCAGCAGCGTTGCTTCGATCCGCTCCAGGTGGGCTCGCATCTGTCGACGCAGCGCCGCGGCTTGCGCAGGGTTCATGCGGATCGTCTGGCGCGCATCGGCGCTGGTCGGTTCGGCGATATTCGCCGACGCCACTTCCACCCACACCAGTCCGCGCAAACTGCCGGGCTCGAAGCCAACGGCGGGATCATCGGGGTAGAGCCGGCGGATGGTGTCGGCCAAGCCGGGCTCGACCGAGGGGCCATGGCAAACCACGCAGACCGCTTCGGTCTCAATGGCTTTCGCCCATCGCAGCGTTCCGCCGGGCGCCTCCATCGACTTAACGGGGGCCCAGTTCGCCGGTGTGCCCGCCGGTGGCGAGGCCTGCCACGCGGCGAGGAGCGTTTTCTGCCAACCCTCGAGTCGGTTGGCGGGTTGTCGCGAGCGAACCCCCACGCGGCCAAGGCGGACGCCGTGCTCGGCGGAGATCCGGTCAGCGATGCGGGGCGCTTCGTCGTGGCAGACCCGGACACCGGCGGCGGGCCCACCATGGGCCATGGCGGCGCCCAAGGTAGCGCGCAGTTCCGAGGAGAACGCCTTCGCGGCTTCTAAGGCTCGTGCATCCGCCGGTTGCTCTGATGCATTCGCAGAGGCTTGTGCGGCGGAAAGCCCGGCGGATAAGGCCAGAGCCACGACGACGCTGGCCCGAAGGATCACGGCGCTCATCGTGCACCTGCCATCGGCAGGCCGGCGCGCTGCCAGGCGATCATTCCGCCCTTCACATTGATGGCCTTGAAGGGGGCGTCGCCAGCCAGCGTCTGGCAGGCGAGGCCGCTGCGCATGCCGCTGTGGCAGATGAGCAGGACGATGTCACCCGTGCCCGCCTTCACGCCTTTCGACTCGAGGGTACGAAGCCCTTGGCCCTGGAGGTCCCCCAGTGGGACGTGCACGGCGCCTAGTGCGTGCCCGGCCCGCCACTCGGAGGACTCGCGCACATCCACAAGGATCGCACCCGACGCCATCATGGCCAAGGCTTCATCGACCGATGCCGAGGCGGAAGGACCTGCCAACAGACTGCGAAGCATGGCGAGCATCGAACACCTCTTCTCTTTTGAGTTCAGTCAATCCTAATATAAGCATATTCCGATATAAAGTCGTTCGTCGGAGCAGCGAAGGCCCTGCGACTCTTGGACGCACCCCGGTTCAGTCCGGTGCGCGTCTCCCTTAAGGTGCCCTCGCCGCTTCCGATTCCGTCCAACCCCGGCCGGCGCCCGCCGGCCCCCCAGCAGGCCAGCACCATGGATCTCGATCCGGTCTTCCTTTCCAGGCTGCAGTTCGCCTTCGTCGTCTCCTTCCACGCGATCTTCCCGGTCTTCACGATCGGCCTCGCGAGCTACATCGCGGTGCTGGAGACGATCTCGCTGAAAACCGGCAGCCCTCATTGGGAAAAGCTGGCCGCGTTCTGGACGAAGATATTCGCCGTGGTGTTCGGCATGGGCGTGGTCTCGGGCCTGGTGATGGCCTTCCAGTTCGGTACCAACTGGAGCAACTTCGCCTACGTGTCTTCCAACTTCCTCGGGCCGATCCTCGCCTACGAGGTGGTGACGGCCTTCTTCCTCGAGGCCGCGTTCCTCGGTGTGCTGCTGTTCGGCCGGGGCAAGGTGCCGAAGGGCTTGCACCTGCTGTCCGCCTACATGGTGGCGATCGGCACGTTCATTTCTTCCTTCTGGATCCTGTCGGCCAATTCCTGGATGCAGACGCCGACCGGCTTCGAGCTCCGCGAAGGCATGATCCATGTGACGAGCTGGGCAGAGGCGATCTTCAACCCGTCCTTCCCATACCGTTTCGCGCATATGGCGCTGGCGTCCTTCCTGACCGGCGGCTTCGTCGTGGCCGGTGTCTCCGCGCTTTACCTGCTGCGTGGCCATGCAGTGGAATCAGCCGAGCGCGCGTTGAAGATGACCCTCGTGTTGTTGGCCGTCATCGCGCCGCTGCAGATGTTCGTCGGCGACCTGCATGGCCTGAACACGCTGGAGCACCAGCCGGCCAAGGTCGCGGCGATGGAGGGCCATTGGGAGACTGGCGGGCAGGTGCCGCTGCTGCTGTTCGCTTTGCCCGACCAGCAGGCCGAGGAAAACCACCTCGAGGTCGGCATTCCGAAGCTCGCGAGCGTCATCCTCAAGCATGACCCCGATGGCGTCGTGCAGGGACTCAAGGATTTCGCGCCCGAAGAGCGGCCGCCGGTGGCGATCGTGTTCTGGAGTTTCCGCATCATGGTCGGCATCGGGATGCTGATGATCCTCGTCGGCCTCTGGGGCGCGTGGCACGTGTGGCGCGGCTCGCTGCGCTCGTCGCCGCGCTTCCTGCGCGTGCTCACCTGGATGATTCCGGCGCCCTTCATCGCCGTGCTCGCCGGATGGTTCGTGACCGAGATCGGCCGTCAGCCCTACCTGATCTACGGCGTGATGACCGCCAGCGAGGCAGTGACGCCGAGCCTTCAAGGTTGGATGGTGCTGTTCACGATGGTCGGCTACATCGCGGTATACGCGGTGGTCTTCACCGCGGGGTTGCACTATCTCCGAAAGGTCGTCCAGCACGGCATCACCGAGCTACCGGCCCACAGCGACGACCATGGGCGGCCAAAGCGGCCGCTCTCTGCGGTCGAGATCGATGAGACGCCGTCCTCCACGCCGTCCTTCTTCCAGAACTGATCGCCCGGAGCGCCTGCCATGTTCGACTTCACTTATCTCTGGGTGGCCATCATCGGTTTCGGCCTGCTGATGTACGTGCTCGCCGATGGTTTCGACCTCGGCGTCGGCATGCTCTTCCCGTTCGCCGCCAGCGAAGAGGAACGCGACGTGATGATGAATTCCGTCGCGCCGGTCTGGGACGGAAACGAGACCTGGCTGATCCTGGGCGGCGCTGGCCTGCTCGCGGCCTTCCCGCTGGTCTACGCGGTGTTCCTGCCGGCGCTCTACATTGGCGTGTTCCTGCTGTTGGCCGGCCTGATCTTCCGCGGCGTCGCCTTCGAGTTCCGCTTCAAGGCCTCGGCGAAGGGAAAACCAATGTGGAACCTCGCCTTCACCGGCGGCTCGCTCGTGGCGACCTTCGCGCAAGGGGCCGTGGTCGGGTCTTATATCCAGGGCTTCGAGACCGAGAACATGCGCTACGTCGGCGGCGCCTTCGATTGGCTGACGCCGTTCACGGTGATGACTGGCCTTGGCCTCGTCGCGGGCTATGCGTTGCTCGGCGCCACGTGGCTGGTGCTCAAGACCGAAGGCGAACTGCAGCAGCGGATGCGCCGTTGGTCGGTCCGTCTTTTGGCCGTGGTCATGGGCTTCTTCGTGGTCGTGAGCGTGTGGACGCCGCAGATGGATGCCTACGTGCATGACCGCTGGTTCGGCAACCTGTCCTGGCTGTGGGTGCTGCCTGCCGCGACGGTGGCGGTTGCCGCGCTGGTGTGGCGTGCGCTGGCCCGCGGGCGTGACGCGCTGCCCTTCATTGGCACGATCGCGCTGTTCGGCCTGTTCTACGGCGGCCTGCTCTTCAGCAAGTGGCCCTATGTCGTGCCGCCGGATCACACCTTCCATGACGCGGCCTCCGCGCCGGAGAGCCAGCTGTTCCTGCTCGTCGGCGTACTGTTTGTGATCCCGTTTGTGCTCATGTACACGGCGTGGACCTACTACGTGTTCCGCGGCAAGGTGAAGATGGGTGTCGGCTACCACTGAGTCCGCCGTCGAGACACTCGCGGGAGCATCCCGCGCGGCGATCGAAGCCCGCTGGCTCGAGGCGCTCGCGCGCGAGCATCGCCGCTGGCTGTGGCTCGCACGTGCTGGCGCCTTGGTCGCATTGATCGGCGCGTTGCTGCTCTACGGCAGCCTCGCGGGTGTGCTCGTGGCGGCCTTGGCGCCTTCAGCGGAAGCACCGGCCGCCCTGATCTGGTCCGGGCTTGTCGCGGGCGTGGTGCTGCGGTTCCTGGGGGGGCTCGCGAGGGACCACGCCGGCCAGGCACTGTCCGCAGCGGTGCGCCACGCACTCCGATCGCGACTGGTGGCCGATGCCACGCAACGAGGCCCGGCCGCACTGGCGACCGTCGGCTCGACGGCGTGGTGGGCACAGCGCCACCTGGATCAGGTCGATGCGCTGCACGGCTACTTCGCCCGCTACCTGCCGTCGCGGGAATGGGCCCGCATCGTTCCGTTGGCCGTGGTCGCGATCGTCGTGTCCCTCGACTGGATCGCCGGCCTGTTGCTGCTTGTCGCCATCCCTCTCGTTCCCCTCTTCATGGTGCTCATCGGTCTGGGCACGCAATCGGTGCAGGAAACCCAGCAAGCGCGCGAGGCAGCGCTGGGCGCGGAACTCCTGCAGCGCTTGGAGACGCTCCCGTGGTTGCGCCGTATGGGCGCCCTCCGTGAGTCCACGGCGGCAGTGGCGGATGCGGCACATGCCCATCGCAACCTCGTGATGCGGGTGCTGCGTGTCGCCTTCCTTTCATCGGCCACGCTGGAGCTGTTCAGCGCCCTCGCGATTGGTCTCGTCGCGCTCTACGTCGGCTTCGCCCTGCTGGGTCTGGTCGCCTTCGGCCCCGCCGCGAGCATGGACGCCTGGACGGGTTTCTTCGTGTTGCTGCTGGCGCCTGAGGGGTTCCTGCCGCTGCGGCAACTCGCGCAGGCCTACCACGAGCGCAGCTCCGCTTTGGCCGCTGCTGCGTCGCTGGCCAGCCTTGATGCAGGAAACGCGCCGCCCGCAAAGGCTTCCCCATGCGGCTCGACGGACGCGGACGAGGCCTGCCTCGTCTTCGAGACCGTCCATCACGCCTATGGCGCGGGGCGTCGTCCCGTCCTGGCGGGTCTTGGTCTTCGCCTTCGCCGCGGGGAGATCGTGGGGCTGGCTGGGTCGAGTGGCAGTGGCAAGTCGACGGTGATGGCCTTGGCCGCGGGCTTCCTTTCCCCTGACGCCGGCCGCGTCGTGCGCAGCGGTCGATGGGCGTGGGTGCCCCAGCGCGTCCACCTCTTCCACGGGGACGTGCGCGCCAATCTCCAACTCGCCTGCGAGGGCGCGGTCGATGATGCCGTGTTGTCTGCCGCCCTCGAGGCGGTGGGCCTTGGTGCCGACTCCGGGACCCTGCCGAAGGGTCTGGACACGCGGATCGGCGAGCAGGGGACGGGCGTTTCGGGCGGGCAAGCGCAGCGCATCGGCCTCGCCCGCGCCCTCCTCTCCGGGGCACCGCTTTGGCTGCTCGATGAACCCACGGCGGCGCTGGACGACGTGACGCGGGACCGCCTCCTCGACCAGCTGTTCCCGCTGGCGCGCTCTGCCCGCGCGTCCGTGCTGATTGCCAGCCACGATCCAGTCGTGTTGGCCCGGTGCGACCGGATCATCGCGCTCACCGATCCTTCGTATTCGCCATGACGCCACGGCGTTACCTCTGGCGCCTGTACCGGTCCGGCCTCGGCCGGTGGGGCATGGCTTGGGGATTCCTCGCCCTCACCTGGATCGCCGGCGCGGCATTGCTCGCGTTGTCGGGCTGGTTCATCGCGGCGAGTGCGCTTGCCGGCTTGGGTCTGCTGGTCGGGCTCAACATCTTCACTCCGTCCACCGCGATCCGCGGGCTGGCCCTCGTGAAGCCGATCACGCGCTACGCCGAGCGCGTCATCGGCCATTCGGCGGTGCTTCATCTGCTCGCCGATCTCCGCGTCCGCCTCTTCACCACGGTCGCGGCGACGCCCGCGCTGCGCTGGGCGGCGGCGCTCGGCGCGGAGCGCCATGCGGACCTCGTCACCCGGCTGATGCGCGACATCGACACGCTGGATGGCGTTCCCTTGCGCGTGGTGGGCCCTTTGCTCGCCGCGGCGCTCACGCTGCTCGCCGCGGTGGTGGCCATGGCGCACTGGGGCTCACCCGCCATGGCCGCGGGCCTGTGCATCGGCGGGACGGCCATCGGCTTCGTGGCGTTCGCGTTCGCCGCGAGGGGCCGCCGCCGCGGTATCGAGCTGGTGGCCTCGCGCGCGGCCCTCCGAGTCGCCCATCACGATCACTTCAACGGACTCGCCGAGCGTCTCGCCTACCGCAAAGCGGATCATGGGCGGGAGCGACTGGACGCCCTGGCGCTCGACGTCCTGCGTCGTGAGCGGCGCCAGGAACAGTGGGCGTTGCTCGCCGAGCACGGTGTCCAGGCGCTGGTGGGCCTGTGGCTGGTGGCCGTGGTGGCGATCGGTTGGGGAAAGCTCGACGCCGCTTCGCTGGCGCTGGTCGCCTTGATGACGCTCGGTCTCGGTGAGGCTTTCGCGGGCGTCCCCGGTGCGTGGTGGCGGGTGGGCGAGGCGGAGGCATCGGCACGACGGGTCATGGCGCTTGAATCTGGCATCGAGACTGTCGTCGAGACGAACCGTCCCGGCATGCCGCTGACCTCGGCGAGGCGGAGGGTTCTGGTCATCGATGGCCTGCGTGCCCGGCATCAGCCCGAGGAGGCGCCCGCATGGTTCGCCACCCTGTCGCCCGGCGTCCCTCGGGTCCTCCACGGCCCGAGCGGCGGCGGCAAGAGCAGTCTTCTCGCCACGCTCGCTGGCGAGCTTCCGCCACTGGGAGGCTGCGTCGGCCTCGATGGCGTGGACTGGCTCAACTTGTCCGATGCCCAACGTTATGCGCGTATGGCCTACCTGGGCCAAGACGACCACTTGCTCGACCTGACAGTGCGGCAGTTCCTGAGCCTGGGACTCGGCGATGTCGGGGATGCAGCGCTGCACCGGGTCCTTGAGGCTGTCGCGCTCGACTCGGTGTTCGATCGCACGGGCGACGGCCTCGATTACCGCCTGGGTCCACGAGGGTCACGCGTGTCCGGGGGGCAGGCGCGACGCCTTCAGTTGGCCGCGCTCCTGCTGCGCGATCCCGATCTGGTGATCCTCGATGAACCCTTCCGCGGCCTCGATGCGGCGGTAATGGCGAACCTTCTGCCGATCCTCCAGTCGTGGCTCGAAGCGCGCTGTTGCCTCGTCGTCACGCATGCGCCAGAAGCCTTGCCGTCGGGCTGGCGGCGAGAGCGTTGGCCGCTGGCAAGGTCGGAGTGAAGAGGCGTCAGCTCGGGTTCGTTCAGACGGTCGACCGGTTGCCGCCGTCAGACGGGCCGCGCCCCGGTGTGAAGTGCCGTGTGAGCGTCCTATGGAAATCTGCCAGCCCCGAACAACCGACTCTGCCAACGGGAAGGATGACCCCATGGATGAATTGAATCTGCTGATCGACCTTCATGTTGGGGCCGACCGTCAAGGCCCCGGTGATGCCGCGCAAACGCGCAAGGCCATCGCGTTGGCGGGGTTGTCGCCATCGAGCCAGCTGAAGGTCGCAGACATCGGCTGCGGTACCGGTGCTTCGACGATGGTCCTCGCGCAAGATCTTCGGTCTCAGATCGTTGCTGTGGACACCCTGCCCGAGTTCCTTGGTGCGCTGAGATCGCGCGCCGAGCGGGCTGGACTGTCGGATCGCATCACCACCATGAGTGCTTCGATGGATAGCCTGCCGTTCGAGGATGGAAGCCTCGACGTGATGTGGTCGGAAGGGGCCATCTACAACATCGGTTTCGCCAACGGCGTGCGGCAGTGGCGACGTTTCCTCAAACCAGGCGGTCTGCTGGCTGTCTCAGAACTCACGTGGTTGACGGCTCGCCGGCCTGTCGAGCTGGAGGAGCACTGGCGCGCCCAATACGCTGAAGTCGCGACCGCTTCGTCCAAGATGGACGTGCTCGAACGTGCCGGCTATGAGCCGGTTGGGTACTTCGTCCTGCCTGAGCATTGCTGGATCGATGCCTACTATCGCCCCATGCAGCGACGCTTCCCGGCGTTCCTGGAACGTCACGGATCGAGCGAGGCCGCCAAGGCCGTCGTTGCGGCCGAGGTGCTGGAGATTGATCTTTACGAGCGCTTCCGACGCTTCGTGAGTTACGGTTTCTACATCGCCCGCAAGATCGATGATGGTCCCTGAGGCGCATCCAGCGATGCGCCATTCGCCAAGGGCCTTCCGGTTCGGAGCACAGCGGAAGTTACTTCGCGATCAGCGCTCCACGGGTTTGCCGCTGTTGGTCCAGCCCATGAACCCGCCGGCGAGTGAGACGGGTTCGGCGAAGCCCAAGTCCTTCAATGCAGCGGCCGCCAAGGCACTCCGTGCGCCGCTTCGGCAGCTCAGGATCACGGGTGTCTCGCGATGCGACAACGCCGGGTCCTTGATGCAATTCACCGCCGGATGACCGTCGACTTCGAATTCCAGAACGCCGCGCGGAATGTTCACCGCGCCGGGGATGCGCCCTTCGGCGAACTCGCCGGGCTCGCGCACGTCGATGATTGGCGCGCCCTGGGCAAGCAGCGTTTCGAGTTCCGCATGGTCGATTTCCCGGATGCGGGCTTTCGCGTTGGCCACCAGGTCCTGCACGGTTTTCATCGGATTCTCCTCGGCAAGGGACGCCGCTCTCGCGGCGAGGTCAGGAAGCAAGCAAGGTGGGCAGTTCCCGCCCGACGATGTAGAGGCCCATCACCACCAGCAGGGCGGCGAAGCCACGACGCAACAGCGCTTGTGGCAAACGTGATGCGAGTTTCTGGCCGACGAGGCTGCCCATCGCGCCTACGGCAGTGAACAGCGCGAGCAGTGTCCAGTCGAGGGCCAAGCCCGCGGCATCGAGAACGAACAGGTGCTTGGCGAAGCCGCTGAACGCGTTCAGCGCGATGATCCACAGGCTGGTGGCGATGGCCCGTTGCATCGGCAGGCCGCCCAGTAGGACGAGGGCTGGGACGATCATGAATCCACCGCCGACGCCGACGAGGCCGGTAAGCAGGCCAACGCCAAGGCCGTCGATGACGATCCACGTCCGTGATCTCGGCGTCCCCGTTGCGGTCGACGCCGGTGCGGCTCGGGCCATGCGCCAGGCCGCGACCAGCATCACGGCCGCGAACAGCAGCAACTGAACGTCACCGGGAATCCATCGCGAAAGGTGGGCGCCGAGCACCGTGCCCAGCATGCCGGGGACGCCGAACCAGCCGACGCTTCGCCACTCGACGCCGCCGCGCAGCGCCGAGGGAATGGCGCCGGCGAGCGCGATGCCGCCAACGACCGCCAGTGAGCCCGCGATGGCGACTTTCTCCGGCTGGCCCACCAGGTAGACCAGGAGCGGCACAGTGAGGATAGAGCCGCCGGAGCCGAGCAGCCCCAAGGACAGGCCCACGATCATCGCGCCGAGCAGTGCGAGCCAGATCACCGGGGCGACCTCAGTCGATGGCGGAGGGCATGGACATGCGCGGAATATACATTAGTAGTTGCTAATGCACAAACCGCCACGCCATCGCCGTCCGACGTCCCGGTCAGTCGCGCTTCGATGCGCGCACACCCGCGCGTTTCGCCGCGCGGGCTGCCGGGAGCGCGAGGGGCTCGCCGATCCGGGCGGCCGACGCCCACGCACGGATGGCGGCACCGAACTCGCGGAACTCCGCGGCGCGCGCATGGCCGCGCCGCCAGCACAGGCCCAAGGTCCGGCGCCCCCCCTCATAGTCGAGCGGACGCGTGACCACGTCGGCGCTCTGCAACAGGCCGCCCTCGATGGCGAGCGTCGGCAGCAGGGTGCTGCCCATGTCCACGGCCACCATCGCCGCCAGGGTTTGCAGGCTGGTCCCGGCGAAGGTGGTCTGCGGCGCCGCCGCGGCCGTTTCGAGGACGGGCAGGGCATGGTGGTGCAGGCAGTTCGACGCCTCCAGCAGCATCAGGGGCTGCGAGGCGATGTCCTTCGGGCCGATCCGCGCTGACTTCGCCAGCGCGCACCGCGGGCTGCAGGCGAACCGGTAGCTGTCATGGAACAGCCGGTCGGTGTCGCAGCCCGGCACCTCGTAGGGGAAGGCGATCAGCAGCAGGTCGAGGTGGCCTATCTCCAGCTGCACGAGAAGCTCCGGCGTCTTGTCTTCCGAGAGCCGGAGGTCGAGCTCGGGAAACCGTTCGCGCATCGCCGGCAGCAGCTTCGGCATCAGGAAGGGGGCGATGGTCGGGATGCTGCCGAGCCGCCACGCGCCCGCCATCGGCCGCGAGTCCTGCCGGGCCAGCGCGACAAAAGCCGTGGCTTCCGTGAGCACGCGCTGGGCTTGTGCTGCGAGCCGCCGCCCGATCGGTGTCATGGTGACGTGGCGGCGGTCGCGCTCGGCGACGCGAACGCCGAGGCGCTCTTCCAACTCCGCGAGGCCGCTGCTGAAGGCCGGCGTCCCGACGCCGCAGGCACGCGCGGCCTCCGCGAAATGGCCATGGGCGTCGAGGGCGACGAGGTATTCGAGTTGCCGAAGGCTGGGTGGGTTGTCCATGTGTTCGACGTTACCATACACAGCGATCAAAACTATTCATTTCTATCAATCAAATAAGCGACCTAGAGTGCCTCCCATGACGACGAACAAGGACATCGCGATGAGCGCCAATGACCCCCTCGAAGGCCCTGGCGGCCCCACCCCGCGCGTCACGGCCTTCTTCGATCCCGCGACCCACACGGTGAGTTACCTGGTCCGCGAGCCGGACGGCCCGGCCTGCGCCATCGTCGACCCGGTGCTGGACCTCGACTACGCCTCCGGCCGCACGAGCCATCGATCGGCCCAGGCCATCGCCGACGTGGTGCGGGCCGAGGGCCTGCGAGTCGAGTGGCTGATCGAGACCCATGTGCACGCCGACCACCTGTCGGCTGCGCCGTGGCTCAAGCGTGAGCTCGGCGGCCGCATTGCCATCGGGCAACGCATCGACGTGGTGCAGGACACCTTCGGCCGCATCTTCAATGAAGGCCCGGCGTTCCGCCGCGACGGCAGCCAGTTCGACCACCTCTTTCAGGACGGCGAGCGCTACACCATTGGTGCGCTGCAGGCCCTCGCGCTGCACACGCCCGGCCATACCCCGGCCTGCATGACCCACCTGATCGGTGACGCCGCCTTTGTCGGCGACACGCTGTTCATGCCGGATGGCGGTTCCGCCCGCGCGGACTTTCCCGGTGGCGATGCGCGCACGCTTTATCGGTCGATGCGCAGCGTGCTGTCGCTGCCGCCTGAGACGCGCCTGTTCATGTGTCACGACTACGGCCCGGGCGGCCGCGAGATCCGCTGGGAAACCACGGTCGCCGAGCAGCGAGCCTCGAACATCCACGTGCGCGACGGCATCGCCGAGGACGACTACGTGCGGCTGCGCACCGCCCGCGACGCCACCCTCGGCATGCCGACCCTGATCGTTCCTTCCCTGCAGGTGAACATGAAAGCCGGCGCTCTTCCGGAACCCGAGAGCAACGGCGTCCGCTACCTCAAGGTTCCCCTCGACTCACTCTGACCCTTTCGCCGCGCCACGCGCGGCCCCCAGGAGATCCGCCATGAGCTGCTCTGAATCCAACGTCCTTCCCGTCGCTCCGAAGGCCGCGCCCGCCGCGTCCACGCCCTCGGCCCCGTCTTCCGCCGCCGAGCCGATGGCTTACGGCCTCCCGCGCATCAACGAGCGCGCGCCGGCTTTCCAAGCCCAGACCACCTTCGGCCCGCGTTCGCTCGATGACTACCGCGGCAAGTGGCTGGTTCTGTTCTCGCATCCCGCCGACTTCACGCCGGTCTGCACGACGGAGTTCACCGCCTTCGCCAAGGCGTCCGCCGACTTCGCGGCGATCAACTGCGAACTGCTGGGCCTGTCGATCGACTCGATCTACTCCCACCTTGCCTGGGTGCAGAACATCAAGGAGAAGTTCGGCGTCGAGATTCCCTTCCCGATCATCGAGGACCTGTCGATGAACGTCGCCCGCGCCTACGGGATGATCCACCCGGGCGCATCGGATACGGCGGCGGTGCGCGCTACTTTCATCATCGATCCGAACGGCATCCTGCGCGCGATGGTCTATTACCCGATGACGAACGGCCGCAGCGTCGCCGAGATCCTCCGCCTCGTTCGTGGCCTGCAGACCAGCCTTTCGCAGGGCGTGGCGACGCCGGAAGGCTGGCAGCCGGGTGACAAGGTGCTGGTTGGCGCACCGAAGACAGTCGCGGACCTCGAGGCCCGACTCGGCGAAGGGCTCGAGACGACCGACTGGTACTTCTCGATGAAGAAGGCGTCCTGAAGACTTCAGCAAGAGTGGGGTCCGCCTAGCGCGGCCCCCCCATTCCGAGCAGTTGCATCGTCCAGCGCCGCGCGATGGGCGCGCAGAAAAATGCCGCGACGATGGCGATCGGCCAGGCGACGATGAAGGCGTGCAGCCAGCGGCCGACGAAGCCGGCGCCGACGCCAGTGTTCACCGCAGTGAGCACCGCGCTCATCAGGAAGGCCATCAGCAGGGCCATGAGCACGGCGAACAGGCTGCGAAACTTGAGGCTGTCCATCACGAGGCATTCCGACGCGAGGCTGTCTTCGCTGCCGTAGGCCGTGGTGCCGACTTCGCGCTTTGGCGGGACTTCGGCGCAGCGCTCTCCGGCGTAGGGCAATAGAGATCGTGCAACGTTCCGAGCATCGCGCGGGCGGGGCCGTCGACGAGGGCGTAGAAAATCGTCTGCGCTTCGCGCCGTGTTTCGACGAGGCCCTGTTCCCGCAGGACAGCAAGGTGCTGCGACAGCGCCGACTGCGACAACGGCACGTGGGCGTTGATCTCACCGACCGAATGCTCGCCCTCCACCAGCAGGCAGAGGATGCGGAGCCGCTGCGGGTTGCCCAGCGTCTTGAGGAGTTCTGCGGCGGCTTCGGCCTGCGCGGCCATGGCGGCGGCCATCGGCGGGAGGCGGTTCGTGGTCTTGGGCATAGGCGCGTCATTGTAGGTCGACGGCCCCGCCAAGCGGCAGAGCCCGCTTCCGCCGGCGCTTCGACGTTCGTTCGGGCGGGACATGGGGCCTCCGACGGGGATGACGCGACGCCCGGCCGACCGTCGATCGGGCGTTGCTTGACTTAACTTTAGCGCGTGCTAAATTAGAAAACAACCAAACCAATGCGGGGCGCGCCATGGCAAAGATCGTCGTTCTCGGTGCAGGTCTTGGCGGCATGAGCGCCGCCTATGAAATCCGAGCCGCCGTTGGGCGCGAGCATGAGGTGACCGTCGTTGGCGAAGGCGGGAAGTTCAGCTTCACGCCCTCTAATCCTTGGGTTGCCGTGGGTTGGCGCAAGGCCGCCGACATCCAGATCGACGTCGCGGGGCACCTCGCCAAGAAGCAGATCGGTTTCGACGGTGCTGGGGCGCAGCGCGTCGATCCTGTCCGCAATCGTCTCGTTCTGAAGGACGGTCGCGAACTGGCGTACGACCATCTCGTGATCTGCACGGGGCCGCGCCTCGCCTTCGACGAAGTTCCGGGGCTCGGTCCGGATGCGCACAGCCATTCGATCTGCACCACCGAGCATGCGGCCACCGCATGGGCCGCCTACGAGGATTTCCTCAAGAACCCCGGCCCGATCGTCATCGGTGCAGCGCCGGGCGTCAGTTGCTTTGGCCCGGCCTACGAGTTCGCGATGATCCTCGATGCCGACCTGCGCAAGCGCAAGCTGCGCGACCGCGTGCCCATGACCTACATCACGCCCGAGCCCTACATCGGCCACATGGGGCTCGGCGGCGTGGGCGACAGCAAGGGCCTGCTCGAGAGCGAGCTCCGTCAGCGCCACATCAAGTGGATCGCCAACGCGAAGATCACCGGCGTCACCGCGGACACGGTGAGCGCCACCGAGTTCGACGAGCGTGGCAACGTGGTGAAGGAGCACGCCGTCGCCCATCGCTTCGCCATGATCATGCCGCCCTTCACCGGCGTGGATGCCGTTCGCGGCGTCGAAGGGCTGGTCAATCCCCGCGGCTTCGTGCTGATCGACCAGCACCAACGCCACCCGGCCTTCCCGAACGTCTGGTCGGCGGGCGTCTGCGTGGCGATCCCGCCGGTCGAGGTCACGACGGTGCCGACCGGCGCGCCCAAGACCGGCTTCATGATCGAATCCATGGTGACCGCGATCGCGCACAACCTCGCCGCGGTGCTCGCCGGGCGTGAGCCGGACGAGGTGCCGACGTGGAACGCCATCTGCCTCGCCGACATGGGCGACACGGGTGCCGCCTTCGTCGCCATCCCGCAGATCCCGCCCCGCAACGTGACGTGGGCAAAGGTCGGCAAGTGGGTGCATGTGGCGAAGGTGGCGTTCGAGAAGTACTTCCTCGCCAAGATGAAATCCGGCAACACCGAGCCGATCTACGAGAAGTACATCCTGAAGGCGCTGGGCATCGAGCGCCTGAAGTAAGGATCGACCCGCGCCTCGCGCTTTCCGTTCCGCCCTTTCTTTCCCCGGAGTCCCGCCATGAACCTCGACCGTGCCGTTTTCGCTTTTGCCGGCGTCATGACCCTTCTTTCCATCGCCCTGACCCACTTCGTCTCGCCGTGGTTCGTCCTCTTCACGGCGTTCATCGGCCTCAATCTGCTGCAGTCGGCCTTTACCGGCTTCTGCCCGGCCGCCATCATTTTCAAGAAGCTGGGCCTGTCGTCCGGCTGCGCGTTCCGCTGAAGGATTCCCCCATGGCCCTCCGCCGCCTGCCCCTCGCCGCCGCCCTCGTTGCTGCTCTCGCGCTTTCCGCCTGTTCGGGCAGCGAGGACGCGGCCCCCACGTCGACGGATCCCGGCCTGCAAACCTTCGCCGTTGCACCGGCGAGCGCCGCGCGCGAGCGCAGCTGGGACGGCGTGGTGCAGGCGGTGCATCAGGCGACGTTGGCGGCGCAGACGGCCGGCCGGGTGGTCGAACTGCCCTTCGATGTGAACGACGTGGTGAAGGCCGGCGATGTCGTCGTGCGATTCACCGATGTCGAGCAGCGCAGCGGTCGCGCGCAGGCGGAGGCCGCCCTGCGTGCGGCGCGTGCGCAGGCCGCGGAAGCGGAAGCCGACCAGCGCCGCATCGCCGACCTGGCCGGGCGCCAGCTGGTGGCGCGCTCGCAGCTCGACCAGGCCACGGCACGACGCGATGCCGCGCGTGCCGCCCTCGCCGCCGCCGAGGCCGGCGTGAAGCAGGCGGGCGAGCAGGTCGATTACACCGTGGTGCGCGCGCCGTACTCGGGGCTCGTCACGCAGCGCCATGTCGAAATCGGCGAGACCGTCGCGCCCGGCCAGCCGCTGGTGTCGGGCCTCTCGCTGGGCCAGCTGCGCGTGGAAGTGCAGGTGCCGCAGGCCGACATCGCCGCCATCCGTGAACACAAGGCCGCCACGATCCGCTTGGCCGACGGCCGCGACGTCCTAGCCCGCGAGGTCATCGTGTTCCCGGCCGCGAACCCGCAGACCCACACCTTCACCGTTCGCGTCGAACTGCCGGAAATGGAAACCGGTCTGCAGCCCGGCAACACCGCCAAGGTGCGCTTCAAGCTGGGCGAGGCCGAGCGCCTGCTGATCCCCGCCACCGCCCTCGTTCGCCGCAGCGAGATCGCCGCCGTGTACGTGGTGTCGCCCGAAGGCCGCGTCGGCCTGCGCCAGATCCGCGTGGGCGAGGTGTTCGGCGATCGCGTGGAAGTGATCGCTGGCCTGGCGACGGGCGAGGCCGTCGCGCTCGATCCGGTCGCGGCGCTCGTGGCCCAGCGCGCCGCGCGGGAGGCCGCCGATGAGTGAGCCTCGACTTGGCGTATCCGGCCGCCTAGCGCGGGCCTTCCAGACCAATCCGCTGACGCCGGTGCTGGCGCTGGCGGCCCTGTTGCTCGGCCTCGTCGCGGTGATGATCACGCCGCGCGAGGAAGAGCCGCAGATCGACGTGACGATGGCGAACGTGTTCGTGCCCTTCGCGGGCTCGTCGGCGCACGATGTCGAATCGCTCGTCAGCGTGCCGCTGCAGCAGAAACTCTCGGAAGTCGAAGGCGTCAAGCACGTCTATGCGATGAGCCGTCCCGGCATGGCCGTGGTCACCGTCGAGTTCGACGTGGGCATCCCGCGCAAGGACGCCCTCGTCCGCCTCTACAACCAGGTGTTCGCCAACGCCGACTTCGTGCCGCCGGGGCTGGGCGTGGGCCCGCCGCTGGTGCGCCCGATGGGCATCGACGACGTGCCGGTGATGGGCGTCACCCTGTGGACGGACGACCCGCAGCGCGGCGCGACCGAGCTCGGCGCCGTCGCACGCGCGCTGGAAACCGAACTCAAGCGCGTGCCCGGTACGCGTGACATCACCACCATCGGCGCGCCGGAGCGCGCGGTGGTCGTCGAACTCGACGCCACGCGACTCGCCGCCCACGGCATGACCGTGGGCGAGCTGCAGCAGGCGCTGGCCGCGGCCAACGTGGTGCTGCAGGCCGGCGAGCGCGTCGACGCCGGCGGCACGCAGGTGCCGGTAACGGTGGGCACCTTCCTCGCCGATGCGAATGGCGTGGCCGATCTGGTGCTCGGCCTTCGTGAGGGCCAGCCGCTCCGTCTCGCCGACATCGCCACCATCCGCGAGTCCGCCGACCGGCCTACCGCCTACGTGTGGCATGCGGCCGGTGCGGGCGCGCCGTCCGGTGAGGCCGCGCCGCTCGAATGGGCGCCAGCGGTCACGCTGGCCATCGCCAAGAAGCCGGGGGCCAATGCCGCCGACATCACCGCTGCGATCCGCGAGCGCCTCGTTGCCCTCGAGGGCGCGCTGATCCCCGATGGTGTGCAGGCCACGGTGACGCGCGACTACGGCTTCACCGCCAACGAAAAGGCCATCACGCTGATCAAGAAGCTGGTCTTCGCGACCATGGCCGTGGTGCTGCTGGTGCTGGTCGCGCTGGGCTGGCGCGAGGCGCTGGTGGTCGGCGCGGCGGTGATCCTGACGCTGGCCGTCACCCTGTTCGCCAGTTGGGCGATGGGCTTCACCATCAACCGCGTGTCGCTGTTCGCGCTGATCTTCTCCATTGGCATCCTGGTGGATGACGCGATCGTCGTGGTCGAGAACATCCACCGCCACATGACGCTCGGCGGCAAGTCGCTGCGCGAGGCGCTGCCGGCGGCGGTGGACGAGATCGGTGGCCCGACCATCCTGGCGACCTTCACGGTCATCGCCGCGCTGCTGCCGATGGCCTTCGTCACCGGCTTGATGGGCCCGTACATGCGGCCCATCCCGATCAACGCGTCGGTGGGCATGCTGCTTTCGCTGCTGATCGCCCTCACGGTCACGCCTTGGCTCGCGGTGAAGCTGCTCTCGCGCCATTACGCGCGCCTCGGCGAGGCGGGTGGCCACGGTCACGGTGGCCTCGCGGCGCGCCTGCACGGGGTGTTCGATCGCCTGATGCGCCCCTTCCTCGACCCGGGCAAGGGCGGGTCGCGACGCTTCAAGCTCTTCGCCGGCATCGGTGCGGCGGTGGCGTTGTCGGTCGGCCTCGTCGCGGTGCAGCTGGTCGTGCTGAAGATGCTGCCCTTCGACAACAAGTCGGAGCTGCAGATCGTCGTCGACCTGCCGGAAGGCACGCCGCTGGAGCGCACCAACGCGCTGCTGTTGGAGCTGGCCGCTGAACTCCGCGAGCGCCCCGAAGTGCTCGACGTGCAGGGCTACGCCGGCACCTCGGCGCCGGTGAATTTCAACGGGCTCGTGCGCCAGTACTACCTGCGCGAAGGCGCCGCGCTCGGCGACCTGCAGGTGAACCTCGTCGACAAGCACGACCGCGACGACCAGAGCCATGATCTCGCCCGCGCGTGGCGGCCGGCGCTGCAGGCGATCGCGGCGCGTTACGGCGCCGCGCTCAAGGTGGTCGAAGTGCCGCCCGGCCCGCCGGTGCTGGCGCCGCTGGTCGCCGAGGTCTATGGCCCGGATGCCGCCACGGTGCGTCGCATCGTCGAAGGCCTCGAAGGCCTGGCGCGTGAGACCGACGGCCTCGTCGACATCGACACCACGCTGGAAGCGAAAGCCTCGCGCGAGACGGTCGTGATCGACCGCGTGCGCGCGGCGCGCCTCGGCGTGAGCCAGCAGGCCATCGCGCAGACGCTCGCGCTCGCCGTGGGTGGCGTGGACGCCACCTACCTGCGCGACGGCGTAGCCAAGCACGCCATCCCGGTGCGCCTGCGCCTGCCGGCCGGCGACCAGGCCCGCATCGAAGAGCTGCTGGCGCTGAAGGTGCGCGCCCAAGACGGCCGGATGATCCCGCTGGTCGAACTCGTCGAGGTCCGTCGCGAGCCGTGGGAGCCGATGCTGATGCAGAAGGATCTTCTGCCGGTGGCCTACGTGATGGCCGACGAGGCGGGTGATGTCGATTCGCCGCTGTACGGCATGTTCTCGCTGGTGGGGCGCGTCGACTCGCTCGACGTCGGCGTGCCGGTGGCGCAGCGCTTCTTCACCGCGCCGGACGACCCGCTGGCCTTCACCATCAAGTGGGACGGCGAGTGGCAGGTGACCTGGCAGACCTTCCGCGACATGGGCCTCGCCTATGCCGCCGGCCTCGTGCTGATCTACCTGCTGATCGTCGCGCAGTTCCGCAGCTATGTCGTGCCGCTGGTGATCATGGCGCCGATCCCGCTGACGGTGATCGGCGTGATGCCCGGGCATGCGCTGCTCGGCGCGCAGTTCACCGCCACCAGCATGATCGGCATGATCGCGCTGGCCGGGATCATTGTTCGCAACTCGATCCTGCTGGTGGACTTCATCAACCACGAGATCGCGAACGGCCGCGCGCTCGCCGACGCCGTGGTCGAAGCCTGCGCCGTGCGCGCCCAGCCGATCGGGCTCACCGCGCTGGCGGCGATGCTCGGTGCGCTGTTCATCCTCGACGATCCGATCTTCAACGGCCTCGCCATCAGCCTGATCTTCGGTATCGCCGTCTCCACCCTGCTGACGCTGGTGGTGATCCCGCTGCTCTACTTCGCCTGGCTCAGCGGGCGTCCGCGCACGGCCTGACGCGGGGGTGGCGGCGGGTTCATGGCCGCGCCCGCCGACTGCGTGAAGCGCGGCGGATCGAGCAGGCGGGCCAGATCCGCTTGCACGGCCGCGGCTTCCGGCGCCATCCGCGCGTTCGTGTCCTGCACCATGAACACGCCGGCGATGCCCGCGGCGCCGTCCACCCAGCCCTGGAAGCCGAAGGCCCCGGGGCTGGACTCCACCACCGGCGCGCCTGCGCGGGTGGTGGGCAGGAGCCAATAGCCGAAGCCGTAGCCCCAGTTGCCGATGGATTGCGGCACATTGGGCACGTCCACCTTCGCCGTTCCGGCGGCGTGGTCGCGCTGCATGGCGCGGATCGTGGACACGGCGAGGTAGCGCTGCCCGGCGTTCGGCCCTTCGCGGATGATGCCGTCGGCCTGCCACATCGCCATCAGCTTCCGGTAGTCCGAGAGCGTGCTGCGCACGCCGCCGGCAATGCGCGGGTTCGGCAGGGTGACGATCCCGGGGGCGCTGCTGTTCAAGCCGAACTCCGTGGCCGTCAGCGCCAGTGGGGTGGTGAGCTCGCGGGCGAAGAGCGTGTCCCAGCCCAGCCCGGTCGCGCGTTCGGCCATCGCGCCGGCCACCTGCATCGAGAGGCCGCCGTAGGCAAAGGTGCTGCCCGGCGCGGCGATCATCGGCCCGGCGAGGATCTGTCCCGCGCAAGCCTGCAGCGTCGTCAGCGCATTCGCGATGCAGCCGGACTCGTCGCCGGGCAAGCCGCTGGTGTGCGAGAACAGCTGCGCCAAGGTGATGGCGCGCTTGTCGGCGGGGGCCGTGGGCCACCATTCCCCGACGGTTGAATCCCAGCGCAGGGTGCCGCGTTCGACCAATCGCGCGAGCACCAGGGCCGACACCCACTTGCTGGCCGAGGCGATGGGGATGCGCGTCGCCTCCGAGTAGCCGCCGTAGTAGCGGATCAACACCGGCTGGCCATTGTGCGAGACCCACAGCGAGGCGCCATCGAGCCGGTAGCGCGCCACCAGGGATTGCATGCGGGCATCGATGGCCGAGAAATCGGTTTTCGCCGGCGACCGTGCCGCGGTGGGCAGGGCCAGCAGCAGGGGGGCGAGGAAGGCGAGGAGCGGGCGCATGGGTCGGATAACGCGGCGGGGGCGGGATGGTTGACCGGGGTGTTGCGGCTGGGCCCCAATGGCACCTCGAAGGGATACGGAGCGCGATGTCATGACGACGTGGGGAAACGAAGCCGGGGAGTTCGGGGCTCGCCGCCGCCAAGCCAGTGACGACACCGACCGAGGCGCCTGGAGCCGGCTTTGGGTCGGCCTTGGTGCCGGGCTCGTCATGCTGGCCATCTACCCGTTCTACGAATACGCCGTGCACGCCAAGCTGGCGGAACGGGATCTCCGTGAGGCGACCCGCCAGATGCAGGCACAAATCCAAGCAGCGGGCGACGCTATGGCTCGTGAGACTGCCGAACGCCAGCAACTCACCTTCGAGCAGCGACTCGCGGCAGTGCGTGTGAAAGGCGTGAGTGACGCCGCCGGCGGGCCGGTAGTGATGGTGGAGCTGCAGGGCCTGACTGCGGCCCAAGCGGCCGGACCCATCTGCGGCCAAGCGGCGGGTTGGCTGAAGCGTTCCGTGGGCGGTGAGGTGCTTCGTGTGCAGGCCGCGCGGGGCCAACGCCCGGCGCAGGACGCTGGCACCATCCGCTGCAACTGAGGGAGAGGCCGGATGCCACTGAGCTGGAACGAGATCAAGGACCGCGCGCTGAAGTTCAGTCGCGAATGGGCGGATGAAGCCAGCGAGGACGCCGAGGCCAAGTCCTTCTGGGATGGCTTCTTCGAGGTGTTCGGGGTGCCGCGCCGTCGCGTCGGCACCTTCGAGAAAAAGGTGAAGAAGCTCGACGGTAAGGACGGCTTCATCGACTTGCTCTGGAAGGGCGTGCTGCTGGTCGAGCACAAATCCCGCGGCAAGGACCTCGATCGAGCCCACGCTCAGGCCCGCGACTACTTCGCCGGCCTGAGCGATGCCGAGCTGCCGAAGTACCTGTTGGTCTCGGACTTCGCGCGCTTCCGGCTCTACGACCTCGAAACCGGCGAGTCGCCGGTGGAGTTCGCGCTGCGCGACCTGCACAAGCAGGTGAAGCGCTTCGGCTTCATGGCGGGCTATCAGGCGCGCACGTACAAGGACGAAGACCCCGTCAACGTGCAGGCCGCCGAGCGTATGGGCCGGCTGCACGACGCGCTGAAGGCCGCTGGCTACGAAGGCCACGCGCTGGAAGTGATGCTGGTGCGCCTGCTGTTCTGTCTGTTCGCCGACGACACCGGCATCTTCCCGCGCCATGCCTTCACCGAGTTGGTGGCGCAGCGCACCGGCGTGGACGGTGCCGACCTCGGCCTTTGGCTGGCCCAGCTCTTCCAGACGCTGAACACGCCGGCCACCAAACGCCAGAGCACGCTCGATGCTCAGCTGGCGGAGTTCCCCTACGTCAACGGCAAGCTGTTCGAAGAGCCGCTGCCCTTCGCCAACTTCAACGCCACCATGCGCCAGCAGCTGCTGGACGCGGCGGCGCTGGACTGGAGCCGCATCAGCCCGGCCATCTTTGGCTCGATGTTCCAGAGCGTGATGGATGCGAAGGCGCGCCGGAACCTCGGCGCGCATTACACCAGCGAGAAGAACATCCTGAAGCTCATCGGGCCGCTGTTCCTCGATGGCTTGAAGGCAGAGCTGGAGAAGATTGGCAGCCACGAAGCCAAGCTGCGCGAGTTCCATGCGCGCTTGGGCACGCTGCGCTTTCTCGACCCGGCGTGCGGCTGCGGCAACTTTCTTGTCATCGCCTACCGCGAGCTTCGGCTGATCGAGTTGGAGGTGCTGAACCGCCTGTACGCGAAGCAGGGCAGCGTGTTCACCCGCGTGGGCGACCACGTGCTGGTGGACGTGGACCAGTTCTACGGCATCGAGATCGAGGAGTTCCCGGCGCAGATCGCACAGGTGGCCCTATGGCTGATGGACCACCAGATGAACCTGCAGGTGGCCGAACGCTTCGGCGAGTACTTCGCGCGCCTGCCGTTGACCAAGAGCCCGACCATCGTGCACGAAAATGCATTGCGCATTGATTGGGCAAGCGTGATTCCGAAGGAGAAGCTGAGCTACATCCTCGGGAATCCGCCGTTCATCGGCTCGAAGCTGATGACGGAAGGGCAGCGCACCGATCTGCTGGCCGTGGCCGGCAAGCTGAAAGGTGCTGGCGTTCTTGATTTCGTCTGCGCTTGGCATCTGAAGGCAACGGCTTACGCGGAAGGCACGGGCATCGGCATCGCCTTCGTATCCACCAACTCGATCTGCCAGGGCGAGCAGGTGGGCATTCTGTGGGGCGAGTTGCTGGCGCGCGGCTGGCGCATCGCCTTCGCGCATCGGACCTTTCGTTGGAACAGCGAAGCAAAGGGCGTGGCAGCTGTGCATTGCATCATCGTCGGCATGAGCCGTACGCCGCCGAGCCCGAGGCGGCTGTTTGACTACGAGACGGTGGGCGGCGAGCCGCAGGAAGTTGCGGCAGGCAACATCAACCCCTATCTGGTGGATGCGCACGATGTGCTGCTTCTGAATCGGAGCAAGCCGCTCTGTGATGTGCCGGAAATCGGGATTGGCAATAAGCCGATCGATGGCGGCTACTACTTGTTGACGCCAGAAGAGCGGGATTTACTCTTGCAGGCTGAACCCAATGCCGCTCGATTCATCAAGCGCTGGTTCGGCGCAACAGAGTTCTTGAACGGGATCGAGCGTTACTGCGTTTGGCTTGCTGATGCAGAACCGTCTGCGATTCGGGCGATGCCTGCCGTGCTCGCTCTTGTTGAAAAAGTCCGTCGTTATCGTTTGGGTGAGATTGATGCGAAAAGTGGTCGAGAGGCAAAGGCGGGCCAGAGTTCTCTAGCTCTCGCCCCGACGCCCACCCGGTTTCATGTCGAAAATCTTCCCAAGACTTCGTACTTGTTGCTGCCGCGCCATTTCTCCGAGAACCGTGACTACATGCCTTCAGGTTTCATGTCGCCAAACGATCTTTCGGGCGATGCCAACCTCATCGTGTCGTCCGATGATCTCTGCTTCTTCGGAGTCATTTCATCGCGAATGCATATGGCGTGGATTCGAACGACATGTGGTCGCATCAAGAGCGATTACCGCTACTCCGCCGGCATCGTCTACAACAACTTCCCCTGGCCCGAGCCGCTGGACGACAAAGCACGCACTGCCATTGAAGCCGCCGCACAGGACATGATCGACGCGCGTGCCGCCTTCCCCGGCAGCACGCTGGCCGATCTGTACGACCCGCTGACCATGCCGCCCGCGCTGGTGAAGGCGCACCAACAGCTCGACAGAGCCGTGGATGCCGCCTATGTCGCTGCGGAGAAGGCCGCCGGCCGCAAGGCGCCGAAGCTCGGCAGCGACGCCGAGCGCATCGCCTTTCTGTTCGAGCGCTACGAGGCCCTGACCTCGCTGCTGCCGGTGACGAATACGAAGAAGGCGCGGTCGTCGCGCAAGGTCCTTGCGAGGCGTGATGCGCGGGCGTAGCGTGCGCTGCGCGGCGGGTAGGGCCCCACCACGGTAAAGGGGATGGCGGCCGACATGGCCGCATAGGACTGCGGGTTCAAGTCCCGCCCTCGCCGCGCTTTCTTCTCCATGACCCCTGTCCGCGCCTTAGGGGTGTGTAGCAGGACATCGGGCGGAGGCGCCAAGGCGCCGCACGAAAAAATCATATGGATCAATGGTTTAACCTTTCCCGGTGGGCTGGAGCCTCGATCCGCCGAGGGAGCGCATCGAGGGCACTTCACTTGAATTAAGTTCGCTTAAAACTTAAAAGTCTTCAAATGAAGCCGCTCCCCCCCACCCCAACGCTGGACGATCTGTTCCGACTACCGCCGGAGCGCGTGCGCGCGGTCGCCGAGCGCGCCGCGGCTCTCGACGATTTGGCCTACCTGCACTGGGAGGCCCTGCGGCACCGCACCCCACCGGCGGGGCTGTCCTCCAAGGAGTGGTGGTTCGCGCTGAAATGGCGGCGTGCCAGCGCCGCTGTGCAGGTACCGCGGCTGAGGGCCATCAACGGCCGGACGCTCACCTACACTCGGCACGCGCGGGTGGAGCTCGGCGTGTCGCGGATGGACCGCTTTCTCGCCGGTCCTCAGACGCTGCCGCAGGCCGCCGCGAGCCCGGTCACCCGCGACCAGTACCTTGCCAGCTCGCTGATGGAGGAGGCCATCCATTCGAGCCTGTTCGAGGGCGCCGTGAGCACGCGCGAGGCGGCGAAGGACATGCTGCGCTCGCGTCGCGAACCGTTGAATCGCGATGAGCGGATGATCCTCAACAATTTCCGTGCCATGGAGCGTCTGCGTGAAATGGCGCCCGAGCCCTTGAGTCTGGACGGGGTTCTCGAGCTGCATCGCATCCTCACCGACGGCACGCTGGACGATGATTCGCAGGCTGGGAAACTGCAGCAGCCTAGCGACGTTCGGGTCGATGTGGTCGATCATCGTGTGAATCGCATCGTCCACACGCCGCCGCCGGCCGAGCAGCTGCCGGAGCGGATGGCGGCGCTCATCGCCTTCGCCAACGCGCCCGACATTGAAGATGGCCAGTATCTGCATCCGGTGCTCCGATCGATTCTTCTCCACTTCCAACTCGCCTACGACCATCCGTTCTACGATGGCAACGGCCGGACTGCGCGCGCGTTGTTCTACTGGTCGATGCTGCATCGCGGCTACTGGCTCGCCGAGTTCTTCTCCATTTCCCGCCTGCTGTACCGCAATCGCCGGCCCTACGAGCTGGCCTACCAGCAGGTCGAAAGCGACGACCAGGACGCTACGTACTTCCTCATCCAGCAACTGGAAGTGCTGGATCAGGCGGTGGCGGAACTCTTCGCGTATGTCGAACGCAAGGGAAGCGCGCAGGCCGTCTTGCGTCGACGCCTTGCCGATCGCGGAGACCTCAACCATCGGCAGCTCGCGCTGCTCGATCACGCGCTGAGGCGGCCGGAAGCGGAGTACAGCCATGATTCGCACGCGACGTCGCACCGCATCAGCGGCGTTACGGCGCGCGCCGATCTTCTTGACCTTGTCGATAAGGGTTGGCTGCGTGCCGTCCGTTCTGGGCGCCGCGTGATCTATCTTCCTGCCGAAGATCTTGAAACGCGCATGCAGCAGGGACACCCATGACCCACACCATCGAAGGCCCTTTCCACGTCCAGATGACGCCCGAAACGCTGGCGCATGCGGATGCTCCGCCGCAGCTCGGCCGGCCATGTCGCCATCGAACGCGTGGTCGGGATGCTGGACGCGCGGATGGGCACCGACATCGCCGGTGGCGACCACTTCTACCGCTTCGAGTACACCTTGCCGGAGGCGGAGTGAAGCGCGCGCTGCTGGCGTCCGCCCTTCTGGCGTTCGCGCCTTGGGCCGTGACCGCGGCGCCCGCCGAGGCGGTGCGCGAATCCACGGTGGCCGCGCCCTCGCGCTTCGAGACCTTCACCGTCGCGCTGCCCACGCTCGGCGTCGAGCGCACGCTGCGCGTCTACCTGCCGCGCGGTTACACGAACTGCGAGGGCTGCCGCTATCCGGTCGTCTATTTCATGGATGGCCAGAACGTTTTCGACGCTGCCACCAGTTATGTCGGCGAATTGGGTGCGGACGAGGCGCTCGACGAGCTTCTGGTGAAGCACGACCTCGCGGTGATCGCCGTCGGCGTCGACCACGGTGGCGAGGCGCGGATGAATGAACTCAGCGTGTGGGAGAACCCGGAGTTCAAGCCGGCCCGTGGCGAGGCCTTCCTCGCCGATCTCGTCGGTGCGGTGAAGCCCGCCATCGACGCGCGCTACCGCACGCGCCCCGCGGCGGCCTCGACCACCATCGTCGGCAGCTTGATGGGCGGGCTGATGGCGCATGCCGCGGTGCTGCGGCGGCCTGATGTCTTCGGCGGGGCGATCATCTTCTCGCCGAGCTACTGGTTCTCGCGGGCCATTGCCGAGGAGACCGCAGCAACGCCGTTGAAGTCCGGCCAGCGGGTTTACGTGTATGCCGGCGGCATGGAGAGCGAATCGATGCTGCCCCAAGCCCGGGCGATGTTCGAAACCTTCAGCGTTCGATCGCCGTCCACGCGGCTGAACTTCCTCGAAGACCCGAACGCGGGGCACAACGAAGCCGCGTGGCGCGCGGCGCTGCCGACCGCCCTGTGCTGGCGCTTCGCCCCGATCTGCGAGCCGTGCTGAGGGCGCTTCAGGCGGGCTCGCCTACAATGCGTGCCGCTTCTTCCCCGGAATTCCCATGGCGCTCAAGGCCACCGTCCACCGCGCGACGCTGCAGGTCTCCGACCTCGATCGCCACTACTACGCCACGCACACGCTGACCCTGGCGCAGCACCCGTCGGAGACGGATGCGCGCCTGATGGTGCGCCTGCTCGCTTTCGGCCTGTTCGCCGAGGAGCGCCTGGAGTTCGGCCGCGGCATCAGCAGCGAGGGCGAGCCCGACGTGTGGTTGCGCTCGCTCACCGGCGACATCGAGCACTGGATCGAACTCGGCCAGCCCGAGGAGGCCGACGTGCGTCGCGCCTGTGGGCGCTCGCGTCGCGTCACGGTGGTCGGCTACAGCGGCCGCGGCTTCGGCCTGTGGTGGGAGAAGAACGCTGCCGGCTTGGCGCGTTGCGCGAACCTCGACGTCGTCGAATTGCCGGCGGGCACGGCCGAAGCGCTCGCGCCGCTGCTCGCCCGCGGCATGGACCTGCAGTGCCTCGTGCAGGACGGCGAAGTGCAGCTGATGGGCGAGGGCGGCTCGGTCAGCGTCACGCCCGTGTGGCACCAGCGTGCGGGCTGAACGTGTCGACGTCGTCGTGATTGGCGGCGGCGCGGCCGGGCTGATGACGGCCTTCACCGCCGGTCGTCGCGGCCGGCGCGTGCGCGTGATCGAGCATGCCAACCGCTGCGGCAAGAAGATCCTGATGTCAGGTGGTGGGCGCTGCAACTTCACCAACACCGGCACCACGCCGGCGAACTTCCTTTCGGCCAACCCGCACTTCTGCAAGTCCGCACTCGCCCGCTACACGCCGGCGCACTTCATCGCGATGGTCGAGCGCCACGGCATCGCGTACCACGAGAAGGAGCTCGGCCAACTGTTCTGCGACGACAGCAGCAAGCAGATCGTGGCGATGCTGCTGAAGGAGTGCGAAGACGCTGGCGTCGATGTGCGCACGTCCTGCGCGGTGGAGTCCGTCGAGACGCGGGAGGGCGCGGCCGAAAGCGCTCCGCGCTTCCGCATCACCACGTCGCAGGGCGTGGTCGAGGCCGAATCGCTGGTGGTCGCCACGGGCGGCCTTTCGATCCCGAGCATGGGCGCCACCGGTTTCGGCTATGCGCTGGCGAAGCAGTTCGGCCATGCGCTGCTGCCCACCCGCGCCGGCCTCGTGCCGCTTACGCAGAGCGGCAAGCCGGCGGAACAGATGGCGGAGCTGGCCGGTGTCGCTTTGCCTGTCACCGCACGGGCCGGCAAGACGAGTTTCAGCAACGCGATGCTGGTCACGCACCGCGGCATCAGCGGCCCGGCCATCCTGCAGATCTCCAACTACTGGCAGCCGGGCGAGGCGCTCGAACTCGACCTGCTGCCCGGGCAGGACGCGCTCGAAACCCTCACGGCCCTGCGAGCCGCGCGGCCCGACGCCCAGCTGCGCACGGTCCTCGCTGAGCTGCTGCCGAAGCGGTTCGCCGAGCGCCTGTGCGAGACCGTGTTCGAGAGCCGACCGATGAAGCAGCTCGACCCGAAGCCGCTGCAGCGCATCGCCGAGATGCTCGCCCGCTTCCCGCTGGTCTGCAGCGGCACCGAGGGCTACCGCACCGCCGAGGTCACGCTGGGCGGCGTCGACACCAAGGAAGTCTCGTCCAGCACGATGGAAAGCCGTCGCGTGCCGGGCCTTTACTTCGTCGGCGAAGTGCTCGACGTCACCGGCTGGCTCGGTGGCTACAACTTCCAATGGGCCTCGGCTTCCGGCCATGCCGCCGGACAACACGCATGAACCCCTACCGCACCACCTTCCCGCACCCGCTCGTCGACATCGGCGCCAACCTGACGCACGAGAGCTTCGGCCATGATTTCGACGCCGTGCTCGAACGCGCGGCCGAGGCCAGCGTCCACCAGCTCGTCGTCACCGGCGCCTCGCGCGAGGGCTCGCGCCACGCACTCGATCTCGCCCGCGCGCACCCGGGCCGGCTGTTCGCCACCGCCGGCGTGCACCCGCACCACGCGATCGAGGTGACGGATGAAGCCGTCGCCGATCTGCGCGAACTGCTCACGCACCCGGAAGTGGTGGCGGTGGGCGAGACCGGCCTCGACTACTTCCGCGATTTCGCCCCGCGTCATGCCCAGCAGCGCGCCTTCGAACGCCAGCTGGAGCTCGCCGTCGAATGCGGCAAGCCGCTGTTGCTGCACCAGCGCGACGCCCACGACGATTTCCTCGCCATCCTCAAGCCCTTCCTGCCGCGTTGCGGCCCGGCGGTGGTGCACTGCTTCACCGGTGATGAGCGTGCGCTGATGGAATCGCTGGACGCCGGCTGCTACATCGGCATCACTGGCTGGCTCTGCGACGAACGCCGCGGCCAACACCTCCGCGAGCTGGTGAAGCGCATCCCGGCCGACCGCCTGATGGTCGAGACCGACTGCCCCTACCTGCTGCCGCGCACGTTGAAGCCCACGCCGAAGGACAGGCGCAACGAGCCGGCCTTCCTGCCGCACATCGTCCACGAGCTCGCGAAGGACCGCGGCGAAGACGTGGCGGTGACGGCGGCCAGCACCACGGCGACGGCACGGGCGTTTTTCCGCTTGCCCGAGGCCTGAGCCCGCGGGCGGCAGAGTGTGACGCCCGACCGCACTTGACCGCGTGTGACCTTGTGCGGCGCGATGCCTCGCCGCGGACGCGACGTGGTCGACGGAATGGGCTTGATCGGGGTCGTAAACCGGCAAAAAAGCGAGGAGGGCGTGCCATGCGGATCGCAACCATCAGCCGTGTTTCCCTGTCGATCGTCGTGACGCTCTGTGGCGTGGCCATCGCCGCCTTGCTGCTCCATCGCGCGGGTTCGGAGGGCGAACGCGAGCTCGCCCGCCAACAGGAACTCTCGGAGGCGTTCGTCGATGCCTTGCGCGACCTCGCTTTCGATCATTCGCATGCCGTGAGCCGTGCTGCCCTCGGTCCCGGACTGGTCGACGACATCAAGGCCGACCTGGCCGATCTCGACGAGGCCACGGGGCGCGTCGAGGCGCAGTTCGATGCCCTGGAAGCCTCCGGCGCGGGCGTTGCCCTCCTTTCGCCGCTGGAGCGCTCCCTCGATGCCTGGAAGCAGCTCCGCACCTACGAACGCTCGGCCCTGCAGCCGTTCCCCGGCGGCGGCCCGCGCGCTGTCCTCCTGAGTCGCCGCCACGAGGCTCTCCGTGGTGGTTTCGTGGAGAGCCTTTCGGGGGCGGCGGAGGCGATACGCAGCCAATTCAAGGCGCAGATCGAGACCCGCGAACAGGCGGGTGACCGCAAGGACCGCGTGGCCCTGGCGGCGATGGTGTTCTGCTTCGTCGGGGGGCTGGCACTGCTGCAGGTCTTCGCGCGGCGGCATCTCACCCGGACCTTCGCGGCGCTGGGCCGAGGCGTCCGGCGGCGAACGATCATCCCGCGCGTTCCGGCCCGGGCGGGCCATTGATCGGCATCACCACGTCATCCGCGTCGATACCTGGGCTCGCTGCGCCGCCATTCCGGGCGCTGCGGCGGTTCTCGCCGACCACCCCGGCCGCTGGCTTGGTCGAAGTTAGGAAGATTATCTTTTCTTTGTAATTTTCCGAAGATCGGCCTAGGCTGCGGCCATGGACCCCATCGCCAACCCCTATGCCCCCGGTGCCGGGGCGCCGCCGCCCGAGCTCGCCGGCCGTGACGCCCTGATCGAGCAGGTGCGGATCGCCATCGCGCGCATCCGTGCCGGCCGGCAGGCCAAGAGCGTGCTGCTGGTCGGCCTGCGCGGCGTCGGCAAGACCGTGCTGCTCGACCGCATGCGACAGGACGCCGAGGCCGCGGGCATGGAGACCATCCGCATCGAAGCGCCGGAAGGCCGCTCGCTGCCGGCCATGCTGGCGCCGCAGTTGCGCCTCGCCTTGCTGCGCCTGTCGCGTCGCGACAAGGCCAAGGACCTCGCCAGCCGCGGCCTGCGCGCGCTGGCCGGGTTCGCGAAATCGCTGAAGCTCAAGTACGCCGATCTCGAAGTGGGCATCGACCTCGATCCCGAGCCCGGCCTCGCCGACAACGGCGACCTCGAGAGCGATCTGCTGGCCCTGCTGGAAGCCGCGGCCCGTGCCGCGCAGGCCGACGGCACCGCCCTCGTGCTTTTCGTCGACGAGCTGCAGTACGTGCCGGAAGAGCAGCTGGCCTCGCTGGTCACGGCCCTGCATCGCTGCGCGCAGCAGCAGGTGCCGGTGGTGCTGGTGGGCGCCGGCCTGCCGTCGCTGCCCGGCCAGATGGGCCGCGCGAAGTCCTATGCCGAGCGGCTGTTCGCGTTCCCCTTCATCGGGCCGCTCGACGCCACGGCCGCTCGCGATGCCATCGAGGTGCCGGCGGCCGCGCTGGGCGTGCGCTTCGAGCCCGCGGCCACCGAGGCGATCCTCCAAGCCACCGAGGGCTACCCCTACTTCCTGCAGGAGTGGGGCAAACATGCCTGGGACGTGGCGAAGGGCTCGCCGATCACGGTCGCCGACGTCGAACGCGCCGCGCGCGAGGCGGTGGCGGCCCTCGACGAAAGCTTCTTCCGCGTGCGCTTCGATCGCCTCACGTTGGCCGAGAAGCGCTACCTGCGCGCGATGGCGGCGCTGGGGCCGGGCCCGCACCGCTCCGGCGACATCGCCGACACCCTCGGTCGCAAGGTCACCGCGATGGGGCCGATCCGCGCGCAGTTGATCGACAAGGGCATGGTGTGGAGCCCGAACCACGGCGATACCGCGTTCACCGTGCCGATGTTCGACGCCTACCTGCGGCGCATCCTGCCCGGCGAGGACTGGCGCGAGGGCTGATCGTCAGTCGGCATGCGGCAGCGCGTCCGCCCGGCGCGTGCAGTGCCGGCCGGCGCTCTTCGCGAGGTAAAGCGCTTCGTCGGCGCGCTTGAGCAGCAAGGCGAGGTCGTTGCGATGGCGTTGGCCGCCGAGCATCGCCGCGCCGATGCTCACCGTCAGTGCCTGGGTGGCATCCGGCAGCAGCATGGCCGCCATCTTGGCGTGCACGGTTTCCGCCACGCGAGCGGCGGCCTCGGGGCTCGCGTCGGGAAGCCACAACGCGAACTCTTCGCCGCCAAGGCGCACGACGGTGTCGCTGCGCCGCAGGCAGGTTCGGAGAACGCCTGCCATGGCCACCAGCACGGTGTCGCCGACGTCATGGCCCCAGCGGTCGTTGATGGCCTTGAAGTGGTCGGCATCGACCATGAGCAACGCACTGTCGGTTGACGGCGTGCCGTCCTGCGGGGCGGCCGGCCTGGCCATGAACGCGGCATCGAGCGCGCGCCGGTTGCCGAGGCCCGTGAGCGGGTCGGTGCGGGCGAGCTGGTCAAGCTCGTCGTTGCGCGTGCGGATGGCTTCGGACTGCGCCTCGAGGCGCCGATTGGCCTCGGCCAGCTCGCGCGCGAGACCCTGCGCGGACTGACGTGCGGCCACCAGCTCGGCTTCGAAGCGCGCGCGCTCCCTCGCGGGGAAGAACAGCCAGAGCACCCGCGCGCCGTCGTCGAGGCGACGTGCGCTGACGAGGCAGGGCCATGGGGTGCCGCCCGGCGACTGCAGCAGCACGTGGCATTCATCGAAACGCCCATCGCGACGCAGCAGCGGCCAGAGGTGGGTCTCAAGAAAAATGGCCGAGGCGCGGCCGAACAGCGTGCCGATGTAGTCGAGGGCGCCGGCTTCGATGCCCAGCTCTTCGACGACGTCGCCAGTGATCGTCTGCAGGCTCCCGCTCGCATCGGTGACGACCACCAGCGCCGGCAGGCGCGGCAGCAGCTCGGCCATCGATGAGCGCTCAGCGGGCAAGCCGCCTCCGCAGCGCGTCGACCACCAGCGCCGGGTGGCTCATGTGGGCGCAATGGCCGGCGACGTCGAGCACCTCCAGCGTGGCCTGCGGGAGGCGCGCCTTCAGCCAGCGCCCGACGTCCAGAGGTGCGAGCGCGTCGTGGCGGTGCTGCAGCAGCAGCGCGGGCGTGCGGACGCGCTCGACGTCGGCGCGGTTGTCCGAGAAGAAGGTGGCCGCAGCGAACTGGCGCGCCACATCGGGGTCGGTCGAGCAGAAGCTTTCGGAAAGCCGCCCTGCCACCTCGGCCCCGCCGCCTTCGCCGGCGACCACCGGGGCCAGCGTCTGCGCCCAGCCCAGGTAGTTCTGGTCCATCAGGGTGAGCAGGCCTTCGAGGTCGGCGCGCTGGAAGCCACCGATGTAGTCGGGCGGATGGTCGATGAAGCAGGGGTTCGGGCCGAGCAGAACGAGGTCGCGGAAGAGGGCGGGCTCGCGCGCGGCGGCGAGCATGCCGATGCTGCAGCTCACCGAGTGGGCCACGAGGGTGAGGCCTTCGGGCGGCGCGACGCTGCGCGCGATCGCGAGCAGGTCGTCGGCGTAGCCTTCGAGCGAGGCGTGGCGCTTCGGATCGTACGCGGCACGATCGGACCGGCCTGATCCGGCGTAATCGAACGCGACTTGGCGATGGCTCCCGGCGAACGCCGGCAGGATTGCGTCCCACATGGCTTGGCTGCAGCCGAAGCCGTGCGCGTAGAGCAGGGTGGGGCCGGTTCCCTCCACCCGCACGCGGTGGCGCCGGTGGATATCGAGCGTGGCAGCGTCGTCCATCACGTACTCCCGCGCCCCGAGTTGGTCGCGTGGAGCATAGCGCCCGCCCGAATCGGGCGGGGGTTCCTCAGCTGCGCAGGCCGACGCCGCGCTGCAGCAGCCACAGGCCGAGCCAGGTCAGTGCGATGACGGCGCCCAGCATCACGGCATACGCGCTCCACAGCGGCACGTCGGTGGCGCCGGTGCCGAGCAGGCCGTAGCGGAAGGCATTGACCATGTAGAAGATCGGGTTGGCGTGCGTGGCCGCTTCGGCCCAGTCCGGCAGCAGCTTCACCGAATAGAACACGCCGCCGAGGTAGGTGAGTGGCGTCAGGATGAAGGTGGGGATGATCGCGATGTCGTCGAACTTCTTCGCGTACACCGCGTTGACGAAGCCGGCGAGCGAGAAGATCACCGCGCCGAGCAGGACGGTGCTCACCGTCACCGCCCAATCGTGCACGCGCACCTTGGTGAACAGCATCGCCACGGCCAGCACGATGGCGCCGACCATGAAGCCGCGGAGCACCGCGCCGCCGACGTAGCCGCCGAGGATCACCCAGTTCGGCAGCGGCGCCACCAGCAGCTCCTCGATGTGGCGGCCGAACTTCGCGCCGAAGAAGCTGGAGCTGATGTTGCCGTAGGCGTTCTGGATCACCGACATCATCACCAGGCCCGGCACGATGAAGTCCATGTAGCTGAAGCCGCCCATGTCGCCGATCTTGCTGCCGATCAACTTGCCGAAGATCAGGAAGTACAGCGTCATCGTGATCGCCGGCGGCACCAGGGTCTGGCCCCAGATGCGGACGATGCGCGCGACTTCGCGGCGGATGATGGTGCGGAACGCCGTCCAGTTGGGGTTGGGGGTGGCGGCGCTCATGCGGCGTCCTTGTTGGTCAGGCGGACGAAGAGCTCCTCGAGGCGGTTCACCTCGTTGCGCATCGAGCGCACGGTGATGCCGGCCTGCTGGAAGGCGGCGAAGACGCGGTTGAGGTCCATCTCGCGCGGCATCTCGAGCTTCAGCGTCTGGCTGTTCTCGGCGTGCAGCTTGACGCCCTCGATGGCCGGCAGCGTGGCCGGCAAGGCGCCTTCGATGTCGAACACGAAACCCTCGACGTCGAGCTTGGCCAGCAGGTCGCGCATCGGGCCCTGCTCGACGATGCGGCCCTTGTCGATGATGGCGAGATTGCGGCAGAGGTTCTCCGCCTCCTCGAGGTAGTGCGTGGTGAGGATGATGGTGGTGCCCTGCGCGTTGATTTCCCGCAGCAGCTTCCACATGCCGCGACGGATCTCGATGTCGACGCCCGCGGTGGGCTCGTCGAGGATCAGCAAGCGCGGGTTCGTCATCATCGCGCGGGCGATCATCAGCCGGCGCTTCATGCCGCCGGAGAGCGTGCGGCTCATCACCTGCGCCTTCTCCCACAGCTGCGCGAGCTTCAGCTGCTCCTCGGCGCGGCGTTCGGCCTCGGCGCGCGGCACGCCATAGAAGCCGGCGTAGTTCACGAGGATGTCGAAGGGCTTCTCGAACATGTTGAAGTTGATCTCCTGCGGCACGAGGCCGAGGAGCCGCATCGCGTCTTCGCGGTGGGCGAAGCGGTCGACGCCGAAGATCGAGACCGAGCCCGAGCTGGCATTCACCAGCGAACTGACGATGCCGATCAGGGTGCTCTTGCCGGCGCCGTTGGGGCCGAGCAGGGCGAAGAAGTCGCCGGGCTGCACGCTGAGCGAGACGCCCTTCAGGGCCTCGGTCTTGTTGTCGTAGGTCTTGCGGAGGTCGGTGACGCAGAGCGCGGGGACGGCGGCCATGGGCCTTCAGGCGGCGGGCGGGAGTGCAGGGCGTGAAGTATAGGTGCCCCGGCTTCCGCGCCGGGCAGCTGGCGCGTAGCTGCGCCGGAATGCGGCGTTCAGCGCGACGGTACGGCGGCTGCAGTCCCGGTGGAGCGAGGAGGGAGCCGTTGCGGACCCCTCCCCCAAGCTCGTTACTCGACGGGGCAACCGGCGGTAAGCAACTCTTTCACTTCCTTGTCGATGATCCAGCCCGGGTCTTTCGTGGCCGGGTTACCGTCCTTGTCGCTCACATAGCGGAGCGTGTACGTCGCCTTGTATCTGCTGATGGGGTCGCACGTGCTGTAGACAAAGGTGTCCCCGGGTGACGCGAAACGGTCGAGCGGAATGTCCGGGAAATCAGGCGGATCGACGACACCCTTCGTTGTCGCTTCAGCGGCCGCAATGCAGATCGTTCGACGAGAAATAGCGTACGCCGTGCCGACCGTTGCCGGCGATCGGCGAAGAAACGAAGTGCGACTAGAGTTTGAAAGCCCCGGTGTTTGGAGAACGATACGTCCGACCGCTTCGTGCGTGCGGGCGGCCTCTGCACCACGCAACGATCGGCGGGATTCGATCAACACACTTTGCCCAACGCACTGGGCAGCAGCCGGCGGAATCATCTCGGGAGTTGCGGCTTCGGGCGCGGCAGCAACCGCGAGCGCAAGCGTGAGTCCAAGCATGGACATGGGGGAACGTCCTCTGTCATTGAGTTGGGGGGTGCACCGCAAGGCGCGATTCAATCCTAGGCGAGTCCGTGGGGGGGGGGGCAAGCGTTTGGGGCTCGTCACTGGGTCGTCGTCGCCTCTGTCTTGAGTAGCGCGCGCTTGCGCTCCAGCCCCCAGCGGTAGCCGCCGAGCGCCCCGTCGCCTCGAAGCACGCGATGGCAGGGCACCAGAACGGCCACCCGGTTCGCGCCGCAGGCCGTCCCCACCGCGCGCGTGGCCTTCGGTGCGCCGATGCCGGCGGCGACGTCGGCATACGAACGCGTTTCGCCGAGCGGGATGCCTTGCAGGAAACGCCACACCCGCATCTGGAACGCGGTGCCGCGGAGGTCGAGCGGCAGGTCGGGCGCGGGGGCCGAGCGCGAGAGGTGGGCGTCGAGGGCGTCGATCCAGGCATCGAGCGGCGCGTGGGCTTCGCTGGCGAGGATCGTGGCCTTCGGAAATTCGCGGCCGAGTTCGGTGCGGAGCGAATCGGCGCTATCGCCGAACTGCGCGAAGCACACGCCGCGCGCGGTGGCGGCCATCGCCAGCCACCCGAGCCGCGTGCGCCGCGCCGCCCAGTGGATCGTCTCGCCCGGGGCACCGTCGCGGTAGGCCGAGAGGGTCATGCCGAGGTCGCGTGGCGCTTCGCCGTACACCCGGCTGGTCGAGCCGAAGCCGGCCTCGAGGATCGCGTCGGTGACCGTGGAGCCGGCCTTGAGCGCCTGCTTCAGGCGGCCGAGCCGCGCGGCGTCCTGCAGGGCCTTGGGCGACAGCCCGACGAGCGCGGTGAAGCGGCGCTGGAAGGCCGAGGGCGAGAGGCCGAATTCGGCGGCCATCGCCGCCAAGGGCCACGGCTCGTCGGCGCGGGCGACGATGGCGCGCGCCATCGCAATCAACGTGGCGTCGTCGCAGTCACGGAAGGTGGCGTAGCGGTCGGGCATGGCGGCATTCTGGCCGCCCCGGGCTGCGCCCGCACTCCGCTTCTTGCCGCCATGTCGGATCGCGTCCTCGGCCTCATCGGCGGCATCAGCTGGGAAAGCACCGCCCACTACTACCGCGCCCTCAACGAGGGCGTGCGCGAGGCGCGCGGTGCGCCGCATGCTGCCGAGCTTCGCCTGCATTCCTTTGATTTCGCCCGCATCAGCGCGCTTCAGCACGCGGGGCGCTGGGACGAGCTCGCGCTGCTGATGGCCGACGCGGCGCGCGGCCTCGCGACGGCGGGTGCCAGTGCGGTGATGATCTGCGCGAACACAATGCACAAGCTCGTCGACGCGGTGGAAGCCGGTGGCGGCTTACCGGTGCTGCACATCGCCACGCCCACGGCCGCCGCGGCGCGCGCGGCCGGCTGCCGGCGACTGCTCTTCCTCGGCACGGCGTTCGCGATGGAGCAGCCTTTCCTGCTCGACCGCCTGCGCGCCGAAGGGCTCGAGGTGTTCGTTCCCGAGGCCGCCGACCGCGCCGAGGTGCATCGCGTCATCTTCGAGGAGCTGGTCGCCGGTCGGGTGCTCGATGCTTCGCGCGAGCAGCTTCGAGCGGTGATCGCGCGCGGCGTGGCCGCCGGTGCCGAGGGCGTCATCCTCGGCTGCACCGAGCTGATGATGATCGTGCGCGACGAGGACAGCGCCGTGCCGCTGTTCGACACCATGGCGCTCCACGCCGCGGCCGGCGTGGCCTGGTTGCTGGGCGAGGCCTGAGCGCGGCGTGCTTCAGGCCGCCTGCGCGTTCTTCGGCGCCTAAGGAAGGTCTGAACAATCCGCCGAACCCTCGTGATTTCGCGGCAGGAAGGCCGAAATCGCGTCAATCCGGTCGGAATTCCACGTTTTGCCGCGCCGCCAGACGGGTTTCCCCGTTCAGCGGACGCACTTACCCTGCCGCCGGCATCAAACGCCGGCGCGACATCCACAGGTTCGACAGCGCGAACAGCGTCAGCACCTGGGCCGCGTTCTTCGCGATGCCGCGATAGCGAACCTTCACGTAGCCGAACTGTCGCTTGATCACCCGGAACGGATGCTCGACCTTGGCTCGCACGCTCGCCTTCAAGCGCTCCAGCGCCCGGGCCTGCTTCTGCTCGCGCTTCGTCTTCATCGCCTTGATCACCGAGGGCTTCTCGGCAATGAAAAACACCGCATCAACGTCCTTCAACTCCTCGCGCTTCGCGATGCCGGTGTAGCCACTGTCGCCGTACACCACGTCCTCCTTGCCGTGCAGCAGCCTGTGCGCCTGCGTCACGTCCGACACGTTCGCCGCCGTGCATTCCACGTGGTGCACCAAGCCCGACGCGTCGTCCACGCCGATGTGCGCCTTCATCCCGAAGAACCACTGGTTGCCCTTCTTCGCCTGGTGCATCTCCGGATCCCGCTCGCCGTCAGCGTTCTTCGTCGAGCTCGGCGCGTTGATGATCGTCGCGTCGACGATCGTGCCCGATCGCAGACTCAGGCCCTTGCGCTGTAGGTGCGCATTGACCTGCTTGAACAGCTTCTCGGCCAAGCCATGCGTCTCCAGCAAACGCCGGAAGTTCAAGATCGTCGTCTCGTCCGGGATGTCGTCCAGCCCACCGAGCTGCGCGAACCGCCGCATGACCGGCGTGTCGACCAGCGCCTCTTCCATCGCCGGGTCGGACAGCGCGTACCACTGCTGCAGGAGGTGGATCCGCAGCATCGTCGCCAAGGCATACGGCTGGCGGCCAGGCCGGCCCATCTTCGGGTAATGCGGCTCGATCAGGGCAAGCAGCGCCTTCCACGGCACCACCTGGTCCATCTCGGCCAAGAACACCTCGCGCCGCGTGCGCTTGCGGCCTCCAAGATCCTCAGCATCACCAAACGAAAGCTGCATCGAACTCACCCTTGAAGCGATGACCGATTCTCGCCGAAAGTGGAGGAGTTGTTCAGACCTTCCTTAACGGGCCTTGGTTCACGCAGCGGAAAGCCGCGCGAGGGTCGTGATGACGACGTGGATCAGTCGTCGCCACCCTTCATGTCGTCGTCCACCACCTCGGCGGCGGCCCACTCGAGGGCTTCGCGCTCGCGGCGCTCGCGCTCGGCCTTCTCGACCTGCTCGATCAGCGCTTCGTCGATCTGGCGGGCGGCGATCTCGCGCAGGGCCAGCACGGTCGGCTTGTCTTCGTGCTCGCTGTTGTCGAGGGTCGGCTCGGCGCCCTTGGCCAGCTGGCGGGCGCGCTTCGAGGCCAGAACGACCAGCTCGAAGCGGTTGTTCACGACGTCCAGGCAATCTTCAACGGTGATGCGGGCCATGCGGTACTCCGGCTCGGCGGGCCGACGGGCCTGCCTTCAAAGACCGCGCAGGATAGCGGGCGGGCTGCCTGCGGGCAAGGAAAATCCCCGCCCGGGCCTGAACGAGCCTGCCGACCCACCAATCAGATCAACGACTTGTAGTGGATCAAGGCTCGTAACCCGCCATCAGCCCGGCGAACAGGCTGGCGTGACGACGCACCTGGGCTTCCCGGCGCAGGCGGTGGGCGATGAAGATCGAACGCAGCTCGTTGGCGGCCGTGTCGAAGTGCTCGTTGACGATCCAGTAGTCGAACTCGGACGCGTGCGACATCTCCTCCTGCGCCGCGGCGAGACGCTGGGCGATCACGGCCTCGCTGTCCTGCCCGCGGTTGCGCATGCGGGTCTCGAGGGTGTCGGTGGACGGCGGCAGGATGAAGACGCTGACCGCGTCCGGGATCTTCTCCCGGACCTGGCGGGCGCCCTGCCAGTCGATCTCGAGCAGCACGTCCTTGCCCGCGGCCAGCTGCGGCTCGACCGACTGCCGGGCCGTGCCCTTGTAGTCGCCGTGCACCAGCGCGTATTCGAAGAAGTCGCCGGCGGCGATCATCCGCTCGAACTCGGCCTTGTCGACGAAGTGGTAGTGGTGGGCGTGGCGTTCGCCGGGGCGCGGCGCGCGCGAGGTGTAGCTGATCGACAGCGCGATGCCGGGTTCGCGGGCGAGGACGGCGTTGACCATGCTCGACTTGCCGGCGCCCGAGGGCGCGGCGACGACGAACAGGGTGCCGCGTTCGGTGGGGGCGTGGGGGTGGCTCATGCGGGGCGGCCCTCCGGCCTCACTCGATGTTCTGCACTTGTTCGCGGATCTGCTCGATCAGCACCTTCAGTTCGACCGAGGCCTGGGTCAAGCGGGCGTCGACCGCCTTCGAGCCCAGCGTGTTCGCCTCGCGGTTGAACTCCTGCAGCAGGAAATCGAGCCGACGGCCGACGGCCTCGCCGCGCTTCATGGCATGGCGGGCTTCGACCACGTGGGTGGCGAGGCGGTCAAGTTCCTCGTCGACATCGGCACGCTGCAGCAGCAGCACGAGTTCCTGCTCGAGCCGTGCCGGATCGACCTCGATCTTCAGTTCGCCGAAGCGGGTCTCGATGCGCTGGCGGATCGCGCTGCGCAGCTCCGGCAGCACGCCGCGCACGGTCGCGATGATGGTTTCGATGGCCTTGAGCCGCTCCTCGATCAACGCGGCGAGCGCCTTGCCCTCGCGTTCGCGATGGGCGAGGAAATCGGCCAGCAGCGCATCGGCCAGCGCGGCGGCCTCGGCGCGCAGGGCGTCCATGTCGGTGCCGGCATCGGCCAGGACGCCGGGGAAGGCGAGCAGGTCGGTGAAGCTGGTTTCCAGCGTGCTGAAGCGCGCGGCGAAGGTGGCGTGCAGCTCGGTGAGCTGCTGCAGGCGCGCCTCGTTCACGCTCAGCGGGCGAAGGGCGTCGCCGCTGCTGCGCAGGCGCAGGCCGAGGTCGAGCTTGCCGCGCGAGATCTTCGCGGCGACCTTCTCGCGCAGCATCGGCTCCAGCACGCGCAGTTCGTCCGGCAGGCGCAGGGAGAGTTCGAGGTAGCGATGGTTCACCGCACGCAGCTCGAGGGCGAGCGTGCCGGCGGCGGTGGCGCGTTCGACCGCGGCGAAGGCGGTCATGCTGCGGATCATGCGGGTGGCTCGCGCGGCGGGCGGCAGGGACGCGGATGGTAAACTCCGCGCCCTTTCGCCACCACCGGCCCGTTCCATGACCGCCATCGCCCGCCCCAGTGGCCGCCAACCCGACCAGATGCGCTCCGTGAGCATCGAGCGCCGCTACACCAAGCACGCCGAAGGCTCGGTGCTGGTGAGCTTCGGCGACACCAAGGTGCTGTGCACCGCCAGCGTCGAGGAGCGCGTGCCGGGCTTCCTGCGCGGCAAGGGCGAAGGCTGGATCACCGCCGAGTACGGCATGCTGCCGCGCTCGACCAACTCGCGCATGGGCCGCGAGGCGGCGCAGGGCAAGCAGGGCGGCCGCACGCTGGAGATCCAGCGCCTGATCGGCCGCAGCCTGCGGGCCTGCGTGGATCGCAACGCACTGGGCGAACGCACCATCACGCTCGACTGCGACGTGCTGCAGGCCGACGGCGGCACGCGCACCGCGGCGATCACCGGCGCCTACGTGGCCCTGGTGGACGCGGTCTCGACACTGAAGACCACGCGGAATCCGATCTTCGGCGCCGTGGCGGCGGTCTCGGTGGGCATCTATCGCGGCGAACCGGTGCTCGACCTCGACTACGCCGAGGACAGCGACTGCGACACCGACATGAACGTGGTGATGAACGACGGCGGTGGCTTCATCGAGGTGCAAGGCACGGCCGAAGGCCATGCCTTCCGCCGCAGCGAGATGGACGCGATGCTGGCTTTGGCCGAGAAGGGCATCGCCGAGCTGGTCGCCGCGCAGCGCGCGGCGCTGGCGGGCTGAGCCCCGTCAGGCACCGCCACCACATGAGCGCCCACCGCCACCTCGCCCTCTTCGCGCTCGTCGTCGACGATTACGACACTGCCATCCGCCACTACGTCGACGATCTTGGCTTCACGCTGGTCTGCGACGAGGATCGCGGCAACGGCAAGCGCTGGGTGGAAGTGACGCCCTCACCGGCTTCGCAGTGCCGCGTGCTGCTGGCGAAGGCCGCGACAGAAGCGCAAAAGACACGCATCGGCGACCAGACGGGCGGCCGCGTGGGCTTCTTCCTGCACACCGATGATTTCGAGCGCGATGTCGCGGCGATGACCGCCCGCGGCGTGCGATTCGCTGAAACCCCGCGCGACGAGCCCTACGGCAAGGTGGTGGTCTTCATCGACCGCTACGGCAACCGCTGGGACCTGATTCAACCGGCCACGGGCGGGGCGACCGCATGAAGGTCGTTCTTGCCAGCGGCAACAAGGGCAAGCTCGCCGAGCTCGGCGAACTGCTGGCCGGTGCCGGGCTCGAGCTGGTGCCGCAGGGCGCGCTGGGCATCGCCGATCCGGTCGAGGACGGCCACACCTTCGTCGAGAACGCGCTGATCAAGGCACGCAACGCGGCGCGGATTTCCGGCCTGCCTTCGCTGGCGGACGATTCCGGACTGATCGTCGATGCGCTCGGCGGCGCGCCGGGCCTCATCAGCGCGCACTACGCCGGCGTGCACGGCGACGCCAAGGGCAACATCGCCAAGCTGCTCAGCGAATTGCAGGGCGTGCCCAGCGAACGCCGAACGGCGCGGTTCTACTGCTGCCTGGTGCTGCTCCGCCATGCCGAGGACCCGCAACCGCTGATCGCTGAAGGCGAATGGCCGGGCCTGATCCTCGAGGCCGCGCGCGGCAGCGGCGGCTTCGGCTACGACCCGGTGTTCTTCGATCCGGACACGGGGCTCGGGGCCGGCGAGATGCCGCCCGAGCAGAAGAACCCGATCAGCCATCGCGGCCGTGCGCTGGCCGTGCTGAAAGCACGCCTCGCCGACTGGATCGCGCGCGGCGCAGCGACGGGCTGAGACATGCACGCCCACGACGCGCCCCACGCGCACAGCGAGCACTGCGCCCCCGGCTGCGACCACGATGCCGCGCCCGCGCTCGTGCCGGGCCCGCTGGCGCTGTACATCCACATCCCGTGGTGCGTGCGCAAATGCCCGTACTGCGACTTCAACTCGCACCAGCGGCCGCAGGAACTGCCGGTCGCAGAGTACGTCGCCGCCTTGGTGCGCGACCTCGAGTTCGACCTGCCGAACGTCTGGGGCCGCACGGTGCACAGCGTGTTCTTCGGCGGCGGCACGCCCAGCCTGTTCCCTGGCTCGGCGATCAACGACATCCTCGCGGCCTGCAGTTCGCGCCTCCGCTTCGCGCCGGGCGCGGAGGTGACGCTGGAATGCAATCCGGGCACGGCCGAGTTCGACCGCTTCGAGGGCTACCGCGCCGCCGGCGTGAACCGCCTGAGCTTCGGCGTGCAGAGCTTCGACGACGGCTGCTTGAAGGCGCTGGGCCGCATCCACGACAGCGGTGAAGCCGAGCGCGCGGTGAAGCTGGCGCAGGACGCCGGCCTCGACAACCTCAACATCGACCTGATGTACGCGCTGCCCGGCCAGACCATGGCAATGGCGCTGCACGACGTTGAACGCGCGATCGCCCTGCAGCCGGCGCACCTCTCGCACTACCACCTGACGATGGAGCCCAACACCGTCTTCGCCGCCCGCCCGCCCGAGGGCCTGCCGGATGAAGACGACGCGTGGGCGATGCAGGAGGCCTGCCAGCAGCGGATCGCGGAAGCCGGTTTCGGCCACTATGAGATCTCGGCCTACGCGAAGCCGGGTCGGCAGTGCCGCCACAACCTCGCCTACTGGACCTATGCCGACTACCTCGGCATCGGTGCCGGGGCGCACGGCAAGATCAGCTTCGGTTTCGATGGCCGCATCCTGCGGCGCTGGAAGAAGAAGAACCCGCGCGAGTACCTCGCCGCGCTGGCACCGGGCGCGCCCGACGGTGCCCTCATCGGCGGCGACGAGGACGTGCTGATGCCCGCCCGCCCCTTCGACTTCATGCTGAACCGTCTTCGCCTGCATGCACCGTTCGCGCTCACCGAGTTCGAGCAGGCCACGGGGCTGTCGCGCCGCGCGATCGCCGGCGAGATCGCGATGGCCGAAGCGCGCGGCTGGCTCGAAGGCAACGGCGAGGTTTATGCGCTCACCGCGCAGGGCCGCAACTTCAACAACGACCTCGTCAGCCTGTTCCTGAAGGACTGACGCCGCGGACGCTCCGGCTCAGAAGCGGATCGGCGTGGCGTAGGGCACCGGCATGCGCAGGGCCTCCTCGCGATCGATGCCGCTGATGAGGTGGTGCAGCGCGCGGATGACGCCGGCATGGGTAAACCACAGCGTCGGTTCGCGGTGGTCCGCCAGCGCGGCCGCCACGCGGGCCTCGAGATCGAGGTAGCGCTCGCCCTCTGGCATCTGGAAGCCGGCGGGATCGGCTTCCCACGCGGCCAAGGCGCTGCGGTCGATGGCGTCCCAGGGCTGGGCTTCCCATTGGCCAAAATGCAGTTCGGCGAGGCGCTCGTCGAATCGGATCCGGCGCACGTCAGACCGCGCCTTCGCCATCGGCCAGGGCGTGGGCGGCACGCCGCGGCCGGGGGCGACCTCGATTGGGAACGCCCTTGCCGTGGCCTCGGCGAGCTCGCGCGCCCGCGTGAGCGGGCTACTGGCGATGGGCCAGTCCGGCAAGGCGAGGCGCAGGCGTCGCGCCGCGTCGCTGACATCGCGCGCATGCACGGGCAGATCGCTGCGGCCGTAGCACACGCCCTGCCCGCCCTGCACCGGCGTGTGGCGGATGGCAATCAGCGGGGCGGGTCTCACGGCGCGGGCATCGATGGGACGAAGGCGTCGGGCATCGCGGGTTCACGGGGCATGGCAGCGGTGCCGCAGTATCGTCGCTGGCGGAGGTCCTGCCCATGCTGCGTTCGCGTTCCATCGACTGCCCCTACTGCGGCGAACCGATCGAGGTCGAGATCGAATCGACCGACGAGGCGCAGCGCTACATCGAGGATTGCCAAGTGTGCTGCCGACCGATCGAATTCGAGCTGCGCCCCGGTGCCCGCGGAGGACGGCTGCGGGTGTTCCGCGACGACGAGTGAGCCGAGTTCTTCACGAATCCGCTACACTCCTCGGCGCTGAAGGTGTTCGGGAAGCCGGTGTGAATCCGGCACTGCCCCCGCAACGGTAATCCGCTGCCAACCTGCCAGATCGCCACTGGGGCTCGCCCTGGGAAGGCGGCAGGCCGCGATGCGCCACGCATCGCAAGCGGAAAGTCCGGAGACCGGCCTTCAGACCGTCGACGCGCCACATCCCGGGCGCGTGGGCGGTCATGGCGCGCTGCGGTGGGCAGCGAGGCGTGGGTTCGGCCTCGCTTGCGTCGTGGCCGATCGACGTCCTTGCGTTCCCGCTCGCGCCTCCCGCGGGTGTGCGCTGCAAAGAAGGATGTCCATGAACCGTTCTCCCCTCGCCGCCGGCCTCGCGCTGGCGCTTGTCGCTCCCATCGTCGTTGCCGCGCCGGCGTCGTCCGCCGACGCCAGCGACTCCGCCGAAACCCTCGATGCCGTCGTGGTGACCGCGACGCGCTCGCCGATGCCGATCGCTCGCGGCCTCGCCTCGACCACCGTGCTCGACCGCGCCGCCATCGAACAGGCCCAAGCCCCCGACCTCATCGACCTGCTGGCCCACCAGGCGGGCATCGACGTCTCCCGCACCGGCGGCCCCGGCTCGGTATCGACGCTGTTCCTGCGCGGCGGCAATTCCAACCATGTGCTGGTGCTGGTCGACGGCGTGCGGGTGAACTCCGTGCAGCAGGGCCTGTACGACTTCAGCAGCCTGCCGATCGACCGCATCGAACGCATCGAGATCGTGCGCGGCCCGCGCGCGGCGCTTTGGGGCTCGGATGCGATCGGTGGCGTCATCCAGATCTTCACCCGTGATCCCGGCCAGCACGGCGCGCAGGCGCGCTTCGGCAGCTTCCAGCGCGTCGAAAGCGCCGCGCAATGGGGCGTCTCCGGCGAGCGCGGCAGCTTCGGCATCGGTGGTGGCGTGCAGGACGCGGAGGGCTACAACGTCAGCACGCCGAGGAGCTTCGGCTTCGACCCGGACCGCGACGGCTTCCGCAATCGCCACCTGAGCCTCGGCGGCCGCACCACGCTCGGCACGCAGGCCCTCGGTGTGAACCTGCTCTCCACGGTGGCCGACGTCGAGTTCGATCGCGGCCTGACGCAATCGCATTCAGTGAGCGGTGGCGCGACGCTCGGTGGCCCCTTGGCCGCGCGCTGGTCGCACAGCCTCGCGCTGGGCGAGGCTCGCGAAGACCTGAAGACGCTCTCCAGCTTCGGCAGCCGCTTCGAGAGCCGCCGCCGCTCGGCGGACTGGCTGCACGACCTGTCCTTGGCCGAGGGCCAGGCCCTGCTGTTCGGAGTCAATCGCGTGGCCGAGGACGCCGTGTCGCGCAATGCCTCGAACGCGGTGGTCTACGACCGCGGCCGAAACAACACGGGCGTGTTCACCGCCTGGCGCGGGACGATCGGCGCGCAGCAATGGGACCTCGCCGCACGCAGCGACGACAGCAGTCAGTTCGGCCGCACGACCACCGCGCAGGCGGCTTGGGGCTTGGCCTTCGGCGACGGCTGGCGCCTGCGGGCAAGCTGGGGCCAGGGCTTCCGGGCGCCGAACACCAACGAGTTGTACTCGCCGGGCTTCGGCGGCGGCTTCGCCGGCAATCCGAACCTCGACCCGGAACGCTCGCGCAGCGCCGAGCTCGGGCTCGGCTGGCAGGGCGAGGACCGCGGGCTCGAGCTTTCCGCCTACCGCAGCCGGGTGACCGACCTGATCGCTTTCGCCGGCCCCACCTTCGGCGCGACCAACATCAACCAGGCGCGGCTGGATGGCGTGGAGTTGGACGGCCGCTGGACGCTGGGCAGCCTCGGCATCCGCGGCAACGTCGGCTGGCAGCGCGCCGAGAACGCCGTCACGGGCGCGCCGTTGCTGCGCCGTGCTCCCCGCAAGGGCGCACTCAGCCTCGACCTGCCTGCGAACGACGGGCTGCGCTTCGGACTGGACGCCACCGCGGCCTCGCGACGGCAGGACTTCGACGGCCCACTCGGGGGCTACACGCGCTTCGACCTGAGGGCCGAGGCCGATCTTGGGCCGGACTGGGCGTTGCGCGCGCGGCTCGAGAACTTGCTTGACCGCCGCTACACCCTGGCCAGCGGCTTCGCCCCCCCGGAGCGCAGCCTGCTCGTCGAGCTGGCCTGGCGCCCCGGTCGCTGAACCCCGCCCGCGACCTTCACCTCGCCGTCCCACAGGGGGCGGCGAGGCTCCGGCCTGCCTGCTATATTCAGTTTCATTGACTATTCGCAATGGGACTTGCGCATGCCCGGCCCAGCGGCCTCCAGCTCGAATTCCCCTGCCAGCCTTTCCAAAAGCAGCTTGCCCCGCAAGGTGCGGCAGATCCTGCAGGGGTTCTACGGACTGGCGGCCGATGCGTTCGAGCGTGAGCTCACCGGGGCGCTGAACGAGTTCGAGCAGCAGGCGTTCAACAACGCCGAGCAGGCCCGCAGCAACAACATCCAGGTGCGCTGGCTGGAAACCCTGCGCACGGTCCGTCGCACCCGCCCCGATCTGGTTCCCCGCTTCCTGCAGGGCGTCGAAGCGCAACTGGCCGCCATCCGCGAACCGAGCGCTACCGAGGCCGAGCGCGCCACGCAGCGCAACATGGCCGAGCTGTCGTTGATCGAAGCCTCGGAGATGGACGAATCGACGACGCTGGCCGAGATCGGCAGCCGCATCGAGATGCGCCACAGCCTGCCGATCTACCTGCTCGGCCAACGCTTCGGCGTTCTGGCCGGCAAGCCGGCCTTCGATGCGGAAGCCCTGCCGGTCGGGCCGCAGACGCTGTGCAAGATCCTCCGTGTCGCCGCGGCGAACCTCGAGATCTCCTCCGAGCACCGGGTGCTGCTGTACCGCTTGTTCGAGCGCCAGATGCTCGCCGAGTACGGCCGCCTGCTCGAAGCGCTGAACAACCACCTGATCAAGCACGGCGTGCTTCCGGGGCTGCAGTACATGCCCTTCCGCAGCCCGGCGGCGCCGCAGGCCCGGGCTGCATCGAGGCCCGCGGACGCCAAGCCGGTCGAAGGCGACGCCGCGCCCAAGCCGGTCGAACCGCCGGACGCGCGCACCACGGCGCAGACCCCGGCCCATGGCCGCAGCACGGGCCAGATGCCCGCTTACGGCCGCACGACAGGCCAGCCACCGGCCATGGCGCGCGAAGGCGGCGAAGCCGAAGCGCCGCTGCCTTGGCTCCTGCCGGGCGAGGCCGCGGCCTGGGCGCCCGCGGCGCCCTCGGCATCCCCGGTGCAACTGCCCGAGTTCGACCAGATCCGCGACCTGCTGACCTCGCGGCGCTCGATGCTCTCGAAGCTCTCGGGTGGCGGCGCGCAGGCGGCACCGAGCGGCCCGGTGCACCAGCCCGCGCCCCAGGAAGTGCAGCACGCCCTCAGCCTGCTGCAACCGAGCACCGCGACCTCGGTGAACATGGGCGGCCGCATCGTGCCGCGCACCGTCGCCCACCTGAAGCAGGACCTGCTCGCCCAGCTGCGCCGCAGCGCGCCGGCCGGCGAATCGCCGGTGCTGCCGGACGAGGACAACGACACCTTCGACCTCGTCGGCATGCTGTTCGACGAACTGGTCAAGGACGTCCGCCCGAGCAGCCAGGCGTCGACCCTGCTGACCAAGCTGCAGGTGCCGCTGCTGCGGGTGGCACTCTCCGACAAGAGCTTTTTCAACGACAGCCACCACCCGGCGCGGCAGATGCTCAACGCCGTCGCCGAAACCGGCGCCTACTGGCTCGGGGACGACGACGCCGACGGCGCGCTGGTCGGCAAGATGCAGGGCCTGGTCGACCGCACCTTGCGCGACTTCGACGGCGACATGTCGCTGTTCGAGTCGCTGCTGAAGGACCTGAGCTCGCACCTGCAGACGATCGCGCGCAAGGCCGAAGTGGCCGAACGCCGCCACGTCGAAGCCGCGCGCGGCAAGGAGCGGGTTGCGCAGGCGCGCGACCGCGCCGCCGACGCGGTCAAGGAAATCACCGAGGGCAGCGAGCTGCCGGTCTTCACGCGCACGCTGTTGAACCAGGCGTGGACCGACGTGATGGCCCTGACGTCCCTGCGCCACGGCGACGACTCGCCGGCGTGGACGCAGCACCTCGAAACGGCGAAGAAGCTCGTCAATCTCGCGAAGCCCGGCGCCGCCGCCGCTGAAGCCGAGGCCCCGGCACTCCAGAAGGAAGTCGCCGAATCGCTGCGCCAGGTGGGTTACCACGAAGCGGAATCCGATGCGATCGCCAAGCGACTGATCGCGCCGGCCACCGAGGCCGCCGTCGACGACGCCGCCAGCCGCACCGAATTGCTGATGCGGATGAAGTCGGCGAACCGCCTCGGCACCACCGAGAAACCGGCGAAGCCGAAGCCCGAACAGCTCACGCCCGAGGTGCTGGCCCGCGTCGCGCAGATCAAGACGCTGGCCTTCGGCACCTGGTTCGAATTCGTCACCAACGCGCAGGGCGACCGCGTGCGCCGCCGCCTCTCGTGGTATTCGCCCGTGAGCGGCACGGCGATGTTCGTCAACCACCGCGGCCAGAAGATCGGTGATCAGAGCATCGAACACCTTGCCATCCAGATGGCGAACGGCCAGGCGAGGCTGGTGGAGGAAGAGGCGAAAGTGAGCCTGCTGGATCGCGCCTGGGGAGCCGTGATGAAGACGCTGTCCGGCTTCGGTGGCAGCCGGCTGAAGGAGGCCGTGGCATGACGACCGGCCCGCACAGCGAGTACCGCCGCGCCAAGCGTCGCCGCGCCACGCACGACATCGCCGTGATCGACAACATGACCGAGCAGGTCGTCGGCAAGATCGGCAACCTCTCGGAATCCGGCGTGCTGCTGATCCTCGGCGCCCCGCCCTGCGCGGACGCGCTGTACCAGCTGCGCTTCGACCTGCCCGTGGGCGGCGGACGCCCGCTGGAGGTGGAGGTCGGCGCGCACGAACTCTGGCAGGGCGACGCCGCCGCGCCGGGCCAGGTGTGGGCGGGCTTCCGCTTCATCGACGTTGCTGCGAACTCGCTGGAACACATCCGGCAGTGGGTCGACCAGCCCGGCAGCGACTACGTCTGAACCGCGCCGCGCTGTTCGGCGCGGCCGTGCTGGGCCTCGTCGCCTGCACGCCTGCCGCGCCGTCGCGCGACGCGTGGCCGGTGTTCGGCAGCACGGCGGAACTGCAGCTCCCAGCGGGAACGGACGAAGGCCGTCGCGTCGAAGCCCTGCGCGCGCTCGGCACGCACTGGCAGCAGCGCGAACGCGACTGGCACGCTTGGGAACCCTCCGCCCTCACGACCTTCAACGACGCGCTCGCTGCGCAGGGTGAGGCCGTGGCCCCGCCCGCTCTGCAAGGCCTCATCACCCGCAGCCGGCCGCTCGTGCGACGCAGCGCCCATGCCTTCGATCCGGGCGTCGGGCGACTCGTCGCGGCCTGGGGCTTCCACACCAGCACCTACCCGATCCGCACGCCGCCGCCCGTCGACGCGGTGATGGTGGCGTGGGCCGCGCGCCCCGATTCGCTTGACGACTTGCGCTGCGACACCCAATGGCGTTGCACGAGCACCGCGCCGGCGTTGCGCTTGGACTTCAACGCCATGGCCGAGGGCCTGGCACTGGAGGAAGGCGCAGCCGCGCTGCGGGCGATCGGCGTCGAGCATGCGCTGATGAACCTCGGCGGCGACGTGCTGGCACTCGGCGACAACCACGGGAAGTCGTGGCGCGTCGGCCTCGACGACGGTGAGGGCGGGGTGCTCGGCGGTGTGGCCTTGCACGATGGCGAGGCCTTCATGAGTTCGGGGCGATACGCGAAGTACCGCGAGTCGCCCGAGGGCGAACGCTGGCCGCATCTGCTCGACACGCGCACGGGCCGGCCAGCCGTCGGCGCTCGCTTGAGCGCCGTGCTGCACCCCAATCCGGTGGTGGCGGATGCGGCCGCCACCGCCCTGATGGTGGCTGGGGCCAACGACTTCGAACGCACGGTGCGCGACATGGGCCTCGGCTGCGCCCTGCTCATCGACACCGACGGGCGCGCGTGGATCACCGCGGGTTTGGCCCAGCGCTTCGAATGGCAGCGCACCGTACCGGAGGCCGGCCGCATCGACCTCGGCGAGGCCTGCGACACCCGCTGACGGACGCGCCGGGCGCACTGCGGCACAATCGGGGCTTCCACGCCGCCCCGATGACCGCCATGTCCAGCCTGTACGCCGAGCACCTCGCCCTCCTGAAGCAGCGCAGCGACGCCGCGCTGGCCAAGGCGGGCTTCGACCACCTCGTCATCGCGTCGGGCGTGGAGAAGTACCAGTTCCTCGACGACCGGCCCTACCCGTTCAAGCCGAACCCGCACTTCAAGCACTGGGTGCCGCTGCAGCAGCATCCGCACAGCTGGATCGCCTACACGCCGGGTTCGAAGCCGGTGCTCGCGTACTACCAGCCCGACGATTACTGGCACGTGCCGCCGTCGCCGCCGGAGGGCTTCTGGGTGGAGCACTTCGACATCCGCATCCTCCGCGAACCGTCGGATGCCGCGGCACACCTCCCGCGTGGGCGCGTGGCCATCGTCGGCGAGGCCGATGCCGCGCTAGAGGGCGTGGTGCCCAACAACCCGAAGGTGCTGCTCGACGAGTTGCACTACCAGCGCGGCTACAAGACCGCCTACGAGCTCGACCGCATGCGCCGCGCGCAGCGCCGCGCGGTGAAGGGCCATCGCGCCGCCGAAGCCGCGTTCCGCGCCGGCGCGTCCGAGCTGGAGATCCACCGCGCCTACCTCGAGGCCACCGGCCACGGCGACCTCGACCTGCCCTACACCAACATCATCGGCCTCAACGCCCACGCCGCGGTGCTGCACTACCAGTACCAGTCGCCGGAGCGCCCCGCGAAGCCGCTGAGCTTCCTGATCGATGCCGGCGCCGAAGTGGACGGCTACGCCTCCGACATCACCCGCACCTACGCTGCGCACGACGGCGCCTTCGCCGAGCTCATCGCCGCGGTCGACGACGAGCAGCAAGCGCTGTGCGGCATGGTGCGCAACGGCGCCGACTACCGCGACCTGCACCTCGAATGCCACCTGCGGCTGGGCAGCGTGCTGCGCAACGCCGGCATCGTCGACATGGATCCGGGCGCGATGGTGAGCGAGGGCGTGACCAGCGTGTTCTTCCCGCACGGCCTCGGCCACCCGATCGGCCTGCAGGTGCACGACGTCGCCGGCCGGCACGATGCCGACGGCAACGAGATCCCGCGGCCCACCGGCCATCCCTACCTGCGCACGACGCGCAAGCTGGGCCCCGGCATGGTCGTCACCATCGAGCCCGGCCTGTACTTCATCCCGACCCTGTTGGCGAAGCTGAAGGCCGGCCCGCATGCGAAGGCCGTCGACTGGGACAAGATCGAGGCGATGACACCCTACGGCGGCGTGCGCATCGAGGACGAAGTGGTGTGCACCGAGGGTGCGCCGGAGAACATCACGCGGGATGCGTTTGCGGAGGATGCATGAAGCTCAAGACCATCACTCTGCGGGGCTACAAGTCCATTGCAACGCTGGAAAACTTCGAGCTGAAGAATCTAAACGTACTGATTGGCGCGAATGGTGCTGGCAAGAGCAACTTCATCGGAATCTTCAAGCTTCTCGCTGCCCTGGCCGATGGGAATCTGCAAACGTTCGTTCAGAGACAAGGAGGACCGGACGCAATTCTCCATGGGGGCAGGAAAAGAACCGGGCAGTTGGACGCGGAGATCTACTTCGAGAAAAACTCGTCCGGCATCCAGAATGGATACCGAATCAGCTTGATTCCAACCGCTGACAATCGCCTGATCTTCAGTCGCGAAGAGACGTGGATTGACGGCCATTACGTAATCAGAGCATTCCCTCTTGGCACGGCACATGACGAAGCGAGATTGCCGACAGACACGGAACAAGTAAGCACCTACGTTCGGCGCGCACTGAGAAGCTGGCGGCAGTATCACTTCCATGACACGAGCGACGAAGCCGCAGTCAAACGCTCGCATGGGAGCAATGACACCCTGCGCCTCAAGCCCGCTGCAGACAATCTTGCCGCCTACATCGCCGCGCTCAACAACAGCCATCCAGATGCGTATCGGCGCATCGTTGACACCATCAAGCTGGCTGCCCCGTTCTTCGGGGGCTTCGTTATCCGTGACCCGAAGCCCGCCATGATCGAGCTGGAATGGTTTGAGCAGTCTGATCCGGACACGCCCTACAAGGCCCATGTGCTGTCGGATGGCACGCTGCGCTTCATCTGCTTGACCACCCTGCTGATGCAGCCGGCACATCTGCTGCCCGACACAGTACTGATCGACGAGCCGGAGCTCGGGCTGCACCCCTACGCGATTAATCTGCTTGCAGACATGCTCAAACAAGTAGCCGAGAGCAAGCAGGTGATCGTGTCGACGCAGTCGGTGGAGCTATTGAACGCCTTTCGCGCCGAGGATGTCGTTGTAGTAGATCGCGAGGACGGAGCCAGCACGCTGCGCCGGCTTGATCCAGCAGATCTTGTGGATTGGCTGGAGGACTACACACTGGGCGATTTGTGGAAGCGGAATGTCCTTGGCGGGAGGCCAACTCGATGAAGCGCGTCTGCGTCGTTTGCGAAGGACAAACGGAAGAGACCTTTGTGCGCGATGTTCTTGCGCCTGCATTCATCGGCCTCAGTGTGCATCTGAGCCCGGAGACCATTGAGACATCGCCCGGCCACAAGGGAGGCGCTTTGCGCTACGACCGTGTCAAGCGCCACCTGCGCAACACACTGCGTCAACGCAACGCACCGACTGTGACGACGTTGTTTGACCTGTACCGCCTGGATCAGGGATTCCCTGGGCACGCCAACTCGAAAGCGCAGACGGATCTTGGCATGCGCCTTGATGTTCTGAGAGCCGCCCTGCATGCCGACATTGTTGCTGAGGCGGGTTGCCGGCCAGAGCGCTTCATTCCCCACATCCAGCCCTACGAGTTCGAAGCCCTTCTCTTCAGTGACGTTCAGACGCTTTCGCAGGTAGAAGCGGGATGGCAATCAGCCCTCGCAGAACTTTCCGCCGTGCGTGCCGCAGCCCATTCACCCGAATACATCAATGACCGGCCAGAGACGAAGCCAGCGGCCCATCTTGAGCGCGCACTGAAAAACCCGAGCTACCACAAGCGTCGACATGGCCCGATTGCAGCCATGAAGATCGGACTGTCAAAGATCGAATCCGAGTGCGTGTTCTTTTCGGGATGGCTAATGAAGTTGAGAGCGTTGAGCACGCAACCGCTCTGAAAGCTCGGAAATGTCAATCGAACGGGAGTCCGGCAATGACCTTGGCGATAAGTGCCTGGATCGGCTCCTTGTCGGCAAGGACATGCACCTCCGGGTGCTCCGGCGCCTCGTAGTCGCCACCCACGCCGATGGCGTGGCTCAAGCCACCCGCCTTCGCCTTGGCGTAAAGGCCCTTCGGATCGCGCGCGGCACAGGTCGCGGACGAGGCATCGACGAAGACTTCGACGAACTCGCCGGGCGCGAAACGCGAGCGCACCGCGTCGCGGTCGGCGCGGTAGGGCGAGATGGCGCTGACGATCACCACGAGCCCGGCGTCGACCATCAGCTTCGCCACTTCGCCAAGGCGCCGCACGTGCTCGCGGCGGTCCTCGGGCGCGAAGCCGAGGTCCTTCGAGAGACCGCCACGGACGTTGTCGCCGTCCAGCAGCATGGTGTGGCGGCCTTCGGCATGCAGGCGGCGTTCCAGTGCATCGGCGAGCGTGCTCTTGCCGGCGCCCGAGAGCCCGGTGAGCCAGACGCAGCGCGCCTGCTGGCCCTTGACCTTCGCGCGCTCGGCGGGGCCGACGCTGAAGGCCTGCGCGTAAGCGCGTTCGCTGCCGCGCGCGATGGGCTCGATGACGAGGCCGGCGCCGGCCGTCGCGTTCGTGGCGCGGTCCACGAGGATGAAGCGGCCGAGCGCGTCGCCGTCAGCGAACGGAGCGAGTGGCAGCGGCTGGTCGAGGCTCAGTTCGACGCGGCCGATGCTGTTCAAGGCGAGCGCGTCCGCGCCGTGCGTGCCGCCGCTGTGGATGTCGCGCAGGTGCTCGATGGCGGCCATGGTGGCCACGGCCTGCTTCGGACCAACGCGCAGCGCGTAGCGCTGGCCGGGGCGCAGCGGCTCGGCATCGAGCCACACCACGTCGGCACGCAGGCGGTCGGCGAGCACCGGGGCCGCCTCGGCGGCGACGACCACATCACCGCGCGACACATCGACTTCCTCGTTGAACACGAGGGTCACCGGCTGGCCGGCCTCTGCTTCGACAAGCTCGCGGCCCGGGCCGATGACGCGCGCGACGGTGGCGTGGGTGCCGGCCGGCAGCACCTGCACCGCGTCGCCCACGCGCACGCGACCGCGCACCGGCGTGCCGACGAAACCGCGGAAATCCTGATGCGGGCGATTCACCCACTGCACTGGCAGCACGAATCCGCCCTCGCCCGGCGCGCTGCGCGCGGGCAAGGCCTCCAAGGCCGGCAACAGCGGCGTGCCTTGGAACCACGGCGTCTGCGCCGAACGTGCCAGCACGTTGTCGCCGTGCAGGGCGGACAGCGGAATGGCCTGCACTTCCGCGAAGCCGAGTTCGTCGGCCAGCACGCGGTAGTCGGCCACGATGGCCTTGAAGCGCGCCTCGTCCCAGCCGACCAGGTCCATCTTGTTCACGGCCAGCACCACGCGGGTGAGGCCGAGCAGGCGGACGATGCGCGAATGGCGACGCGTCTGCGCCAGCACCCCCTTGCGGGCATCGACCAGCACGACGGCCGCGTCGGCGGTGGACGCGCCGGTGGCCATGTTGCGCGTGTACTGCTCATGGCCTGGGCAATCGGCGACGACGAAGCGGCGGCGCGCGCTGCTGAAGTAGCGGTAGGCCACGTCGATGGTGATGCCCTGCTCGCGCTCGGCATCCAAACCATCAACCAGCAGGGCGAAATCCAGCGCGCTGCCCTGCGTGCCGATGCGCGCGCTGTCCTTGGCGAGCGTCGCGAGCTGGTCCTCGGCGAGGCTGCCGCTGTCGTGCAACAGGCGGCCGATCAACGTGCTCTTGCCGTCGTCGACGCTGCCGCAGGTGATGAAGCGCAGCTGCGGCAGGGCCTCGTGGTCGGCCAGCGCGCGACGCGCGTCGGGGCGCGGCGTCGGCAGGCCGTCGTCCTCGGGCAATCGGTAAGCAGGCGTGCCGTCCATCAGAAGTAGCCCTCGAGTTTCTTCAGCTCCATCGAGCTGTTGGGGTCGTGGTCGATCACGCGGCCCTGGCGTTCAGAGGTTGTCGCCACGAGCAACTCCTCGACGATGGCTTCGACGGAGTCCGCCTCGGATTCGATGCCACCCGTGAGCGGGTAGCAGCCCAGCGTGCGGAAGCGCACTTTCTTTTCTTCGGGCCGCTCGCCGGGCCTTAGCGGCAGGCGCTCGTCGTCGACCATGATCAGGGTGCCGTCGCGCTCGACCACCGGCCGCGTTTCGGCGAAATACAGCGGCGGCAGTTCGATGCCCTCGCGCAGGATGTAGAGCCACACGTCGAGCTCGGTCCAGTTCGAGATCGGGAAAGCGCGCACGCTCTCGCCCTTGTGGATGCGTCCGTTGTAGAGGTCCCAGAACTCCGGGCGCTGCGCCTTCGGGTCCCAGCGCTGGTGGGCGTCTCGGAAGCTGAACACGCGCTCCTTCGCGCGCGACTTCTCCTCGTCGCGGCGCGCGCCGCCGATGGCGCAGTCGTATCCGCCACGGGCCAGCGCCTGGCGCAGGCCCTGCGTGCGCATCACGTCGGTGTGCACGGCCGCGCCGTGGATGAATGGGTTGATGCCGGCCTTCAGCCCGTCCTCGTTGATGTGCACGCGCAGTTCGACGTCGAGGCGATCGGGCACCTGGTCGCGGAATTCGTAGGTCTGGCGGAACTCGAAGGTGCTGTCGATGTGCAGCAGCGGGATCGGCGGTCGCGCCGGGTAGAAGGCTTTCTTCAACAGGTGCAGCAGCACCGTGCTGTCCTTGCCGATGGAGTACAGCAGCACCGGGTTGCGGAACTGCGCCGCCACCTCGCGGAGGATGTGCAGGCTCTCCGCTTCGAGGCGGTCGAGGTGGGACAGGGCCATGGGGCGAAGTCGAAGGAGGGGGCGGTGCCCGATGGGGCGCAGTATCGAAATGCCCTTGCCCTCGCCGGAAATGCCCGGCCGTTATCTCCCTATGCCCCGCGAGCGCCGGCCGCGGCACATGCACCGGGGTTATCACCGTATGCCGGGTTTCGCTTTCCGGCGTGGCCGGGGCGGGAACCAGACTGCGCCTTCGCTCTGGCCCACTGGCGCGCCCATGTCGCTTCCGCTGTCGTCCCCTTCGCCCCCCTCCCCGTTGCCGCTCGATGCCGAGCGCCGCGCCCTGCTGCAGCGCCTGACGGAAGGCCTCGACCCGGCCACGCTGTGGTGGGTGTCGGGCTACCTCGCCGGCTTGGCCACGCCGCAAACGCGCGCCGCCGACGGCGTGTTGGCCGGCGCCACCGCCCTACCCGGTCTGCCCGCGGCCCTCGCTTCGGCGACGACCGAGGTCGACACGCTGACCATCGTCTACGGCAGCCAGACCGGCAATGCGAAGCGCGCGGCCGAGTCATTGCTGTCGGAAGCCGGTGCGCAAGGCCTGAAGGCCCGCCTGCTGCGCGCCGACGCCTATCCGCTGGCCGAGTTCAAGCGCGAAACGCAACTGATCGTCGTCATCAGCACGCAGGGCGACGGCGACCCGCCGGATGACGCTCGTGGCTTTGTCGAACACCTGACCGGCCGCCGCGCGCCGAAGCTGGAGGGCCTGCGTTTCGCCGTGCTGGGGCTCGGCGATTCAAGCTACGCCAAGTTCTGCGAGATCGGCCGCGTACTCGACGCGCGCTTGGCCGAGCTCGGCGGCACCCGCCTCGCGCCCTTGGGCGAGGCCGATGTGGACATCGACACCGTGGCGGTGCCGTGGCGTGCGGACGTGTTGCGCACGCTGGAGGCACTGCGGCCGGCATCGAAGACCGAATCGCCCGAGACCCAAGGCCTGCGCGTCGCGCTTGTCGATGGCGGCGCATCGCCCGCGCTGGCGAGCAAGGCCGCCACCCGCGAGGCTCCGGTGGCCGCCGAACTGCTGGCCAACACGCGGCTCACCGGACGCGGCAGCGACCGCGACACGCGGCACCTCGAATTCGCTATCGATCCCGCCACGCTGGACTACGCGCCGGGCGACGCCGCCGGCGTGTGGCCGGTGCAGGCCCCGGCGCTGGTCGAGGCGATCCTCGAAGCGACCGGCCTCGATGGCGACGCCGTGGTGGATCTCGACGGCACGGCTCTGCCGCTGCGTCGTTGGCTGGGCGAACGCCGCGAGCTCACGCGCCTGAATCGCCCGCTGCTCAAGGCCCACGCGGAGCGCAGTGACAGCGCGCGCCTCGCGTCCGCGCTCGCTGATGCGGGTGAGAGTGCCGCCCTGCTGCAGCGCACGCCGCTGCTCGACCTGCTGGCCGAGCACCCGGCGTCGTGGGCGGCCGACGATCTGGTCCGCTCGCTGCGCCCGCTGGCCCCGCGGCTCTACTCCATCGCCTCCAGCCGCGAGGCCGTCGGCGACGAGCTGCACCTCACCGTGGGCCACGAAGTCTTCGAAGGCCGGGACGGCCTGCGCTACGGCGCGGCCTCGCATTACCTCGCGACGCTCAAGGAAGGCGACACCGCGCGGCTCTTCATCGAAGGCAACGAACGCTTCCGTCTGCCTACCGATGCCTCGCGCGACGTGATCATGATCGGGCCGGGCACCGGCGTGGCCCCCTTCCGCGGCTTCGTGCAGCATCGCGCCGCCACGGGCGCGAGCGGCCGGAACTGGCTGGTGTTCGGCAACCCGCACTTCCGCAGCGATTTCCTCTACCAAGTGGAATGGCAGAAGGCGCTGAAGGCCGGGCAGCTGCACCGCCTCGACCTCGCCTTCTCGCGCGATGGCGCCGCCAAGACGTACGTGCAGCATCGGATCAATGAGCAAGGTGCCGAGCTCTGGCGCTGGCTGCAGGACGGCGCGCACCTCTACGTCTGCGGCGACGCCACGCGCATGGCCAAGGACGTGCACGCCACCCTGCTGGCCATCGCACAGCAGCACGGCGGCCTCGATCGTGATGCCGCCGCCGACTACTTCACCGGGCTGGAACGCACCGCCCGCTACGCCCGGGACGTTTACTGATGGCCACGCATTCCGTCGAAGACATCAAGCGCCAGAGCGCCGGCCTGCGCGGCACGCTCGAGGCCAGCCTCGCCGATCCAGTCACCGGCGCGCTGCGCGACGACGACCAGATCCTCATCAAGTACCACGGCAGCTACCAGCAGGACGACCGCGACCTGCGCGAAGAGCGCCGCGTCGCCAAGCTCGAGCCGGCCTACAGCTTCATGATCCGCACCCGCACGCCGGGCGGCGTGCTCACGCCCACGCAGTGGCTGAAGCTGGACGGCGTGGCGAACGACTTCGCCGAACGCGGCCTGCGCATCACCACGCGCCAGGCCGTGCAGTTCCACGGCGTCATCAAGCGCGAACTGAAGGCCACGATGAAGGCCATCAACGCCGCGCTGATCGACACCCTCGCCGCCTGCGGCGACGTCAACCGCAACGTGGCGGTTGCCGCGAACCCGCAGGTCTCGGCGGCGCACTCCACCGTGTACGCACAGGCGGCCGCACTCTCCGAGCACCTGCTGCCGAACACCCGCGCCTACTACGAGATCTGGCTGGACGAGGAACGCGTGGCCGGCGGCGATCCGGCCGCCGAGCCGATCTATGGCAGCACCTACCTGCCGCGCAAGTTCAAGATCGGCTTCGCCATTCCGCCGACCAATGATGTCGACGTGTTCGCGCAGGACCTCGGCTTCGTCGCTCACCTCGACGGCGACGTGCTGACCGGCTACACCGTGCTGGTCGGCGGCGGCATGGGCAGCACGCACGGCGACGCCGAGACCTACCCGCGCCTCGCCGATCCGCTGGGCTTCATCACGCCGGAGCAGCTGATCCCGGTCGCCACCGCCGTCGTCACCGCGCAGCGCGACCTCGGCAACCGCAAGGTGCGCAAGCACGCGCGGCTCAAGTACACGATCGACCGTGTCGGCCTCGACGCGTTCCGCACCGAGGTGGAGCAGCGCAGCGGCGTCACGCTCGCGCCGCCCAAGCCCCTGGCCTTCACCCACAACGGCGACCGTTTCGGCTGGGTCGAAGGCGAGGACGGCCGCGCGCACCTGACGCTGCGCATCACCGCCGGCCGCGTGCAGGACGGTGACGCCGGGCTGTGGCAGACCGGCCTGCGCGCCGTCGCACAGGCCCTGCTGGAGGCCGGGGAAGGCGAGTTCCGCCTGACGCCGAACCAGAACCTCGTCATCGCCGGGCTGTCGCCAACCGGGCGAACGACGGTCGACGCGCTGGTGACGACCTTTGGGCTCGACCAATTCCGCCGCGCCAAGCCGCTGGCGCTGAACGCGCTGGCCTGCGTGGCGCTGCCGACCTGCGCGCTGGCCATGGCCGAGGCCGAGCGCTACCTGCCCGCCTTCGTCGAACGTGTGCAGGCGCTGCTGGATCGCCACGGAGTGAACGAGGCCGACATCCACCTGCGCATCAGCGGCTGCCCCAACGGCTGCTCGCGGCCCTTCCTCGGCGAAATCGCACTCGTCGGCAAAGCACCCGGCCGCTACAACCTGATGCTCGGCGCCGACCACCGCGGCGCACGCCTGAACGCGCTGTACCGCGAGAACGTCGACGAAGCGCAGATCCTTGCCGCGCTCGAACCGCTCATCGCGGCCTATGCCGCAGACCGCCGCGCGGACGAACGCTTCGGCGATTTCCTCGTGCGCAGCGCTGTCGTCGCGCCGAAGCCCGGCCCGATCCCCTTGGTGCTGGCGTGAGCGCGGAGGTCACGCTGGCCGAGGCCTGGGCCGACGACGCCGCGCTCGACGCGCTGAACGACGCACTCGACGCCCTCGACGCCGATGCCCGGATCACGTGGGCGTTGGCCAACACGCCCGGCCGCGCCGTGCTCTCGACCAGCTTCGGCGCGCAGTCCGCCGCCGTGCTTCATCTCGTCACCCGGCAGGCGCCGGAGTTGCCGGTGGTGTTGGTCGACACCGGCTACCTGTTCCCCGAGACCTACCGTTTCGCCGATGCGCTCACCCATCGCCTCGCGCTGAACCTGCACGTGGCGCGGGCCGACGACTCACCGGCCTGGTTCGAAGCGCGGCACGGCAAGCTCTGGGAACAAGGCCTCGACGGCATCGAGCGCTACAACCACCTGCGTAAGGTTGAACCGATGCAGCGTGCGCTCGACGGCCTCGGTGCCACGCTGTGGATCGCCGGCCTGCGACGCAGCCAAGCCAGCACACGCGAACATCGACGCGTGCTCGAACGCGCAGGCGCGCGGTGGAAGCTCCATCCGATCGTCGACTGGAGCGATCGCGACATCGGCGCGTACCTCAAGGCCCACGCACTCCCGTGGCATCCGCTGTGGGACGAGGGCTATGTGTCCATCGGCGACGTGCACACCACGCGCCCGCTGTCGACGGATGTGGACGCCGAAGCCACGCGTTTCTTCGGCCTCAAGCGCGAGTGCGGGCTGCATGAGCCCGCACCCGTGGCCATCGCGAGCTGATCAGTTCGCCGCGCAGCCCTGCAGGCTGCCCAGCGGCGTCACGGTGTCATTCGCGACCCACGTGCCCGGCGTGCCGTTCGCGAACGACGCCTCCACGCCGATCCGTGACAGCTGACCATTCACGAACTCGCGCCGGAGCACGCCCACATTGCTGCGCTCCGGGTTGCCCGTCCGCACGCACAGCGGGCAGAACCCGCGCAGCTGCTGCAGCGGCAGGGCCTCGTTCGCCGAACTCACGCCATTGCGCTCCGCCACCAGGAAACGCGGCACGCCGCGCGCCGAGTAAGCGAACACCGCATGGAACTCGTAGTTCGGCAGCAGCTGCACGCTGTACCCCGTGCCCGCACGCGCCGGGTCGAACCAGTGGCCGCTCGCATCCACCACCCGGCCGCCGATGCTCGGGCAGCCGCGGCCGAAGCTCGAGAACGGTTCGCTGCCCAGCTCGCCATCCAGCACGTAGGTGAACTGGAAGGCATCCGCCGCCGTCGGCGTGATCGTCGCCCGCCCCACTTCGGTCAAATGGTTGCGGCTGCCGTTCCAGCCCGAGCGGAAGATCGGCGCGGTCCAGATCCCGTTCGCGCCCGGCCTCGCGCCTTGCAGGTAGTACCAGACCGGCGAACCGTCCTGCGAATACGTGTACCAGAGCCCCGCCCAGTCGCTCGCCGCGGGGTACAGGAAAAGCCCATGGCCCGAACGCGACGGGTTGAAGTAGCCGCCGGGGCGGATCTGAGGCGCCGGGGCACCGACCCCGAGCCGGGCCGTGATCGTGACGGCGACCGTCCGGCTGCCGGGCACCCCCGCGGTGAGGACGACGTACCAACGCCCCGGTGCGGGCGCGTCGACGACGATATCGAGGCTGCGTCCGCCGCTCCGGACGATCGATGCCGCATCTTCCGGCGGCGCGCGGACGATGTCGGCCCCGTCACCGCCGGTCGGCATGGGCACGCGGCGGAGGCTTGCCACGAGCGATCCTTTGGCGCCCGGCGGAAGTTCGGCGGAGAGAATGAGCTGCGCGGTTCCGGGCGCGACGTCGACGAACATTCGATCATGAGGCGCAAAGCCACCCAGCAATGGGGTGTGTTGCACACCCGGAACCAGCGCGAACGGCGTGGACGGGAAGAAGAAGGACGATAGCGCGCCGGCCTCGGGCAGCCGGATGATCATCGGAACATCGCCAAGCGAGGCGCCGTCGGCATTGCGCAGTCGCAGCCACCCGAGAGCACCGCTGCCGAGCCGCGTTGCATCAGCGCGCCACGCGAGACGGACAGGAAACGCTTCGCCCTCGGCGAGACGCGTGGGGCTCGTGGCCGTCACGCCGGGAGCGGCGCGGACGCCGTCGATGCCTCCGCGCAGCAGTGCGTAGCGCTCGGGGTTGGCGCCGGGGTTCGACACCGCGATCAGGACCTCGCTCGGCCCGGTCGCGGTCTGGCGGATCGTCGTGACGCAGGTCTCGCTGGCACCCGTCGACGCCGACGAGCACAGCAGCTCGGCGTCGCTGATGACGCCATTGGCGTCGGCGTCGTAGGCGACGTGCAGATCGAGATCAGCGAGCGGGGAGCCCTCAAGATGCACGAGGACCGTGCGCGCCAACTCGCCAACACCGGGGTCCAGTGACGTGAGTGGCAGCCGCTCGTTCCATCGATAGGCGAATCGCGTCGGCGCGTTGGGCGCGACCTCGCCCCCCACCACTTCGCTGGGGTCGATCGCGCGCCACAGCGGCTCGACGCGCGCGTCCGGCAAGGCGGGCAAGCCGGAAAACACGACATCACGGAAGCCCGACGCCGTGGCAGCGAGCAGCGCCGTCGAGGGCGAGGCCACGGGGCGGATCGGGATGTCGACCCTCGCCGCGATGCAGTTCTCGTCGAAGGTGCCGCAAAGGCGGTAGCGAAGGCGATCCATCTGCCCGCCACGCCCCGCTTGCGGCGTGTACACGATCCGATCATCGGCCGGCGACGCCGTGCCGCGCGTATCGACATCGGCCGATCCCAAACGCGGGCCTTCGGTGATCTCGAGACGTCCACCGACATAGCGCGACGCCACGACCACGTCGTTGCCGAGCACGTCGAGCGCGTTGGCGCGAGGCAGCGGGGTCACGGGCAGCAGGTCAGGACGCGCCGCCGGAGTGAGATCGACCTCGTCGTTGACGATTCGGAGCTCCACGGTCGGGCTGCGCGCCACCAGCTCGCGCGGATCGGTGAACGTCAGGAAGAAGTACCGCTCAGGATCGACGCGGTCGTTGCCGATGCCTTCGATGCGCACGGTGGCCGAGCGGCTCCCGGGCAGAAAGACGACGCGCTGGCTCAGAGGCCGGTAATCAACGCCCTCGACGGCAACGCCTTGCGGGAATCGCGGATCAAGCGGCTCGAGATCCGCGACCGTGTCAACGGTGACTTCCGCGCCACCCGGCGGCGCAGGGCGGTCCAGTTCCAGAGTGAGCGTCCAGCCTTCGCCAGGGCCACCCTCCAAGCGCCGAAGCATCGTCGCCGTACCGTTGCAGCAGGGGGCTGGCGTCACACCAACCACCGACAGGACGGGCACCGTCACGGTCGTCTCGTCGTCGAGGACGGTGAGACCCACGTCAGGCGCAGGGGGAAGCCACGTCGTCACCCGGGTGAACTGAAGGTCCGCCGTGCGCGTGCCATTGCGCTGGCTGTCGTCCCGAATGCCGCTCCAAAGGAAGCCGATCCGCTGCCGCCGGCCCGTTTCGACCACCGACGATGACGAGACAAAAACAGCGTTGTCGAAGCCCGGCCCTGGGCGCAGCGACAGCGTGTAAGGCAGGGGTCCGCCGCCGGTGGACGAGCGCTCGGCGAGAACAATGGGAATCCGCAACGATCCGGTCAGGCTCCCGGCGATCTCCCGCCCCTCGAGCAGCACGACACGCTGCGGGATCGGCCTCGGCGGCGGATCGATGTCGACGATGACGCTGTGCGCGATGGACTGCGCAGGAAACTCGACGCGCACTTTCCCGAACCCACTCGGCGAGGCGGAAATCGTGTATGCCGAGCCGCGCCGCGCGAAGAAGTCGAACTGGCCATTGGTGACCTGCACCGGCGTGAACCAGCGATCGCCCACCGAGAGGCGAACGCTGGCCTCGAATGACGGGGGGGGGACACCGTTCCCGGCGGGTAACGGAAGGTGGCAGTGACCGGCACTCCCACCTCGGACCGCAGCGTGATCGACTGCGCGGTCTAGACGCGGGACAGCGCAACGGCGCGATCACTGAGCCAAGGTCCAGGGAGGCCAAAGAGGGAAAACTCCGGGGACAAGTTCTGTGGAATCCGGGCTTCGAATCGATACTCCGGAGCCGTGGCGCGCATGACCAACTGCTCTTCATAGCCCTCGAGGGACCCGAAATTGGCGCGGACCTCGACCTCGGCCGGCGGAGTGGCACCCGCCTCGAACACGACGTTGCCGGCGATGGGGACGCAAACGACACCGGGCCTCGCGCAGTCTCGGGAGTCCGCGGAGGACTGCGCCTCCGCACTCGACGAAACCGCGACGAGGGACAGCGCGCCCGCGAGCGCGATCAGGGGGGAACGCCAATCCATGGGCGACATCACTCAGGGGGGGAACTCGCCGGAAACCTTAGCACCCCCCTTCGCGAGGCTCTAGCGCGCCGGCATCACCCACCGGAACGTCAGGTTGATCCGTTCGGCCTTCACGCCCGCCATCTTCGGCAAAGCGTGCTGCGCCACGCGCTGGCAATCGCCACGCATCACCAGCAGGTCTCCATCGGCCAAGCGGCACTCCATCTTCACGGCGTGGTCAGCCCGCATCCGCAGCAGGAAGCGGCGCTCGGCCCCGAGGCTCAACGAGGCAATCACCGGGTCTGTGCCGAGCTCGGGCTCGTCATCGCTGTGCCAGCCCATGGAATCGCCACCGTCCCGATACCGGTTGAGCAACACGCTGTTGAATCGAGCGCCGCAGGCCGCCTCAAGGCGCGGCAGCAGGGCCTCGATCGCGGGATGCCACGGCTCGGGCTCGAACAGGGCGCCGGAATAACGGTAGCGGGCCTTTGGATCGCCCATCCAGCAGCTCAATCGCGGCGAATCGACCCAACGGCCGAACATCCGGATGCGATGGACCGTCCACGGCACCTCGGCGACCAGACGCGCCCGCAGGGCCGCGGCGGCGGCGGCCGGCAGCCAATCGCATTCAACGCGGACACGCGCTGCCCAAGGCTCGCCCTGGCGCGCGGACGGTACGGGTTCATGCGGGAAGAGATCGGCGCTGGTCACGTCGCGATCATCACCGAAGCCCGCGTGAACCCCGCGCGGTCGCGGTCGTCCGGAGCCCTGCCATGACAGCCCCCCCCTCCCCCGGCGACAATACGGGCTTGAATGGCCCAGCGCCCCACGGAATCCCCAAGGTCCCGCTTATGTCCGAACGCGATGTGATGGAGTACGACGTCGTCGTCGTCGGTGCCGGCCCCGCCGGCCTGTCCTTTGCCATCCGCCTGAAGCAGAAGTCGCCGGAAACGACGGTCTGCGTGATCGAGAAGGCCTCGACCATCGGCGCGCAGGTGCTCTCCGGCGCGGTGATCGAACCCGGCCCGCTGGACGAGCTGCTGCCCGGCTGGCGCGAGAACCCGCCGCCGGTCTGCGTGCCGGCCACCGACGATGAATTCTGGTTCCTCACCAAGACCGGCGGCTTCAAGTTCCCGGTGGTACCGCCGCAGATGGCGAACCACGGCAACTTCATCGTCTCGCTGGGCGCCACCTGCGCTTGGCTGGCTCCGCAGGCCGAGGCGCTGGGCGTCGAGATCTACCCGGGCTTCGCGGCCTCTGAAGCGCTGGTCGAGGAAGGCCGCGTGGTCGGCGTGCGCATCGGCGACATGGGCGTGGCGAAGGACGGTTCGCACAAGCCGACGTACACGCAGGGCATCGACATCCGCGCCAAGCTGACCGTGCTCGCCGAGGGCGCACGCGGCCACCTCGCCAAGCGCCTGATCAAGCAGTATGCGCTCGACGCCGAGTGCGACCCGCAGAGCTACTCGATCGGCATCAAGGAGCTGTGGCAGGTGCCGGAAGGCCGCGTCACGCCCGGCAAGATCGTGCACAGCCTCGGCTGGCCGGCGGATTCGCGCACCTACGGCGGCAGCTTCCTGTACCACCTGACGGAAAACCGCATTGCGCTCGGCTACGTCTCGGGCCTCGACTACCGCGACCCGAACTACCAGCCGCACGAGGCCTTCCAGCAGTGGAAGCACCACCCGTCGGTCAAGCCGCTGCTTGAAGGCGGCACGATCCTGTCGGCCGGCGCGCGCGCCATCGTCACCGGCGGCTACCAGAGCCTGCCGAAGACCGAAATGCCCGGCGCGATCCTGATCGGCTGCGATGCCGGGCTCGTCAACGTGCCCAAGATCAAGGGCGTCCACCAGGCGATCCGCAGCGGCATGCTCGCCGCCGACCACGTCGCGGCGAAGGGCCCGGTGGCCGACGGCTTCGACGCCGCGCTGCGCGCTTCGCCGGCCTACGCCGAGCTCAAGAAGGTCCGCAACTTCAAGCCGGGCTTCAAGAAGGGGCTTCTGTTCGGCCTCGTGAACTCGGGCTGGGAAACGGTCACCGGTGGCGCCTCGCCGTGGACCCTGAAGGTCTCGCCGGACTGGAGCAGCCTGACCAAGCTCTCGCAGCAGGAAAGCCCGAAGCGCGATTACGTCGAGCGCAGCCTCGCGCCGCGCGATCGCCTGGCCGGCGTGTACTTCGCAGCCACCGAGCATGACGAAGACCAGCCCGTGCACCTGCGCGTGGCCGACACCAACGTCTGCATCACGACGTGCGCCGAGGAGTACGGCAACCCCTGCACGCGCTTCTGCCCGGCCGGCGTCTACGAGATCGTCAAGGATGAGGCCGGTTCGCGCCTGCAGATCAACGCGGCCAACTGCGTGCACTGCAAGACCTGCGACATCAAGGACCCCTACCAGATCATCGACTGGGTGACGCCGGAAGGCGCCGCGGGTCCGAACTACCAGAACCTTTAAGGACAATCGTATGCCCACGTGGCTGGTCACCGGCGGCGCCGGTTTCATCGGCGGCAACTTCGTGCTCGAGGCGCGACAGCGCGGGCTAGCACGCATCATCAACCTCGATGTACTGACCTACGCGGGCAACCGCGACACGCTGGCCGCGCTCGACGGCGATGCCGACCATGTGTTCGTGCACGGTGATATCGGTGACCGCGCGCTGGTTTCGCGCCTGCTGGCCGAACACGGCGTCGATGCGGTCATCAACTTCGCCGCCGAGAGCCATGTCGACCGCTCGATCGACGGCCCGGCCGCCTTCATCCAGACCAATGTCGTCGGCACGTTGGCCCTGCTGGAGGCCACGCGCGACTACTGGAAGGCGCTGCCGGCCGAGCGCGCCGCCGCGTTCCGCTTCCTGCATGTCTCCACCGACGAGGTGTACGGCTCGCTCGGCGACACGGGCTACTTCACCGAAGAAACCCCGTTCGCGCCGAATTCGCCCTACTCGGCCTCGAAGGCATCCTCCGACCATCTGGTCCGCGCCTTCCACCACACCTACGGATTGCCGGTGCTGACGACGAACTGCTCGAACAACTACGGGCCGTTCCAGTTCCCCGAGAAGCTGATCCCGCTGATGATCCAGAAGCTGGTGAAGGGCGAGCCGCTGCCGGTTTACGGCGACGGCAGCAACATCCGCGACTGGCTGTTCGTGGGCGACCACTGCGCTGCGATCCGCGACGTGCTCGCGGGCGGCCGCGTCGGCGAGACCTACAACGTCGGCGGTGATGCCGAGCGCCGCAACATCGAGGTGGTGCACGCCCTGTGCGACGCCATCGATGCGCGCCGCCCGCGCGCCGACGGCCAGTCGCGCCGCGTGCAGATCACCTTCGTGAAGGACCGCCCGGGCCACGACAAGCGCTACGCCATCGATGCCTCGAAGCTGAAGCGCGAACTGGGCTGGGCACCGACCCTCAGCTTCGAGCAGGGCCTTGCCCGCACTGTCGACTGGTACCTCGCCAACGAGTCCTGGGTCGGCAAGATCCTCGACGGCAGCTACCGCCTCGAACGCATCGGCACGCAGGCCTGAGGAGGGCGCCATGACGCAACGCAAGGGCATCATCCTCGCCGGCGGCTCCGGCACGCGGCTTTATCCGATCACCAAGGGCGTCAGCAAGCAGCTGCTGCCGGTGTACGACAAGCCGATGATCTACTACCCCTTGAGCGTGCTGATGCTGGCCGGCATCCGCGAGGTGCTGATCATCAACACCCCGCACGAGCAGGTGATGTTCAAGGCCCTGCTGGGTGATGGGTCGCAGTGGGGCATGCGCTTCGAGTACGTCGCGCAGCCGAGCCCGGATGGGTTGGCGCAGGCGTTCATCCTCGGCCGCGAGTTCCTCGACGGTGCGCCGTCCTGCCTCGTGCTCGGCGACAACATCTTCCACGGCAGCGGTTTCACCGAGCTTCTTAAGCGCGCCGACGCGCGCGGGTCCGGCGCGACCGTGTTCGGCTACTGGGTGAAGGACGCCAAGGCCTACGGCGTGGCCGAGTTCGACACGCAAGGCCGCGTGGTCGGCCTCGAGGAGAAGCCCGCGCAGCCGAAGTCGAACTACGCCGTTACCGGCCTGTACTTCTACGATGGTCGCGCGCCCGAATTCGCCGCCGCGCTGAAGCCCTCGCCGCGCGGTGAACTTGAGATCACCGATCTCAACCGCCGCTACCTCGAGGACGGCTCGTTGCATCTCGAGAAGATGGGGCGTGGCTACGCGTGGCTCGACACTGGTACGCACGAGTCGCTTTTGCAGGCCGGCAACTTCATCGAGACGATCGAGCAGCGCCAGGGTTTGCGCGTGGCCTGCCCGGAAGAAATCGCCTACACCAACGGCTGGATCAACGCCGCGGAGCTCGAAGCCCTCGCCGCGCCGCTGGCCAAGAACGGCTACGGCCAGTACCTGCTCTCGCTGCTGACACACGGCCCGGTGGCCTGAGGACCCGCGCATGAAGTTCATTGAAACCGCCCTGCCCGGCTGCACCATCATCGAGCCCGCCGTGTTCGGCGACGCCCGCGGTGCCTTCTTCGAGAACTGGAACGCCGCGAAGTTCGCCGCGGCCGGCATCCATGCCAACTTCGTGCAGGCCAACGTCTCCACCTCGACGCGCGGCGTGCTGCGCGGCCTGCATTACCAGTGGCCGAATCCGCAGGGCAAGCTCGTGCAGGTGCTCGAAGGCGAAGTCTGGGATGTCGCCGTCGACATCCGCCGCGGCTCGCCGACCTTCGGCCGTAGCGCCGCCGTGGTGCTCAGCGCGGAGAACCGCAAGCAGTTCTGGATCCCCGAAGGCTTCGCCCACGGCTTCGTGGTCTTGAGCGAGCGCGCCACCTTCTCCTACCTCTGCACGGCGCTGTACGACCGCGAGGCCGACGCCGGCGTGCGTTGGAACGACGGCCAACTCGCCATCGATTGGCCGGTCGCCGAGCCCTCGCTGTCGGACAAGGACGCCAAGGCGCCCTTCCTCGCCGACATCGCCGAAGCCCGCCTGCCGGTGTTCGCGACATGAGCCCGTCGAGCCCGTTGACGAAGGGCCCCGTGCTGCTCGTCGGCGCCGACGGCCAGCTCGGCACCGAGCTGCGGAAGGCTTTGGCCGCACGCGGCATCGCGCCGGTGATGAGCTCGCTGCACGGCACGCTGCCCGATGGCGGCGCGGCCCTCGCCTGCGACCTTTCCGCACCGGGCGCGCTCGCGGCGCTGGTGCGCGAGGTCGCGCCTGCCGTGGTCCTCAATGCTGCCGCCTACACCGCGGTCGATCGCGCGGAATCCGAAGTCGACCTCGCCCGCCGCATCAACTCGACGGCGGTGGGTGAGCTCGGCGAAGCGGCGAAGGCCATCGGCGCCACCGTCGTGCACTACTCCACCGACTACGTCTTCGCTGGCGACGGCACCCGGCCGTACCGCGAGGACGACGCGCCCGGCCCGATGTCGGTCTACGGCCGCACGAAACTCGAAGGCGAGCAGGCCCTGGCCGCCAGCGGCGCCGACGCCGTGACCTTCCGCCTCGCCTGGGTGTACGCCGCGCACAGCGCGAACTTCCTCCGCACCATGCTGCGCGTCGGCGCGGAGCGCGACAGCCTGCGCGTGGTCGCGGACCAGATCGGCGCACCGACGCCGGCGCACTGGATCGCGGAAGCCTCCTTGAAGGCCCTCGAAGCCGGCGCGCGCGGGCTATACCACCTCGCGCCACAGGGCCAGACCAGCTGGCACGCCTACGCCGAAGCGATCTTCGCCGGCGCCGTCTCGCGCGGCCTGTTGGCGAAGGCACCTTCGGTCGAAGCCATCCCGTCGAGCGCCTACCCGACGCCCGCCGCACGCCCCGCGTGGTCGGTGCTCGACAGCGGCAAGCTGAAGCGGAATGCCCTTGTGCAACTGCCGGACTGGCGACAAGGCCTCGACGAGGTGCTCGACCAGCTGACCGCACTGCCTCGCTGATCGGCCGCCCGGGACCCACTTCGCCATGCGCATCGCCCTCGCCACCGCCATCGCCGCCTTCGCGCTCGACGACGACCTGCCGCCGCTGCTCGACGCGCTTCGCGCGCGCGGCCACGTGGCCGAGGCCGTGGCCTGGGACGACCCGACCGTATCGTGGTCGCGCTTCGACCTCGCGCTGTTGCGGTCAACGTGGAACTACACCGAGTGCCCGGTCGAGTTCCTCGCTTGGTGCGAGCGCGTCGCGGCGAACACGCGGCTGCTGAACCCGCCCGCCCTCGTGCGCTGGAACACCGACAAGCGTTACCTCTCAGACCTCGCCGCAAAAGACGTTCCGGTGATCCCGGCGCACTTCCTCGCCCCGGGCGATGATCCGGCGAGCTTTCCGGCCCATGCCGAGTTCGTGGTGAAGCCCTGCATCGGCGCCGGCTCGCGCGACACCCAGCGTTACACCGCGCCCAACCGCGCCGCCGCCATCGCGCACGCGAAGCGACTGCTCGACGCCGGCCGCCACGTGCTGGTGCAGCCCTACCTCGAGGCCGTGGATACCGCTGGCGAAACCGCGCTCCTGTTCTTCGCGGGGCGCTTCTCCCACGCCATCCGCAAGGGGCCGCTGCTGCAACGCGACGGCGCGGCCACCGCGGCCCTGTTCGCCCCCGAAGCCATCACGCCGCGCGAGCCCTCGTCGGCGGAAATCGAGGTGGCGCATCGTGCGCTGGCGGCGATCCCCGGTGGCGCACCGCTGTATGCGCGCGTCGACCTGCTGCCCTCGACCGACGGACCGCAGCTGCTGGAACTCGAGCTCACCGAGCCCTCGCTGTTCTTCGACCATGCGCCCGGCTCGGCCGAGCGCTTCGTCGCGGCGATCGAATCGACGCTCGCCGGCTGAGCCGGCGCGAACTCAGCCGCCGATCGCGTCGATCACCTGCCGCGCCAGCACCTCCGGCGTCGCCGCCGTCGTGTCGAGCCGCAGGTCCGGCGCCTCGGGGCGCTCGTAAGGCGCATTGATGCCGGTGAAATTCGGGATCTTCCCCGCACGGGCCTTGGCGTAGAGACCCTTCACGTCGCGCGACTCGCAGACGTCGAGCGGCGTATCGACGAAGGCTTCGACGAACTCGCCCGGCGCGAAGAGGCTGCGCGCCGTCTCGCGCTCGCGGGCGTAGGGCGCGATGAAGCTCACCAGCACCACCAGCCCCGCATCGACCATCAGCTTCGCGACTTCCGCCACGCGCCGAAGATTCTCCACGCGGTCGGCCTCGGTGAACCCAAGGTCACGGTTGAGCCCATGGCGCACGTTGTCGCCGTCGAGCACGTAGGTGTGGTGCCCTTGGGCGACGAGGCCACGCTCGACGAGATTGGCGATCGTCGATTTGCCCGAGCCCGAGAGGCCGGTGAACCACACGCAGCGCGGCGTCTGGCTCTTTTGCGCGGCACGCACGGCCTTGTCGACGCTGAAGGCCTGCCAATGGACGTTCTCGCCCCGGCGGAGGCCGTGGCGCACCACGCCGGCACCGGCGGTGGCGTTCGTCAGGCGATCGACGAGGATGAAGCCGCCCAGTGCGCGCGACTCGGCGTACGTCGCCAGCGGGATCGGCGCGGCGAGGCTCAGCTTCACCAGGCCGACGTCGTTCATCGCCAGCTGCTTGGCGGCCTCGTGCGCCTGTGTGTTGACCTCGATGCGGTGGCTGATTTCCGTGACCGTGGCGGCCACCTCGCGCGTGCCGATGCGCAGCCAATAACCGCGCCCCGGAACGAGCGGCGCCTCGTCCATCCAAACCACGTGCGCCACGAACTGGTCGCTCACCGGCAAGGGCGAGGAGGCTGCACTGATGACGTCGCCGCGCGACACGTCGCGCTCGCGGTCAAGCGTGACGACGACCGCTTGGCCGGCCTCGGCCGCTTCGACCTCGCGGCCGCCGATCGCGACCGAGGCAACGACCGCCTCGTGGCCGGAGGGTTGCACGAGGACCGCATCGCCCTTCGACAGACGGCCCTGGGCCAAGGTGCCGGCATAGCCGCGGAAGTCCTGGTGCGGGCGCAGCACGAGCTGCACCGGCAAGCGCGCGGCGCCCTGCGTGTCGAGGGCGGGCACCGGCGCCGCCTCGAGATGCTCGAGCAGGGTCGGGCCGGTGTACCAGGCTGCGTCGCCGCGGCGGGTCAGGTTGTCACCGGCCAGCGCAGACACCGGCACCGCCTGCACGCGCTCGATGCCGACCGCCTCGGCGAGTGCGACGTACTCGGCGCGGATCGCCTCGAACACCGCCTCGCTCCATCCGACGAGGTCCATCTTGTTCACGGCGAGGACGACCTGCTTCACGCCCAGCAGCGCGCAGATCCAGCTGTGGCGGCGCGTCTGCGGCAGCACGCCCTTGCGCGCATCGACGAGCACGATGGCGAGGTCGGCCGTCGAGGCGCCCGTGGCCATGTTGCGCGTGTACTGCTCATGGCCCGGGCAGTCGGCCACGATGAAGTGCCGCTTCGGCGAACTGAAGTAGCGGTAGGCCACGTCGATGGTGATGCCCTGCTCGCGCTCGGCGGCGAGCCCATCGACGAGCAGGGCGAAATCGAGCGCCTCGCCTTGGGTACCGTGCTTCGCCGAATCGCGCGCCAGCGCGGCCATCTGGTCGTCGCTGGCCTGGCGCGTGTCGTGGAGCAAACGACCGATCAAGGTGCTCTTGCCATCGTCGACGCTGCCGCAGGTGATGAGGCGCAGGCGGTCCATCAGAAGTAACCCTCCTGCTTCTTCTTCTCCATCGAATCGCCAGGCGCGTGGTCGATCACCCGGCCCTGCCGTTCCGAGGTCGTCACCTGCTCCAGCTCGGCGATGATCTTCGCGACGGTATCGGCGTCCGATTCCACGCCGCCGGTGAAGGGCCAGCAGCCCAGCGTGCGGAAGCGGACCTTGCGCAGCACTTCGCGCTCACCCTCGCGCAGCGGCATGCGCGCGTCGTCGCGCATGAGCAGCACGCCGTCGCGCTCCACGACTGGCCGCTCCCGAGCAAAATACAGGGGCGGAAGCGCGATGCCTTCGCGCTCGATGTAGCGCCAGACGTCCATCTCGGTCCAGTTCGAGAGCGGAAAGGCACGGACGCTCTCGCCGGGATGGACGCGGCCGTTGTACTGGTTCCACAGCTCCGGCCGCTGCGCCTTCGGCTCCCAGCGCAGCGCGGCGTTGCGGAAGCTGAAGATGCGTTCCTTGGCCCGCGACTTCTCCTCGTCGCGACGCGCGCCGCCGATGGCACAGTCGTAGCCGCCCAGAGCAAGCGCCTGCTTGAGCCCCTGCGTGCGCATCACGTCGGTGTGCACTGAAACGCCGTGCACGAAGGGATCGATACCGGCGGCCACGCCCTCGGCGTTCACGTGCACGCGCAGTTCGACGCCGTAGCGCGCCGGCACGGCATCGCGGAAGCGGTAGGTCTCGGCGAACTCGAAGGTACTGTCGATGTGCAGCAGCGGAATCGGCGGCGGTGCGGGCGCGAACGCCTTCACCAGCAGGTGCAGCAAGGTGGTGCTGTCCTTGCCGATCGAATACAGCAGCACCGGGTTGCGGAACTGCGCCGCCACCTCGCGAAGCACGTGGATGGCCTCGGCCTCCAGCCGGTCGAGGTGGCTCAGCGCCATGCGCGGGCCTCAGGCATGCCGGCCGTAGACGTCGTCGAGGCGCACGATGTCGTCCTCGCCGAGGTAGTCGCCGCTCTGTACCTCGATCAGCGCCAGCGGCTCGGTGCCGGGGTTGCGCAACCGATGCACACTCCCTTTCGGAATGTACGTGCTCTGGTTCTTCTCGAGGCGGAAGACGCGCTCGTCGCAAGTCACCTCGGCCACGCCGTCGACGACGATCCAATGCTCGGCGCGGTGGGCGTGCTTCTGCAGGCTGAGGCTCGCGCCGGGCTTCACGACAATGCGCTTGACCTGGAAATGCTCGCCCTTGTCGACGCTGTCGTAGTGCCCCCACGGCCGGTACACCTGCCGGTGGTTGACGTGCTCGCCCCGGCCGGCGCTCTTGAGCGAATCAACGATCGCCTTGACGTCCTGAACGCGGTCGCGATGCGCGACGAGCGTGGCGTCCGGCGTATCGACGATGACGAGATCGCGCACGCCAACGGTGGCGATCAGGTGGTCGCCCACGGCGTGCAGCAGGCAGTCGCGGGTGTCGCGCGCGACGACGTCGCCGGTCACCACATTGCCCTGTGCATCCTGCGGCCCGATCGCCCAGAGCGCGCTCCAGGAGCCGATGTCGTTCCAGTCGCAATCCACCGGCACCACGGCGGCGCGACGGGTCTTCTCCATGACCGCGTAGTCGATCGAATCCGACGGCGAGGCGGCGAAGGCTTCGCGGTCGACGCGGATGAAGTCGAGGTCGGCCTTGGCGTTCGCCAAAGCCTCGCGGGCCGCCGCCAGCATGGCCGGCGCGTGCTCGGCCAGCTCCTCGAGGTAGCGGTCGGCGCGGAACAGGAAGATGCCGGCGTTCCACACGTAACGCCCGTCGGCGAGGTAGGCGTGCGCGGTGGCGGCGTCCGGCTTCTCGACGAAACGCTCGACGGCGAACACGCCTTCGTCGAGCGGCCCGCCGCAGCGGATGTAGCCGTAGCCGGTGTGGGCTTCGGTCGGCGCGATGCCGAAGGTGACGAGCGCGCCACCCGCGGCCTGCGCCCGCGCCTTCTGCACGGCGGCGACCCAGCGCTCCGGCGCGCCGATGCGGTGGTCGGCCGGCAGCACCAGCAGCAGCGCGGCCGGGTCGCGCTCGGCCACCTGCAGCGCGGCCAAGGCGATGGCCGGGGCCGTGTTGCGAGCCAGCGGCTCCAGCACGATGGCCCGCGGCGTGACGCCGATCGCCTGCAGCTGCTCGCCGGCGAGGAAGCGGTGGTCGTCGCTGGCCACCACCAGCGGGGCGGTGGCGCCGGGCACGCCGGCGGCCCGCTTCACGGTCTGCTGGAACAGCGTGTCCGGGCCCGCGAGGGCGAGGAACTGCTTGGGCAGGTTCTGCCGCGACAGCGGCCACAGGCGGGTGCCGCTGCCGCCGCTGAGGATGACCGGGACGATCATGCGCACATCACGTGAGTCGAAGGCCCGAAGAATACCGCGCCGGGACGGATTCCCATCCGTTCAAGTCCTGAACACGGGGGTTTCCGGCTAAAATCGGCGGGCTTCCTTCCCACCGGCCGGCGCCCTGCCCCGGCCCGAACCGAGTGCCCCCATGAAGATCCTCGTCGCCTACAAGCGGGTGGTGGACTACAACGTCCGCATCCAGGTCAAGCCGGACGGTTCCGGCGTCGTCACCGAGGGCGTCAAGCTCTCGCCGAACCCCTTCGACGACATCGCCCTCGAAGAAGCCCTGCGCCTGCGCGAGAAGGGCCTCGCCACGGAAGTGATCGTCGCGACGATCGCGCCGGCCGACGCTCAGGCCCACCTGCGCAACGGCCTCGCCATGGGCGCCAACCGCGCCATCCACGTGGTCACCGATACGGCCGTGCAGCCGCTGACCGCCGCCCGCGCCCTGCTCAAGCTGGTCGAGAAGGAGCAGCCCGGCATCGTCATCCTCGGCAAGCAGGCCATCGACGACGACAGCAGCCAGACCGGCCAGATGCTGGCCACGCTGTGGGGCCGCCCGCAGGCCACCTTCGCCTCGAAGGTCGAGGTCGCCGGCGATGTCGCCACCGTGACCCGTGAAGTGGACGCCGGCCTCGAGACCCTCGAAGTCGACCTCCCGGCCGTCATCACCACCGACCTGCGCTTGAACGAACCGCGCTTCATCAAGCTGCCGGACATCATGAAGGCCAAGAGCAAGCCGCTGGAGACGCTGCAGCTCGCTGATCTCGGCGTCGAAGCCGCGGATTTCCTGCAGACCACCCACTACGCCCCGCCGCCGAAGCGCACGAAGGGCGTGATGGTGAAGGACGTCGCCGAACTGGTGGCGCTGCTGAAGCAGAAGGGTCTGGCGTAAGCCGGCACGACGGAGCACATGACATGAGCAAGATCCTGATCGTCGCCGAGCACCTCGACGGCAAGTTGAACCCCGCCACCGCGCGCTGCGTCACCGCCGCCGCGAAGATCGGCGGCGAGATCCACGTGGCCGTGCTGGCCGCCGACCCGGCCGCGATTGCCTCTGAAGCGGCGAGCATTGCCGGCGTCGCCAAGGTGATCACCGTCGCCCGCGCCGAGAACGCGCACGCGCTGAGCGCCGTGCTCGCCCCGCAGATCGCCAAGCTCGCGGCCGGCTACTCGCACGTGCTGCTGCCTTCCACCACCTTCGGCAAGGACGTCGCGCCCTGCGTCGCCGCCCTGCTCGGCGTGGCCCAGGTCTCCGACCTGATGGCCGTGGACGGCCCACACGCGTTCAAGCGCCCGATCTACGCCGGCAACGCCATCATCTCGGTCACCGCGCCGGCCGATCGCACCGTCGTCGCCACCGTGCGTCCGGCCTCGTGGCCGGCCACCGGCAACGGCGGCAGCGCCGCGATCGAAGCCGCGACGGTCGATGTCGCCCTGCCGACGCACACGCGCTTCAAGGGCCTGGCGGCTGGCAAGAGCGACCGCCCGGACCTGCAGAGCGCCAGCAAGGTCGTCTCCGGCGGCCGCGCGCTGGGCTCGGCGGAAGCCTTCTCGATCATCTACTCGCTGGCCGACAAGATGGGCGCCGGCGTCGGCGCCTCGCGCGCCGCGGTCGATGCCGGCTACGTGCCGAACGACATGCAGGTCGGCCAGACCGGCAAGATCATCGCGCCGGAGCTCTACGTCGCCATCGGCATCTCGGGCGCCATCCAGCACCTGACGGGCATCAAGGACGCGGGCACCATCGTCGCGATCAACAAGGACGGCGACGCGCCGATCTTCGAGATCGCCGACATCGGCCTCGTCGGTGACCTGTTCACCCTCGTGCCGGAGCTCGAGAAGGCGCTGGGCTGATGGCCGAGCGCATGAAGGTGTTGGTGACGGGCGGCGCGGGCTACATCGGTTCGCACACCGTCGTGGAGCTGGTCGCGGCCGGCTTCGACGTGCACGTCGTCGACAACTTCTGCAACAGCGAGCGCTGGATCCTCCAGCGCCTCGCCACGCTGTGCGGTCGCGAGATCCCGCACACCGAACTCAACCTGCTCGACGAGGCGGCCCTGCAGGCCTGCTTCGCCGCGGTGAAGCCCGACGCGGTGATCCACTTCGCCGCTCTGAAGGCCGTCGGCGAGAGCGTTCAGCAGCCGCTGCGCTACCACCGCAACAACGTCGGCGGCACGCTGGCCCTGCTGCAGGCCATGCAGGAGCACGGCTGCCACCACTTGGTGTTCAGCAGTTCGGCCACCGTCTACGGCAACCCGGAGTCCTGCCCGATCCGAGAGGACGCGCCACTCGGCGCCACGAACCCCTACGGCCAGACCAAGCTGGTCATGGAGCGCGTGATCCGCGACCTGCTGGCTGCTCCCGGCAGCCTCTTGCGTGCGGCGATCCTGCGCTACTTCAATCCGGCCGGCGCCCACGAGAGCGGGCTGATCGGCGAACTGCCGCGCGGCGTGCCGAACAACCTCGTGCCCTTCGTCGCGCAGACGGCCGCTGGCCTTCGCGCCGAGATCAGCGTCTTCGGCGATGACTACCCCACGCGCGACGGCACCGGCGTGCGCGACTACATCCACGTGGTCGACCTGGCGCAGGCACACGTCGCCGCGCTGCGCGCGCTGCGCGACGGCGGGGACCGCGAGATCACCGTCAACCTCGGCACCGGCAACGGCTTCTCCGTGCTGGAGGTGATCGAGGCCTTCAGCCGCGCCGTCGGCCGGCCCATCCCGCACAAGCGCGTGGCGCGCCGCCCGGGCGATTCAGCGGAGTGCTGGGCGGATCCCGCGCTGGCCGAAAAGGTCTTGGGCTGGAAGGCGAGCCGCGGCGTCGATGCGATGTGCGCCGATGCGTGGCGGTGGCAGCAGGGTCTCAGCGATACACCCACAGCCGCGAGGCGATGAAGGCGACACCCGCGAGGCCGAGGTCGACGACCGGCTTGAGCACCCAGGCCCAGCCGAGGCCGCCGGCCACGTCGATCACCGCCAACGCGGCCGTGCTCGCCGCGGTGAGCACCAGCCAGAGCAGGACGAAGCGCGCCAGGCTGCCGCGCCCGAGGCGATGCTGTCCCTCCGGCTGGCGGAAGGTGTAGGCGCCATTGCCGAGATAACCGAGCAAGGCGCCGATCGCGCGCGCGCCAGGGTTCGCGAGCAAGGTCGGCACGCCGAGCGCGGTGAGCCCGACGTAGGCACCCCAGTCGACCAGCAGCTGCAGCACGCCGACCAGGGCGTACCCCGAGAGTTGCCGCCCGCCCTCGCCCGACCGGAGCCAGCGCGCGCAGCGCTCGATGGCGCTCTTCATCGCCGCGTTTCGAGGCGACGGCGCGAAGCGGACAGCAGGGGATGCAGCGCGCGACGCGGCATGGTCCCGATGTCGTAGGCGAGGAAGGCGAGCAGGAACTGCAGGCCACTCACCATCGCCAGAGCGGGCAGCATCACGGTGCCGACCGTGGCCGGCGTCCCGGACTGGATCGACAGCAGCCAGTGGTAACCGCCGAAAGCGAGCGCGAAAGCGATCAGCAGGACCGCCGCCACCAGCTCCAGCGAGGCGATGGACAGGTCGCGCAGGAAATAGTTGTACGACACGCGCTTGCCGAAGTTGCGCAGGTGCTTCGCGCCGAATTCGAAAACCGCGCGGCGCACGTCGAGGTGGCTGGTCTCGTCGCCGTAGAAGGCATCCATCGGCACATCGACCACGGCCGCGCGCAGGGTGCCGAGACGGAACAGCAGGTCGGTCTCGAAGAAGTAGCGACGGCTCAGGCTGTCGAGCGGCAGCAGGGCCGCGACCGGCACGCTCAGCGCCGTGTAGCCGTTGGTCGGGTCGAACAGGTCCCAGTAGCCGGTGCTGGCCTTCGCCATGAAGCTCAAGCCGAGGTTGCCCCAGCGCCGCACCCGCGGCATGCGGCGGATGTGCCGCAGGTCCCAGAAGCGGTTGCCCTTCGCATAGTCGGCCTCGCCGCGCAGGATCGGGTCGATGAAGGATGGCAGCAGCGCGGGATCCATCTGACCGTCGCCGTCGATCTTCACGACGATGTCCATGCCTTCCTCGATGGCCGCCCGATAGCCGGTGACGACCGCGGCGCCGACGCCACCGTTCTCCGTCTGGCGGATCACCCGCACGCGCGGATCGGTGCCGTGCTTCGCGACGTGTTCGCCACTGCCGTCGGGGCAGGCATCGTCGACCACGTAGATCCGCTCGACTTCGGGGCCGATGCGCTCGATGACGCCGAGGACATGGCGGGTGACCCGGTAGCTCGGGATGACAACGGCGACGCGCGGCGATGCGGAAACGACCATCGGACTGAATCAACCGTAGTAGCGGGCGACGAGCACGGGCAGCGTCACGAGGAGGGTGTAAAGCGCCGTGACGCAGGAGAAGAGCAGGACGACTCCCGAATCGATCGATCGCGCAGGATCGTCACGGCCGGTCGGAATCGCCATCGCGAGCACGAGCGCGGGCAGGAGGAAGTAGCGCCCCTGGATGCCGTCGATGACGGGCGCATCGATCGGCGTCCACATCAGCAGCAGCATCAACGGCACCATCAGGGCCGAGGCAACGGCCATCACGAGCGCGAGCGCAGGGGCAACGAGGCCGCGGCCCCAGTCGGCGACGGCCACGGACCAAGCCAGGGCGGACCCCAGCAGCATGCCCCAGGCCGCATAGGTCGCCGCGGGCAGCGCCGTGTCGAGCCATCCCAACACGCCGACGAAGGACCGGCCGTAAAACGCGGTCAGGTTGGCGGTGGTGACGGTCGCCCACAGCCGCTCGAGCACGCTCGCAGGATCGCCCGCATAGATCAGCAGCTTGTCCATGGTCGACAGCTCCGCCAGGTGCGGATGCCGGGTCGAAGCCAAGGCGATCACCACCCAGGCGCTGACCACCAAGGCAGGCAGCAGGCCGAGGGCGATGCGGTGGGGCCGGAGGGGACGCAGCATCAGCACGGGCAGAAGGAGCAGCGGGGCGAGGTGGATCCGGCATCCCACCACGGCAACCACCAGGAGCGCGACCCCGACGATCCGGCGCGCACTCGGCGCCGTGCCCGAACGCTCGCTCTCAAGCCAAAGCGACAGGGCGAGGCAAGACGCGCCGATCGACAAGGCGTCGATGCCCGCGCCCGCCCACTGGAACACGGTCATCGGCATCAGCAGCAAGGCCATGGCGAAGGCGGAAGGCCGCCATCGCCGGAACGCCGCGAACAAGAGGAGCGCAGCGACGACGCCCGAGGCAAGCCGGGCAAGCCGGTAGCTGGCATCCACGCTTGCACCGGCCCGCTCCCCGAGCGCGAGGGCCACCGCCTGCGGCAGGTACACCAGCGGCAGGTAGTAGCCCGTGCCCGGCGCCTCGGCGAACCGATGCGTGCCCTGCCACGCGACCTCCTGGGAGGCCAGCAGCCGTTCGCGGTCGATCCGCTGCTCGGCCTTGAATGGCAGCGATTCGAAATGGCCCATGTAGTCGACGAGGCCGTCGTCGACCCATCCGCCGGACACCTGACGCGACGAGGTCGTCAGCAGCCACTGCCCCTTGGACAGGAAGTAGGCGCGCTCGACATGGTCGAACTCGTCCGGGGACTGGAAGGGCGGTGCGATCGCGCCCACCACCACCGCGCAGGCGAGGACGATCGCCGCCGGGATCAGGGCGGTGGATGGTCCGCCTTCGCCATCCAAGCGGCCCGTTGTGGGCGCGGCAAGGCGGCGCAGTCGCAGATGCCGAAGCACGAGGCCTGCGGCCAACACGACCAGCATCGCCCATGCGACGATCCAGTGGCGCTGCGCCCCGTGCTGGATGGCCACCTGGGCTACGGCAACCGAGGCGACTTCGGCCAGCACCGCGCCGTCGGCATCGAGGAAGCGCAGGTTCAGCGGGCCCGGGGGCCCCGGCACTTCGAGGGCTGTGCGGAATCGCCAGCCCGCTTCGAGCGCGTCGGCACGACCGATGGCCTGAGCGACATCGGGGCGACGCACGGGATCGAGCTCGACGAGTGCCGAAACACCGGCGCCATCCACCTGGACGCGCGCGGCCTGACGAGCGGGATTTGCCGGAACCAACCAGCCTTCGCCTCGAAGCTCCCCGCGATCGGGATCGTGGACGAGGGAGTCGACCGCGAGCGGCGGATTAGCGGGGCTCGTCCTTGCCGCGCCGGGTGCCGACATCGCAGCGGCGAGCACCCAAAGCACAAGCGCGATCCAGCGGACCGCAAGGGCAGAAATCCGTTCCATCCGCGGATTCTACCCGCTGGCCGCGACGGGTCGCCCGGGCGTGGTGCGCGACTAGGCCAGCAGGGGGACGCCGGTTTTCTCCCGCACTTCGTCGTGCTCGACGCCCGGCGCCAGCTCGACGACGCGGAAGCCGCTCGGGCCGACATCGAACACGCCAAGCTCGGTGATGATGCGATTGACCACGCCCACGCCGGTGAGCGGCAGGGTGCACGCGGGCACGATCTTGTGCTCGCCGCCCTTGGCCGTGTGCTCCATCAGCACGACCACGCGCTTGACGCCAGCGACCAGATCCATCGCACCGCCCATGCCCTTCACCATCTTGCCGGGCACCATCCAGTTGGCGAGATCGCCTTTGTCGGTCACCTGCATGGCGCCGAGGATGGCGAGGTCGATGTGGCCGCCGCGGATCATCGCGAAGCTGTCGTGGCTGCCGAAGAAGCTGGCGCCGGCGCGCGCCGTGACCGTCTGCTTGCCGGCATTGATCAGGTCGGCGTCGACTTCGCCTTCCGTCGGGAACGGGCCAATGCCGAGCAGGCCATTCTCGCTCTGCAGCCACACGTCCATGCCCTCGGGAATGTGGTTGGCCACCAGCGTCGGCAGGCCGATGCCGAGGTTCACGTAGGCGCCGTCGGTGAGTTCGCGGGCGGCGCGCTGCGCCATCTCGTCGCGGGTCCAGGGCATGTCACTTCACTCCTTCGCGGGTCGTGCGCTGCTCGATGCGCTTCTCGGGCGTGGCATTGACCACGATGCGGTCGACGTAGATGCCGGGCAGGTGCACGTGGTCCGGGTCGATCGCGCCGACCTCCACGAGCTCTTCCACTTCCGCCACGCAGACCTTGCCGGCCATCGCGCAGGCGGGGTTGAAGTTGCGCGAGGTCTTGCGGAAGACGAGGTTGCCGGCGGTGTCGGCCTTCCACGCCTTCACCAGCGAGACGTCGGCGTGCAGCGCCGTCTCCATCACGTACCAGTGCTCGCCGAACTGCCGCGTCTCCTTGCCTTCGGCAACGATCGTGCCGTAGCCGGTGCGCACGTAGAACGCGGGGATGCCCGCGCCGCCAGCGCGCAAGCGCTCGGCCAGCGTGCCCTGCGGGTTGAACTCGAGTTCGAGTTCACCGGCGAGGAACTGCCGCTCGAATTCCTTGTTCTCGCCCACGTAGCTCGAAATCATCTTGCGGATCTGCCGCGTGGCGAGCAGCTGGCCGAGGCCGAAGCCGTCGACACCGGCGTTGTTCGAGATCGCGGTGAGGTTCCTGGCGCCCGAATCGCGCAGCGCGGCGATCAGGGCCTCGGGGATACCGCACAGGCCGAAGCCGCCGACCGCGAGGGTCTGGCCGTCGGCGACGAGGCCTTGCAGGGCCTCGGCAGCGGAACTGTAGAGTTTGCTTCGGCGCGGGGTCTGCGCCGGATTCGGGGGCGTCATGGCATCGGCCTGTGGAACCGGAGACACCAATGATACCGGCGCGCCACCGTAGCTTGGGCGCCCGCGGACTGGACGTTCGGGCTAGCGCCCGACCCGCCGCCTACTCAGGGCGCCGTGCGCGGGGGCGACGCGAGCGCGAAGGGCGTCGAGGTGAGGCACAGGTTGAGGTTGTACGCGCGGTCGTCCGCGAGGCGCGCGCCCCAGCGCTGCAGCATGAAATCGACCTCGGCCTTGAAGCGCGCCTGTTTCTCCGGGGTGTCCTCCTTGCCACGAGACGCCGACTCGTGGTGATAGAGCTCCGCATGCGGAGTCCATAGGTTGGTATGCCCCTTCACGTCGAGTCGGAGGCAGAAATCGATGTCGTTGAATGCGACAGCGAGCTGCTCGTCGAGCCCCCCCACCTCGTCCCACAGCGCGCGGCGCACGACCAGGCACGCCGCGGTGACGGCGCTCAGGCGCTGCACGAGGCGTGCGCGCCCCATGTGACCGCCGGTGCCGCGCGGCCAACCGGCATACAAATGGCCGGCCACGCCGGAGAACCCCAGCAGCACGCCCGCGTGCTGGATGCTGTCATCGGGGTAGTAGAGCATCGCGCCCACCGCACCGATGCGGGGCCGCAGCGCTTGGGCCACCATCTCCTCGAGCCAGCCCGGCGTGATGACCTCGATGTCGTTGTTGAGCAGGCACAGGACTTCGCCCGTCGCGTGGCGCACGGCGAAGTTGTTGATCGCCGAGTAGTTGAACGGGTGCGGGTAGCGCAGCACGGTCACGCGGGGCTCTGAAGCCAGCGACTCGAAGTACGCCAGCGTCTCAGGCTCGACGCTGTGGTTGTCGACGACGAGGATCTCGAAGTCCGGATAGGTCGAACGCCGCAGCACGCTGTCCACGCACTGGCGCAGCAGGTCGACACGGTCGCGGGTCGGAATGACGAGGCTCACCCGCGGCGCCGGCGACGGCAGCGGTCGGCGCACCGCCAGGTGGCCGCCGGCGAGCACCTGCACCTCCGCTTCGATGCCGGTGCGCGCGAGGTGGTCGGCGACCGCGCGGCGGCCGGCGTCGACCACGTATGACTTCTCCGAGACGGCCAGCGCTGTCGAGCCTTCGATCGAACGCCAGTGGTAGAGCACGTGGGGCAGGTGAACGACGTTCGCCGCGCCACAGCGCTCGATGCAGCGCAAAGCGAGGTCCCAATCCTGCGAGCCCTCGTAGCCCTTGCGGAATCCGCCGACCGCGCGCATCAGCTCGGTGCGGTAGACGCCGAGGTGGGACACGCAGTTCTGCCCGAGGAGCAGGTCGGGATCGAAGCGCGGCTTGAAGTAGGGCTCGTAGCGGCGGCCGTGCTCGTCGATCTTGTCTTCGTCGGAATACAGCACGCCCGCCGACGGATGGCGGGCGATCGCCTCGGCGACGTGCAGAAGGGCATCCGGGTGGAGCTCGTCGTCGTGATCCAGCAGGGCCACGAACTCGCCATCCACGAGGGCGAGCGCGCTGTTCGAGGCCTCGGAGATGTGGCCGTTCTCCGCACGACGGACCACGCGGATGCGCGGGTCGGATGCGGCGACTTCGGCAAGCACCCGGGCCACGTGTGGTGCCGGCGACGCGTCGTCGGCGATGCACAACTGCCAGTGCGGGTAGGACTGCGCGCGCACGCTGTCGATCGCCCGACGCAACCAGCGCTCCGGCGGGTTGTAGACCGGCATCAGCACTGCGATCACCGGCCTCGCCGAAAGGCGCGCGCAGCGCTGCGCAGCCTCGCTCTTGCTCAACGGTGGGGCGAAGCGCGCGCACCAGGCCGTGTAGTCGTCCTGCCCGTCCACCTGCAGCGCCGAGTAACCTCGCAACAAGCGCTCGCCAGCGGCGCCCAACCTGCCCCTTGCCAAGTCGCGCACGGTCGCCATGGCCAATCGGACTGCCATCCGGCGACCGCCGCGGGGCGAGCGAGCGATGTCGCGCAGCATGCCGACCATGGCCGCCGGGCGGTGGCGACGGCGCAGGCTGAAGCCCGTGGCCACGAAATGCGCCTCGACCGCGGTCGGGTCGAGCCGCAGCGCGCGGACCGCGTACTTGAAGCGCACCAGCACGTCGATCCAGCCGTCGGCATCCGGCGATCCCAGCGGAATGCGCTCCAGTTCGGTCATTCCGCCGCCGTAGTCGGGGTAAAGGCAGGGCGCCAGAATGGCGCCCTCGCGCGCGACGAGGCGCAGCCGAAGCCGGTACCAGCCGCCGGTACAGGCGAAGGCGTGGCCGTTGCGAACGACGAGGAACTGCGGATCGGCGCCTTCGGACGCCCACAGACCGTCGTGCTCCTCCACTGCCTTCAAGTTGGCCAGCGGCTGCAGCATCGGCCTCACGGCGTGCCCTCGGGCGTCTCCACCTTGCCGCGCCAGCGCCGCCACCAGTACCGGAAGGTCCGGCGCCGCGTCCAACCCAGGATTTCCGCGGACTGTCGCGCAAGGCGATCCAGAGCGTCCAGGACGACGGCCGCCTCTGCTTGCGCCGCAGCAGCATCAGCAGCGCGCCGCTCGGCGAGGTCCTGGGTGAGCGCCTCGAGCTCGCGAAGGCGAGTCGCACCGATGGCTTCCTGCTCGACCAAGGACCAGAGCAACTCGGGCAGTCCGCGGCCACGCAGGTCAAATCGGACGGGCACGCTGGTTCCGGCCGGCGCCATGGACCCGAGCGCGATCTCGATCCACGGATCATCGTCGGTGGCGACAAGCAAGAGTCCGCCCGCGGTCGGGCGCACGACGCCGTTGCAGGCGACGACGGCCGCCGGCAGGTCCGTCACCGGGACGCCGGCAACGACGAGCGCGGTGATCTCGAACACGCCCGCGCGGTCGTCCGGATCGAGGCGCAGGCGATCCACGCCAATCCCGGGGCCACCAACCGTCGCGACAAAGCCACCGTCGGCCTGCGCACGGGCGGCGAACGAACGGTCCTCTGAATGCGCCGCATCAAGGGCACGCCAGTAGACGCGCGGATTCGGCGCCCGTGACGGCGCCTTTTCCCAGGCGTCGGCCAAGGCCAGTCCATTGCGGACTTCGCGGAGCAGGCGCAAGGCGTCCTCGCGTTCGCGGCCCTCGCGCGCCCGGGCATCGAGCAGCGCGGCGCGCGCGCTCTCCGCATCCTCGAGCCAGCGAACCCGGAAGGCGTCGAATGCCGCCGCGACCACCGCGCCGTCGCCCGCCGTGCCCAGGCAGCCTTTGGCGAACGCGTAAACGCGCTCGGCGAAGACCTCGCCCTCCCCGCCTTCGGCACGCTGTCGGCGAAGCCGGGCGTCGACACCGGTGCCGCGCGCGACATCCGGGCGCAGCACGTCGCCGAGCCCCAACACGCCAAGCGCCGTGTCCAGAGTGGCGTCCGGTGCCTGCACCAGGTCCTGGAAGTCGATGAAGACGCGGGCCGCGCCGCGTGTGGCGAGTTCAGCTTCCAACAGATGTTCAAGCCAAAGCCGGCCTGCGCGGTAGGCCGACATGCCGTCGCGGGCCTGCAAGGAGGCCGCGACCTCGCGTGGATCTCGCAGCACGATCAGGTAGGCGGGACGAAGGCCGGCCTCGGCCATGGCCTGCGACCATTCCGGCACCAAGCGGCAGGCGCGCGGGTCCTTGACGACAGCAGGCGTCGAACGCCCGCGCAGTGCGCAGAACACCTCGACCATCGCCGCCTGCGCTTCTGGAGCCACGATCGGACGCGACAGCGGGCCGGGCTCGTCCCAGGTCAATCCGGCGGATGCCAGCAGGGCGTCGCTCGCCGCAACCAGGCGCGCGTCCTCGAAATAGCCATTCGCGTTGTCCGAGGTCGAGGGCAAGAGGGCGTTGCCGGCGTGCGCGCCGCGCGCGACCAGGGCCCCTGCCACCGCCGATGTGCCACTGCGATGCATGCCAAGGACCACGAGGGCCGTGGGACGTTCCGTCGTGTTCATGGTGCAGCTCCGATGGCGTACTCGCAGGCAGGCTCGAGCGCGAGGTCAAAGAAGCCCGAGCGCCGCGTGGGCGATCCGGCCGCTTCGATCCGGAACGCCAACGCGTCGACGATGCGATGGAGGTAGGTTTCGCCCTCGCCATCCAGCCACCCGACGCAGCCGGCATTGAGGAAGTAAGTGCCGGGCAGCAGAGAGGCACGGAACGGAAAGGCCACGTCGACGACGCTGCCAGCAGGCACGGCATCGACACCTTCGCCGTGGGGGTGGGAATCGACACCGCAGAGTTCGACGCCGCTGGTGGACTTGATCAGCATGCCAAAGTGGACGAAGCGCGCGGCCTGGTCGAAACGGACACGGAAACGATAGCGGTAGCACTCGCCCGGGGCGAGCACATTCACCGCTCGACCCTCGGCATCGACGAGTTCGGGGGATTCGATGCGGGCACCGCGCGATTCGTAGTGCACGGTGCTTTCCGGCACGAGTCCGGGATCGAAGCGCGCACTCATCGCCGGGGCGCCAACGCCGCTGCCCGGCGCCGTCTCCCATCGGCCGGCGCGCAGCTCCGCCAGCAGCGCGGCCCGCCGCTCCGGCGCGCCGTACAGCACCTTCTGGTAGGCCGCGACGACCGCCTTGGGCGCCCCGACGGCGAGGACCTCCCCGGCATCGAGCAGCACGGCCCGATCGCAGAGCTGCACGACCGCGGCGGTCGCGTGCGACACGAACAGGATGGCGGCACCGCGCGCCTTCATCTGCTCGATGCGGGCGAAGCACTTGCGCTGGAACGCCTCGTCGCCGACGGCCAGCGCTTCGTCCACCACCAGCAGGTCGGGCTCCACCGCGACAGCAACGGCGAACGCGAGCCGCACGAACATGCCGCTGGAATAGGTGCGCACCGGCTCGTCGAGATAGTCGCCGATGTCGGCGAAATCAACGATGGCCTGGAAATGGCGCTCGGTCTCGGCGCGGCTGAGGCCGAGCATCGAGGCGTTTAGGTAGACGTTCTCGCGGCCGCTGAATTCCGGATTGAAGCCGGCCCCGAGTTCGAGCAGGGCGGCGACGCGGCCCCGTACCTCGACGCTCCCCTCGGTGGGTTCGAGCGTGCCGCAGACCATCTGCAGGAAGGTGGACTTGCCCGAGCCGTTGCGCCCGAGCAGGCCGACGGTCTCGCCGGGCCGCACCTCGAGGTCGACGCCACGCAGGGCCCAATGCGCCTGCGAACGACGCGGGCCGCCCAGCAACGCGAGGAGGCGCCGCGAGGGACTGGCGAAGCGCTCATAGCGCTTGCCCAGCCCGCGGACGCGGACCACCGGCTCAGAGGACATCGGCGAACCCCCGGCGCAGGCGCAGGAACAGCGCCGCGCCCGTGATCGCCACGACGAGGCCGATGGCGCCCTGCACCGCCAACGCCGACCAGTCGGGCATCGTGCCGGCGAGAGCCACGGCACGTGCGGCATCAACGACCGGCGTCAGCGGATTGCCCTCGAAGACAAAGCGCCAGGCCTCGGGCACGGCGTCGGGCGGGACGATCACCGAGGAAAGGAACATCGTCGCGGTGACGAGGGGCGGCACCACGTACTGCACGTCACGGACGTAGACGCTCAAGGACGCGAGCGCCCAGACGAGGCCAAGGCACAGCAGCACCATCGGCAGCAGCACGACAGGCAGGAGCAACAGGGTGGGCGGCGGCGTGCGCCCCACGAGCAGCAGCATGCCGGCCAGCACCAGCGCGTTGGCGAGGAAATGGAACACCGCCGAGGCCAGCACCGGCCAGGCCAGCAGCTCGATCGGAAAAACCACCTTCTTGACGTAACTGGCGTTCGCGGTGATGAGCGTGCAGGCCTTTCCGAGGCACTCGGCAAGCACGCCATGCACCATCAGTCCGACGAACAGGATGATGGCGAAGCCCGCCGTGCCTTCGGCGCCGGGCCAGCGTGAGCCCAGGACTTCGCCGAAGGCCAGCGTCAGCACCCCCAGCATCAGGAAAGGCTGGAGTAGCGCCCAGAGCACGCCGAACGAGGCCCCGCGATAGCGCCCCACGATCTCGCGCTTGCTGAGCTCCCACGCCAGGGAGCGCTCCCGCGCCCCGAGGGGCAACAGCGAGGCCGCGGCCCTGCTCACCCGAGCGCCCGCTCCAGCTCGGCACGCAGGTCCGCGAGATCTTCCACGCCGACCGACAGTCGCACCAGGTTGTCGGTGACGCCCAGCGCCGCGCGGCGTTCGGCCGGCACGCTGGCGTGGGTCATCACTGCCGGATGGTTGGCGAGGCTCTCGACGCCGCCGAGGCTCTCGGCACAGGCGAACAGCTCGGTGCGCTCCATGAAGCGCTTGGCCGCCTCGAAACCGCCCTTCAGCCACACGCTGACCATGCCGCCCGGGCCCTTCATCTGCCGCTGGGCCAGCGCGTACTGCGGGTGCGCCTTCAGGCCCGGATAGGCCACGCGCTCCACGGCCGGGTGGTGCTCGAGGAACTCGGCGATGGCCTGCGCGTTCTCGCAATGCGCCTTCATGCGCAGGTGCAGGGTCTTCAGGCCCCGCAGCGCGAGGAAGCTGTCGAACGGCCCCTGCACGGCGCCGACGGCGTTCTGCAGGAAGGTCATCTGCTCGGCGAGGTCGGCGCGATCACCCACCACCGCGAGGCCGCCAACGATATCGCTGTGGCCGTTGATGTACTTCGTCGCCGAGTGCATGACGATGTCCGCACCCAGCGCGATCGGCTGCTGCAACGCCGGCGAACAGAAAGTGTTGTCGACCACCACGATCAGGCCGCGCTTCTTCGCGCGCTCGGCCACCGCGGCGATGTCGACCAGCTTCAGCGTGGGATTGGTGGGCGTTTCGATCCACACCATCCGCGTGTTGGGTCGGATGGCCGCCTCGAACGCATCGAGATCCGAGAGGTCGACCCACGAGAAGTCGAGGCCCGCGCTGCGCCGGCGCACGCGCTCGAACAGGCGGTAGGTACCGCCGTAGACGTCGTCCATCGCCACCACGTGGCTGCCGGAATCCAGCAGCTCGAGGATGGTCGAGGTGGCAGCGAGCCCGGAGGCGAAGGCGTAGCCGTTCCGGCCGCCCTCCAAGGCCGCCACGCAGCGCTCGTAGGCGAAGCGCGTCGGGTTGTGGCTGCGCGAGTACTCGTAGCCCTGGTGCACGCCGGGGCTTTCCTGCACGTAGGTCGAGGTGGCGTAGATCGGCACCATCACCGCGCCCGTGCTCGGGTCGGGGCTCTGGCCGGCGTGGATGGCTTTCGTGCCGAAGCCGTAATTCGTGTCACTCATGGCAGTCCTCGCGTGGGGCGCGCGTCGCGCGGCCTCACTGCACCTTGCGGCGCAGGTAGTTCAGGAAATCGATGCGGGTGATCAGGCCGAGGAACTTCGGGCCGTCCATCACGATGGCCACGTGGCCACGCTCGAACACGCCCATCAGGCTGTTGATCGGCGAGCGCATGTCGACGAGTTCCAGCTTGGTGACCATGGCCGTGGAGACCGGATCGCGGAAGCGCGCCTCGTCGGCGTGCACGTGCATCAGCACGTCGCTCTCGTCGAGGATGCCGACGATCCGCTCGTTCTCGATCACCGGCAGCTGCGAGACGTCGTACAGCTTCATGCGCTGGTAGGCGACGGTGAGCAGGTCGTTCGGGCTGACCACGATGGTGTCGCGCGCAGCGTAGGGGCGCAGGATCAGGTCGCGCAGGTCGCCGTGTTGCGGGCGGTCGAGGAAGCCCTGGTCGAGCATCCAGTAGTCGTTGTACATCTTCGACAGGTACTTGTTGCCCGTGTCGCAGACGAACACCACCACCTTCTTCGGCGTGGTCTGCTCGCGGCAGTAGCGCAGCGCGGCGGCCAACAAAGTCCCGGAAGAAGAGCCACCCAGCACGCCCTCCTTCGCCAGCAACTCGCGGCCGGCGAGCATGCTGTCCTTGTCGGAGACCGCGTAGGCCTTCTTGACGCGGGTGAAGTCGGAAATGTCCGGCAGGAAGTCCTCGCCGATGCCCTCCACCAGCCAGCTGCCCGATTTGGTGTCGAGGATGCCCTCGTTGATGTACTTGGTGAGGATGGAGCCGACCGGATCGGCCAGCACCAGCTCGACGTGCGGCGCAGTCTTGGCGAAGTAGCGCGAGAGGCCGGTCATCGTGCCCGAGCTGCCACAGCCGAAGACGATGGCGTCCATTCCGCCCACGTCCTGCATCTGTTCCCAGATCTCGGGGCCAGTCACCGTCTCGTGCGTGAGCGGGTTGTCCGGGTTGCCGAACTGGTTGATGAAGTAGGCACCCGGAGTGTCGGCGGCGATGCGCGCGGCGAGGTCCTGGTAGTAATCCGGATGGCCCTTGGCCACGTCGGAGCGCGTCAGGATCACTTCGGCGCCCATGGCCTTGAGGTTGAAGATCTTCTCGCGGCTCATCTTGTCGGGCACCACCAGCACCAGCCGGTAGCCCTTCTGCTGCGCGGCCAGCGCCAAGCCGATGCCGGTGTTGCCCGCCGTGCCCTCCACCAGCGTGGCGCCGGGCTGGATCTTCCCGGCCTTCTCGGCCGCCTCGATCATCGTCACGCCGATGCGGTCCTTGATGGAGCCGCCCGGGTTCATGCACTCCAGCTTGAGGTACAGCTCGCACAAACCGGTGTCGAGCTTGCGGGCCTTGACGATGGGCGTCTTGCCGACGAGTTCGAGGACGCTCTGGTGGACGGGCATGGCAAGGCGCGTTCGAAAGGGTGGCGGATTGTAACAGTCGGCCTAGGCGCCCTTGCCGGCGGCCTCGGACGCGGCTGGCGGTTACCGAGGCCAGCGCACACGCTGCAAGGGGCGCTCCACGAGCCGCCAGGAGGCCCACGAAACCAGCGCCGTCAACACGGCGAACACCGCCAACGCCGGCGCGCCCGCCAGCCCCATGGGGCCCGTGACGACCGCCAGCACGGGCATATGCCAGAGGTAGGCACTGAAGCTCACCCAGCCCAGCCAGCGCAGCGGCCGCCACTCGAAGGGCCTGCGCAGCCGCGCCGGCCCATGCACGACGGCCAGCAGCAGGGCCGACCACGCGACGGCGAAAAAGGCGAACCAGCGATGGTTGAGATCGGCCTGGAACGCCCCGCCGCCGATCGCGGCCGCCACGGCCGGCACCGTGGCCACGAAGGCCAACAGGGCCAGAAGGCCGAGCCATCCAAAGGCCCGCTCGGACCGCGGCATGGGCGTCGGCTGGTGCACCGAGACCAGGGCGGCCAGCCCTCCAGCGAAGAACAGCACGAGGTAGGGGCCGAGCCGCACATCGTTCACGAGTGAGGCTGACGGGGGCCAGAGGATCATCACCGCCACGCCGGCCGACGTCGCCAGTGCCGAAGCAAGCAGCAGGCCACCGGCCCGCTGGGCCACGGCCAAAACCCATGCGACCAGAGGCAACCAGAGGTAGTAGTGGAACTCCACCGGGATGCTCCACAACACGCTGGTGCCTTCCTGCAACGTGAGGTGGCGCAGCAGCGCGACGGCATCCATCGGGTAAGGCCACCAAGGCGCGACGGCCGTGGCGCTGATCACCGCGCTGGCCAGCAGCACCACGAGGTAGAGCGGCCAGATCCTCAACACCCGACGCAAGGCGTAATCCGCCCAACTCGCGCCCCGCCGCCAGTTCGCCACAGGCCACTGCAGCAGCAGTCGCGTCAGCAAAAAGGCACTCAGCACGAAGAACAGGTAAACGCCGCTCTTGCCTATGCCGGAGAGGCTCAGGCCCGGCAACACCGGCAAGCCGGCGTTGGCGAGGTGCGACATCAGCACGATGCCCACGGCCAGACCGCGCAGGCCGTCGAGGGCGGGCAGGGTGTCGCCGCGTACCGAGTGGGTCATCACGTGCGCAAGGGTGGCCTTCGGCGGGTCCCGCATTGGACACTATGGGCTTCAAAAACGCACGGACATGCCCGATGGAACGACATACCGCCCCCATGCCCCCCCGACTCTCCCAAGCCATGGACGCCCTGCGCCGCGGCGATCTTGCCACGGTTGAGGAGCAATGCCGCGGGTTGCTCGCCGAAAGCCCGGGGGAGTTCCGCGCCGCCAGCCTGCTTGGCGCCATCCTCACCGACACCGGGCGGGCGGACCAAGCCCTGCGCTTTCTCGAACAGGCCGCAACGCATGAGTTGATGGCGCGCTACAACCTCGGCATCGCCTACCACGCTGTTGGGCGGCTTGAGGATGCCGCCGCCTGCTTCGAAGACGCGCTGCGCGCCAATCCGGACTGGGTCGATGCCCGAAACAACCTCGGGTCGACCCTACTCGACCTCGGCTTCGCTCGTCCCGCCGCGGAAGTGCTGCGCGAAAGCCTGAAGCGCCCCGGTCTCACGCCGGTGGTCTTCAGCAACCTGCTGATGGCCATGCAGTACCTGCCCGAGGTAGCCCGCGACGAAGTCGCCGCTCTGCACCGCAGCTACGGCGAGGCGCTTGCGGCGGCGCACCCGCCAATGGCGCCTGCACCGGACCGCGATGCAGGCCCCCTGCGCGTGGGCCTCGTCTCGGGCGACTTCCGCCACCATCCGGTGGGCCTGCTGCTAGAGGGCCTGCTGCCGGCCCTGCGCGCTCGCGGCTGGTGGCTGTGCGCCTACAGCAATCGCCCCGGCCTACCGGGCGACCCGGTGCCTGCCCGCCTGCAGACGCAGGTAGACCAGTGGGTGGACATCAGCGGCACCGATGACCTCAGCGCTGCCCGCCAAGTGCGTGAGGACCGCATCGACGTCCTGATTGACCTCTCTGGCCATACCGGCCATCACCGCCTCGGATTGTTCGCGCTGAAGCCGGCGCCGACGCAACTCAGCTGGCTCGGCTACGGCGACAGCACCGGCCTTGCCACCATCGACGCGGTGGTCAGCGACGCCGTGTCGACGCCGCCGGGCGTCGACGGCGAGTACGTCGAGTCGCTGCTGCGGCTACCCCTGCCACGCCTGCCCTTCACCGCGCCGGCCGATGCGCCCCCCGTGTCCGACCCGCCTTGCGCGACCGATGCGCCCTTCACGTTCGGGTGTTTCAACACGATCGCTAAGCTCAATCCGCGGGTCATCGCCACCTGGGCGCGGATCCTTGCTGCCGCGCCGGACAGCCGCTTGCTGTTGAAGGGCCGCCAGTTCGACCATGCAGCCGCGCGCACGGCGATCATCGAGGGTTTCGCAAGTTATGGCATTCCGGCCGAGCGATTGGTCCTCGAAGGGTACACCCGCCGCGCCGACTACTACGCGGCCTTCCACCGTGTCGACGTCGCCCTCGATCCCTTCCCCTTCAACGGCGGGATGTCCACGCTCGACGCGCTGTGGATGGGTGTGCCGGTGCTGAGCCTCGCCGGTGAAGGGATGTGGGCCCGGCAAGGCGCGATGATCCTCGGCGCCCTCGGCCTCGACGACTGGCTGACCGATGACCTCGAGGCTTACGTGGAAAAAGCGGTAGAGGCAACGCGCTCGACCGCCGAGCTTCGCAAGCTGCGCCGCGGTCTCCGTAAGCGCGTGGCCGAAGCAGACTTCGCCAAACCAGAGCGCTTCGCTGAGGTGTTCTGTCGAGCCATCGGTGAGCTTCACGAGCGACTGGGAGCAAAACAACGTCGAGGCGCCTGAGGACCGGCAGCCAACACAGCGTTCGACACAGGAAAGCCCTCGGCGGGATGAGCCCCGAGGCCCATGCGATGTCGCTACGCTCCAAACCTCACCGCCCGCCCAGCCTCAACCCCATGTCTAAGCGCCGCATTCTTTTCGTTGCCGAAGCCTTCGCCTTTCCCTCTGGCGGCATCTCGGTCATCTACCAGCATGCGGCAACACTTGCCAAGAATGGATTCCGGGCGTCTGTCGCCCTGGCCACCCGGCCCGAACGAGACTTCTACGGGATCGATGTCCCTCTCACGTTGCACGGGGGGCGATTGACCGTCGAGCCGGGTGACATCTGGGTGATTCCCGAGGGTTTTTCCACCTATGTGGAAGCACTACGGCAGGCTCCTGTGCGCAAACTGATGTTCTGTCAGAACCAGTACTACATTCCCTTTCCATCCAATCCGGGAGGGGGTGCGCACGAACTGGGGGTCGATGGCTTCATTGCTTCGAGCCATTCGGTTCAGCAGTTCTTCGCCGACGTGTATGGCTTGACCGACATTCCTATCATTCCTTGCGCCGTGGATCCGCAGCGGTTCAAGCCAGCGCCAAACAAGAAGCTTCAAGTGGCCTGCATGCCGCGCAAGCTGGGCGACTACGCGGCATTCGTGCAGGCAACCTTGCGACGGATGCATCCACGCCACGCCGATGTTCCCTGGGTCGCCATCCAAGGCGGCACGCAGCAGGAAGCAGCAGCATCGCTGGGCGAGAGCGCCGTGTTCCTCTCCCTGTCACACAAAGAGTCCTTCGGACTGCCGCCCTTGGAAGCCATGGCCGCAGGATGCCTGGTCGCTGGCTTTCACGGCGACGGCGGACGCGAGTACATGGGCGACGCGAACGGGTGGTGGGCGGATACCGGCGACTGGCGGGCCTGCGTCAAGGGCCTCGCCGCGGCGCTGGACCTGTGCAAGGCGGATCCGCCAGCGAGCGCGTCGATTCGCCAAGCCATGGCGGCGACGGTGGCCCGCTACAGCCCGTCAAGGATGGAAGAAGCGCTACTTGAGTTCTGGCGGGCAGAGATCGAGCGGATCTGACACGAGGGCCATAGCCGGGGAGAAATCTCGGCTCCGGCAAGCCTGTTTACGCCTTCTTCCGCGGTCATCTGACCCGGCTTGTCGTTGCAAATTGTCGCCGAGGACAACGCTTCTACCGCGGCGTGATCGAGAAGCCAAAAAGAAAGGCCCGCTTGCGCGGGCCTTTCTCGTGTTGCGACTAACCCGGAAGGATTAGTTGGTGCCCGGACGCTGCATCGCGGTGTTGGCGATCGAGCCCGTGACGCCATTCACGATCTGGTACAGACCCTGGATGTCGTTCGTCGGGCCGGCAACCGTGGCAACCAGCGTACCGCGCGAGTTGCCCGTGAAGGTGACGATGTCCGAGACGCTCAGGACGATGGTGCCGCCGGCCGGGATGGTGCCCGTAGCCGCCGAGCCCAGCGCCGCCGTCGTGCCGGCTTCCGTCTGCGCAGCGATCGTGTACGGACGAGCCACCGTACCGGTGTTCGTCAGGACGACGCGGCTCAGCCAGCCAGCCGGGAGCTGGACGAACGGGGCCTGCAGCGAGGTGCCGTTGCGGGTGATCGAACCCAGGGTGACCGGGCCGAGGCTGGTGACCGAGTACAGCGCAGTGTCAGTCGACACGGCGTTGAAGGTCTGCGCGTAGCCCGAAGCCGGGATGGCGACGCCCGTACGCGGGGCGTAGCAGAGCGAGGCGTTGACGGCGGTCGGACCAGTGTCGAAGCGGGCCGAGGTGGCGGTCACGGCATTCGCGGCGACGTCGACGGTCGAGCAGTCGGCGTTCACCGAGAAGTACACGCGGCTCAGGGCAGCGCCCGAGAACGTGCCGTTGGAGTTGGCCGCAGCCGAGAAATCACCAGCGATCGAGTGGGTCGAGTCGGCGTCGAGCAGATCGGCCAGCGTGGCGGCAACGCCGTTGGCGAGACGCGGCTGGGTCGCCGTCGTGCCCTGAGCAACCGCAACGTTGGCGCGGGTGTCGAACACGATCGAACCAAGGTTGCCACGATCAACGGAGCTGGTCGGGGCGGCCGAGACGAAGCGCGAGAACGACGGGCTGGCCTCGACGTTGGCGACGGCGCCACGCGGGTTCAGAACGGCCAGACCATAGCTCTGGGCGAACGTGATGTAGTTACCCGAAACGGTCGTGATCAGGCCGGCGGTGCCGCCAGCAGCAGCCTGCGACGGCTGGTCGTACAGGCTGTACGAGCACGAGCCGGCCGTGGTGGCGGTGATGTTGCGGTTGCCGTTGATGGTCAGGGTGTTGACCGACTTCAGCAGGCCGGTGCCCGAGGTGATCGAGAAGGTGATCACGTTGGTGCCGAGGCCGTTGATGGCGCCGATGGTGGCACCCGTCAGGTCGCCCGGGACGCCGGTGCCGGCGCCCAGAGCCACCGCGCTACCAGCCAAGAAGCGGACGTTGCTCGAGCACTCGACGCGCGCGTAGCGAACTTCGTTCTCGGAGAAGTTGTAGCGGAGGTTGGCCGCGAGATCGAGAGCGTTAGCGGCGTTCGTCAGTGCCAGGCCGTCGGTCGGGTTCGAGATCACGAGCTCCGACGCGAACGTCACCGGGGTCGAGCCGCCGGAGGCGCTGAGGTTGACCTGCGCCTGGGCCGCCGTGGCGAACAGGCCACCGACGATCGCTGCGGCGAGAATCTTCTTGTTGAGGGTCATTACGTTGTTACTCCTAAGCTTAGGGTTTTGAAGCATCAGAACAGCACAACGTCCGGGCACCACCTAGCGCCTGCATGCATCATGCCGGCGCCGGCACGGGAGGAAAGTTGCCGCCGGGGCTCACTATGACAGAGAGCCGTCGGGTTTGGCACCCACCTTCTGCGCATGCAAGAGCACCACGCAGTCCCCAAACGCCCGCCGATAGTAGTACGTGGCTTTTCGGGGCGTCAACGATTGTCGAGAAATTGTTAGCCGACACCGTCACACCCCTGAAAAAAAGCGGCCAACCAATGACTTACGACAGGGTGCTGCAGAACTGTTTCAGCGCGGAATCTCGCCCAGACGGGCTCTCAGCGCCTCGGTGATCTGCCGCGCCTGGGCCGCGTCTTCGATCACGTACGGGGTGATCAGGACCATCAGCTCGGTGCGGTTGCCCGTGCGGCTGCGGCTGCGGAACAACTCCCCCACCACCGGGATGCGACCCAGGCCGGGGATTTCGGTACCGCCTGTGGTGGTGGTATTGGAGATCAGCCCGCCCATCAGCGTCGCTTCGCCGTCCGAGACGCTCATCGACGTTTGCAGCCGGCGCGAAAAGATGCTAGGCGACGAGATGGTGCTGGATTCGGTCTGCTGCGCCTCGCTGACCTCCTGACTCACACTGAGGTCGACCCGCTGGCTGGAATGCACCACCGGCTTGATCTCCAGCAGCACGCCGGTCTTGCGGTACTGCACCTGCTGCAGGATCGAAGGCGTGACGCCACCCAGGTCGGGCGCCGTGGCCTGGCTGGTGAGGATCGGCACCTCGGTGCCGACGTCGATGCTCGCGCTCTCGCCGCTGCGCACCATAAGGCGCGGCGTGGAGAGGATGTTCACCCGGGTACTGTTCTGGAACAGGTTCATCACCGCGCGCACCTGCCCGCTCGACGAGATCGGGCGCCACACCACACCGCGGGCGGGCACGGTTCCCGTGTAGGCGCCGAGGCTTCCGCCGAAATCGCTGATGCCCGCCTCGCGCAGCGCCCACTCGACCCCATGGGAGAACTCGTCGGTAAGCGTCACTTCCGCCACCGTCACTTCCACCAGCACCTGGCGCGCCGGCTGGTCGAGGCGCGCGAGCACGCTCTGCAGCGTGCGCCAGCGACTGGCCTCGCCCTGGAAGATGATGGCATTGCGCTGCGGGTCGACGACGATGCGGCTCCCGTCCGGCGCCACGCTGACCGAGGCCTGCGCCCCTCCGCGGGCGCTGCCGGCCCCGCCGCCGGACGTCACGCTGTTTCCGACTTCATCGAAACCGTTGCCACCCTGCACGCTGCGCGAGCCCTGCCCCGCCGCGACTCCGTCACCGCCGGCGACGCCACCGGACGGCGTCCCGCCGATCAGCGCCTCCATCGTGATGCGCAGGCTTTCCGCAGTGGTGTGGCGCACCTGGTAGATGTAGGCGCCCGCCTGCGTGCCACCGTCATCGGCGGGCTGGTCGAGCGTCTCGGCCCACTGCGCCACGGCCTCGAGTGCGGCATCCGACTCGCTGAACACCACGAGGGCATTCGCGGAGGCCACCGGCACGAAGGTCAGCGCACCGCCGCTGCCGGGCGTGCTGCGGAACGTGAAGCCCTGTCCGCTCAGCAGCTCGCGCAGCTCCTTCGCAAGCACGTCGACGCTGAGGTAGAGCGGCGAGATGCGCAGCGAGCGCTTCTCGCGCAGGCCCGTGCGGTCCAGCAACTGCACCGCTTCCATCGCCGAGTTCACCAGCGCCGGCGGGCCGCTGAGCAGCAGCGCGTTGTTGTCGTTGAGTTCGGTGACCTGCAGGCCCGCGGGGCCGCCGCTGCCATGGAGCGTGCGGACCTGCGCGCTGATGCGCGCCGGCTCGGCGACGTCGAGCGGCATGAACACGAAGATCGGGCGCTGGCCAGCGGGCACCTCGGGCAAGGCGCGGCCGGTGAGCAGCTGCGGCGCCTCGACGACGGCACCCGACTCGGCGGTGAAGCGCAAGCGCCCCTGCTCCTGCACGACGGCGACGCCGTAGCGCTTCAGCACTTCCTCGGCGATCGCGTACAGGCGGTTCGGCGGCTCGGGATCGACGAGGCGGAGGCTCACGAGGTCCTGCTTGTCGCGCACCGCCTGTTCGACCTCGATCGAGAAGCCCAACTGGTTGGCGAACACCTCGTCGATGAAGGCGGTGAGGTTTGCGCCGTCGATGGCGAGGGCGATCGGCGCCCCGCCCGGTCGGACCGGGCTCCGGCGCGCATCGAGGAGCCGCGCGGGCGGCGCTTCGGTCCGCGGCCCCTCGGAAATGCGCGGGCCGTCATCGGCGGCGTCCTCGGCCACCGCGGGCGCTTCCGTCGTCGGCAGCGGGGCGCGCAGCGGCTCCGGCAGGTTCGCCGGGGCAGTGGCGCAACCAGCGAGCACGAGCGCGACCAGCAGGGCGAGGGGCAGTCGGGCGGGCGTCAGCGAAAAAGGCATGGGTTCGTCCGGATCACGTCAATCGGTTCAAGGCTGGCGGGCGTCGAGGAGGCGCGCCTCGTGGCGCTCCCCGCGGCCGTCGCGCCATTCGGCACGGGTGGCCGCCACGGTGGTGACTTCAGCGCCATCGGGCAAGCGCTCGCCTTCCGCGGCACGCACGCGGCGGCCATCAGGCATGTCGAAGAGCGCGCGCCAGCGGCCGGCGACGCGCACCGTCCCCAGCAGGCGGGGCTGAGGGGCCTCGGTCGCCGCAGCGGCAGCCTTCGCGGGCTCGGAGGCCCAGACAGGCACATCCCACGGCGTCGGCGGGGTCGAGGGGACGGCGGGCAGCGCCCAGGCCAGCGTGCCGGTCGTCGTCGCCGGCAAGCGGGTGGGCGTGGTGCCCAACACCAGGAACGCCAGCCCACCCAGCACGAAGGCGACGATCACGCGACGGAATTCGGGCTGACGCACCGCAGCGCCAACACGGGCGACGGCAAGGGTCCAAACGCTGCTCATTCGCCCTCCCCCGCCTTGCGGAGGTAGCCGCGGACGATCAGCTGCACGGTGGCCGGCGATCCGTCGCGGATTTCGATGCGCTCGACGCGCAACCACGGCCGCTGCGCCAAGTCCCGCAACGCGCTGTCGATGGCGCTCGGCGTGGCACCGGCATCCAGCCGGGCCACGACCTGCCAGAGGTCGGGCACACCCTCGACGTCGAGCGCGGCCTCCGAACGCACGCGAGGCTGGTCGAGCCCGGCCGTGGCGGCCAGGGCGCTGAGCAGCGCCTGCAGTTCGGCCTGAGCCTCGCCGGCGCTGGCCGCGGCCGTCATCGTCGCCTCCATCGTTGCGAGCGCGTCACGTGCCTCCGTCGCGCGGCCGGTCCACGCCGCATCGGCGGCCGCACCCTCGAGCCGTCCCAGCAGGCTGCGATCCTGCAAATAGCGCTCGATGCGCGCGCCGCGCGCCTCCGAAAGGGCGATCGCGGCGTGCAGGACGGCCACCAGAAGGGCCAGACCGACGGCGATGCGCAGGCGGCGGTTCGCCCGCCATTGGCCGTGCAAGGACTGCCAGGCCGCGCTCATGGCGCGGCCTCCGGCGACGTTGCCGCCGGGGCATCGAGATCGACTTCGAGAACGATGCGGCCCGCTTCGCTAGGATTGGCGACGATATCGGCGAGCACCGGGTGCTCGCGGAACGCCTGCACGAAAACCCTTGGATCGGTGGTCGCCGATTGCACTTCGACCCGCAAGCCGCCGGCATCCCGGTTCCACGCGAGCAGGCGTGCATCCGCGGGAAGGCCGCGCTTCAGGTCGCCAATCAGCACATGGTCCACCGGTGTGTTCGACAGATCGACGTAGGCCGCCATGCGGGCCTGCGCGGCTTCCGCCTGCTCGCGCGCCTCGATCAGCGGCATCGATTCCCCGCGGACGCGGTCGAGTTCCGCATCCTGCCAGCGGGCCGCGATCGCCCAGACCGCCGTGGCCACCACCTGCCAGCCCAGCAGCAGGCCGGCCAACAGGCCGAGGCTGCGCCAGAACGCGCGCTCCAACTGGGTCGCCGACCAACGCAGTCGATCGTCGGCGCGGCCCCACGGCGACGACGCCAGCGGCAAGGTCTCGACTGGCGGGGGCGTGACATCGTCAGCCGTGAGCGAGGCGGAACGCAGGAATCGGCCCCAGGACGCGGCGTCCGGGGCCGACGGCCACCAGCGCGAGGCAAACAGCCGCCCCTCGCGCCAGACCTGACCCTCCACGCCTTCGCGCATGGCCAGCAGACGCGTCGCCTCGGGCGTCGCCGGTGGTGGACGAAGCCCGCTTTCCGGCACGAGTGTGGCCGCAGGATCGACATCCGCGAGCACAGCAGCGTCGACCAGCCAGACCTGTGCCACGTCGTCCTGCCAACGCGCGATCCAGCGCCCGCCCTCCGACAGCAGAGCGCGCGACGCAGCAAGCTTCAGCGCGGCAGTTCGCTGGTCGGCGGCGAGTTGCGGGAACGCAAGGCGGCGATGTTCGCAAGCCGTGCGTGGCACGACGACTTCGACAGGCCCCAGCCAGCCTCCCGGCTGGATCGCTTCGCCCTCAGCCCCGATCCAGCGGCGCGTCGGCGAAAAGAGGGCTTGGAATCGTCGGCGGAGCGTCATCGGCATCGGGGCGAGGGGCGCGGTAGACGGCATCGACAGTCCACGGCGCCGCTTGATCCGCCAAGGGGGTCAATCGTACATGGATGCGCCATGCCCTGCCTGAGGCGCCCCAGAACGCGAGACGCCACGCCTCCGACGGCGCGTTGCGGAAATCGGTATCGCGATCGCCGAGCAGCCGCGCCCCGGTTTCCGCCTCGAACTGCCGGCCCGAGAAAAACAGGGCCTCATCGCGTCGAGCGAGGCGATCACGGCATACCGTGCCGCAATCATCAACGAAGGCTTCGAGCAGGGGCAAAGGCGCCGTGTTGAGGTTCAGTGCCCCGCTGTAGGCACTCGTCGACCAGTCTTGCGCCCGGGCCAGCACCGCGGGCGTCAGCGCATCCCAGCCCAGCACGCGCGACAGCTCGCGCGGATGGAGCAAGGGCCGACCGGGCGGCGGCGAACGCCCCACCCGCTCGTACTCGCGGGCCTCGGCGCCATTGAGCCGGCGCAGGCTGTCCGCGTCGGTGTAGTCGGCAAGGCGGTCGACGAGGGCCGGCACATCGCGCGCGGGCGCGCCCGCCGCCGCGAGCAGGCGCGGCACCGGCGAGGTTTCCGGGAAGGCCACCGGCACGAGGCCGGATTCGTCCTGGATGGCGACGGTGATGCCGCCGAGGCCTCGATACGGATGGCCGTCGAGGCGCAGTTCGCCGCCACGGGGGCTGCGATCGAACCCCCCGAAATCCTCCAATCGCCGCGCCGCGAGTTCGCCGTCGGGGATCGGGGACAGGGGCTGGCCGGCCTGGGTCAACGGCACCGTGGCCGCGATGTACAGCAGTGTTTCGCGCGTCGATACGAGGGCGATGCGGTCATCGACTTCCGCGCGATCCAGGGTCGCTTCCGCCACCCGCTCCCGCGTCCAGAGCATCAGGAAGCCGACGCCGACCGCGATCGCCACCAGCATCCAGAGCACCATGGCCAAGATGAAGCCCTGTTCGCGCGAGCGGCGTTCAGAACGAGCCATCGATCTGCTCCATTCGATTGGCCAGCGCGGGAGGCAGACCGGCCGCCGGGCCCACGTGCGCCCACCACAGGCGAACACCCTGCTCGGTGCGCCAGCCAAGGCGCACCGCGCGCGGCAGGACCTCAGCGGGCTGCTCGGGAACCGGCCAGACGTCGTGCCAGCGGCCCGCCGAGTCCAGGTAGGCGAAGGCCGCATCCTCGAGATTCGCACTGACGAGCGGCCAGTCCGCACCGCCCTCGGCATAGACCACCTGACGCCCCCGTTCGGCGTCGACGAGGCGCCAGCCAACGCGTGCCGCGGCACCGGCTCGCAGGGCGTCGAGGCAGAGGAACTCCATCGCTTTGGCGTCGCCGCGGAACGCCAGCGCTTCGCCCGGGCGATCCGCCGCAGCCGCGGCGATCGTGTCGCGGAACCAGTGCTCGTGCAGCGCCGCAACCCGCGCATCGCGCTCATGACGGAGGACGCGCTCGCGCATCCCGAGCACGTGGACGAGCGACTGCATGAGCAGGGTGGCCACCAGGGCGATGACCACCAGGGTCACCATCGCCTCCAGCAGGCTGAAGCCGCGTGCGTTCACAGCGCCTCCGGGAACCGCACCTGGCGCCAGCCGGCCTTGCGCACGACGAAGCGATGGTCGACCTGCGTACCCGAGAGCAGCTCGACCTCGACGCGGTACAGGCCCACCTCGTAGTAGCCGGGCTGGAGGTAATCGGTCAGGCCGTCGCGCGGCGCTTCGATGGGCGTCGCCGTCCAGCGCATCCGCCCATCGCCGAGCGGTTCGTCGCCGCTCGGCTGCAGCATCGGGTTCAGGGTTTCGATGCGCGACAGCGCGCTCTGCGCCGCCGTATCCCGACGCGCTGCAGCATCGACGCGCTCGATCGATCGCAGCGACGTGTTGAGCGCCGCGAACAAAGCCATGCCGCCTGCGGCGAGGATGGCGAGCGCCACGATGGCTTCGAGCAGAGTGAAGCCGTGGTGGTCACGGCGCATCGGTGAGCTCCACGACGCGGCAGTCCGGTGCGAGTGCCTCAAGGCGCATCGAAAGGCCCGCCCCCTGCGCCTGCAGTTGGGCCCCTTCGCACCAGCCGTTGGCCGCGAGTTCGAGCGGCGTCAGCGCGACCACGCGCCAGCCCGCTGGCCAGACGAGGCCCGGTCGTTCGACGAGGCTGCCGGCCTCCCAACGGAACGGCCGACCCGCTTGACTCGCCATCGCCGGCAAACCCTGAATGCGGCGCAGCACGTCGTCGCGATCACCGGCCGCCTGCACGCGATCCGCAGTGCGCGACAGCGAAGGGGCGATGAGCCCCGCCGCCAGCCCGAGGAGCACCAGCACGACCAGCATCTCCAGCAGGCTGAACCCGCGCATCGCCAAGGCGGCGGACTCAGTTCGCCGGCGGCAGCACGCCGATGTCGGCATCGTTGCCCTCGCCTCCCGGCGCCTTGTCGGCACCCAAGGAGTAGAGCGCGAAGCTTTGGCCATCGCGTCCGGGGATCGAATACTGGTAGGGCGTGTCCCAAGGGTCCAGCGGGGCCGCTTCTTCGAGGTAGGGGCCGCGCCAGCGTTCGGCCGCGCGGGGCTCGGACGGCTTGGCGTAGAGCACGCCAAGGCCCTCGTCGACCGTCGGCAGGCGCCCCATGTCGAGGCGGAAGGTCTCGACGGCACCGCGGAGCATCTTGACCTGGGTCTCGGCCACGCGAACCTGCGAGCCTTCGAGCTGGGTGAACAGGCGCGGGCCGACGAGGCTGGCGATCAGGCCGATGATGACGAGGACGACGAGGATCTCGAGCAGGGTGAAGCCGCGGGCGGCGCGAGGGGAACGGGACATTCGGGGGCTCACAGGGGCAGGTCGTTGACGCTGGTGATGGCGAGGATGACGGCGGTGACCAGCAGGCCGATCGCACCGCCGATCACGATGATGGCCGCGGGCTCGATGAGTTTGAGCGCGCGCTGCATGCGTTCGCGGCCGCTGGTCTGGTAGAGGCGCGACAAGGCGAGCAGCAGCTTCGGTAGTTCGCCGGAGGCCTCACCCACCGAGACGAGGTCATAGCCGCTGGCATTCAAGGCACGATGCTCGCGCAGCGCATGGGAGAGCGTCGCCCCGCCGCGGACCGAGCGCGTGACCTGGGACAGGCGCGCTCGAAGGAAAGCGAGCCCGACCGAGGCCGCCGACAGATCCAGCGCGCGCGTCAGTTCGACGCGGTTGGACAGCAGCGTGCCGAGCGTGCCGGCCCAGCGCCCCACTTCGGACTCCATCAGCCAAGGCCCCAGCAGCGGAGCTTTCGCACAGGCTTCGAGGATCGACTGGCGCACGCTATCGCGACGCAGCAGCAGCACGAGGGCGGCAACCGCCGCGGCGGCGGCCAGAGCAACCAGGCCGATGTGGTCGGCGAACCACACGCCACCGCCGATCACCCAGCGCGAGAGCGCCGGCAGTTGCTCGGCCCGCTGCGCCAACAGTCCACCGAAGCGCGGAACCACCCACAGGAAGACGATGCAGACCGCGCCGATGCCGGAAGCGACCAGCACCGCCGGGTAGACCAGCGCCGACCGAACCTCGGCTTGCAGGCGGAGGTCGTACTCGTACTGGCGCGCGCCGTCCTCGAGCGCCGGCCCCAACCGACCGGTGAGCTCGCTCGCCTCGACGAGCTGCTGGATGTAGGGCGGGAGGTCGAGGCCACTCACGGCCAGCGCTTGCGCAAAGCTGTCGCCGCGGCGCACCGCCTTGGCCATCGCGGCGAACGCACCGGTGATCTTCGGATGGTGGCTGGAGTTGGACAGCGACGTGAGCGCCGTCGCGAGGCTGACACCCGAGTCGACGAGGGTCGCGAACTCCTGCAGCACGAGCTGCATTTCCCGCGGCGAGGGCGGCAGCCGATCGCGCCAGGCGTCGACGACGGGTTGGTCCGGCTCGAGCAGCACGGGCGTGAGGCCGCGCCTCAGCACTTCCCGGTCCGCGGCCCGGAGATCAGCGGCTTCGAGCAGGCCGCTGACTTCCTGGCCGCGCCCATCGATGGCGCGATAGCGGAAGTTCACGGTGCCGATGCTCCGACGTCATCGGCGGTTTCGAGCGCGGCGCCGGTGATGCGCACCACCTCGTCGACGGTGGTCAGCCCGCGGAGAGCCTTCAGCAGGCCGTCCTCGCGCAGGGTCAGGCTGCCCTTGCTACTGGCATGCCGGCGCATCTCGCCGGCGCTCGCGCGCTGCATGACCAGCCCCTGCAGTTCGGGATCGACATCGACCAGCTCGTAGATGCCCACGCGACCGCGGTAGCCGGTGCCCTGGCAAGCCGGGCAGCCAACCGCCTTGCGCCAGCGCGGCGTCTCGCCTGGCGCCAGACGCGCGGCGGTGGCCGCAATATCGGGATGGACATCGGCAGGGGCGGCGCACGCAGTACAGAGGCGACGCAGAAGGCGCTGGGCCTGCACGGCACGCACGCTGGTCGCGACGAGGAAGGGTTCGACGCCCATGTCGACAAGGCGGGTGAACGCGCTGACGGCGTCGTTGGTGTGCAGCGTGGAGAACACGAGGTGGCCGGTGAGCGCCGCCTGGATGGCGATCTCCGCGGTCTCGCGGTCGCGGATCTCGCCGATCATCACCACGTCCGGGTCCTGGCGCAGGATGGCGCGCAGCGCACGGGCGAAGGTGTAGCCGATCTCGGCGTTGGCCTGGATCTGGGTGATGCCCTTGACGCGGTACTCGACGGGATCCTCGACCGTGATGATCTTCTCCTCGCGGTCGTTGATGCTTTCCAGCGTGGCGTACAGCGTGGTGCTCTTGCCCGAACCGGTGGGGCCGGTGACCAGCACGATGCCGTGCGGCTCAGCCGCCCAGCGACGGAACCGGGCGAGATCGCGCGGCTCGAAGCCGAGCTTGTCCAGCGACAGGTCCTCGCGCTCCTTCGGCAGCAGGCGCATCACGATCGACTCGCCGTGGACGCCAGGCACGGCCGAGGCGCGAACGTCGACCTCCTTGCCGCTGACGCGGGCGGACAGCCGGCCGTCCTGCGGCAGGCGTCGCTCGGCGATGTCCATGCCGGAAATCAGCTTGACGCGCGAGGCCACGGCGGCAAAGCGCGACAGCGGCAGTTGCAGGACGGGGTGCAGCACGCCGTCGATGCGGAAGCGCACGCTGAAGCTGTCTTCCTCCGGCTCCACGTGGATGTCGGAGGCGGAACGGTCCATCGCCTGGGCGAGCAGGCTGTTGACCAGCTCGATGACCGGGGCTTCCTCGGCGAGCTCGCGGAGATGGCCAACGTCATCGTCTTCGGATTCACCCGAACGGTTGGCCCGTTGGAAGGCATCCACGAGGCGCTCGACGTCCTGGGCGCGGGCCAGGCGCCACTGCCACGGGGCAGCCAAGCGCTTCTCGAGGACTTCGTTGACGGTGGCATCAAGGGGATCGCGGGCCACGACCAGCAGGCCGCCTGCCGCACCGCGCCAAGCCGCCACGCCCTGGTCCACCCACCAGTCGACGGCAACACCGGGGGCGGCGTCCCCCAAGCGGAACGCCTCGTTGTCCTGCGGCCACTCGGAGGCCGGCAACACCGGCATCGCCAACTGTTCGGACAGGACCGGGATCAGCGCTTCCTCCGACAGCGCGCCAAGCCGGACAAGGATCTGGCCGACGCGTCCGCCGATTTGCGGTTGCAGGCTCAGAGCTCGCGCAAGGTCCGCCGGAACGACCAAACGGCGCTCGACAAGCAGGTCGCCGAGACGGCGGGGACTGGGCGCGCCCCTTGGGGTGCTGGGGTCTCGGAAGGCGTCGGTGGTCGGCATGCCGCCATCTTAATGCCCAGCCGCGCGGCTGCGGCCGGCCGGAAACAACGCGGCCCGCACGCAGCGGGCCGCCTTCCTCCCGTCGCCGCCACCGTCAATGTCGGGTTCGGGCGAACAACCGGGTGAGCCGGTCCTTCGCCAACAGTTTTTCCTTCTTCATCCGGGCCAGCGTCATGTCGTCGATCGGAAGCACGCCGAGCTCGGCATCCATCACCTTGCTGTTCAGCTGCTGGTGGTGGCGGTAGAGCTGGCGGAACTCCGGATCGGACTTGATCAAGGCTTCGACATCGGCGGTGGATTGACCTTCGAACATTGCAGCGACCTCCTCAAACGCGAACGCCCCGGCTCGGAGGCGCGGGGCGTTGGGGTTGGACTGGGGTCAGGTCGGGAAGGCTGGCCGCCTCGGGCCGCGGGCCACGCGCATCCCGAGCGGGACGCGGCAGCGGGGGCGGGATGAGGTCAGCGGTCATCGGCCTGGCTCGTTCTCCCAAGGGGAACACCCCCTTGGGAAATCGACGCTACGCCCGGCCCAACGGGCGGGCAAGCGCTTTTCGAGCAAAACCACCGCGATTAACACCTCCCCTCGGAAGCCCTCACCCGCCCCTAACGGGGTTCAGCCGGGTGAAGACGGAACGCCCTCAGCGGACGGTGATTTCCACCCGGCGGTTGGCCGCGCGGCCTTCCGCCGAGCCGTTGTCGGCCACCGGGTCGGCGGCACCGCGGCCGTCGGTGCGGATCGAACCGCTGGCACCCGACTCCTTGAGGATGGCGGCGACGGCCTCCGCCCGGCGCAGGGACAGCGCCTGGTTGGCCGCGGCGGCGCCCTGGCTGTCGGTGTAGCCGACGACCTCGACATTGCGGCCGCCGATCTCCATGGCGAGGCGACGCAGGCTGGCGTTGGCCTCAGTAGTCAGGGCGGCGCGACCGCTGGCAAAGGCCGAACCGGCCAGCGTGTAGACGGTCGCCGGCCCGACGCTGCGCGAGGGCGGCAGCGGGGCGTCGGCGGCCAGCGCTTCGGCCACCAGCGAGTTCGCCAGTTCGGCTTCCTCGCGGGCCAGCGCGGCCTCGCGGCCGCGGCTCGCGGCCAGGCGGCGCGCCTGCTCGGCATCGGCCCTGGCCTGCTCGGCCAGCGCGAAGGTCTCGGCAGCCGCCGTGCGCTCGCGCTCGGCCTCTTCCTGGCGGGCAAGGCTCTGCATGCGCAGGCGCTCGGCGTCGCGACGGGCGGCATCGGCATCGCGGCGCGCGGCCGCCACCATGATCTGGTCGCGCTCGCGATCGAGGTCGGTCGACTGCCGCGCCAAGGCGTCGGCCTGCGCCGCGGCCAAGGCCGCGCGCACGCGCCGCTCGGCCACGAACTGGGCCGAGGCGTATTCCTTCGACTTCGCGGCGGCGAGGGCCTGAACCGCCTGCTGGGCCTTCAGCCGCTCGACGCCGCCCATGCCGGCGAGCTGGGCGTCGCCATCGAGCTGGGCGAGTTGGGCCTGGAGACGGGCGACGACGGGGTCGATCTCGTCATCGGCGGACACGGCGGGCGCGGCCAGTGCAACGGCAGCGGCGAGCGCGAGGCCGCGAGCCAGGGCGTGGATTCGAACAGAGTGGAAAGCACGCATCGGATCAATCTCCCTGGACCAGCAGGCGGCGGCGCAGCTCGGCGTTGCGCGCGGCCTTGGAATCAACCTCGGCCTCGAGCGTGGCGCGGCGGGCTTCGGCGGCGGCGACCGCGGCGGCGGCCTCGGCTTCCCGCGCGGCGACGAGGGCCTCGGCATGGCGTTTGCGCGATGCGGCATCGCGGGCCGCGGCAAGGCGCTGCCGGGCCTCGTCGAGCGCCTGCTGCGCCGGGCCGCGGGGCTCGAGGGCATCGGCGCTGCGGATGGCGCGATCGGCCGCGTCGAGCTCTGCGGTCGGGGGCGGGACGCTGGCGCAACCGCCCAGCAGCGCCGCGAGGAGGAGGCTGGCCGCGAGGCCGGCGGGGACGTTTCGGGTCATGGGGATACGGGTCGCTTTTGGTGGCGGAACGCGGCTATTCTCAAAAGCCTGACCCGGTTACGCAATGGCGCGAGGAGCCCATCCCCCATGGACATCGGCTATTTCCTGAAGCTGATGACGGAGAAGAACGCCTCCGACATGTTCCTCACGACCGGGGCGCCGGTGTACATCAAGGTCGAAGGCAAGCTCTACCCGCTCGGCAATACCGGCCTTCCGGCCGGCATGGTCAAGAAGATCGCCTACTCGCTGATGGACGAGGGCCAGGTGCCCCAGTTCGAGCGTGACCTCGAATACAACATGGCGATCGCCGTGAAGGACGCGGGCCGGTTCCGCGTCAACGTCTTCAAGCAGCGCGGCGAAGTCGGCATGGTCATCCGTGCCATCAAGAGCACCGTCCCGACGCTCGAGCAGCTGCAGTTGCCCCACGTCCTGAAGGACATCATCATGGAACCCCGCGGCCTCGTGCTCGTGGTGGGCTCCACCGGCTCGGGCAAGTCGACCGCGCTGGCCTCGATGATCGACTACCGCAACACCAATTCGACCGGCCACATCCTCACCATCGAGGACCCGATCGAGTTCCTGCACACGCACAAGAAGTCCATCGTCAACCAGCGCGAGGTCGGCCTCGACACCCACGCCTTCCACAACGCGCTGAAGAACGCGATGCGTGAGGCGCCGGACGTCATCCTCATCGGCGAGATCCTCGATTGCGTGACCATGGAATCGGCCATCGCCTTCGCCGAGACCGGCCACCTCTGCCTCGCGACGCTGCACTCGAACAACGCCGACCAGACGCTGGAGCGCATCCTCAACTTCTTCCCCGAGGCGGCGCACAAGAACATCCTGATGAACCTGTCCTTGAACCTGAAGGCGGTCGTCTCCCTGCGCCTCGTGATCGGCAAGGACGGCAAGCGCCTGCCCGCCTCCGAGATCCTGATCAACACCCCGATGATCCGCGACCTGATCCGCCGCGGTCAGATCCACGAGGTGAAGGAGGCGATGGAGAAGTCGCTGGAAGCGGGCATGCACACCTTCGACCAGTCGCTGTTCAAGCTCTACAAGGACGGCAAGATCGACCTCGAGGAAGCGCTGCGCAAGGCCGACTCGCGCGATGGCCTGGCCCTGCGCATCCGCCTGTCGGAAGGCGCGAACGCCGAGCACGATCCCTACGCCGACGTGTTTGGCGGTGCGGGCGGCGCGTTCGGCTGATCAACCCGGCGGAGGCGCGTCCGGCTGGGCTTCCGGCGCGGCGCGCTGGAAAGCCTCCAGCGTGAGGCACTGCGCGTCGATGCGCCGCACGGCCGGATAGGGCGAGAGGTCGAGCGCGAAACGGCGGGCGTTGTAGACCATCGGCACCAGCAGGCAGTCGGCGAGGCCGGGATGCTCCCCGTCGCAGAAGGCGCCGGTGGACGGGTTCTCCGCCAGCAGGGCCTCGATCGCCTCGAAACCCAGCGCCAGCCAGTGGCGGATCCAGGCTTCGCGCTGCTCCGGCGTCGCCTTGAACTCGCGCTCGAGGTACTGCAGCACCCGCAGGTTGCCCAAGGGGTGCATGTCGCAGGCGATGAGCTGGGCCAGCCCACGCACGCGGGCGCGCTCTCGCGCCGTCGCCGGCAGCAGCGGCTGGTCGGCGAAGGTCTCGTCGAGGTACTCGATGATCGCCATCGACTGCCGCACCAGCCGCTGGCCGTGCTGCAGCGTGGGCACGAGGCCCTGCGGATTGACCTTCCGGAACTCGGCACCGTGCTGCTCGCCACCGCCTCGCACCAGATGCACGGGCGCGAGCTGGTAATCGAGCCCTTTGAGGTTCAGCGCGATGCGCACGCGGTAGGCGGCGCTCGAGCGCCAGTAGGAATACAGCCGCAATCCGCCGCTCACCATGGCATCGCCCTCCTCGCGACAGCCTAACCCGGCGCGCTCAATCCTGGCGCTTCATCACCTGCTCGATGGCGCCGAAGATCGACGCGCCCTCGGCATCCAGCATCTCGATCCGCACGGTGTCGCCGAACTTCATGAAGGGCGTCGAGGGCTTGCCGTCGCGCAGCGTCTCGATCGTGCGCTGCTCGGCGAAGCAGCTCGCCCCCTTGTCGGTGCTCTGGTTGGCCACCGTGCCCGAGCCGACGATCGTGCCGGCCGACAGAGGACGCGTCTTCGCGGCGTGGGCGACGAGCTGCGCGAAGCTGAACTGCATGTCTTCGCCGGCCTCCGGCGCGCCGAACCACTCGCCGTTGATGTGGGTGAGCAGCGGGCGGTGCACCTTGCTGTCCTTCCACGCGTCGCCCAGCTCATCCGGGGTGACGAACACCGGGCTCAAGCAGGAACGCGGCTTGCTCTGCAGGAAGCCGAAGCCCTTGGCGAGCTCGTTCGGAATGAGGTTGCGCAAGCTCACGTCGTTGACGAGCCCGACGAGCTGGATGTGCTCGGCGGCGGCTTCGGCCGACACGCCGTGCGGCACGTCGTCGGTGACGATGACCACTTCGGCCTCGAGGTCGATGCCGTAGGCCTCGTCGCGCACCAGCACCGCATCGCGCGGGCCGTAGAAGCCGGCGCTGACGGCCTGGTACATCAGCGGATCGCTGTAGAAGCTCTCCGGCACCTCGGCGCCACGGGCGCGGCGCACGCGCTCGACGTGCGGCAGGTAGGCCGAACCGTCGACGAACTCGTAGGCGCGGGGCAGCGGCGCGGCCAGCGCGGCCATGTCGAGCGCGAACACCTCATGGCCATCGATGGTCTGCGCGGCCGAGCCGTTCAGGGCTTCCGACACGCCATTGAGGCGCGGCGCGGTGTTCGACCAGTCTTCCAGCGCGCGCTGCAGGGTCGGCGCGATGTGCGGCACGCGCACGCCGCGGGCGAGGTCGCGGGAGACGACGATCAGCGTGCCGTCGCGGCCGCCTTCCTTCAGGGATCCGAGTTTCATCGCTTGTCCTGGTTGAAGTGCTTCTTCAGGCCGTGCCAGCAGGCCACGTACTGGCGCTGCCGGTGTTGCGCCGCGACCGCTTGGGCCGTGGGGCGCAGCACCGCGCGCGACTCGAACATGAAGGCCATCGTGTCACGGATGTAGTGCGGCTTGCTGGTGTCGGCGGCGCTCGCCTTCTCGAAGGTCTCGGCGTCCGGGCCATGGCCCGTGAAGCTGTTGTGCAGCGAGGCGCCACCGGGCACGAAACCGTCGGCCTTGGCGTCGTAGGCGCCGTGCACGAGGCCCATGAATTCGCTGGCGACGTTGCGGTGGAACCACGGCGGACGGAAGGTGTCCTCCATCGTCAGGATGCGCGGCGGGAAGATCACGAAATCCATGTTGCCCACGCCGGGCGTGTCGCTGGGCGAGGTGAGCACGAGGAAGATGCTCGGGTCCGGGTGGTCGTAGCTGATCGAGCCGATGGTGTTGAAGCGGCGCAGGTCGTACTTGCAGGGCACGTGGTTGCCGTGCCACGCGACCACGTCGAGCGGCGAGTGGCCGATCACGGCGCGCCACAGCCGGCCGTCGAACTTCGCCACCAGCTCGAAGTCGCCTTCCACGTCCTCCCAAGCGGCCACCGGCGCGAGGAAATCGCGCGGGTTGGCGAGCCCGTTGCTGCCGATGGGGCCGAGGTCGGGCAGGCGCAATCCCGCGCCGAGGTTCTCGCAGACGTAGCCGCGGGCGTCGCCGTCCGGCAGGTCCACCGCGAAGCGGATGCCGCGCGGAATCAGCGCGATCTCCTGCGGCTCGACCTCGAGTACGCCGAACTCGGTGCGGATCCGAAGGCGACCCTGCTGCGGAACGATCAGCAGCTCGCCGTCGGCGTCGTAGAAGTAGCGCCCCTGCATCGAGCGGTTGGCCGCGTACAGGTGGATGCCCACGCCCGCACCGACCCCGGGGCCGCCATTGCCGGCCATCGTGTAGAGGCCGTCGAGGAAGTCGGTGGGCGCCGTCGGAGCGGGGAGCGGGTTCCAGCGCATCTGCTCCGGCGAGACCGGGCCGTCACCGAAGACGTTGTGGAACGCGCCTTCGGGCAGGAGCTCGAACGCGCCGTGCATGGCGCTCGGGCGGATGCGGTAGAGCCAGCTGCGGTGGTTCTGGTGGCGCGGCGCGGTGAAGGCCGTGCCGGAGAGCTGCTCGGCGTAGAGGCCGTAGGGGCAGCGCTGCGGCGAATTGCGCCCCACCGGCAGCGCACCGGGCAGGGCCTCGGTGGCGAACTCGTTGCCGAAGCCGGATTGGTAGGCGAGCGTCATGGCCGCGCCCTCAGAGCACGCCGCGACGCATCTGGTCGCGTTCGATGCTCTCGAACAGGGCCTGGAAGTTGCCCTCGCCGAAGCCCTCGTTGCCCTTGCGCTGGATGATCTCGAAGAAGATCGGGCCGATGGCATTCTGCGTGAAGATCTGCAGCAGCTTGCGCGACTTCGTCTCCGGGTCGGCGTCGATCAGGATCTTGTTTTCGCGCAGGCGCGCCACGTCTTCGCCGTGGTTGGGGATGCGTGCGTCGATCACGTCGAAATAGGTGTCGGGCGTATTGAGGAACTGCATGTCCTGCCCGCGCATCGCTTCGATGGTGGCGTAGATGTCGTCGGTGAAGCAGGCGATGTGCTGGATGCCCTCGCCGTGGTAGGCGTCGAGGTACTCATTGATCTGCGACTTCGGGTCCGACGACTCGTTGAGCGGGATGCGGACGATGCCGTCCGGCGCGGTCATGGCCTTCGAGACGAGGCCGGTCTTCGCGCCCTTGATGTCGAAGTAGCGGATCTCGCGGAAGTTGAAGAGCTTTTCGTAGTAGTCGCTCCACTTCTGCATGTTGCCGAAGTAGAGGTTGTGCGTGAGGTGGTCGATGAAGGTCAGGCCGAAGCCGAAAGGATTCGCATCGACGCCCGGAATCGCCACGAAATCGCGGTAGATGCTGTCGACGCTGCCGTAGTCGTCGACCAGGTAGAGCATGCAGCCGCCGATGCCCTGGATGACCGGGCGGTCGATGGCCTTGGTGGCCTCGCGCGCCACGTGCTCGCCGCCGGCGGCCAGCGCCGCGGCCTGCACCTCATGCGCGTTCTTCTGGAAGCGGATGGCGAAGCCGCAGGCCGAGGGGCCGTGGGCCTTGGCGAAATCCGCCGCGAAGCTGTCCGGGTCCTCGTTGACGAGGAAGTGCACGCCGCCCTGGCGATACAGGGTGATCGGGCGCGCCTTGTGCCTGCGCACGGCCGTGAAACCCATCGCGCGGAAGTAGGCGTGCAGCATTTCGCCCTGCCCCGCCGGTGCCGCGAACTCCACGAACTCGAAGCCGTCGATGCCCATCGGGTTCTCGAAGGTGGTGACGTTCATGCCGAGGTTCGGCGCGGCGATTGCGGGAGAAGCGTTCATGGCATGCTCCGGAGCTGGGGACGGGACGGCACAGGGGATGGTTCGCCGCCCGTTATAGTTTCATTTGAAACCACGCGCAACTTGCGCCGCACTGCAGCATCCGATGCTCGACCTCGAACGCTTCCTGCCCTACCGCCTGTCCGTGTTGTCGAACCGCATCAGCGCCGACATCGCACAGCTTTATGAGACCCGCTACGGCATGGCCATCCCGGAGTGGCGGGTGATCGCCGTGCTGGCCAAGCGCCCGGGCCTCTCGGCCACGGAAGTGGCCCAACGCACCGCCATGGACAAGGTGGCCGTCAGCCGTGCGGTCTCCTCCCTGCTCGACGCCGGCCGCATCCAGCGCGACATCGACGGCGACGACCGCCGCAAGAGCGTGCTCCGCCTGACCGACGCCGGCAAGGCCGTCTACGAGGACATCGCCCCGCAGGCCCTGGCCTACGAACAGCGCCTGCTCGGCGCCCTCCGCACGGACGAGCGTCAGGCCCTGGACCGCCTGCTGGCGAGGATGGAACAGCTCACCGCCGAAGCGGACCGCGCCGAGCGTGCCGCCCGCGCCGCCCGCGCCGCCGCCAACGCCGCGGCGTCGATGCCCTGATCGGCACCACGCGCCTGGCCCGTCGCCCGCCGCGACGAGGCCCCGGAAACGAAACGGCCCGGATCGCTCCGGGCCGTTTGCATTCCAGCGGATGTCGCGGCGCTTACTTCACACCGTGCATCAGCTTCTGGATCAGCGGAGCGAGCAGGAAGAGCGAGACGCCGCCGATCACCAGCGCCCAGAACCCGAAGGTGTAGCCCGACAGCGCCGAGGCCGCGGTCATGCCGCCTTCGCCCGACACGTGACCGGCGAAGATGCCCGACAGGTTGTTGCCGATGCCGGTGGAGAGGAACCAGCCGCCCATGCCGAAGCCAACGAGGCGCAGCGGAGCCAGCTTGGTCACCATCGACAGGCCAATCGGCGACAGGCAGAGCTCACCGATCGACTGGATCCAGTACACCGCGAACAGGGTCCAGAACGGGATCTTCATCGTCTCCGGGTCGACCATGCTGCCCAGCGCGATCATCAGCAGCAGGAAGGCGAGGCCGTTGAAGATGATGCCGAGGCCGAACTTGCGCGGAATCGAGGGGTTCCACGAACCCATCTTCACCCAGCCCCAGGCGATGAGCGGCGCCAGCACGATGATGGCCACCGAGTTCACCGACTGGAACCACGCCGTCGGGAAGGTCATGAAGCCGAGGTCGCGGTTGACGATCTGGTCGGCGAGGAAGGTGAACGAGCTGCCCGCCTGCTCGAAGAACATCCAGAACAGGATGTTGAAGGCGAAGATGATCAGCATGGCGATCACCTTGTCGCGGGCCTGCGCGCCGTTCTTGATGCCTTCGACCAGCAGCATGCCGGCCAAGGCGACGAACATGACGGTGAGGATGATCTGCAGCGTCGCCGCGCCCATGGCGAGCAGGGCGTAGACCACCGGCACCGCGGCGGCGCAGCCGACGAACACGGCGACGATGCGGCCGATGCCGTTGGCGCCTTCCGGCGCCTCGCCCACGCCCTTGAGCTGGGCGCGGCCGAGCCAGAACCAGAACAGCGAGATCACCATGCCGATACCGGCGGCGATGAACACGACCTTGTAGGCCGGCATCGCCTCGGTGCCGAAGATCTTGGCGGCAAGGATCTGGGTCAGGATCGGCGAGATCATCGCGCCGAGGTTGATGCCCATGTAGAAGATGGTGAAGCCCGAATCGCGGCGCTCGTCGGCGGTGGCGTAGATCTTGCCGACGAGGGTCGAGATGATCGGCTTGAACAGGCCGTTGCCGACGACGATGGTGGCGAGACCGAGCTTGAAGACCGTCTCGTTGGGCACGGCGATCATGAACAGGCCGGCGGCCATGAACACGGCGCCGACGAGGATCGAGCGCTGGTAGCCGAGGTACTTGTCGGCCACGAGGCCACCAAAGATGGCTGCCGCGTAGACGAGGGCGAGGTAGGACCCGTAGATCAGGCCGGCCGGCTGCTGGCCTGCCGCATCGCCACCGTGGAACTGCGCCACGATGTACAGCACGAGGGCCCAGCGGATGCCGTAGAACGCGAAGCGCTCCCAGAACTCCGACATGAACAGCATCCACAGCGGCTTCGGGTGCCCGAGCAGCTGGTCGTAGGCGGGCGGCGGCAATGCCGCGGCCGAGGTTGCAGCACCGCTCATGCGGTATCCCCTTGATTCGTCAGGAAAGTGAAGCCCGACGACGCGCGCCGGGGCCGCGACTGTGTACCCTTTGTGAAGGCCAAGGTCAAACCGGGGCCTGCCATGCGCCGTCGCGAAAGGCCCAAAAAAAACGCCCCGCGCGAGGCGGGGCGTCGTCGGACGGGCGGCGTGGGCGGATCAGCCAGCCGGCGTCGGGTACACGTAGCTGGCGCCGGGGCCGAGCGGGAGGCCGAGGCTCCAGTACAGCAGCAGGAAGCCGCTCCAAAGCACGAGGTAGGTGATCGTGAAGGGCAGCATCATCGCGACCACGGTGCCGATGCCAGTGTTCTTGACGTAGCGCTGGCAGAACACGACCACCAGCGGGAAGTACGGCATTAGCGGGGTGATGATGTTCGAGCTCGAGTCACCCACGCGGTAGGCGGCCTGAGTCAGATCCGGCGAGATGCCGAGCTGCATCAGCATGGGCACGAAGATCGGCGCCAGCAGCGTCCACTTGGCGGAAGCCGAGCCGATCACCAGGTTCACACTCGTGGTCAGCAGGATGATGCCGATCATCGTCACGCCAGCCGGCAAGGCCGCGGCCTTCAGCACCTCGGCGCCCTCGAGGGCGAGCAGCACGCCGAGGTTCGACTGGCCGAACGCCGCGATGAACTGGGCGCAGAAGAACACCAGCACGAGGTAGTAGCCCATGCCGGTCATCGCCTTGCTCATGCCAGCGATGACGTCACGGTGCGACTTCACCGTGCCCGCCATGATCCCGTAGATCACGCCGGGCAGCAGGAACAGCACGAAGATCAGCGGCACGATCGACTTCATCAGCGGCGCGTCGGTCGATTCCAGACCGCCGGTGGTGGGCGAGCGCCAGGCCGAGGTCTCGGGCAGGGCCGTCAGCGCCAGCGCCACGAGGCCGATCACCATCGAACCGAGCGCCGCCCACATGGCGGTGCGCTCCTGCGGCGCCAGAGGCTGGAAGGCCTCGATGGCCGAGAGGTCGCCGTCGATGGCGGCCGTGCGCTTCAGGCGCGGCTCGATGACGAGGTCGGTCAGCGCCCAGACCATCGCGATGACGAGGCCGGCCGAGGCGAAGGTGAACCAGAGGTTGTTGGCCGAGCTGACCTGGTGCGCCGGATCGAGGATCTGCGCCGCGGCCATCGTGATGTTGGCCAGCATCGGGTCGAGGCTGGTCGGCAGGAAGAACGTGGCGCTGTAGGCACCAGACACCGAGGCGAAGGCGGCGGCGATGCCGGCCAGCGGGTGGCGCCCGGCGGCGTGGAAGATCACGCCGGCCAGCGGGATCACCAGCACGTAGCCAGCGTCGACGGCGTAGTGCGAGAGGATGGCCACGAAGGCGACCATCGGCGTCATCAGCTGCTTGACGGTGATCGCCATCAGCGCGCGCAGGACGGCGTTGATGAAGCCGGTGTGCTCGGCGATGCCGAGGCCCAGCATCGAGACCAGCACCACGCCCAGCGGCGGGAAGTTCACGAAGGCGTTGACCATGTTCGACAGGAAGCCCACGAGGGCATCGCCGCCGAGCAGGTTGTTGATGACCAGCGGCGCCTGCGTGCGCGGGTCGACCACGTCCCAGGTCACGCCGGACAGGGCCCAGCTCAGGCCGAACACCACCAGCATCAGGAGGATGAACAACAGCGCCGGGTCGGGCAGCTTGTTGCCGACTTTCTCGACGCCGTCGAGGAAACGCATCATGGCGCTACGCGGCGCATCGGGGGCGGGAACAGCCGTGGTCACGTGGAGCTCACCAGAAAGGGAAGAACGCGCGACTAAAGCGGGGCCGATGTCGGTGCTGCGTGAAAACGAGGCTGTCAGGCCGCCCCGAGCGCGGTCCGGACGTCGAACAGTTCCGGGAAGAAGGTCAGGTCCAGGGCCTGCTTCAGGAAGCCCGCCCCCGAGCTGCCGCCGGTACCGGCCTTGAAGCCGATGATCCGCTCGACCGTCTTCAGGTGCCGGAAGCGCCAGAGCTGGAAGTTCACCTCGAGGTCCACCAGCGATTCGCACAGGTGGTAGGCGTCCCAGTGGGTGGTGGTGTCGGCATAGATGCCGACCAGCACGGGCACGAGGTCGGGGCGACGGGCATGCGGCTGCCGCAAATCGCGTGCGAGCAGGTCGGCGGGCACGGCATGGCCGCGGCGGGCGAGGAAGCGCAGCACCTCGTCGTAGAGGCTGGGGGCCTCGTAGACCGCCGCCAGCGCCGCGTGCTCGGTCGGCTCGTGGGCGAACACCGCCAGCATCGCGGCGTTCTTGTTGCCGAGCAGGAATTCGATCATCCGGTACTGCAGCGACTGGAAGCCCGATGACGGCCCGAGGTGCGGGCGGATGCCCGCGTACTCGCTGGGCGTCAGCGTCTCGAGCACGCTCCATTGCTCGACCAATTGCTTCTGCACGTGCTTCACCCGGGCGATGCCCTTCAGCGCGCGGTCCAGCCGGTCGGCACGCAGGTGGCCGATGGCCGCCTGAAGTTCGGCGATCACCAGCTTCATCCACAGCTCGGAGGTCTGGTGCTGGACGATGAAGAGCAACTCATCGTGGTTGTCCGGCGCGCTGCGCGGCTGCTGGGCGGCCAGCAGGACATCCAGCCGGAGGTAGCCGGAGTAGCTCAGGCGATCCCGGAGGTCGGTGGTGATGCCGGCTTCGAGGGCGCGGGTCTCGGACGGGGCGGCGGGGCTGGACACAGAGAGGGGACCGGGAGTGGTGGGGCTGGAACGGCCGCTGATTGTAGGCGCCCCCGGCGAGCGTCAACGGAATGTCATGAAGAACCGTAAACTGCACGAGCCCCGCCCCCCCCCCCCGTAATCCCCCCCGCTGCGGCCCCCCGGGCCGGCCACGCCCACCGCTTTGCCTCGAGATGCCCATGCGCTTCCGCTCCACCCCCGCGAGCCTGCTCGCGATCGCTCTGCTCGCCCCCACCGCCCACGCCCAGGTCAACCTCACCGGGGGCACCTACAGCCAGGACTTCGACACGCTGTCGAACGCGGCGGGAAGCACCACCAACACCGCGCTTCCGGCAGGCTGGCTGCTCAACGAGACCGGTGGCGGCGCCCGCGACAACGAGCAGTACGCGGTGGACACCGGCGCCAGCAACACCGGCGACACCTTCAGCTACGGCGCCGCGGGTGCGACCGAGCGCGCTATCGGCTCGGTCCGCTCCGGCACGCTGGTCGCCAGCTACGGCGCGTGCTTCACGAATGGCACCGGGAGCGCGCTGTCGAGCCTGCAGATCGCCTACACCGGCGAACAGTGGCGCCTTGGCACCGCGGCGCGCACCGATCGCCTCGACTTCCAGTACAGCCTTGACGCGACCTCGCTGACGACGGGTTCCTGGACGGACGTCGACGCCCTCGACTTCACGACGCCGAACACCGCGACGACGGGTGCGAAGGACGGCAATGCCGCCACCAACCGCACCGCGATCAGCGCCAGCATCGGTAGCCTGTCGATCGCGAACGGCGCGAGCTTCTGCATCCGTTGGATCGATGTGGATGCCAGCGGTGCCGACGATGGCCTTGCGATCGACGACTTCTCGATCACCGCCGGCACCCCGACGCCCTCACTGTCGATCAACGACGTGGCGCTCGCCGAGGGCGACAGCGGCACCACCACGGCGACCTTCACCGTCAGCCTCAGCCAGCCGGCCGGCCCGGGCGGCGTGAGCTTCGACATCGGCACGGGCGACGGCACGGCGACGGCCGGCAGCGACTACGTCGCGCTGGCGCTGACTGGCCAGTCGATCGCCGCCGGCGACAGCAGCGCCACGTTCGCAGTGACGATCAACGGCGACGGCACCGTCGAGACGAACGAGACGTTCTTCGTCAACGTCACCAACGTCACAGGAGCCAACGTCGGCGACGCACAAGGCCTTGGCACGATCAGCAACGACGACGCCGCGGCCTCGCCCGACCTCACGATCGCCGATGTCAGCCTCTTCGAGGGAAACAGCGGCACCAGCACGGCGCGCTTCACGGTCAGCCTCGCGACCCCTGCCCCGGCCGGCGGCGTCAGCTTCGACATCGCCACGGCGGACGGCACGGCAACGGCCGGAAGCGATTACGTCGCTGGCGCGCTGACCGCGCAGACGATCCCGGCAGGCAGCGCCAGCTTCGATTTCGACGTCACGATCAACGGCGACAGCGACCTCGAGGCGGACGAGACGTTCACCGTCGCCGTCTCCAACGTGACCGGCGCCACCGTTCTGGACGGCAGCGCCACCGGCACCGTCCGCAACGATGACGTCGCGCTCACGGCGATCCATGCCATCCAGGGCGCTGCGGCCCAGTCGCCGCTGGTCGGCACGGACGTCACGGTCGAAGGCATCGTCACTGCGCGCAAGTTCAACAACGGCTTTTTCCTGCAGACCGCGGACGGTGAAGCGGACGCGGACCCTTCGACCTCGCAGGGCATCTTCGTGTTCACCTCCAGCGCACCGCCGGCCGCGGCCGCGGTGGGCAACCGGGTCCGGGTCTTCGGCCGGGTCACCGAGTTCGCCTTCAGCGACACGACGGTGAGCCAGTTGCCCATCACCCAGCTCGCCAGCGCCACCGGCGTGACGCTGACGGTGACGCAGATCAGCACCGGCAACGCCCTGCCGACGCCGGTCGACCTGCAGGCCGCCGACCTCGCCCCGGGCAATGCCCGCGACGCCATGGAGCGCTATGAGGGCATGCGTGTGCGCGCGCCGTCGCTGGTGACGGTGGCCCCCACGAATGCCAACATCAGTGAGCCGAACGCCACGGCCACGACCGGCAATGGCGCGTTCTTCGCCACCTTGGCCGGCGTGCCGCGGCCGCTGCGCGAGCCGGGCCTCGACCCGGACGAGATCGTCGCCCAGTCGGCGCCGGGCTCGATCCCGCGCTTCGACAACAACGCCGAGATGCTCCGCATCGACAGCGACGGCCAGATCGGTGCCTCACGCGTCAGCATCGACGCCGGCATGCCCATCAGCAACCTCGTCGGCGTCATCGACTACGCGTTCGCCTACTACTCGCTGCTGCCGGACGCCGGCCAGCTTGCGGCGGACACCACGCCCGGCATCCCGGCCACGGTACGCGCGCCGACGGCCGTCGCCGCTGCCGGCGCCGAGGAGATCACCGTCGGTGGTTTCAACCTGCTGCGCTTCTTCGACACGGTGAACGACCCGTTGATCGGCGAGCCCGTACTCACCTCGATCGCTCTCGACAAGCGCCTCGGCCACACCGCCGAAGCGATCTGCCGCTACGTGCAACTGCCCGATGTGCTCGGCGTGGTCGAGGTCGAGAACCTCTCCGTCCTGAGCCAGCTGGCCGACCGCATCAATGCATTCGGCACGGCCGGCAGCAACGGCTGCGCCCGCAACCCGCAATACGTCGCCTATCTGGTGGAAGGCAACGACGTCGGCGGCATCGACGTCGGCTACCTGGTCAGCACCCGCGAGGTGCGTCCCGGCCAGCCGCGCGTGGTGGTGTCCGAGGTCACCCAGTTTGGCCTCGCCACGAGCTTTGCCAATCCGAACGGCAGCACCGAACTGCTGAACGACCGGCCGCCGCTGCTGCTCCGCGCGGCGGTGCACAGCGCGGACGGCGCCAGCGAGCCGCTGAGCATCATCATCAACCACATGCGCTCGCTGGGAGGCGCCAACGACACCGCGGCCGGTTCGAATGGCTGGGCCACGGCCGGCGAGCGCGTGCGCGCCAAGCGCGGCGCGCAGGCGCAGTACCTCGCCCAGCTAGTTCACGACCGCCAGGTGGCTGACCCGCAGGAGCGCATCGTCCTGCTCGGCGACTTCAACGTGTTCGAGTTCAACGACGGCCTCGTCGACAGCATGGGCATCATCACCGGTCGCCCTGCTGCGGCCGGCCAAGTCTTGCTGCCGCTCACTAGTGCGGTGACCACGCCCTTGACGGTGATGACCCCACTCTCGCCGCGCGACGAGCAGTACTCGTTCAGCTTCGACGGCAATGCGCAATCGCTCGACCATGCCGTGGTGAACCAGGCGGTGCTCGACCGTCTGCGCGACGTGCGCACCGAACACGCACGCATCAACGCCGACTTCGCCGAGACGCGCTTCGGCACCGGCCCGCTGCGCACCTCGGACCACGACCCCGTGGTGCTGTACCTGCGCGTGCCGGGCTTCCGCGCCATCGACCTCGGCGTGGACGCCGCGCCCACCGCGGCCAGCGTGGCCGCCGGCACTGCCCTTGGCTTCACCGTCGACGTCGCCAACGTGTCGGCCTCTGCCAGCGACGGCGTTCGCGTGCGCCTCGTGCTCGATCGCGCGCTCCCCGGCGCGACCGCCACTGGCCCCGCCGGATGGACCTGCGGTGCGGCGACCGTCGGCGCATCGACGACCGAGATCGTCTGCGCGGCCAGCACGCTGGCCGCCAACGCGACGGCACGTCTCACGCTGGGCGCCCCGACCAGCGGCTCGGCCGCGGTCGGCGCTGTTACCCTCACCGCGTCGGTGTCCGGCGTGAATCGCGACCCGGAGACCGTCAACGACGCCGACACCGCGGCCACCACCGTGACCAGCACGGGCAACGCCACGCCGGTCGCGCGCGACGACGGGTACAGCCTGCCGATGGGCGGCGTGCTCGATGCCGCCGCGCCGGGCCTGCTTGGCAACGACACCGATGCCGACGGCGAGGCCTTGTCGGCCGCGCTCCTCGCGCCGCCGTCCAGTGGCACCGCCACGCTTTCCGCCAACGGCGCCTTGCGCTACGTGCCGACGCCGGGGTTCGTCGGCGACGACGCGTTCACCTATCGTGCCTGCGATCCCAGCAATGCCTGCGCGACGGCCACCGTTCGCCTGCAGGTGCTGCCGCCGCCGGTGATGCTGCGGGTCCGTGACGACCGCTTCGTGATCCCTGAAAACGCCGGCGATACGCGCCTCGACGTGCTCGCCAACGACCGCATCGATCCGCTGCGCCGCGCCGCCGGGCGTTTCGAGATCACCCGCCTGCCCGCCTTCGGCACCGCCAGCCTGGACACCGGCGGCACGACGCTCGATCCGACCGACGACCGCATCGTCTACCGGCCGGCCGCCGACCGCAGTGGCATCGACCGCCTGGCCTACCGACTGTGCGAGGGTGCGGGCGGCAGCGCTTGCGCCGACGGCGAGGTCCAGATCGTCGTCCGTCCGGTGGTCGATGTGCGCACGCGACTGCGCATCGAGGGCGACGGCGGCTTCCGCGACATCACCGTCGACACCTACCGGGCCACCCGCGACGCCGCGCTCGCCGCGTCGCCGCTGGTCGCTCCTCGGGTGGACGAGCGTCCGCTCTCTGCCGACGCGACGCCGGACGAGCCGTGGGACGCCGGTGGCCGTGTGGTGCTGACCGGCGAACTGCCTGCTGGCGCCGCATGGCGTGTGCTGGTCGATGCCTCGAGCCTGTCCTCCGGCGACGTGGATCTGCTGGTCGGCGTGGATGCCGATGGGGATGGCCAGCCGTCGCGTGCGGAACGCCAGTGCACCGCCGCCGTCGGTGGCTCGGTCGAGCGCTGCGAACTGCAGGTGCCGGCCTCGCCGACCGCGGTGCGCTACTGGGTGCTGGCCCATGCGGCGGACGGCGCGGCACAGGCCGTGCGTATCGAGCGCTTCGAAGTGCCGCTGGTGGTGACCGACGGCAGCCTCGTGGCTACCGGTCCCGCCACCATGGCGCGTCGCACCGCGTGGCCGATGCGGCTCGCGTGGCGCGACCCCACCCTGCTCGACGGCGAGAGCCGCGTCGGCTACGTGTCGATCGCACCGGATCGCGAATCGGCGCCGGAGTGGCTGCCGGTGCGCCTCGACCGCGACGGCGGTCGTCCGGCCCCGGTCGCCCTGGTTCCGGACGTCCGGACGACGTTGCGCGTCGCGGGCGGCGGACGCCTCGACCGGGTGTTCGTCGATGTGCCGGCCGGCCAAAGCCGACTGACGCTCCGCGTCGAGGCCGAGGCCGAGCTCTCCGTCGGCCTGGTGCGCGGCCCCGGAGCCGAGTCCGGTGCGGCATCGCCGGCGATCGGCGCGGCGATCGAACCCTCCCTCGCCTTCGACCTTGGCGCAGGCACGTCGCGCGACCTCGTCGCCGAGACACCGGCCGCGGGGCGCTGGTTCCTGGTGGTGCGCAACCCCGGATCGCGAGCGGCGACCCTACGCGTGACGCCGCGCCTCGAAGGCACGGCGCCGGTGGTTCGCCCGGGCAGCTACTACAACCCCTCGCGCAGCGGCCATGGCCTGTTCGTGTATCCGGCTGGCGGCGACTGGGCCGGCCTCTGGTTCACTTATGGCGAGGACGGAAAGCCGACGTGGTACTACCTGCAGGGCGCCGCGCCGGGCGGCAACGGGGTCTGGCAGGCCCGCCTGTACCGCAGCCGATGGAACGGCACGTCGAACACCCTGACCGAGGTGGGCCGCGTGCAGTTGGCGCCGACGGCCAATGACGCGTTCGTGTTCACGCACACGCTGGACGGCGAGACCGCCAGCGAGCCGTTCGCGAGCTTCGGCCGCGGCTGCCCGTCGATCGCGGGAAGCCCCGTGGACGCCAGCGGCCTGTGGTTCAACCCCGCGCGTGCTGGCAGCGGCTATGCGATCCAGCTGTTCCCCAACTACGAGTTCCATGCCGTGTTCGGCTACGACGATGCCGGCGTGGCCCGCTTCGCCGTGGCCGAGCGCAGCGGCTTCGGTGGAACGGACGCCATTCTGGACCTTGCCCAGCTCGACGGCTTCTGCCCGGGCTGCGCCAAGACCACGGCGACCACGCGGACCGGCATCGGCACGCTGCGCCGCACGTTCACGGGCGGGACCCTGTCCCGAGTTCGCGTCGATGCGGCTTGGCTCGCGGGCATTCAGGGCGGCTGGCGGGTCGATGACCCGGTGCAGCGCCTCGGTGGCTCGCAGGGCTGCAGCGCGCCCTGACGCGTCGCAACATCCTCGGGGGATCGGAAGGGCCGGCATTGCCGGCCCTTTCTTCATGCGCGATCGGCCCACGCCGCTTGCCCGGCCGGCGTTCACCCTGCTATGAAGCCCGCGGGTCTTCACGGCGAGGTGGGTGCGTGCGCACGGCAGCGACGTTCGAGATCGACTACGTCCAGTTCCTCGGCGAAGACGGGCGCCTCCTGCGCGAGGACTTGCCCGAGTTCGCGAAGGACCCGAAGGCGCTGGTCGCGCTGTTCAAGCAGATGCTGCTGGTGCGCGCCTTCGACACCAAGGCGGTCGCGCTGCAGCGCACCGGAAAGCTGGGCACCTACGCCAGCTGCCTCGGCCACGAGGCCACGCACATCGGCATCGGCAGCGCGATGCAGCTCGACGACGTGCTGGCGCCCAGCTACCGCGAGTACGGCGCGCAGTTCGTCCGCGGGGTGAAGCCGCGCGAAGTGCTGATGTACTGGGGCGGCGACGAGCGCGGCAACCACTTCTCCGGCCCCGCGCACGACTACCCGTGGTGCGTTCCGATCGGCACCCAGTGCCTGCATGCGGCCGGTGCGGCGCTCGCCTTCAAGCTGCGCGACGAGCCCCGCGTGGCCGTGGCCTGCGTCGGCGATGGCGGCAGCTCCAAGACCGACACCTACGCCGCCATCAATTCGGCCGGCGCCTATGGCCTGCCCTTCGTGCTGTGCATCATCAACAACCAGTGGGCGATCTCGGTGCCGCGAAAGGCGCAGACGGGCGCACGCACGCTGGCGCAGAAGGGATTGGCCGGCGGCCTCGACTGCGTGCAGGTCGACGGCAACGACCTGATCGCCGTGCGCGCCGCGATGGACCACGCGCTGAAGCGCGCGCGGACGGGCCACGGCGGCAGCGTGATCGAGCTGGTCACCTATCGCCTCGCCGACCACACCACCGCCGACGACGCCCGCCGCTACCGCCCCGACGAGGAAGTGAAAGCGGCCTGGACCCGCGAACCGCTGGTGCGCCTGCGCACCTATCTCACGTCACTCGGGGTGTGGAGCGAGGCCGAAGAGCTGGCGTGGCGCGAGGTGTGCAACGCCCGCGTCGACGAGGAGGTGAACGCCTACCTCGCCGTGCCGCCGCCGCCCGTCACCGACATGTTCGACCACCTCTACGAGACGCTGCCGCTCGACCTCGCCGCCCAGCGCGAGGACGCCATCGACTGGGAGAGCCGCCGATGAGCGCCGAAACGACCACGCCCACGATCACCCTGATCGAAGCGATCACGCAGGCGCTGGCCTACGAGATGACGAACGACCCGAGCGTCCTCGTTCTTGGCGAGGACGTCGGCGTGAACGGCGGGGTGTTCCGCGCCACCGCCGGCCTGCAGATGCGCTTCGGCATGGATCGCGTGCTCGACACGCCGCTCGACGAAACGACGATCGCCGGCCTCACCGTCGGCCTCGCCACGCAGGGCATGAAGCCGGTGGCCGAAGTGCAGTTCGACGGCTTCGTCTACCCGATGCTCGACCACCTGATCTGCCACGCGGCGCGCTTCCGCAACCGCACGCGTGGCCGCCTCACCTGCCCGATGGTGCTGCGCGTGCCCTGGGGCGGCGGCATCCGCGCGCCCGAGCATCACTCGGAAGCGAACGAGGCGATGTTCACCAATGTGCCCGGCCTGCGCGTGGTGATGCCCTCCTCACCGCAGCGCGCCTACGGGCTGCTGCTCGCCGCCATCCGCGACCCGGACCCGGTGGTCTACATGGAGCCGAAGCGCATCTACCGCCAGTACAAGGAGGAGGTGCCCGACGACGGCGAGGCCCTACCGCTCGACGTCTGCTTCGTGCTGCGCGACGGCACCGACGTGACCCTCGTCACCTGGGGCGCGCAGGTGAAGGAATGCCTCGAAGCCGCGGAGAAACTCGCCGCGGACGGCATCAGCGCCGAGGTCATCGACGTCGCCACGCTCAAGCCGCTCGATTTCGACACCATCCACGAATCGGTGCGGAAGACCGGTCGCTGCGTGATCGTCCACGAGGCCTGCCGCACCGCCGGCTTCGGCGCGGAGATCGCCGCGCGGCTCGCCGAGCACGCGATGTACGACCTCGTCGCGCCGGTCGAGCGCGTCACCGGCTACGACGTGCCGATCCCGCTGTTCCGCCTCGAGATGAAGTACCTGCCCTCGGTCGAGAAGATCGTGGCCGCCGCGAAGCGCACGCTCGCCGTCTCCTGACCCAGGACGCCCAACGCATGAGCACCACGCAGCTGTTCCTGTTGCCCGACCTCGGCGAGGGGCTGCCCGACGCCGAGATCGTCGAGTGGCATGTCGCTGTCGGCCAAGTCGTCCGCCTCGATGATCCGCTGGTGTCGATGGAGACGGCGAAGGCCGTCGTCGACGTGCCGGCGCCCTGCTCCGGCACCCTGCTGCGCGTGGCCGGCAAGGCCGGCGATGTCATCACCACCGGCGCGTGGCTGGCCGAATTCGAACTCGATCCGAACCTGCCGCAGCGCGCCGCAGGCCACGACACCGGGCACGCGCATGGCGCGGGCCACGCGCCAGCGCCGACCGCTCCGGCAACGGCAACCGCCGCGGTGGCGACGTCGGTGACCGTCATGCCGCCGATGCCTTCGCTCTCCGCCTCGGACCTGTCGAACGACCTGCCGGAAGGCGTGACGCCCGCCTTCGGTGGCGGCTTCAAGAACGCGACACCGGCGCTGGCCGCACCCGCGCCGACACCCGCGGTCGTGCAGGCCCAGCGCGAAGACGCCGGCACCGTCGTCGGTGCTATGCAGGTGTCGAGCGAAGTCCGCCGCGAAGCAGCGGTCGCGGTTGGTGGCATCAAGGCCGTGCCCGCGGTTCGCGCGCTGGCGAAGAAGCTCGGCGTCGATCTCGCGCGCATCACGCCGACCGGCGCCGAAGGCGTGGTAACCCTCGCCGACGTGAAGCGCGCCGCCGAACGCGGCGAAGCCCGCCTCGGCGAATCGCCCACCCCATCGGCGCTGCGCGCGCCGGCACCCTCGATCGCGGCACCCGTGGCCGATGTCCAGCCACCGGTTGCAGCCATGCCTCCTCGCCCCGAGCGCTCGGTCGACGCCGGTTTCGATACCGATGCGCCGATCCGCGGCGTGCGCCGCAACATGGTGCGCAGCATGGCCGCCGCGCATGCGGAAGTCGTGCCCACCACGCTGATGGACGACGCCGATCTGCACGCGTGGTCGCCGGGCGAGGACATCACCGTCCGCCTGATCCGCTCGCTGGTCGTCGCCAGTGCGGCCGAGCCGGCGATGAACGCCTGGCTCAACGCGAAGGAAGGCACGCTGCGCCGGCATGCGCGCGTCGATGTCGGCATCGCCATCGACCACGCCGACGGCCTGTTCGTGGCCAACCTGCGCGGCGCCGACCGGATGGACGCCAGCGCGATGCGCGCCGGCATCTCGCGCCTGCGCGATGGCCTCAAGGACCGCTCGCTGCCGGCCGAAGAGCTTTCCGGCTACACGATCATGCTGAGTAACTTCGGCAAGTTCGCCGGCAAGTACGCCACGCCCGTCGTCGTACCCCCCTGCGTGTGCATCGTCGCGGCGGGCCGGCTCTACCACGGCGTGGTGCCGGTGCTCGGCGGCATCGAGACGCATCGACTGATGCCGCTCTCGCTCACCTTCGACCACCGCGCCGCCACCGGCGGCGAGGCGGCGCGTTTCCTCAAGGCGATGATCGACGACCTGCAGAGGGCGCGGTGAGGCGCCCGCCGCAGTAAGCGTTTACCCGACCGCCGCCGCCAGTCGCCCGAACGGCACCGCCGAACGGCGCTGCTCGACAGTGCGCTTGCGCTGCTTGATCAAGCGCTTCAGCAACTTGTGCAGCGCGCCGTCGATGGCGGGGCCGAAGCCCTCGCTGCGCGCCTTCACCACGACGAGCCGGCCATCGTGAAGCTTGGCCTGCACCTGGCACTGGCGGTCGATGCCGCCCTTCGGGCCATTGAGGTCGGCGAGCGAAACGACGAGGTCCGAGATCAGGTGGGCGATGCGGCTGAGATGCCGCTCCGCGCGGCGCTGCAAGGCGTCGAGCGTGTCGGTGCCGTGGATGTCGCGATGGCTGAGCAGGGCGATGTGCATCGTTCGTTCCTCCGCGGTTGGGCAACGACAGAGTGCCGCGGCGGGCGGGAGGTTCCCGCGCCGCGCGCGTTGTTCAGCGAACCTTGACGATGCTGAAGCGGCTCAGCCCTTCACAGGGCACGTGTTGAGCCCGAGCAGCGGGTAGAGCGGACAGAAGCCGATGGCGGAGGTCGCCAGTGGAATCACGCCGACCCACGCCCACACCGGCCCGCCGAAAGTGGCCCACGCCAACAACCCCACGCCTGCCGTCGCGCGCAGGATCCGATCGATACCGCCAACATTCGCTTTCATGGCACAGCCTCCTGGGCTGGTGGGCGAGTCCCGGGACGGGACACCGGCACACTCTGTGCCCGTCAGGTGCTTGGCGGCATGACGCCGGTCAAATCGGCCTCAGGAGCCCGATGAAACCGCCGCCGAAGCGCGACGCCGCCAGAACCACGCCGCCACGAGAACGAGCAGGAAGCCCTTGTAGGCGATCAGCGACGCGACGATCTCGCGGATGATCGGATGGTGCCCGGCGGGCTCGACCTGCAGGCCGAGACCCATGCCCGCGACGGACAGCGCGACGGCGCCGGCCAGCGCCGCGATGTCGAAACCGCGAGCCGTGGCGAAGCGGGTGGGTGCGGTGCGCCAGTAGATCCAGCCGAGTACGGCGAACCACGGCGCGAGAAGGAGGACAGCGAGGAGGTTCATGCGCGCAGTGTGGAGAACGCGATGTTCAGGCCGCGTCCTCGGCGAAGGCCGCCAGCGAATCGATCACCTCGGCCAGTTCGATGCCGTCCTCCAAGCGCCCGACGACGGCGCCCGCGAGATGCAGGCCCTTCTCCGCCTCGTGCACCAGGGCCGCGCCCTCGGCCTTCAGCCGCGCGATCAGCTGTCCGGCGTCCTTCGGCGAGGCATGGCCCTCGCTCTGCACCAGCACGCGGCCATCCGCGTGGACGAGCTTGAAGTAAAGGCGGCCGTCGCTCTCGCGGTACTGCTTGAAGCTCGGCTGCGCAGCCTTCGCCACCTTGGCCTTGGGCATCTCGGCCATGGCCGCCGTCAGCGGCCGCAGGCCGACCGCCGCGCGCAGCTCGCGCAGCAGCGGCGTGGCGGTGGCGCGGGCCTTCGCCGCTCCGGCCTGCAGCGTGGCTTCGATCTCCGCAGGCTTCGCCATCAGCGCCTCGTAGCGCTCGCGCATCGGTGCGAAGTGGCCGTCCAGCAGTTCGAACAATGCCTGCTTGGCCTCGCCCCACGCCAAGCCGCCGCGCAGGGCGGCGTGCATCTCCGCCGCCTGCGCCTCGGTGGCGAAGGCGCGGTACAGCGTGAACAGATGGCTGTTGTCCGGGTCCTTCGCTTCGCCCGGCGCACGCGAGTCGGTGACGATGGACGCGATCAGCTTCTTCAGCTGCGCCGGCGGCGCGAACAGCGGGATGGTGTTGTCGTAGCTCTTGCTCATCTTCCGGCCGTCGAGGCCGGGCAGCGTGGCCACCTGTTCCTCGATCACCGCTTCGGGCAGCACGAGGTGCTCGCCGAAGGTGTGGTTGAAGCGCGCCGCGAAATCGCGCGCCATCTCGATGTGCTGGATCTGGTCGCGGCCCACCGGCACCTTGTGCGCCTTGAAGGCGAGGATGTCGGCGGCCATCAGCACCGGGTACATGTACAGCCCCGCCGTCACGCCGGCGTCGGCGTCCTCGCCCTGAGCGGTGTTCGCGTCCACCGCCGCCTTGTAGGCGTGCGCGCGGTTCAGCAGGCCCTTGCCGGCCACGCAGGTCAGGAACCAGGTGAGCTCCGGGATCTCCGGGATGTCCGACTGCCGGTAGAACCAGACCTTGTCCGGATCGAGCCCGCAGGCCAGCCAAGTCGCGGCGATCTCCAGCGTCGAGCGCTGCACGCGCGCCGGGTCCTGCACCTTGATCAGGGCGTGGTAGTCGGCGAGGAAGTAGAAGCTCTCGGTTCCGGGCTGGCGGCTGGCGGCCACCGCCGGGCGGATGGCGCCGGCGTAGTTGCCGAGGTGCGGGGTGCCGGACGTGGTGATGCCGGTGAGGATGCGGACGGGAGCGGTCATGCCGCGATTTTAGCCTGCGGCCGGGCCGGGCCCGTGCGGCGATGCCCCGATCGCCAACCCCGTTCGATGCCTCAGCGCGTTCCAAGGCTCCGAACCCCACGGAGAACCGCGATGCCCACCCTGCCCCGCACCCTCGCCGCCGTCGCGCTGCTGATGGCCACCCAGACCGCCTGCGCCCATCCGCGCCCCACGACGCCCGAGGCAGCGCGACTGGTGCGGATTGAGGTCATCGATCGCGACACCGGCGGCGTCCTGCCGCAGCACCGGCATCGCCGGGAAGCCTGGGTGGCCGGCGAGGACGGCCAGCCCTACACCCTGCGGCTCACCAATCTCGGCAGCACGCGCGTGCTCGTCGTGCTGAGCGTCGATGGCGTCAACGTGGTGACGGGCGAGTCGGCCGATCCGGCGCAGTCCGGCTACGTGCTCGCGCCCTATGCGAGCGCCGAGATCGACGGCTGGCGGAAGTCGATGCAGGAGGTCGCGGCCTTCCGATTCAGCCACGCCGGCGACAGCTACGCGGCGCGCACCGGGCGGCCCTTCGACCTCGGCGTGATCGGTGCGGCGGTGTTCCGCGAGGCGAGGGCCGAGGAACCGTGGCCGATGCCCGCCCCGCCGATCGCCGAACGCCAACGCGCCCAAGCGGCTCCCGCCGCCGAAGCGCTGGCCGATGCCGCTGCCGGCGCGCCTTCACCGATCTCCCCACTCGGCACGGCGCACGGCGAGCGGCGCTGGTCACCCAGCGCGCGGACGCGATTCGAACGAGCGAGCGCCCGGGCCGATGAACTCATCGCCCTTCGCTACGACCGCCACGAGGCGCTGGTGGCACGCGGCGTCATCCGATTCGAGCGGCAGCCGTGGCTGGCCCGCAAGCCGCGGGCCTTTCCGGGCGGTTTCGTGCCGGACCCGTGAGCCGGCCTCAGTTCTTGGCTTCCTCGGCTTCGCGGGTGACCACCTCGCCGGCCTTCTTCACGTCCTTGCCGATCCCGGAGATCGTGTTGCAGGCAGTGAGGGCCAAGAGGGCCAGGGCGGCGACGGTGAACAGGCGGATCTTCATGGCAGGAGTCCTTGTGACGGTGGTCGAAGTCTAGCCTCGGGGCGGGTGAAGGCGGAGGGGCGGACGGGGCACGTCCCCCCGACTCAATCGCGCATCAGGGTGGACTTGCCGAACAGGCTCTCGACGAGGTCCACCGCGAGTCGCGCGGTCTTGTTCTGCTTGTCGAAGGCGGGGTTCAGCTCGACGATGTCGAGCGAACCCATCCGGCCCGTGTCGGCGATCATCTCCATGACCAGTTGGGCCTCGCGGTAGTTCGGGCCGCCCGGCACCGTGGTGCCGACACCCGGAGCGATGCCCGGGTCGAGGAAGTCGACATCGAAGCTCACGTGCACGTGGGTGTCGGCATCGATGCCGGCCAGCGCCTCGTCCATGGCGCGCTTCATGCCGACCTCGTCGATGTAGCGCATGTCGTAGATGTCGAGGCCGTATTCCTTCACCAGTTTCTTCTCGCCCTCGTCGACGGAGCGGATGCCGATCTGGCGCACGACATCGGGCGTGATCGCCGGCGCGCTGCCGCCAAGGTGCGTGAGCTCCTTCGGGCCGAGGCCGCAGAGGCAGGCCACCGGCATGCCGTGGACGTTGCCGGAGGGCGTGACCTCGGAGGTGTTGAAGTCGGCATGCGCGTCGAGCCAGATCACGCGCAGCTTCTTGCCCACGCGCCGGCACCAGCGCGCGACCGCGGTGATGCTGCCGAGGCCGAGGCAGTGGTCACCCCCCAAAAGCACCGGCAGGTTGCCCGCGTCGAGCTCGGCCTCCACGGCATGCATCGCGGCCAGGTTCCATTCCACCACCTGCGGCAGGTGGCGGTAGCCGTTCAACGGCGGCAGCCACGGATTCATCGGGCCGGTCAGGTTGCCGCGGTCTTCGACGGTGACGCCGCGCTCGCGCAGGGCCTCGGCAATGCGGGCGACGCGCAGGGCCTCGGGGCCCATCACGGCACCGCGGTGGCCGGCGCCGATGTCGGTGGGTGCGCCAATCAGCGCGACGGTCGGAAAACGACTCATGCTCACTCCTTCGTGCTGCGTCGTCGTTCGGCCGGACGGCGCTTACGGCGGAGGTGGTGCCGACAGTCCGAATCGAACGGACGACCTACCGCTTACAAGGCGGTTGCTCTACCAGCTGAGCTATGCCGGCGCTGGGGCGCGCAGTGTAAACCAGCCCAGCGACACGGCGATCAGAAACAGGGAATCGGACGGGCCTGCCAGTTGCCTGCGCCCAGCGGCGTGCGCCAGTCGTAGTCGGCGGCGACCGCGATCTCGAGCCACCACTGCTGGCGATCCTCGCTGGCGGTCTCCATGACCGCATCGATGCCCAGCGCCTTCACTTCCGCGAGACGGGCCTCGGCGTTCTGCTGCTCGCGGAACAGGCCGAGCGAGACGGTGTTCTCGCCCGGTCCGGCGGTCACGACGTAGTAGTCGCGGATGCCCTGCCCGGCCAGCGCGCGCGCCTTCGCCAAGGCGTCGCGGCGGGTGGCGGCCGCGGGCACGTAAACGCGCCAGCCGCGTGAACTCTGGACCTGCGCTTCGCGGTACTGCAGCTTGCCGACGCTCGCACCCAGCACATCGACCGCTCGGCGCAGGGCCGAGGGCGTGTCGAACGGGCCAACCGAGAGGCAGGCCATGGCGGCGTCCATGCGGGTGGGCGCCACGGCCAGCTCCGCCGAGGCGGGCAGCGAATCAGGTTCGGCTTCGGCCAAAAGGGTGAGGCCCGGTACGCCGGGCTGGATGGCCGGCAGCGCGGCCGCGTGCGACGGCACATGCAGCCCCCACCAGAGGGCCGCCGCGACGTTGAGGCACAGCAGGATGATCAGGGCACCGCGCGAAAGCATGCGCGCAGTGTAGCCGCGCGACGCGGGCCTCCGCGCGTGGCGGTGTCAGTCCGCCACCGTCCGGGCGTAGACGCGCAGCCCTTCGAGCACCATCGCTTCGTGATGAACGACTCTGGTGGACAGGCGTCTCGCCAGGGCATCGGCGAACGCCGCTGCATCGCCGCCACCAACCAGCAGGGACGGCGGTCGACCCAGCGCGGCGCAGGCGTCGTCCCATGCAGCGAGGACGAGGCCGAGGGCCTGCCCGCGCGCGCCGGCGGCGACGGCAGCGGGGGTATCGGCACCGAAAGCCACGGCGGCTGGCGTGGGCGCGTCACCACGATCCAGCGCCGGAAACCGCGCCGCCAAGGCTTGGCGCGCATGCGCGGGGGCGATCCCGATGAGGCCACCGTGGTGGATTCCCCGGGCGTCGAGGAGATCGACGGTGATCGCGCTGCCGAAGCTCACCACCAGCTGGTCGCCGCCGAGGTCCCGCGCAGCCAGCAGGGCGAGGAAGCGATCGACGCCCAGACGCCCGGGGTCGGCGTACGCGATACGCACGCCCGCGCACTCGGTGCGCGTGACGGCGCGCTGTGGTCGCAGGCCACGGGCATCGAGCGCCCCCTCGACGCGCTGGCGGACGGCCTCTGGGGCGACGCTGGCCAGCCACGCGGCCTCACCCGGCGCGCCTTGGCCCAATACGTCGCGGAGGGCGGCATCGAAGCCGGCGTCGCCATGGGCCAGGGCCGTCACGGGGCCGAGGCCCGAGGCGTCAGCACGGGCCAGCTTCAGCCGCGTGTTGCCGAGGTCAAGCAGCCACACGGACGCTCACCTCGCCGGCGTGGTGCACGCGATCGCCATCGGCATGGCGCACGCGCAGGCCTCCACCCGCGTCGATGCCGATCGCCACACCGTCCTCGACGCGCTCGCCCGCGAGCACGCGCACCGGCCTCCCGGCCAGCGCATCGAAGCGCGCCCAATCCTCGGCGAAGGCGGCGAAGCCCTCGCGCTCGAATTCGGCGAGCGCCGGCAGCAGGGCACGCAGCACGACGCCGAGGATGCGAGGGCGCGCGACGTCGGCCACGCCGGCGCGACGCAGGTCGGTCCACGGTTGTTCGACGCCGGGCACGGCATCAACCGCCAGGTTCAGGCCGATGCCGATGGCCACGGCCTCGCCGCGGGCTTCGATGAGCAGGCCGGCCAGCTTGGCGTCGTCGACGACGAGGTCGTTCGGCCACTTCAGGCGCAGGCCCGAGGCGCCGGCATCGTGCAGGGCGCGCGCCACCGCCACGCCGACGGCGGGCCCGAGCGGCGCGAGCCGCATCGGCGGCAGCGCGAAGCGACGCAGCACAGTGAAGGCCAGCGCGCCTTCGGGATCGGTCTGCCACGCGCGCCCCCGCCGTCCGCGACCCGCCGACTGGCGGTCGGCGACGAACACCGCCGCGCCTCGGGCGGGCAACGGGCTGCGCAGCGCCCAGTCCTGCGTCGAATCGACGGTGTCGGCGTGATGGAGCCCGGCCAGTTCGCCGAGCGCCGCCTCATCGAGGGCGAGGTCGCGCTCGCCGAACGCCTCAGGCATCGGGGCGCGCCCACAGTCGCGCGAGGACCCGCGCCTTCTCGAAGCGGTGCTCGTTGCCGGCACGCAGCCGCTGCAGGTTGGCGCGATGCGTCCACGCGAGAAGGATGGCCACCGCCACGGCGAAGCCCAGCCACGCGCTGTCGCGGCCTTCCAGCAGCGCCCACAGCGGCAAGGCGACCCCGGCCAGCACGGTCGCCAGCCCGACGTAGCCGGTCGACAGCAACACCAGGAACCAGACGCCCAGCAGCGGCAACAGCGCCATCGGCCACAGCAACGCGAGGCCGCCCACCAGCGTGGCCGCGCCCTTGCCACCCCGGAAGCCGTGGAACACCGGCCACACGTGGCCGGCCACGGCGAGGAGCGCGCCCAGCATCTGCAGCAGCACATCGCCACCGGCCCAGCGCATCAGCGCCACCGCGGCCACACCCTTGCCGATATCGATCAGCACAGTGCCGAGCGCGAAGGCCCAACCCTGCGTTCGGAAGGCATTGGTGCCGCCGGCATTGCCGCTGCCTTGCGTGCGGATGTCCACACCGCGCAGCTTGCCGAGCCACAGGCTTCCGGAAATGGAACCCAGCAGGTAGGCCGCGGCGCCGGCCGCGAGCATCGTCGCGAGGCTCACAGCGCCACCGGCTGCAGGCAGGCGACCAGCGCCCCGGGGCCGGCATGCGCGCCGACCGCGGGGCCGGTTTCCACCAGCCAGCCCTCGGCGATGTCGAGGCGCGCCTTCAGCGAGGCGAGCAGCGCCGCGGCGTCATCGGCCGCGTCGCAATGGCCGACGATCAGGCGCCAGCGCGTGCCGGCAGGTACCTGCTTCGCGACATACGCCGCGAAGCGCTCCGGGGCACGCGTCTCACCGAACAGCGCGGCGCAGGGCTTGAGCCGCCCCTCGGGAACGACCCTGGCGATGGGCGTAGCGCGCAGCACCGAAGCGATCCATCCGGCCCAGCGCGGCACGCGACCACCGCGCACGGCGTGGCGGATGTCGCGGGCCAGAGCGAAGGTGAGCGTCTTCGGCTTCAGCGCGGCCACATGCGCGAGCACCTCGGCCGCGGCGGCGCCCGTCGCGGCCTTCTCGGCGGCGGCGATGGCGAGCAAGGCCTGCCCGCCCGCGGCATTCGCGGTGTCGAACACGTGGGTTCGGGACGCATCACCACGCTGCGCGGCCGCCTCGGCCGCCTGCAGGGTGCCCGACACAGCGCGCGACAGCCCGATGTAGACGACCTCGGCATGGTGCGAGAGCAGGAAATCGAACTGCCGGCGGAAATCGCCCACGGGCGGCTGGCTGGTGCGCGGCAGCAGGTGCTCGTGGCGCAGCCGCGCGTAGAACTCGGCGGGACTGATGCCGACGCGATCGAGGTAGTCCTGCTCGCCGAAGTTCACCCGCAGCGGGATGACGTGCAGGTTGAGGGCATCCGCGAGGCCATCCGGCAGGTCGGCGGAACTGTCGGTCACGACCACGCAACCGCCCGGCGCACTGGCCGTGCGCGCCTGCGCCAGCATGTCGTCGGCCTTCGTCGATTCGACGCGGCCAAAGCGGCCCAGCGCCTCGAACATCGCCGAGGGCCGCGCGACGTGCGCGTGCACCTTCACGCGATGCGCGCCGCCGGCGACGACGACGCAGTCGGCGCCGAGGTCGGACATCGCCGCCTGCAGCCCCGCACGGTCGAGGCCCTCGCCGACCAGCAGGCATTCCGTGCACCAGCGGTGGCGCGGATCGATGTCGTCCAGTTCGGCGTGCAGCGCATCGTGGACATCGCCGATATCGAGATCGGAGCGATCGTCGGCACCGTCGGCAGGGCCCGATGCCCCGCGCCGCGCCAGGAAATCACCGATACCTTCCAGCAGGTCGACGAAACCCTGTGCGCCGGCATCGACCACGCCGGCCTTGCGCAGCACCGGCAATTGGTCGGGCGTGCGCTGGAGGGCGATGCGCGCCTGCGCCAGCGCCGATTCGAACCACGCCCGCAGCTCTTGCCGCTCGCCCTGCTCGGCCGCGTGCGCCAGCGCCTCGGCGAAGGCATGGATCACGCTGATCATCGTGCCTTCCTTCGGATCGGCCATCGCCGAGCGCGCGGAGCGTGACGCGGCACGGGCCGCCTCGGCGAGGCCGCGACGGTCGAGCGAAGCCCGCGAACCGACGGCATCAGCCAATCCGCTGAAGAACTGCGCGAGGATGGCGCCGGAGTTTCCGCGCGCCCCGTCGATGGCCTCGTCGCCGACCCGACGCAGCAGGCGGCCCACGCCGCCGGCCCGACGCTGCAGCGCACCGGTGAGCACCGTGCTCAGCGTCAGGGCGAGGTTGTTGCCGGTGTCGCCATCGGGCACGGGGAACACGTTGATCTTGTTCAGCGCGTCACGGCGGGCGATGACCCGGCGCACGCCGGCAATCAGCGCGTGGCGCAGGGCGGCGGCGCGGATGGGGCCGGCTGGCGGCAGCGGGGAAGCGAAGGGCGTGGTCGCGGACATACGCCGGAGTCTGGGGGAACTCCCCACGGTTCGGCATGCTGCGCGACAGCATGGGCGGCTGGCAAGGCGCTCCCATGCGTGGCCTTCACTGGCGGCGTATGATCCTGCGACGCGTTTGCCCGGTACCGCATCTCTCTCCGGGCCTACCCCCTACGGAAACCGCCATGATCCGCGCCGCCCTCCTGTCGCTCGCCCTGCTGGCCCTGCCGATGGCCGGCATTGCCGCCGAAGCGGTGGCGGAAGCGCCCGCCGCCGAAGCGCGGAGCGCCTGCGATGCCAAGCCGGCCGCCGCGCCGGCCGCCGAGGCCGCGGCACCGACCGACGCCCCGGCGCGCCATGCCGAGGCTGCGCCGACCCGTACGGCCAGCGCGCGCAGCCCGGGCAGCGTGCGTACCGCCACGCCGCGCTGGAACCGCCTGCTGCCGGGCATGTTCCGCTGACCCACGCCGCGCACCGGCATGCCCTGGGCCTGGTGGCGACGCTGGCGCAAGCCACCTCCTGAGATCCACGACGCGAACTGGGCCGCCTTGCTGGCCCGGGCCCCCTTGGTTCGAGGCCTCGACCCACTGCGTCAGGCGCGCTTGCGCGGGCTGACGGCTCGGTTCCTCGACCGAAAGGCGATCTCCCCGGCCCACGGCCTGACCCTCGACGACGGCGACCGGCTGGCCCTGGCCGCCCACGCCTGCCTACCCCTGCTCGGCATCGGCGAGTCAGGCCTGCGCGGTTGGTCGGAAGTGATCGTCCACCCCGGCGCCTTCCGGGTGGAGCATGGACGGCATGGCGCACCACACGAGATGGACGAACTCGAAGTCGTCGAGGACGGCTTCGAAGACCGGGAAGGCGAAAGCTGGCAGCACGGGCCGATGGTGCTCAGCTGGGCCGACCTCGACGCCGAGATCGCCGAGCCGGAACCGGGCTACCAGCTCGTCGTCCACGAAATGGCCCACAAGCTCGACGCGCTGGACGGCGTCATGGACGGCACGCCGCCCCTGCCGCGTGACTGGCAGCGCGACTGGGCCCGGGATTTCGGCGCCGCCTTCGAGGCCCTGAACGCCGAGCTCGATGCCCTCCACGAGGCGGGCGACGACGAGGCCGAACCCGCCATCGATCCCTACGCCGCGGAAGCCCCGGAAGAGTTCTTCGCCGTCTGCAGCGAGTACCACTTCACCGACCCGGAGCGCTTGCGCGCGGCCTTCCCGGCGGTGGCGGCTCACCTCGAGCGGTTCTACGGGCCGCCGCCGGCCCTGGACCGCGACGACGATCCGACGCCGGCCTGAGCCGGAGAATCCCTCACCCCTGCGGCGGGAACCTCGCCATGAAGCGCGCGCCACCCAGCTCGGCCGAGCGCTCGACGGTGAGCACGCCCTGGTAGGCGGCGACGATGTCCTGGACGATCGACAGGCCGATGCCGTGGCCCTGCACGCGTTCGTCGCCGCGCACGCCACGCTGCAGCACGCGGTCGATCTGGTCCTCGGCGATGCCGGGGCCGTCGTCCTCCACCGCGAACTCCACGCCGCTGCGCTTGCCCGGCAAAGCCGGCAGCGTCGTCACCTGCAGCGCCACACGGCGCTTCGCCCACTTGAAGGCGTTCTCCAACAGGTTGCCGAGCAGCTCCTGCAGGTCACCCAGCTCGCCGTGGAAGCGCGCCGCCGCATCGATGTCGAATTCGGCCAGCACGCCCTTCGTGGCGTAGATCTTCTCGAGGCCGAGCACGATCTCCTCGGCGGTGCCTTCAATCTTCAGCGGCGCCGAATAAAGGACGTGGCCCGAACGCGCCGCGCGCGACAGCTGGTAGCCGACGATGTCGTTCATGCGCTGCACCTGGGTGCGCACGTCCTCGCGCAGCTCGTCGCCGGCGGCCCCCGCCTCGAGGCGGCTCTGCAGCACCGCCAGCGGCGTCTTCAGCGAATGCGCGAGGTCGCCGAGCGTGCGTCTCACCTGCTCGAGGTTGCGGCGCTCGGAATCGATCAAGGCGTTGATGCTTTCGGTCAACGGCTGCAGCTCGCGCGGATGCTCGTCGACGAGCCGCGCGACGCTGCCCTGCTGCACATCGGCCAGCGCCCGCTCGACGCCGGCGACGGGCCGAAGGCTCCAGCGCAGTGCCAGGGACTGCACCAGCGCGAGCACGATGGCGGCCGCGCCCAGCCAGGCCCACAGGGTGCGGCGGAACACCCCGACCTGTCCGGCCACGTAACCGGCATCCTCGTAGATTCCGAAGGTCAGTTCGATCTCGTCGCGCGACGTCTCGATGATCCTGGTCATCGAATACAGGTACACCTGCAGCTCGCGACCGCTCGAGTCCGTGACGGGCAGCGGGCCAACCAGCCTGCCACGGTCGCCGGGCGGGCCGGGCTCGGGCGGCGGCAGGATGCGGCCGAGCGTCGAGGTCGACTCCCAACGCAGGTTCTCGCCGATCACCACGGCGTACAGGCCGTCGCCGGGCCGATCGAATCGCGGATCCGGCGCGGTCTGCGGCATGACGATGGCCCCGGAGCGTAGTGTCTCCGCGCCGCCGAGGTAGGCCTTCGCGAAACTGTCGAGGCGCTCGCGCTGGCTGTTCAGCGCCGCTTCGGTGAAGGCGCGGTCGAGCGCGTAACCCGTCAATCCGAGAAACGCCACCAGCGCGAGGCCGGCGGCCAGCAGCTGGCGCGCCTGCAGCGAGAGGCGGCGGCGCACCACGCCCAAGCGTGCTTACTCGTTGCGCGGGATCGCGAAACGGTAGCCGCGACCGCGCACGGTCTCGATCGGCTTGAGCTCGCCATCCGGATCGAGCTTCTTGCGCAGGCGGCCGATGAAGACTTCGAGCACGTTCGAGTCGCGGTCGAAATCCTGCTGGTAGATGTGCTCGGTGAGGTCGGCTTTCGAGACCAGCTCGCCCGCATGCAGCATCAGGTACTCGAGCACTTTGTACTCGTAGCTCGTCAGGTCGACCGAGCTGCCGCCGACAGTGACCGTCTGCGCCGAGAGGTCGAGCTTGACCGGGCCGCACTCGAGCGAAGGCTTGCTCCAGCCGGCGGCGCGGCGCAGCAGGGCATTGATGCGCGCCAGCAGCTCTTCCACGTGGAAGGGCTTGACGAGGTAGTCGTCGGCACCCGACTTCAGGCCTTCCACCTTGTCCTGCCACGATGAGCGGGCGGTCAGGATCAGGATCGGGAACTTCTTGCCTTCGGCGCGCAGCGCGCGGACGAGGTCCATGCCCGACATCTTCGGCAGGCCGAGGTCGATGATCGCCATGTCGAACGGCACTTCGCGGCCGTTGTAGAGGCCCTCCTCACCGTCGCCGGCGGCGTCCACCGCGAAGCCTTCGCGCTTCAGTCGGGCCGCGAGGGTTTCACGCAGCGGGGCTTCGTCTTCGACCAGCAGGATGCGCATGGACTCTCCTTGGGCAAGCCGGCGCTCAGGGCCGGTGATCAGTCACGGTCGCCGCGTTCGACGGGCGGCAGGGTTTCAGGCACGTCGAGGTCGGCCGGCGGCGGCGCCTCGAAGCGTTCAAAGCGTTCCTCGCGGCGATCGCGGGAACGATCCGCGTCGATGGCCGGGCTTCCAGACCCGAGGTCCGGTTCGGCGAAAGGATCACGCAGGGCATCGGCCCGCGCCTCGCGCCAGGCTTCGCGGCGGCGCTCGTGCGGGTCGTCGCGCATGATCCGCACGCGGCCATCGGGCGTGAGCACCTTGAGGCGGTACACCTCGCGGCCGTCGCGCTGCATCGACTCGACGCGCAGCACCTGGCCGCCCGTTTCCCGCTCGGCGCGCAGCACCGATTCCGGCAGTTCCGAGCGACGCATCTCGACCGGCGGCGACGACGGGGGATCGAAGGCCGGCGGCGGCGGCGCGTCCTGCTGCGCATACGCCGCTCCGGCCGCGAGGGCCAGGACGACGACGAGCGACAGCGGGCGGCGAAGGATCATGGGCGGAGGATAGCGGGGCGGGCGCGGCAGGAGCCAGCGATGCGGCGAAGTCTGGTTGCGGGGGGGTGAATTGCCTCTTAACCCCGGATTGCCGCGCAACGGCGGTTCAGAAGATCTCGCCGACGCAGCAGCGCAGCGAACCACCGGCTTTCTCGATTTCCGGCAGGGGCACGGCATGCAGGTTGAAGCCGGCGCGAGCGAAGGCCGCCCGCTCGACGTCCGACAGGGCCTCGACGGCGCGGGCACTCAGGAAGGCGGCATCGCCCGAAACGGCGATGCCGTTGCCGGCGTAGGCCTGCCGCGCGCGCTCGTCGAGCGCCAGCGCATGCGGCGCATGGAATTCGAGGATGGCGCGCGCCACGGCCGGGTCGGCGAAGCCGTCCGGGCAGGCCACGGCGAGGCGCCCGGCATAGATCTGCAGCAGGACGTTCGTGTGGTACTCCCCCGGCGCGAGATCGAACACCAGGGTGGCGTCGAGGCCGAAGGCGGCGTGCATGGCGGCGGCGCCGGTCTCGTCGCAGCGCTCGGAGAGTCCGCAGTAGCCGATGTTGCGGGCGCGGTCGATCACCAGCGAACCGGTGAGTTCCGCGATGCCCGGCTGGCGCGACAGGTCGATCTCGCGCCGACCCAAGGCTTCGGCGAAGAAGCCGCGGATGTCGGCGCGCGTGGCCTCGCGCTGGCGGACGGCGTGCTTCATGTGGCCGATCACGAGGCGGCCGGGCGCGCTGGCGAAGACGTTGTTCGGGAAGACGGCGTCCGGCGTGGCGGAGTCGCCGGGGAAGGTGACGACGGGCACGTGGGGCGACAACGCCTTGGCCAACGCCCGGTGCTCGGCCAGCGCGCCGTCGGGATCGATGCGGTCGGCCATCGCCATGTAGGCGTTGTCCTGAGCCGACTCGGCGGCCAGCGACATGCCCTCCGGCGCGACGAGGAAGACCGCCTTCGGCGTGGCCCGCGCCGGATTCGGGGCGGCGTGCGCGGCGAAGGCGAAGAAACGCGCGGGGTCGCGGGTGATCATGCGGCGGCCTCGTGGCTGCGGGTGACGGCGAGTGCGCGTTCGAGCAGGTCGAGACCCGCGCCGGCCCTGGGCGCGCCTTCGCTCAGCACCTGCCGGAAGGCGCGGCCGCCGGGCTGGGCGTGGAACAGGCCAAGGATGTGGCGCGTGAGGTGTTTCAGCGCGACGCCGCGGGTGAGCTGCGATTCGACGTACGGGAACCAGGCGCGCAGCAGAGCCTCGCGCGTGCGCGGCGGCTCGCCTTCGAGCGCCACGGCGTATTCGTGCAGGCGGTAGGGCTCGTGGTACGCCGCGCGGCCGATCATCACGCCGTCGACGTGATCCAGCTGGCCACGGATATCGTCCAGCTCGCGCAGGCCGCCGTTGATGCTGATGACGAGATCCGGCCGCTCGCGCTTCAAGCGATGCACCCAGTCGTAGCGCAGCGGCGGGATCTCGCGGTTCTCCTTCGGCGAGAGGCCCTGCAGCCAGGCCTTGCGGGCATGGACGATGAAGCGCCGGCAGCCGGTGGCGGCCACCGCGTCGATGAAGGACAGGAAGACGTCGTAGTCCTCCACTTCGTCGACGCCCAGCCGGCACTTCACCGTCACGGGCACGCGCACCGCGGCCTGCATCGCGGCGATGCACTCGGCGACCAGCGGCGGCTCCTTCATCAGGCAGGCGCCGAAGCGCCCGGCCTGCACGCGGTCCGAGGGGCATCCCACGTTGAGGTTGATCTCGTCGTAGCCCCACTCGGCGCCGATGCGGCTGGCCTCGGCGAGGGCCGCCGGGTCGCTGCCGCCGAGCTGCAAGGCGACCGGATGCTCGCTGGCGTCGAAACCGAGCAGGCGCGCGCGGTCACCGTGGATCACCGCCTGCGCGTGGACCATCTCGGTGTAGAGCAGCACGCCGGGCGAGAGCACGCGGTGGAAGCTGCGGCAATGGGTGTCGGTCCAGTCCATCATCGGCGCGACCGAGAGGCGCGAACCGGTGACCGGCGGGTGGGTGTCGAAGGACGTCATGCGCGAAGTCTGGGGCGGATCAGCCCCGCGCCGCCACCCAGCGGGTGATGTGCGCGTGCATTTCCGCCAGCCCATCCGTCAACGCCGCCGGGCCCGGCTGCAGGATGATCGGCGATTTGATCTCGAACAGCCGGCCGTCGCGCACGGCCGAGACGCCCGCCCAACCCGGGCGCGCAGCGACGGTGCCGGGCTGGAACTTCTTGCCGCACCACGAGCCGAACACGACCTGCGGGTCGCGCCGGAGGATCTCGCCGTCGTTCGCAAGAATTCGCTGCTTGGCGAGCGATTCGGCCGCAAGCTCCGGGAAAATGTCGTCGCCGCCGGCGATCCGCACCAGCTCCGCCACCCACTGGATGCCGCTGATGCGCGGCTCGTCCCATTCTTCGAAATACACGCGCGGCCGCACCGGGAACGCCTTGGCCTTGGCCGCAACCGCCTCGACACCGCGCTCCAGCGCGTCGGCGTAGGCCTCGGCCTTGGCCGCCGCCCCGACCATCGCGCCGAGGCGCCGCACGTAATCGAGGATGCCGGCCACCGAACGGTGGTTGCTGATCCACACCTCCACGCCGCGGCGCACGAGTTCGGCGGCGATGTCGGCCTGGATGTCGGAGAAGCCGATGACGAGGTCGGGCTTCAGCGCGAGGATCTGGTCGACCTTCGCGCTGGTGAAGGCGCTGACCTTGGGCTTCTCCTTGCGGGCCCGCGGCGGGCGCACGGTGAAACCGCTGATGCCGACGATCCGCGCGTCCTCACCGAGGGCGTAGAGCACCTCGGTCGGTTCCTCGACCAGGCAGACGATGCGGCGGGGGCCTCGCACGAAGGTGGACGCCTCAATGCCCGCTGGAGGACGGCATCGCGGACGTGCCCGCGACGGCCGGCGCACCGGCCAGCGGCACGCGCCTCACGGCCATCCATGCGATCGCCGACAGGGCCGCGGTGGCCGCGCCGACCAGGAACACGCTGCCCTTGTCAGGCAGGTGCTCGATCAGCATGCCGACGCCGAGGCTGACCGCCAGCTGCGGCAGCACCACGCTGAGGTTGAACACGCCCATGTACAGGCCGATGCGGGCCGGGGCGACGCACTGCGAGAAGATCGCGAACGGCAGGCTGACGATGGCGCCCCAGCCGAGGCCCATCACCGCCATGCCCACGTAGACAGCCGTGGCGCTGTGCCCCGCGAAATAGACGAAGGCGAAACCCATCGCCATCAGCGCGAGGCTGGCGGCATGAACGTGCACCTCGCCGAAGCGCCGCGCCATCGGGTTCAGCAGCAGGGCCGGCACCAGGGCGCCGACGGCGTTGAGCACGAGGAACGCGGTGGACATCAGGCGGCCGGTGCCGTCGTCGTCGAGCCCGGGGAAGCGCTGCTGCACGAAGGCGATCATGTAGACGAACATCGTCTGCACGCCGATCCACGACAGCGCATGCGCGGCCAGCACTTTGCGGAAGGCCGGCAGGTCCTCGCGCGCGGTGTTCGGGGCGGGTTGGCGCTCCATCAGGGCGTGCACAAGGAAGGCAACGGCCAGCGCGGCGAACCCGACTTCGATCCACATCGAATGGCTGGCATGGCCGCTGAGCTTCAACCCCATCGCGACCACCGCGTAGATCGCGAACGGCCACAGCGGGCGCATCAGCAGCAACACGGTGACGAGGCTGAGCTTCGGGGCGCGGGCGTCCGCGGCCTCGGCCTCGGCGCCGGCCAAGGCGCGCGGCTCGGCGATCAACATCGGGGGAATCAGCGAGAACAGCAGCACCAGCACCACGCCGAAGTAGATCAGCGCGACGTTGCCGAACACCGCACCGACCGCGTAGGCCAGCACGCCGAAGGTGCCGGAAACGGTCTGCATCCAGGTATAGGCCGCGGTTCGCTGCGGGCCTTCCGGCGTGACGTCGGCGATCAGCGAGCGGGTCGGGTTGAAACTGACGTTGATCGAGAGGTCCAGCGCCAGCGCCACCGTGATCGCCACGCCGAGGATCGCGTCGAGGCCGAGCGCATTGTTGATCAGCCCGATCGACGGTAGCGCCATCAGCGACAGCGCGGTGAGCAGGCCGCCCACGAGGATGAAGGGCCGGCGCCGGCCGCCCCAGAACCACACCTTGTCGCTGACGATGCCGATCAGCACCTGGCCGAGGATGCCGGCCAGCGGGCCCGCGGCCCAAACGATGCCGATCTCGTGGATGTCGAGCTGGTACTTGGTGCGCAGCAGCCAGCTGAGCGCGGAAATCTGCACGGCGAGCGCAAAGCCCATCGCCGTCGACGGCAAGCCGAGCAGCACGAGGAACGGCAGCGACAGCCGTTGTTGCATCTGCAGCATGGAATCGTTCCCTCCCAGGACGTCGGCGGAGACTACCGGTCGGGGGAGCGCGGCGACAGGGGTTCCGACCGGATGGGCGGGGCTTCAGCGCGAAAGGTGGGCCAGCGCGTCGGCGTTGGCTTCCCAGTTGCGGCCGTCGAAGGTCTCCACCGTGATCGACGCGATCGTGCCCTCGTCGAGGCAGCGCACGTTGACGTCGATGCCGTCCGGGTTGCTGCGCGGCACGTAGAAGCTCTTGATCCCGCACACGCCACAGAAGCGGTGGCGGGCGACACCGCTGTTCCACAGGTAGTCGACCAGCCGATCCTCACCCGAGAGCAAGCGGAAGCGCGCTGCCGGGACGATCAGGTGCAGGAAACCGGCCTTGCTGCAGATCGAGCAGTTGCAGTCCTGCACGACCAGATCGGCCGGCGCCTCCACCTCGAAGCGCACGGCACCGCAATGGCAGCCACCGCGGTGGGTCCGGAGCGTCGTCATCGCCGCTGCAACCTGGCGCCTTCGGGATCGAGCGCGCGACCCTCGGCGTCCACGGCCTGCAGCGAGCCATCGGCGTGGCGGAACCAGCGCTGGCCGGACTCGAGCAACACGAGGCAACTGCCGGCGATCTCGCCGACACGGCAAGCGTCCTCGCGCCACTCGCCCGCGATCTCGAAGCCCACCGCATCGGCGGCGCCGAGGTAGGTTTCAACGAGGCGGTAGCGCCCCGCGGCACCGGACTCGCGCTGCAGTTCGAGCTCGACATCGATGCCCTCGCAGTCGGCGCAGGGCAGCACGCCGGCCCAGGCACCTTCGAAGTCCTCCGGCAGTGCCGCAAGCCCGCCGTCGGCGGGCGCTTCAGCCGGGGCATCGGACGGCTCGGCATCGCGCGTGCAGCCGACCAGCACCGTGGCCAGCAAGGCGGCGGAAAGGAGCATCAGGGAGCGGTGGGCAGACGAAGCCATGGCCGGATGGTAGCCCCCAACCCCGTCGCGCGGCGTCATGCGTTGGAAGCGTGGCCCCACCCCGGAGCCCGCCATGCGAACCGCAACATTCGTTACGTCTTCCGCCCTGCCCAGCGGCTTCAGCCTGCCGCGCAGCGTCGCCATCGCTGCCGCCGTGACGCTGCACCTCAGCCTCGCCGCGATGCTGGCCATGCCCATCGCCGCGCCCGACGCCGAAATGCCCGAGCCGACCGTCGTGCGGACGGAGGTCCTGCCGCCACCGCCCCCGCCGCCCATCGCCCCGCCACCGCCGAGGCCGGTGGTTCGCAGCATCACGCCGCCCCGGTCCGTGCCGCTGCCAACACCGGTAGCTCCCGCACCCGTGCCTGAGGCCGTGATCGCGCCCACCACGGACATGCCGTCGCTGCTCGACACGGTTGCGCCAGACATAAGCGGCGAGACGACCGACATCGACAGCGGTCCCGCTGAGGAAAGCCTGCAACTGCGGAGCGGCACGCCGCCCCGCTATCCGCCGTCGGCGCTGTCACGCCGCCTCGAGGGCGAAGTGGAACTGCTGATCCTCGTCGGCATCGACGGACGCCCGGAGTCGGTGACGATCACCCGGAGCAGCGGCCATGGCGTTCTCGATCGGGCTGCCCGCGAACACGTGCTGCGCCGCTGGGTGTTCGAACCCTCGCAGCGGAACGGTATCGCCGTGCCGGCCTACGCCCGCGTGCCGGTGCGATTCAGCCTGCCTTGAGCGGGGCGGCGCCCTGGTCCGGGGCGCCGGCGTCGATCGACTCGGGCGACAGCGGCAGCAGGATCGACGCGCCGCGCCCAACCACGCTGGCCCGGCCAAACCGGGCCCAGCAGCGTGCTTCGCCAGCCTCGCGTTCGCTGGCTTCGAGCGGCAGGCGGGTGTCGCCCTGCGCGCCGGAGGGATCGTTCAAGGCCTTGGCCAGGTCGTCGGCGAAATCTCCGGCCAGCTGGTAGGCGTCGCCGATGCGCGAAACCTTCGCGTCCTCGGTGATGGCGCCAGCGCCCTCGGCCCATCGCAGCACCGCGACGTCGGTGAGATCCGCACGCACAGCGCCATCGGCGGCGAAGCCCCCCAACCCGGCGGGCAGCCGGAACGGGCCCGGCACGAATACGCCGATCAATGCGGAAGCACCCGCTGCGCCCGACGATGTGGGAGCGATGGCGGTCACGACGATCTCGATGTCGAGGTCGGGCGCCTCCGGCTCGATGCGATAGCGCCGCGCCAGCTGCACGCAGGTGTCGCGGGCCGCGCGATTGGCCACCAGCGCGGCCTGCTCGGGGGTGATGCCCTCGCCCACCGCACCTTCGACGATGCGCACGCGCGGGAACCCGACGCTGCGGGCGGCGAGCACGGCCTCCGCATCGACGAAGCGCTCGGTCTTCGCGTAGGCCTCGTCCTTCGTCACCGCCATCGGCTGCTCGGTGCGGATGCCCGTGCCGACCGGCTTCGGCGCGGAGGCGCAGGCCGCGAGCAGGAGCGCAAGCGAAACGACGGCGAATGTTCGGAGCGACATCAGGCGGAACCCACAGGAGCAAAGCCAAAGAGTGACGGCCGCGCGATGCAGGGCACGTGCGGATCGCGTGCCCGCGTCGTGAACGGGCGGCTGTCGCAGCCCGTGAGAACGGTCCGTGCGGGAATGCCTCCCGGCCGGCACCGCGCCGCCCGCCAGTATCGGCCTTCACACCGCGCCTCTTGCATTCCGACCAAGAACCACACAAATTTGTGGCATGACGCTCACCGACCGCCAGCAGGCCATCCTCGACTTCCTCCGCGAGCACATCGCAGCGGAAGGCCGCCCCCCGACGCTCGCCGAGATCGCCCAGGCTTTCGGCTTCCGCCAGGCCCGCAGCGCGCAGGACCACCTGCAGGCGCTGGCGGCCAAGGGCGTGATCGAGCTGGTGCCCGGCGCGCGGGGCATCCGGCTGCTCGACGAGGACGGCGAGCCGCTGGCCCCGCCGTCCGGCGTGGCGAACGGCTTTGGCGGCTCCGGCGCAGCCAACGCCCCGCAGTGGCTCACCCTGCCCTTGCTCGGTCGCGTCGCCGCCGGCCGGCCGATCGACCCACAGGCCGATTACGAAGGCCAGATGCTGCTCGATCGCGCGCTGTTCTTCCCGCAGCCCGACTACCTGCTGCGGGTGAAGGGCGACTCGATGGTCGATGACGGGATCTTCGACGGCGACCTGATCGCCGTCCGCCGCACGCCGGACGCCGACAACAACCAGATCGTCGTCGCGCGCATCGACGGCGAAGTCACGGTGAAGCGCCTCAAGCGCGGCAAGGGCCGCGTGCTGCTGATGCCTCGCAACCCGAACTACGCCCCGATCGAAGTGCCCGAGCAGGCCGACTTCGCCATCGAAGGCCTGTACTGCGGCCTCGTGCGCCGCGGCTGAGCCGCTTCGCCCCATCCGTTCCACGCGTCCACCGATCCCGGAGTCCCCCATGCACCTCGTTCGCACGCCCGACCTCGCCACCCTGCTGTTCGCGCTCTCGCTCTGCGCGGTCTTCGGCGGCCTGTTCGCCTGGGTGCTCAGCGTGCCCTTCTGGCTCGGCTTCGCGATGGTGGGTGCGGGGCTGTTCGCCTCCGGCCTGCAGCGGCACGAGCCTCGACCGGGATCGCGTCGCCGCTGGCAGGCCCACGCACCGCACTGAACCTTGGAACGTCTTGGCCCGCAGCGGCCTCCCGTCGGCCTCGTCCCCGGCGGGGGGCCCTGCGGATCAGGATTCCGCGCCAGGCACCCTTTCAATCACGTGCCGCCGGGCATCCACACGCACCGTCCAGTCGGCGATGCGAGGCAACGTCACCAAGGCCTGGCGTGACACGCGCTCGAAGAACATTACGAAGCGCTCGATCTCGTCGCGGCGCATCGTCCGCCGGCCCGGGTTCGCCGCAGCCAGCGTGACTTCCTGTTGCCAACGCCACTCCGGCACCTGTTCGAAACCCGGCCCCTGCAGGAACAGCAGCGCGCCCAGCTCCGCCCAAAGCGGCGCGTAGTCGGCGAGAGCCGCGTTGCACCAGCGCCGCCACACGCCATCCGCGTCTTCGTCGCGCTCCAGCGCATTGATCGGCGCAGCCAGATCGTCCTCGGCCTGCGGCGGCACTTTGTGGAACCAGCCCTCGAACAGTACGAGGTCCGGCACGCCGTCGATGCGCGCCCAATCGGATTCGGGCAAGCGCCGGTCGCTGATCTTGTCGAAGGCCGGCAGCCGCGCGCGGCCCGCGCGCAGCGCGTCGAAGGTGGCGCGCCCGAGGGCGAGGTCGTGCGAACCCGGCGCGCCACGCGTGGCCAGCAGCGGGTGCACCTCGCGGGCGAGGCGCTGGCGTTCCGGCTGGTCCAGGTAGAGGTCGTCGATCGACAGCACTACCGCGCGCAAGCCACGAGCTTCGGCCAACGCCGCCACCTGGGCCGACAACGTCGATTTCCCCGTGCCCTGCAGGCCGGTGATGCCGAACACCCGGCAGGGGCCCGGCAAGGCCAGCGCGCGATGGAGGACCGTCGCTACGAAGGCGTCGGGGTAGCCGGTTCCAAGGGGCTTCAGCACGGCCATGCAAGGGATTGAGCGAGGTCATGCGCGCATCGCGCGGGGGCGGCGAGAATAGCGCGGCCCATCATTGCCACCGAGGAAACGCCGTGACCGACCCCCTGCTCGCCGAAGCCATCGGCACCTTCAAGGCGCTGCTGGCCGAAGCCGGCGCGGCCGGCGACCCCGACCCGACGGCGATGACGCTGGCCACCGCCGATGCGAAGGGCCGGCCCTCGGCGCGGACCGTGCTGCTGAAGCACGTCGACGAACAGGGCTTCGTCTTCTACACCAACTTCGATTCGCGCAAAGGCCGCCAGCTCGCGGCGAACCCGCAGGCCGCCCTGCTGTTCCTGTGGAAGACGTTGCGCGAGCAGGTGCAGGCCAAGATCGAAGGCACGGTCGAGCCGGTCACCGCCGCCGAGGCCGACGCCTACTTCGCCAGCCGCCCGCGCGAGAGCCAGATCGGCGCCTGGGCCTCGCTCCAGTCGCAGACCCTGGATTCACGCGAGAACTTCGAAGCCCGCATCGCCGAATTCACCGCGAAGTTCGACGGCGGCCCGGTTGCGCGCCCGCCGCACTGGTCGGGCTTCCGCGTGGTGCCGGAGATGATCGAGCTCTGGTACGGCGCGAAGTACCGGCTGCATGAGCGCCAGCGCTATGCTCGGGTGGACGGCCGCTGGACGAAGCGCATGCTGTATCCCTGAGGCCGTTGCGCGCGTGCCCGGCAGCGCGCGCTGGGCTCAGAGCACCGCCGGATCGAGGTCGCGGCACAGCGGATCGATGCTGGCGAAGCGCGCCAGCACCGCGTCCTTGGTGGGCAGTTCCCAATCAATGAAGTAGCGCGCGGCGGCGACCTTGCCTTCCAGCATCGCGCGGCGCACGTCGCCAGCGGCGAGCGCGCGATTCGCAGCGAGGGCCTGATCGAGCCACAGCCACGCCACGACCGCATGGCCCATCGCGTCGAGCAGCAGGTAGGCGTTGGCGAGCGCGAGTTCGAGATCGCTCGCGGCGACCTTGCCGGCCTTCAACACCGCCGGGCCGAGCGCCACCCAGCGCGCCGCCAGAGCCTCGGCCAAGGGAGCGAGCGCCGCATCGGCACGCGCGGCGGCGAGGGTCGCCTCCACGCGCTTCGAGAGCAGGCCGAAGGCCTTGCCGCCGTCACCCAGAAGCTTGCGGCCGAGCAGGTCCATGGCCTGGATGCCGTTGGTGCCTTCGTGGATAGCGTTGATGCGGTTCTCGCGCCACAGGCGCTCGACCGGGAAATCGCGGGTGTAACCGGCGCCACCGTGCACCTGGATGGCCAGTGAGTTCGCCTCCTGCCCGTAGTCCGAGGGCCAGGCCTTGACGATCGGCGTGAGCAGATCGACCAGCGCCTGCGCCTCCGCATCTCCGCCGTGCTTGGCCTCGTCGACGAGGCGCCCGGCATAGAGGCACAGCGCGAGGCCACCCTCGGCGAAGCTCTTGGCCTTCAGCAGCATGCGGCGCACGTCGGCGTGCTCGATGATCGGCACCATCGGCGTGGTGGCGTCGCGCTCGCCGGGCCTGCGGCCTTGGCGGCGCTCCTTCGCGTAGGTGAGTGCCGCGCGGTAGCCGCCGTACCCGGTCATGGCCGCGCCGATGCCCACCCCGATCCGCGCCTCGTTCATCATCACGAACATGCCGCGCAGGCCGTCGTGCGGGGCACCGACGAGTTCGCCGATGGCGGGCTCTTCCTCGCCGAAGCCGAGCAGGCAGTTCACCTGCCCGTGCGTGCCGAGCTTGTGGTTCAGGCCGATCAGGCGCACGCCGTTGCGCGCGCCGGCCTTGCCCTCGGCATCGACGTGGCGACGCGGCACGATGAACAGCGAAATTCCCTTGGTGCCCGCGGGGCCGCCCGGGATCTTGGCCAGCACGAGGTGCACGATGTTCTCGGCGATCTCGTGGTCGCCGCTGCTGATCCACATCTTGTTGCCACGGATGGCGTAGCGGCCGTCGGGCAGCGGCTCGGCCACGCAGCGCAGATCAGCCAGCGAGGAACCGGCCTGCGGCTCGGAGAGGCACATCGTGCCGAACCAGCGGCCCTCGTTCATGGCCGGCAGGAAGCGGCGCTTCTGCTCGTCGCTGCCCACTTCGCGGATCAGGTTGGCCGCGGCCTGCGTCAGGAAGGCGTAGCCATTGGTCGCCACGTTGGCGCAACTGAAGAGCCCACCCAGCGCGGCGACGAAGGTGTAAGGCAGGCCGAGCCCGCCCTCCTCGGCCGGCGCTTCCATGCCGAAGAAGCCGGCTTCGCGATAGGCCGCGAGCGCTTCGGCGATGGCGGTCATCAGTTCGACCCTGCCGTCAACGAGCTTCGGCGGGTTCTGGTCGGACGCGGCGGCGTGCGGCAGGAAATGCGATGCGGCGAGGTCGAGCGCGGCATCAATCATCGCGACGCCGGTCTCGCGGTCGACGTGGGCGAACGCCGGCATCGCGGCCAAGGTGTCGGCCTGCAGCCAGTCGTAGAGCCAGAAGTGCAGATCGTCGCGGGGTGGGAGCATGGGGAGGTTCCGGGAAAGGCGGGCCAAGGGCACCGCAGAGTCTGGGGAGCACGGCGAGAAGGCACCGCGAGCATCGCCGATCAGGCAGGGGGCGTGGCGTAGCCCTCGCGCCACGTGGGGTAACGCGGCTGCCAGCCCGTGCCGCGCAGCCGCGCGTTCGACACGCGCTTGCCGGTGGTGGCTCCGCTGGCGGCGCCCAGCGCCGGCAATCCGAGGCGCGCGCGCAGGCCATCGACCACCTCGTGCTCGAGCACCGGCGCATCGTCGTTGCCGCAGTAGACACGGGCGGTGCGCGGCGGTTGAAGCAGGTGCAGCAGCGCGCCGGCGACGTCCTCGACATGGATGCGGTTGGTCCAGCGCGGCTCGCCGGGTTCGTCGCGGCGCGCGCGGTGCCACATCCGCTCGCGGCCCGGGCCATAGATGCCCGAGGCGCGGAAGGCCACGGCTTGGGGATGGGCATCGAGTTCACGCTCGGCCTCGAGAAGCACGCGGCCGTTGAAGGCGGTGGCGTCGGCCGGCGTGTCTTCGTCCACGATGGCACCAGCGTCTTCGGCGTACACGGCCGTGCTGGAGACGAACAGCACGCGACCGATCTCGCCGCGGTCGAGCAGGCGCCGCAGGCCGTCGCGGTACAGCGCGCGATAGGCGGCCTCGGTGCGCTCGTCGGGCGCGGCGCAGAACACCAGCGCGTCGAGCCGCTTGGGGATCGCCGCGAAGCCCTCGCCGCTGCGCAGGTCGGCGCGCAGCGCGCGGATGCCGGGCCCCATCGCCACGTCCCGGCGGCGCAGCGCGAGCGCGTCGAACCCGTTCGCGGCCGCCAGGGCGGCGAGGCGCGAGCCGGTGTCGCCGGCGCCGGCGATCAGCAGGCTGCGGCGGGTGTCGTGCAGGGCGGGCATGCGGGCGTGATCGCTCGGCGATGAATTGGCGGGAGGCCGATGCTACCGTTCGCGAATGAATCCCGCGGTGAACCTCGTGCTCGTCGGCCCCATGGGCGCCGGCAAGACCTCCATCGGCAAGCGCCTCGCCGAGCGCTTCGGCTTGGCCTTCGTCGACCTCGACCACGCCATCGAGGCGGCCACCGGCGTGCGCGTGGCCGATATCTTCGAGCGCGAAGGCGAGGCGGGCTTTCGCGATCGCGAGGCGCGTCAGCTGGCGATCGAACTCGACGGCGAAGACAAGCTGGTCGCCACCGGCGGCGGCGCCGTGCTGCGCGAGGAGAGCCGCCGCCTGATGCGCGAGCGCGGCTACGTGCTGCACCTCGCGGTGTCGGTCGAGGAGCAGCTCAAGCGCCTCGCCAACGACCGCGTGCGCCCACTACTGCAACGGCCCGACCGCGAAGACGTGCTTCGCACGATGGCCGCCACGCGCGCGCCGCTGTACGACGAAGTGGCCGACCTGCGCTTCGACTCGAGCGGTCTCACGCCCGCACAGGCCTGCGAAAAGCTGGTGCCTCAATTGCGAGACCGTTGGCTGCGGGCGAGGGCCGCGTGATGGCGACGCCCCCTTCGACCCCGCGTGCCGTCGACGTCGAACTCGGCGCGCGCCGCTACCCGATCCACATCGGCCCCGGACTGCTCGATGACGCACTGCGCCTCGCCGCGCTCGCGCCCGGCCGCCATGTGCTGATCGTCAGCGACGCCAACGTCGCGCCGCATTACTTGGCGCGGGTCGAGGCTGCCTTCGCCGGAAAGCGCGTCGCCAGCCACATCCTTCCGCCGGGCGAACAGGAGAAAACGCTGGCGCGCTTCGGCGAGTTGATGACCGCGCTGGCCGCCCTCGGCGCCAGTCGCGACGCGACCCTCATCGCCCTCGGCGGCGGCGTGATCGGCGACATGACCGGTTTCGCCGCGGCCTGCTGGATGCGCGGCGTGCGCTTCGTGCAGCTGCCGACCACCCTGCTCGCGATGGTCGATTCCTCCGTGGGTGGCAAGACCGCCGTCGACCTGCCCGAGGGCAAGAACCTCGTCGGCGCCTTCCACCAGCCTTCGGCGGTGATCGCCGACACCGCCACGTTGGCGACGCTGCCGGACCGTGAACTGCGCGCGGGCCTCGCCGAGGTGATCAAGTACGGCGCGCTCGGCGACGCCGCCTTCTTCGACTGGGTGCAGGCGAACGCGCCAGCCCTGCTGGATCGCGACACCGATGCGCTGGCCCACGCCATCGCCACCAGCTGCGCGCACAAAGCCGGCATCGTCGCCCGCGATGAAGCCGAAACCGGCGAGCGCATGCTGCTGAACCTCGGCCACACCTTCGGCCACGCCATCGAGGCCGAGCAGGGCTTCGGCGGCCTCGTGCACGGCGAAGCCGTGGCCGTGGGCATGGTGCTGGCGGCGCGACTGAGCGCTGAACTCGCCCTTGCCCCCGCCGCGGACACGGAGCGGCTGGTTGCCGCACTCCACGCCCTCGGCCTCCCCACCGCCGTCCCGGAAGGCCTCGACCCCGATGCACTGCTCGCGCGGATGCGGCTCGACAAGAAAAACCTCAGCGGCACGCTGCGCTTGATCCTCTGGCGCGGCATCGGCCAAGCCTTCGTGGCCACCGGCATCGACGAAGCCGCGGTGCGGGGCGTGCTCGCCCGCGGCTGATGGACTGGCTCGACGCCCTGCCCGACACCCGCGTGCTGCGCGACCCCGCGCAGACCGCCGGCTTCCGCCACGACGAATCGCATGTGCGCGGGCCCGAGCCGCTGGCCGTGGTGAAGCCGCGGAGCCGCGAGGCCTTGCGAACACTGGTGCAGCGCGCCGGCGACGAGAGCTTCACCCTGGTGCCGCGCGGCGCGGGCAGCGGCAAGGCCGGCGGCTGCGTGCCCGATGCCCGCAGCGTCGTCATCGATCTCTCCGATTGGCCGGGCGGCATCACGGTGAACACCGCGAACCTCACCCTGTCGGCGCCGGCCAGCGCCGGACTCGCGGCGGTGAAGGAGCACGCCGACGCGCAGGGGCTCTGGTACCCGCCCGACCCGAACTCATGGCCGCTGTGCAGCTTCGGCGGCTCGCTGGCGACCAATGCGGGCGGCCCGAACGCCTGCAAGTACGGCATGACCCGGCGCTGGGTGCTGAGCGTCGAGGCGCTGATGGCCGACGGCGAGGTGCACCGGTTCGGCATCGATTCCGTGAAGCAGAACACCGGCCCGAACCTCGCGCAGCTGATGGTCGGCAGCGAGGGCGTGTTCGGGATGATCCTCGGCGCCACCGTCGCGCTGGTGCCGCGGCCGCGGGATTACCTGACGCTGCTGCTGCCGCTGCCCGACATGGCGCTGCTGCCCGCGCTGCCGGCACGGCTGTTCACCGCGGGCTTCCTGCCCTCGGCGCTGGAGTTCTGGGATTCGGCCGTCCTCGCCGATCTCCGCCAACACGGCAGCGACGACGCCCGCCGGCTGCCGGGCGAAGCGCTGGTGCTGCTGGAATTCGACGACCCCGGCTGCTCGCACACCGGCTTCCTCGAGCCCCTGCTCGACGCACTGGGCCCGCTCGCGTCGGATGCGCAGGTGGCGACCACCGGCGCGCAGCGCGAGGCGCTGTGGGCCGTGCGGCGGATGACCAGCGTGCACCTGAAGCAGCGCTTCCCGCGCAAGGTGAGCGAGGACGTCGTGGTGCCGCGCGATCGCCTCCCGGAGTTCTTCGCGCGGCTGGCGGCGCTGGACGCGAAGACCGTGAGCTACGGCCATCTCGGCGACGGCAACCTGCATGTGAACCTGCTGCAGGCGCCGATTCTCGACGGCGAGCTCGACGGCGCAGCACTTGATGCCGCGCTCGATCCGCTGTTCGCCCTGTGCATCGAACTCGGAGGCACGCTCTCGGGCGAACACGGCATCGGCCTCGCGAAGCGCGAGGCCTTCCTCAAGCACGCCGATCCGTTCGCCATCGCGGCCCTGCGCGGCATCAAGCAGGCGCTCGATCCGAAAGGCGTGTTCAACGCGGGGAAAATCTTCTAGATCGCTGCAGTCGAGGAACCGTTGCGCCTGCCTCGCGTTGCGGCAGGCCGCTTCCCGCGCGTTAGACAAGGAGCATGCAGGCGCTGACGGCAGTTGATTGCCGCTCCAGGTTGAGTTGACGAGGCTGCTGGCGTTGAACAAGTCCGCCTAAGACCCAAAGCCGCCCGTGGTTAGGCAAAAGAGGGTTGCCGTGACTGACTCAGCTTTCTCTGCAGTTCCTTTCTGATGCGTGCACAGGGGGGGCTGTGCACCTGCTTCTGCGCTTCTCGAGTTCAAACGTAGGTTTTCGGTGGAGGCGCTTCGGGTAGCGGTCTACGCTAACCTGATGAACGCCACGCTTCCATTGCTGCCGCCGCGCGACGAGATGATTGCCGCGATGCTTTCTAGCGACGCATCCTACGAGGGCGTTTTCTTTACCGCGGTCGTGACAACTCGGATCTTCTGCCGACCGACTTGCACTGCGCGTAAGCCCTTGCCGAGCAATGTCGTCTTCTTCGCTACTGCGGGGGAAGCACAAGAGGCAGGGTTCAGGGCCTGTCTTCGCTGCCGCCCTCTCGAACTGGAGGGTGAGTGCCCGAACTGGCTTCGCCCGCTGATCGACGCACTAGAGGCCGACCCTAATCGTCGATGGACGCTTGCGGACATCGAGCACTACGGTATCGCTCCCGCACGAGTACGCGCATGGTTCAAGCAGCGGTTTGGAACGACGTTCTCCGAATACACGCGGGCTAGGCGCCTGGGGCTGGCCTTGGATCGTTTGAAGTCGGGAACGGGGATCGATGACGTCGCCATGGATTCGGGCTTCGAGTCGGTTAGTGGCTTCCGCGACGCATTCCAGAAAACGCTCGGAGTTGCTCCCGGAAAGGCAAGCGAGTGCAAAGTTCTCTATTACCGGCACCTGACCACGCCGTTGGGCTCTATGCTCGCGATGGCAGAAGCCTCGGGGGTCGTCCTCCTTGAGTTCCGCGATCGTCCCGCACTGCCAAAGGAACTTGACGATCTGCGCCATAACTACCGCTACGCTGCGGTTCCTGGCGACCACGCTCATCTTCGGACACTCGAAGACCAACTTTCGCGCTATTTCAGCGGAAGCCTTACGGCGTTCGGCGTTCCGATCTGTGCGCCGGGTTCGGCGTTCGATAAGAGCGTGTGGCTGGCGCTGAGCGCCATTCCCTATGGCGCGATCCGCACCTACGCCCAACTCGCGCAAGCCATTGGTCGCCCCACGGCAGTGCGCGCCGTCGCTGGTGCGAACGGGCGCAACCGTCTCGCGATCCTTCTGCCCTGCCACCGAGTGGTTGCGTCCGATGGCGGACTCGGTGGCTATGGCGGGGGCATGGCGCGGAAGGCTTTCCTACTCAAGATCGAACGACAGAAAGCGGCATCTGAGAACAACGAGTCCAAAACAAAAGAGGCTTCCACATGACCACCCCTTCCTTCGCAAGCGTCATCCTGAACAAGCCCGGCCTACTCTGCATTCCCAACGCCTGGGACGCGGCGAGTGCACGGCGCGTTGTTTCGGCGGGTGCGCCCCTCATCGCGACCACCAGTGCAGGCGTGTCGTGGTCTCTGGGCCTTTCCGACGGCGAGGCGCTGACGCCCCCGCAGGTCGTTCAGCGCGCTCTTGAGATCCGTCGCGTCTGTCCGGCCACGCCGCTTTCCGTCGATATAGAGCGCGGATACTCGAACTCGCCTCGTGATGTTGTCGAGCTGGTCGACGCGCTCGTTGCTGCAGGCGTGTCCTCGATCAACATCGAGGACGGTGATGAGACCGCCGCGGTACTTGCCTCCAAGATTGCGGCGATTCGATCTAGGCATGATCGCCGCACTTTGTTCGTCAACGCGCGTACGGATGTCTACTTGCTCGGGCTCGCTGCCCACGAGAGCCGAGCGTCCGAAGCAATCTCACGCGCGTCAATCTATGTCGACGCAGGTTGCGATGGCGTTTTCGTACCCGGAGTGATCGACATCGGCGAGATCGACGCCATCGCAAAATCCGTTGCGGCTCCTCTGAATGTCATGGCGCTTCCCGGCCTGCCCACCGTCGACGAACTCGAAAGACTTGGCGTCCGAAGGCTGACGGCAGGCCCTGCACTAGCGATCGCCACCTACGGGCGCTGCGAGCAATTGGCTGGAGAGTTCATGTCCGGCCAAATGGGTGGAGTTTGGGCGGCGCCCATCGACTTCGCTGGAATGAATACATGATCTCGACAGAGAAGCCACGCCCTCCGAAGCTCGGTACGTCCTGGGCGCGGCTCATGGCCGATCCCTGTGTGGCGGATCATGGCGCGCTAGCGAAACGCCGAGGCTTTCTCGGCGCCCCCGTACACTGAAACAAATGGGCTCTTTTGAAATCCGAGTGGGTTATGCGGCATGGGGATTGATGCCTCGGAAGTCGAGCTTCCCGGCGATCAGGAACAGCACGGTGCGCATGGTTTCGAATCGGCCGTACCCACGCGCCTTGCGCTTGGCGGCCTGAA
>NZ_JAPZQK010000010.1 GCF_027530345.1 Silanimonas sp. | reverse complement strand
TTCGCCCGAGGGAGCCGCACACTATACAGCAGTTTCGAAGTTCGTCAACACCGTAAAGCGAAACTTTCTTCTCAACCCCCCTCCGCAACTCCGCCCCGTTTCCGGGCCGCCCTGCGAAGGGGCGCGAACTATAGGCAACCGGCATGGGGCATTGCAAGCCTCTTGAATGAACGAACGCGCAGACGCGGCGAATCGTTCATTCCCATCGGGCGAAACGGGGCGCCGCCCTACAATCGAGGCCTCCTATCGACCGGGACCGCCCATGCGCCTGCGCCTCCTTACAAGCCTCTTCGCCCTGGCCGCCGTCCTCGGCACCACTGCATGCAGCGGCTCGGGCGGCCGACATTGGGTAGAAGTGGGCGGACAGCGCTTCGATGTCGCACTTGCCGACGATTTCGACGAGCGCGCGCGGGGCCTGATGTTCCGCGAGTCGATGCCGGCCGATCACGGGATGCTCTTCGTCCACGAGAACGAGGCACCGCTCGCTTATTGGATGAAGAACACCAAGATCCCGCTCGATATCCTGTACTTCGATGCCGATCGGAAACTGGTGTCGATCCAGCGCGGCGTGCCGCCCTGCACCGCGGGCGACCGCTGCCCGAACTACCCGAGCCGCGGGCCGGCCAAGTACGTGCTGGAGCTCAATGCCGGACGCTCGGACGCCCTCGGCCTCGAACGCGGCGCCGTGATCACCTTCTCGGAAGGCATTCCCGAAACGGGACAGCCCTGAGCCGACGGACCGAGCCGTGGAATGACGTCGGCGCCCGGGCACTCGAAGGAACGGTCAGGCCTGCACCATCTCGAAGTCGGCCTTCGACACACCGCACTCCGGGCATTGCCAATCTTCCGGGATGTCGGCCCAACGCGTGCCCGGAGCGATGCCCTCCGAGGGCAGCCCCTCGGCCTCGTCATAGACGAAGCCACAGACGACGCAGACCCAAGTGGTGTAGGCAGGAGATGTGGCCATGGCTTCCGGACGATTCGTGGAATCCCGGAAGCCTGCCATGCCGCACACGTCCTGACGAGTACGATACGACCATGACGCTGCGCGGCCTCTACCTCATCACGCCCGACGACGACGACAGCGATCGACTCGTGGAACGCGTCGCCGCCGTGCTGTCGGCCAAACCGGCCTTGCTTCAGTACCGGAACAAGCGCGCGGACGCCACGCGGCGCTTCGACGAGGCGCGGGCGCTGAAGGCCCTTTGCGATGCGGCGGGGGTGCCGCTGGTCATCAATGACGATTGGCGCTTGGCGCTGGACGTCGACGCAGCCGGCGCACATCTGGGCGAGGACGATGGCGACCTGGTGGAGGCCCGGCGGGCGGCACCCCGACTCGTATTGGGCGCCTCCTGCTACGACGAGCTCGCCCGCGCGGAGCGTGCGGTCGCGGCCGGCGCCGACTACATCGCCTTTGGCGCCTTCTTCCCCACACAGACGAAGACGACCACCCGACGTGCAACGCCCGATCTGCTCAGCGCGGCGGCGCCGTTGCGGCGGTCTCGAGTGGCCATCGGCGGCCTGACGCCGGACAATGCCGCACCCCTCGTCGCCGCCGGTGCCGACCTGCTGGCGGTCGTCGGCGCGGTGTTCGATGCGCCCGAGCCCTTGGCCGCTGCGCGCCGCTTCAATGCCTTGTTCCTCGGCACTCCGGCCGTCGCCGGGCACCCTGCGGACGCTGCCTCCTTTTCCTGACCTGATGCAACGAATGAAGACCGACACCAGCCACGCCCTCTACACCCGCGCCCTCGACCTCATGCCCGGCGGCGTCAATTCGCCGGTGCGTGCCTTCAAGTCGGTGGGCGGCGAACCGTTTTTCGCCAAGCGCGCCAAGGGCGCCTGGATCGAGGACGTGGACGGCAACCGCTACGTCGACTACATCGGCAGCTGGGGCCCGATGATCGCGGGCCATGCGCGCGCGGAAGTGCTCGAGGCCGTGCGCGAGGTGATGGTCGACGGTCTCTCGTTCGGCGTGCCGAACCCGCTCGAGGTGACGATGGCCGAGGCGATCACCGCCATCGTGCCGAGCTGCGAGATGGTGCGCATGGTGAACTCGGGCACCGAAGCCACGCTGTCGGCGATCCGCCTCGCGCGCGGCGCCACGGGGCGCAACCGCATCGTCAAGTTCGAGGGCTGCTACCACGGCCATGGCGACAGCTTCCTGGTAAAGGCGGGCTCGGGCGCGCTGACCTTCGGCCTGCCGAATTCGCCCGGCGTGCCGAAAGCGCTGGCCGATCTCACGCTGACCCTGCCGTTCAATGATTTCACCGCGGCCACCGCGCTGTTCAACGAAGTGGGCGCCGACATCGCCGGCGTCATCGTCGAGCCGGTGGTGGGCAATGCCAACTGCATCCCACCGGAGCCGGGTTACCTCGAACACCTGCGCGCACTCTGCACGAAGCACGGCGCTCTGCTGATCTTCGACGAGGTGATGACCGGCTTCCGCGTGGCGCTCGGCGGCGCACAGGAGCTGTATGGCGTGCAGCCCGACATCAGCACCTTCGGCAAGATCATCGGCGGCGGCATGCCGGTGGGCGCCTATGGCGGCCGCGCCGAGCTGATGCGGCAGATTGCGCCGGCCGGCCCGATCTACCAGGCCGGCACGCTGAGCGGCAATCCGGTGGCCATGGCTGCCGGGCTCGCGACGCTGAAGATCATCCAGCAGCCCGGGTTCTACGAAGGGCTTGCGAAGACGACGGAGACGCTGGTGGCCGGCTTCCAGGACGCCGCCGACGCGGCCGGCGTCGCGTTCTCGACCCGCCATGTCTGCGCGATGTTCGGCCTGTACTTCACCGCGGAGCGCGTGACGAGTTTCGAACAGGCCAAGGCCGCCGACACGGCGCGCTTCAACCGTTTCTTCCGCGCCATGCTGAAGCGCGGCGTCTACCTCGCGCCGTCGGCCTTCGAGGCCGGCTTCGTATCGTCCGCGCACGGCGACGCCGAGATCGCGCACACGCTGGAGGCCGCGCGCGCCGCCTTCCGCGAGGTCGCCGCGGCCGCATGACGCCAAGGCCGCGCCCGAAGCTGGTGGTGTTCGACCTCGACGACGTGCTCGTCGAGTACCAGCGCGAGCGCCGGGTCGATGCGCTGGCGCGCGCAGTGGGCGCAGCCCCCGCGACCGTGCTGGACGCCCTGTTCAAGAGTGGCTTGGAGACGAAGAATGACCGCGGCGAACTGGGGCTCGAGGATTACCTCGACGCCGTGCGTCGCCGCCACGGCCTCGATATCCCGTTGGACGCTTTCATCGACGCGCGGCGCCAGAGCATGCGCCTGCGCCGCGACGTGCTGGGCCTGGCGGAGCGCATCGCCCCGCAGACCACGCTGGCGCTGTTCACCAACAACGGCCAGTGGCTCGGGCGGCAGCTGCCGAAATTCTTCCCCGAGCTTCGCCCGCTGTTCGGTACGCGGATGATCACCACCGGCCAGCTGGGCCTCACCAAACCCGACCCGCAGGCCTTCTATGCCTGCCTGTCCACGCTCGGCTATTCCCCGGCGTCGGCCCTGATGATCGACGACCGTACGGAGAACGTGGGCGGCGCCCAGAGCGCCGGTCTCGACGCGATCCACTACACCTCGCCCCCGCAGCTCGCCGGTGAATTGCTGCGCCGGGGCTTCGACCTGGAACCCGTGCATGCGCCCTGAGCTCCACCTTGAAACCCTCGCCGTCCACGCGGGCGGCGAAGCCGATGCCCACAACGGCGCCGTGGCCCCGCCGCTGCACCTGTCGACCACCTTCAAGCACAGCCCAGCCGCCGAACGACTGGCCGGCTACGAGTACCAGCGCGAAGGCAATCCGACGCAGGACCGCCTCGAGACCGCGCTGGCCGCGCTCGACGGTGGCGATGCGGCGCTGGCCTACGGTTCGGGCATGGCGGCGATGACGGCGGCGCTCGAATGCCTGCCGGCCGGCAGCGAGGTGCTGATCCCCGAGGACTGCTACGCCGGCCTGCGCTCGCTGGGCGCAGAGTTCCTGCCCGAGCGCGGCGTGACGGTGCGTCGTGTCGACCAATGCGATGCCGCCGCCGTGGCCGCGGCGATGACGCCCGCCGTGCGGATGATCTGGGCCGAGACGCCGTCGAACCCGCAGCTGCGCATTGCCGATCTCGCCGCACTCTCCGCGATCGCGAAGCAGCACGGGGCGCTGCTGGCGGTGGACAACACCTTCGCCACGCCGGCCCTCCAGCGGCCGATCGCGCTGGGCGCCGACGTGGTGATGCACTCCACCACCAAGTACATGGGCGGCCACAGCGACGTGATGGGTGGCGCGCTGGTGTTCGCCAAGCGCGATGCGCTGTTCGACAAGGCGGCACATCGCCGGCATATCACCGGCAACATCCTGGCGCCGTTCTCTGCCTGGCTGACGCTGCGCGGCCTGCGCTCGCTGCCGGCGCGCATGGCCTGGCACTGCGCCAACGCCCTTCGCGTGGCCGAATTCCTCGCCGCGCAGCCGGCCGTCGAGACGGTCTACTGGCCCGGCCTGCCCACGCACCGCAACCACGCCATCGCCGCGCGGCAGATGCGCGACTTCGGCGGCATGGTGTCGGTGACCTTCAAGGGCGGCCGCGAGGCGGCGCTGGCCTTCGCCGGTGCCGTCGAAGTGTTCACCAACGCCACTTCGCTGGGCGGCGTGGAGTCGCTGATCGAGCACCGCGCCTCGGTCGAGGGACCGAACCCGGTGTCGCCACCGGGGCTACTGCGCTTGAGCGTGGGCCTGGAGCACGGCGACGATCTCGTCGCCGACCTGCGGCGCGGCATCGACGTGCTGCGCTGACATTCCCGGCGGCCGTCAGCCGTCGGAGCGAGCGCGCCGCATCGCGCTCGCCAGCGCTTGGCCGCCGCGCCGCTCCAAGGTTTCTACGACATTGTTGAAGTCGCGTTCGTCGCGGTTCTGGCTGAGCTTGCGCTTGGCTTCGATCCGCTCGATCGCGATCTCGATGGCGACGATGTGGGCAAGCTCCGACGCGAGGTAGTCGGCCGGCGCATCGCCCATTTTCCACGGCACCGGCTCACCCGCCTCGCTCTGGCGCGTGAGCTTCGCCACCGCGCCGCGGACGGCATTCGTGTCGTCGAGCACACGGATGCGGCCATGCACGTGCACGACCTCGTAGTTCCAGGTCGGCACATGGCGGTGGTGCTCGTGCTTGCTCGGGTACCAGCTCGGCGAGATGTAGCCCTGGACGCCGCGGAATACGACCATCACCGCATCATTCTCGCCCACCGCGCGCCAGACCGGATTGGCGCGTGCGACATGGGCCAGCAGCGTGCCGGCGGGACCGCGCTCCGCTTCGAGCACGAAGGGCAGGTGCTCCGCTTCGAGTCCCTTGGCCGTCGCGGTGACGAGCATGCCCAGCGGGTGCTCGCGGATCAGGCGATGCCATTCCTCGGGCCGGTTTTCGGCGAACAGGGCGGGCTGGTACATGGGCGGGTGCGGGTCGCCAGAGTGCTGTCAGAGGAAAAGATCGGGCGACAGCGGCTTCGATGGATCGACGGCATAGCGCGCGAAGTCGATCTCGCCGGCCTCGCGCAACACGTCCTCGTCGATCAGGAAACGGCCGTGGAAGCCGCGGGCCTCGCGACACAGCACCGCATGGGCGGCGTCGGCGACGATGGCCGGCGTGCGGCAGCCGGAGACGTCGATGCCGGGGATCATGTTCAGCGCGTCGGTGGCGATGACGGTCTTCGGCCACAGTGCGTTCACCGCCACGCCCTGCGGGCCGAACTCCGCGGCGAGGCCGAGGGTGACGAAGCTCATGCCCATCTTCGCCAGCGTGTAGCCGGTGTGCGGGCCCCACCACTTCGGGTCGAGGGTGGGCGGCGGCGCCAGCGTGAGGATGTGCGGGTTTCGTGCCTTCAGCAGATGCGGAAGAGCCTTCTGCGCGCAGAGGAAGCTGCCGCGGCTGTTGACCTGGCTCATCAGGTCGAAGCGCTTCATCGGCGTCTCGAGCGCACCCCTCAGCCAGATGGCGCTGGCGTTGTTGACGAGGATGTCGAGCCCGCCGAAGCGCTCGACCGTCGCGGCGACGGCGGCCTCGACCTCGGCCTCCTCGCGGATGTCGCATTTGATCGCGAGGCCCTGACCGCCAGCCTCGTCCACCGAGGCCGCGGCGCTGTGGATGGTGCCGGGCAGCTTCGGGTTGGGCACCGAGGACTTGGCGGCGATGGCCACGTTCGCGCCTTCGCGGGCGGCACGCAGGGCGATGGCGAGGCCGATGCCGCGGGAGGCGCCGGTGATGAGCAGGGTCTTGCCGGAGAGGCTGGGCATGCGCGCGGTCGACCGAAGGGAGAAGCCAAAGAGTAGCGAGTCCCGCGGGCTGAGAGTATTTGGCGTGACGCGTCGCAGCAACGTCATCCGGGCGCCTTGGCGTCCCACCTATAATCGCGGGATGGACTCCATCCGCTGGGACGCCCTTCTCGACTGGATATCTCGCCACCCGCTCGCGGCGGGCGTGGTGATCTTCCTGATCGCGTTCGGCGATGCATTGCTGATCATCGGCGTGGCCATCCCGGCGACGCCGCTGCTGTTCGCGGTCGGCACGCTGGTGGGGCTCGGCCATATCGACGGCACCTATGCGGTGGTCTGCGCAGCGCTCGGTGCCTTCTGCGGCGACGGCGTGAGCTACTTGGCAGGACGCCGCTACGGCGATTCCCTCAAGACCCGCTGGCCGTTCGCGCAGAACCCGCAATGGCTCGCACGCGGCGACGTTGCCTTCCGCCGCCACGGCATGAAGAGCCTCGTGATCGGGCGCTTCGTCGGCGCCATCCGGCCCTTCATCCCGGCCATCGCCGGCATGGTGCGGATGCCGGCACCGAAGTACTGCTTCGCAACGGGCTTGGCGGCCATGCTGTGGGCCCTCGCGTTCCTGGCGCCGGGCTGGCTGTTCGGCGCCTCGCTGGACCTGGTGGCCGCGGTGGCGGGGCGGCTCGCTATCGTCATCGGCCTGGTGCTGGTGCTCGTCGCCGTGCAGTGGGCCCTGGTGCTGTACTCGTGGCGCTGGCTGGCGCCGCGCGCGCACGGCCTGCTGGTGCGCCTGCTCGACTGGTCGCACCGCCATCCGGTGATGGGCCGCTATTCCGAAGCCCTGATCGACCCGAACCGGCGCGAATCGCCCTCCCTGCTGGTGTTCGCCGTCGTGCTGCTGTTCGGCGCCTGGGCCTTCTTCCAGCTGCTGATTTCGGTGGGCGGCGGCGAGGCCCCGTCGCGCTTCGACCTCGTGGTCCACCAGACGATGTTCGGGCTGCGGCACCCGCTGGCCGACCCGGTGATGGGCTTCCTCGCCACCTTGGGCGATCCGGTCGTGCTGGGCCCAGCGATGGCTGCGGTCGCCGCTTGGCTGTTCTGGCGCAAGCGCCGCATCGCCGCCTGGCACTGGATCGCGGCACCGAGCTTCGCGATCGTGTTCGCCTGGGCCCTGGGCTGGCTGATCGACCTGCCGAAGCCGCCGGCGGCCACGGCGGTCAGCGGGTTCTCCTTCCCTTCGCAGTCCGTGCTGCTGGCGACGACGGTTTACGGCTTCTTCGCCGTTCTGGTGGCGCGCGAGATGCCGGGCCGGCGCCGCGTGTGGCCTTATGTGGTCGCCGCGCTGCTCGTCGGCCTGCTCGGGTTCTCGCGCCTGTATCTCGGCGCGCATTGGCTCTCCGACGTGCTCGCCGGCGCCAGCCTCGGGTTGCTGTGGATCACCGCGCTGGGCATCGCCTACCGGCGACGCGTGGTGCGCTCGTTCTGGGTGCGCCCGGTCGCGGCGATCTTCTTCGGCATGGTGCTGCTGGTGGGCGGCTGGCACGCCGCACGATCGGCGGACGACCTCGTCGCCGCCTTCGATCCGCCGATCGAGCGCCGGGCGATCGACGCCGAACGCTGGATCCGGGGCGATGCGAACCTCGACCTGCCTTCGCGCCGCAACGAACTGCGCAGCCGTGACGCCTGGCTCCTGAACGTGCAGTACGCCGGCCACCTGCCCTCCCTCGTGGAGCAACTGCAGGCCGCGGGTTGGACGCCGCTGCCAGAGGCCGATTGGCGCGGCCTGCTGATGATGCTGGACGACGACGCGACGTCGGCGACCCTGCCGATCATGCCGGCGACGCACGAAGGCCATTCCGAAGCCCTGCTGATGGTTCGGAACGGCGCCACGCCGGAGGAGCGCCTGGTGCTGCGCCTGTGGCCGGCGCCCTATTCACTCGGCCTGCGCGACGAACCGCTTTGGCTGGGCACGGCGCAGACCTTGCGCTTCGCCCTTCGCGGGGACGGATTCCTGAGGTACTGGGCGGCACAGGACGACCAGAGCGCCGCCTTGGCGCGGGTGGACGCCGACACCGCGAACCTGCGCGTCGGCGACGACGGCCGCGTGCTGCGCCTGCGCGCGACGCGCGCCGCCGACTGAGCGCTCAGGCCAGTTGGGGCAGCCAGCGCAGCACGGCGTCGAGGCGCAGCGAGGGGTCGTCTTCCTCGAGCAGGTGCAGGCGCTGGTCGGTGTCGAGCGGCAGCAGCTCCGCGAGTCGGCACGACACCCAGCCAGCATCATCGAAGCTGGCGTTGTCCGCGAAGGCATGCGGACCGCCGGCGCGTTCCAGCATCCGCTTGAGCAGGTCGACGAGGAAGCCATGCTGCGGCTCGACCACGACGCGCGGCGTCGGCGGCAGCCAGCGCACTTCGGCCACCACGAGGCCATCGGACTGGGTGGCGGTGCTGGCGACGGCAAAGCGGCGCTCGCCCTCCACGGCGATGCCGAGCACGCCGCCGGGCTGCACGTGGAAATCGACGATGCGGGCTTCGGTGCCGATCTCCGCGGGATGGGCGGGGCCGCCGACCTCCGGGCCGTCGATGATCAGGGCGATGCCGAAGCTCTCGCCCTTGCGCGCGCAGCGCTTGACCATGTCGAGGTAGCGCGGCTCGAAGACGCTCAGGGCCATCACCCCACCGGGCATCAGCACGGCCTTGAGGGGAAACAGCGGAAGGGAGTGCGTGGCGGCAGGGTGGAGAGCCATGGCGGACCGGTCGAGGCGAGGCGTGCGAGCAGCGCAAGGATGGTGGCGGCCCGGTCCTCGAGCGTGTGACCGAGGGCTCAACCCGCGCATGTCGGCCGTCGGGATGCGAAATCTGCGGTCGAGCCGTCAGTTCTATCGGCAACCAAAGTTCATTTCCATCAACGACTTGGAACTGAGTCTTCACTCGAATGAGGTCCACATCACGACAAAGTGTTGACAGCGCGGAAAAGCCCGTGGTCTTGTCGGGTCCATGAACTCCACCGCCCCGACCTTCGCTGCGCGCACCGCCTCGGCCCTCCCGGCCGAGCTGCGTCGCGTCATGCCGGTCGCGTCGATTGTTATTACCGTCGTCCTTCTTGAGCCCCCTAACCGGTGCGGGATCGACGTGACCTAGAAAGCAACAACAAGGTCCGAAACGAAAACCCCGCACCGGCAACGGTGCGGGGTTTCGCGTTTCAGGGCCTTCGAAAAATCCCCGAAGCCCAGAAACCGCCCGCACACCGTGAACTCCGACCAGATCAAATCCGGCCCCTCCCGCGCTCCCGCCCGCGCCATGCTGCGCGCCACCGGCCTGTCCGACGCCGACATCGCCAAGCCGCTGGTCGGCGTGGTGCACACGTGGTCGGACATCTCGCCCTGCAACCTGACGCTGCGCGAGCTGGCGCAATCCGCCCGCGAGGGCATCAAGGCCGCGGGCGGCACGCCGGTCGAGTTCAACACCATCGCCGTGACCGACGGCATCGCGATGGGCACCACCGGCATGCGCGCCTCGCTGCCCTCGCGCGAGGTGATCGCCGATTCGATCGAACTGGCCGTGACCGGCCACTGCCTCGACGCGTTGGTGGTGCTGGTGGGCTGCGACAAGACCATCCCGGCGGCGGCGATGGCGCTGGGCCGCATGGACATCCCGGGCGTGGTGCTCTACGGCGGCACGATCCAGCCGGGCGTGTGCAAGGCGAAGAAGATCACCGTGCAGGAGGTCTTCGAGGCGGTCGGCGCGCACGCCGCCGGGCGCATCGACGACGAGGAGCTGGGCGAGATCGAACGCCGCGCCTGCCCGGGCGCCGGCGCCTGCGGCGGCCAGTTCACCGCCAACACCATGGCCATGGTGCTGACGACGCTGGGCCTGTCGCCGATGGGCTTGAACGACATCCCGGCGACCGACCCGGCGAAGCGTACGGCCGCGTTCCGCTGCGGCGCGTTCGCCATGGACGCCCTGCGCGCGGGCCGCCGCCCGCGCGAGGCGATCACCGCGCAGGCCCTGCGCAATGCCGCCATCACCGTGGCCGCGACGGCGGGCTCGACCAACGCCGTGCTGCACCTGCTGGCCATCGCCCATGAAGCCGGCGTGCCCTTCCCGCTGGAGGAATTCGAAGCCGCATCGCGCACGCCGGTGATCGCCGACCTGAAACCCGGCGGCCGCTTCACCGCGGTCGAGCTGCATGCCGCCGGCGGCACGGCGCGCGTGCTGGACGAGTTGCGCGCCGCCGGCCGCATCAGCGACACGCCGACGATGACCGGCCAGACGCTGTTCGCGGCCGTGGACGCGGCGATGGCGAACCCGCCGGAGGCCGGCGACATCACGCCCGCCGAGGTGGTGCCGGGCTTCGCGTCGCCGCTCAAGCCGCACGGCGGCTACTCGGTGCTGTACGGCAACCTCGCGCCCGAGGGCTGCATCTGCAAGCTGCCCGCCAAGCATCGTCGCCATGAAGGCCCGGCGCGCGTGTTCGATTCCGAGGACGCCGCCTTCGCCGCCGTGCAGGCGCGCGCCATCCGGCCGGGCGACGTGGTCGTTATCCGCTTCGAAGGCCCCGCCGGCGGCCCCGGCATGCGCGAGATGCTGGCCGTGACCGCCGCGCTGGTGGGCCAAGGCCTCGGCAATGACGTCGCCCTGATCACCGATGGCCGTTTCAGCGGCGCGACGCACGGCTTCATGGTCGGCCATATCAGCCCCGAGGCCGCGCGCGGCGGCCCGCTCGCGCAGCTGCGCGACGGCGACCGCGTGGTGATCGACGTGGACGCCCGCGAAATCCGCACCGACGCCGACCTCAGCGCCCGCGAACCCGCCCACATCGAACCGCGCGTGCGCCACGGCGCGCTGGCCAAGTACGCCCGCAGCGTCGCCTCCGCCAGCCGCGGAGCGATCACCACCGGATAGCACTCCACCGCCCGCTCACTCGTCTCTGCCTTCCTCCTTTCGCCCTTCCCAACGTTTCTTCCCAAGGACCTCGCCATGACCACTGCCATCACCACGCCCGCCGCCCTGGAACACCGCACCGTCGCCGTCATCGGCTACGGCAGCCAGGGCACCGCCCACGCCAAGAACCTGCGCGACTCCGGCGTCCGCGTCATCGTCGGCCTGCGCGCCGGCGGCCCCACCGAAGCGAAGGCCAAGGCCGACGGCTTCGAAGTGCGCGAGCCCGCCGACGCCGTGCGTGCCGCCGATGTCGTCGCCGTGCTGACGCCCGACATGGTCCAGCCGCAGCTCTACCAGCAGCACATCGCGCCGAACCTGAAGGCCGGCGCCTGCCTGCTGTTCGCCCATGGCTTCAACGTTCACTACGGCCAGATCAACCCGCGCCACGACATCGACGTCGTGCTCGTTGCGCCGAAGGGCCCGGGCGCGCTGGTACGCCGCGAATTCGAAATCGGCCGCGGCGTGCCGAGCGTTTATGCCGTGCACCAGGACCAGAGCGGCTCGGCCGAGACGATCGCGCTGGCGTATTGCTCGGGCATCGGCGGCGGCCGCGCGCAGCCGATCAAGACCACCTTCAAGGAAGAGACCGAGACCGACCTGTTCGGCGAGCAGGCCGTGCTGTGCGGCGGCGCCACCAAGCTGGTGATGGCCGGCTGGGAGACGCTGGTCGAAGCCGGCTACCAGCCCGAGATCGCCTACTACGAGTGCTTGCACGAGCTGAAGCTGATCGTCGACCTGCTGTACGAAGGCGGCGTCACTCAGATGCACCGCTTCATCAGCGAGACCGCCCAGTACGGCGACCTGACGCGCGGCCCGTACGTGGTGGACGAGCACACCCGCACGCAGATGAAGCGCGTGCTGGCCGAGATCCAGGACGGCCGCTTCGCCCGCGAGTGGATCGCCGAGTACCGCGCCGGCAACCCGAACTACCGCGCGCTGAAGCAGGCCGACCTGGAGCACCCGATCGAGGCCGTCGGCCGCAAGCTGCGCGCCGGCATGCCGTGGCTGAATCCGCGCGGCGAAGCCCCGGCCAATCCGTCGACCGCTACCACCCCGCAGGCGACCCCCGCCGAGGCCGGTGCATGAACGGAGCCGAGTGGCTGGTGAAGGCGCTCGAGGCCGAAGGGGTCGACACCCTCTTCGGCTATCCGGGCGGCTGCATCATGCCCTTCTACGACGCCCTGCTCGGCAGCACGATGAAGCACGTGCTGGTGCGACACGAGCAGGCCGCCGCGCTGGCGGCCAACGGCTACGCGCGCCACAGCGGGCGCGTCGGCGTTTGCGTCGCGACCTCGGGCCCCGGCGCGTCGAACCTGGTCACCGGCATCGCCGACGCGCTGCTGGATTCGGTGCCGATGGTCTGCATCACCGGACAGGTGCCGACGCACCTGATGGGCACCGACGCCTTCCAGGAACTCGACGTGTTCGGCATGACCCTGCCGATCGTCAAGCACAGCTACTTGCCGCGCTCGGTCGATGAATTGCCGGCGGTGCTGCACGAGGCCTTCCATCTGGCGCGCAGCGGGCGCCCCGGCCCGGTGCTGATCGACCTGCCGAAGGACGTGCAGCTGGCGAAGGCCGACCACCTGCCGGCGCCCGCACCGCTCATCAGCCCGCCGGTGGTGAACGCCGTGCCGGTGGGACTGGTGGAAGCGCTGGCCCTGATCGCGCGCTCGAAGAAGCCGGTGGTCTACGGCGGCGGCGGCATCGCCATCGCCGATGCGACGAAGGCTTTCCGTCGCTTCATCGCGGCGACGAAGATGCCGACCGTGCTGACGCTGCGCGGCTTGGGTGCCCTGCCCTTCGACCACCCGCAGTTCCTCGGCATGCTGGGCATGCATGGCTCGCGCGCGGCGAACCTGGCCGTGCAGGAAAGCGATTTGCTGATCGTCGTCGGTGCGCGCTTCGACGATCGCGCCACCGGCAAACTGGCCGAGTTCGCCCCGCACGCCAAGGTGATCCACCTCGACGCGGACCTGGGCGAGATCAACAAGCTGCGTCGCGCGGACGTCTCGGTGCATGGCCGCATCGACAACAGCCTGAACGCGCTGTGCGCCGCGATCAGCCGCTGCGACGAGTGGCGCGCCCTGTGCGCGGACCGCGTGCGCAAGCACGCCGCCCGCTACGACGCGCCGGGCACCGACATCTACGCCCCGGCCCTGCTGAAGCGTCTCTCGGAGCTGGCGCCCGATGCGATCGTGGCCTGCGACGTGGGCCAGCACCAGATGTGGGTGGCGCAGCACTGGGGCTTCAAGGACCCGACGCACCACCTGTCGAGCGCCGGCCTCGGCACGATGGGCTTCGGCCTGCCCGCGGCGATCGGTGCGCAGCTGTCGAACCCCGGCGCCACCGTCGTGTGCGTCAGTGGCGACGGCAGCATCCAGATGAACATCCAGGAGTTGGCCACCGTCGCGCGCGAGCGCCTGCCGATCAAGATCGTGCTGCTCGACAACCAGGCCCTCGGCATGGTGCGGCAGTGGCAGGAGCTGTTCTTCCAGGAGCGCTACTCGGCGGTCGACCTGTCGGACAACCCGGACTTTGGGCTGATCGCGCAGGCCTACCGCATCCCCGCGATGCGCTTGGACTCCCGTGCCGACCAAGAAGCCACGCTCGCCGAATTCCTCGCCATCGACGGCCCGGCCTTCCTGCACGTCGCCATCGACCAGAAGGCCAACGTGTGGCCGCTGGTGCCGCCCAACAAATCCAATACCGAAATGCTCGATGCCCCGGCGCAGGCCGAGGCCGTCGCCCATGACAAGAGCAAGGAGTTCGTCCATGCACTACCAACTTGACGTGACCCTGCGCCAGAGCGAAGGCGCGCTGGCCCGCGTGCTGGGCACTGCCCAGCGTCGCGGCTACTGGCCGCTGTCGATGCAGGCCGAGACCGACCCCCGCGCCACGGCGTGGACGCTGTCCATGAAAGTGGAGAGCGAGCGCTCGGCCCACGGCCTGAAGTCGCAGCTCGACAAGCTGCACGACTGCCTCGCGGTGGAGGTGGCGCCATGTCGCTGATGCAGTTCTGCGACGGCGAGATCGCCGAGGCCGAAGCCTTCAGCGTTCCGCTGACCAGCCACGCCCTGCACTACGGCACGGGCGTGTTCGAAGGCATCCGCAGCTATGCCACCGACGACGGCGGTGCGGCGGTGTTCCGCCTGCGCGAGCATCTGGAGCGCATGCGCAAGGGCGCCGAGGCCCTGGGCATGAAGTTCGACGTGGCGCAGGCCACCGAAGCCGTGCTGGCCACGCTGCGCGCCAACGGCCACCGCGACGCCTACATCCGTCCGCTGCTGTGGTTCAACGCCGGCGGGCTGGGCCTGGACGTCGACAAGCTGTCCGAGCGCCTGATGGTGGCCACCTTGCCGTGGACCTCGCACCTCGGCACGCACCGCGTTCGCCTGACCGTCTCCTCCTTCCGCCGCAACCCGGCGAAGGCGCTGCCGCCGCTGAAGCTCTGCGGGAACTACGTGAACTCGATCCTGGCCAAGCGCGAAGCCACGCAGCGCGGGTTCGGCGAGGCGCTGTTCGTCGACGACGGCGGCTTCGTCGTCGAGTGCACCGGCGAGAACGTGTTCATGGTGAAGGACGGCAAGGTCACCGCCGTCGAGCACGGCGACGCCCTGCCGGGCATCACCCGCGACACGGTGATCCAGCTCACCGGCGCCGAATCGCGCCCGGTGCGGATCGAGGAGCTGAAGGCCGCCGACGAAGTGTTCCTGACCGGCACCTCGGCCGAGATCGCCCGCGTCGAGGCCATCGACGAGTGCGTATTCCATGCCTCACCCTTCGGCGACGCCCTGACCGCCCGCTACGCCGACGTCGTCCGTGGCCGCAAAGAAGCCCATCGCGGCTGGCTGACGAGGGTCTGATGCCGCTGGACGCCGCCCGCGCCGACGTGACCGCCAGCGACGTGCTGGCGGCCAGCGCGCGCCTGCGGCGCTACCTGCCGCCGACACCCTTGCACTACGCCGAGCGCTTCGGCTGTTGGCTGAAGCTGGAGAATCTGCAGCGCACCGGCGCCTATAAGGTGCGCGGCGCGCTGAATGCGCTGCTGGCGGCGCGCGAACGCGGCGACCGCCGCACGGTGATCACCGCTTCGGCCGGCAACCATGCGATGGGCCTGGCCTGGGCGGCGCGAGAACTGAAGGTGCCGGTCATCACCGTCATGCCGGTGACCGCGCCCGTCGTGAAGGCTCAGGGTGTCGCCTTCCTCGGCGCGACCGTGCGCCAGAGCGGCCAGACCTACGACGAAGCCAAGGCCCACGCGCTGCAGCTGGCCGAGCAGCACGGCTTCCGCTACCTCTCCGCTTTCGATGATCCGGACGTCATCGCCGGCCAGGGCACGCTGGGCATCGAACTCGCCGCGCACGCGCCCGAAGCCGTGCTGGTGCCGATCGGTGGCGGCGGCCTCGCCGCCGGCGTCGCACTGGCGCTGAAGTCGCAGGGCGTGCGCGTCATCGGCGCACAGGTCGAAGGCGTGGATGCGATGGCCCGCGCCTTGAAGGGCGATGCCTCGCCGATTGCGCCGAAAGCCACGCTGGCCGACGGCACCCGCGTCGCCGAAGCTGGAACGCTCACGCGCGACATCCTCTCGCGCTTGCTCGACGACCTGATCATCGTCCGCGAGGCCGAGCTGCGCGAAACGCTGGCCCGCCTGATGCTGGAAGAACACATCGTCGCCGAAGGCGCCGGCGCGCTGGCGCTGGCCGCCGGTCGCCGCGTGGCCAGCCGTCGCAAGGTGGCCGTCGTCTCCGGCGGCAACATCGATGCCGCGGTGTTCGCGCAGCTCCTGCTCGACACCCGTCCGCGCCCGCCGCGGCCGCCGCGTCGCCGCGCCGCCGACCCGTTCACCGCCGAGGCACCCGCCTCGCGTCCCGCCCCTTCGCCGGTCGCACCGACGACCGGCTCCGCTTTCGCCAACGCCACCCCTGGTCGTTCGGCGACGGCGGCGGTGCCCCTCCCCGGCATCGCCGCTTCTTTCTCCAAGACCCCTGAAGGATCCCTGCCATGAGCCCCGCCCCGGAGCGCATCCGCATCTTCGACACCAGCCTGCGCGACGGCGAGCAATCGCCCGGCTGCAGCATGGACGCCGCCCAGAAACTGCGCTTCGCGCTCGCCCTGGCCGAGCTCGGCGTCGACACCCTCGAAGCCGGCTTCGCCGCCAGCTCGGACGCCGATGCCGATGGCATCGTTCGCGTCGCCCGCGCCCTGCGGGGCACCGGTACCGGCGTCTGCAGCCTCGCCCGCTGCCGCCCCGGCGACATCGAAGCCTCGGCCAAAGCACTGGAGCAGGCCGAAGCCCCGCGCATCCACGTCTTCATCGCCACCAGCCCGCTGCACCGCCAGCACAAGCTCGGCTTCTCGCAGGCCGAAGTGGTCGATGCGGCGGTCCGCGCGGTCGAGCATGCTCGTCGCCTGGTCGACGACGTGGAGTTCTCGGCGGAAGACGCCATCCGCACCGAACCGGAGTTCCTTGAGGAGGTGTTCCGCGCGGCCGCCAAGGCTGGTGCGCGCACCCTCAACGTGCCGGACACCGTCGGCTACACCACGCCGGCCGAGATCGAAGCCTTGTTCCGTCGCCTGCGGGCAGCCATCGGCGACGAGGCCATCCTCTCGACGCATTGCCACAACGACCTGGGCCTGGCCGTGGCCAACTCGCTGGCGGCGATCGCCGGCGGTGCCCGCCAAGTGGAATGCACGATCAACGGTATCGGCGAGCGCGCCGGCAATGCCGCGCTGGAGGAGTTGGTGATGGCGCTGAACGTGCGCGCCGACCGCTTCCCCTTCCGCACCGGCATCGACACCACGCGCTTGGTGCCGACCTCGCGCCTGCTGACGCGCATCACCGGCATGGCGGTCCAGCGCAACAAGGCGATCGTCGGCGCCAACGCCTTCGCCCATGAAAGCGGCATCCACCAGCACGGCATGCTGAAGCACCGCGACACCTACGAAATCATGCGTCCGGAGACCGTGGGCTGGGCGCGCTCGCAGATGGTGCTGGGCCGGCACAGCGGCCGGGCCGCGGTGAACGAGCGCCTGGGCTTCCTCGGCTTCTCGCTGGACGAAGCCGCCGCGGAGCGCCTGTTCGCCCGCTTCAAGACGCTGGCCGAGAAGAAGAAGGAAGTCTTCGACGCCGACCTCGAAGCGCTGGTGCTGGGCGAGGATGCGAGCGCCGCGGGCTGGCAGCTCACCGCTTTCCACCTGAGCACGGGCGCCGGCCAGGGCGAACAGCCCGCCGCGGCCATCGAGCTGCGCGATCCGCAGGGCGAATCGCACTTCGGCCGCGGCAGCGGCGACGGCCCGGTACATGCCCTATTCGCTGCGCTGACGGAAGCCCGCGGCATGCATGTCGATGTCGAGAGCTACGGCGTGCACAGCGTCAGCAGCGGCGAGGACGCGCAGGGCCAGGCCAGCCTGAGCACCCGCCACCACGGCGAAGAGCTGACGGCCAGCGCCACCAGCACCGACATCCTCGAAGCCAGCGCCCTCGCGTGGCTGGCCTTGGCACAGCGCATCGCGCGCCGCCCGGGCCCCGCCGTGGCGCCGACCCGCGACATCGCCGCCTCGGAGGCCCGCGCATGAGCACGCCGCGCACCCTGTTCGAAAAACTGTGGGATGCGCATTGCGTCCGCGAGGAAAGCGAGCGAGCCCCGGCCATCCTCTATGTCGACCTGCACCTGGTCCACGAGGTCACGAGCCCGCAGGCCTTCGCCGAACTCGCGGCCCGCGGCCTGAAGGTGCGTCGCCCGGAGCGCCACAAGGCCACGCTGGACCACAGCACGCCGACCACGGCCGCCGATGCGGCCGGCCGCCTCGCCTACATCACGCCGCAGGCCGAAGCGCAGGTGGAGGCCTTGCGTGCGAACTGCAAAGCGCAAGGCATCGAGCTGTTCGACTGGGACAGCGGCAAACGCGGCATCGTCCATGTGGTCGGCCCCGAGCTGGGCCTGACGCAGCCGGGCATGACCATCGTCTGCGGCGACAGTCACACCGCCACCCACGGCGCCTTCGGCGCACTGGCCTTCGGCATCGGCAGCAGTGAAGTGGGCCACGTGATGGCCACCCAGTGCCTGCTGCAGCGCAAGCCGAAGACGCTGGCGATCACCGTCGACGGCCGCCTGCCGGCCGGCTGCAGCGCCAAGGACCTGATCCTCCACATCATCGGTCGCATCGGCGTGGCCGGCGGCACCGGGCAGGTCATCGAATACCGCGGACCGGCCATCGAAGCGCTGTCGATGGAAGAGCGCATGACCGTCTGCAACATGAGCATCGAAGCCGGCGCGCGCGCCGGCCTGATCGCTGTCGACGACACCACGGTCGAGTGGCTACGCGGCCGTGAGCGTGTGCCGCAGGGTGAGGCCTTCGAGGCCGCGGCCAGTGCATGGCGCGCGTGGCGCAGCGACGAGGGCGCGTGCTTCGACGCCGAAGTTCGCATCGACGCCAGCGACGTGCGCCCCACGCTCACCTGGGGCACGCACCCGGGGCAGGTGGTCGCGGTCGATGCGGCGCTGCCGAAGGCTGCGCCGGAGACCGTCGGCGCGCTGTCCTACATGGGCTTCGAAGGCGGCGCGCCGTTGGCCGGCCAGCCGGTGGACGTGGTCTTCGTCGGCAGCTGCACCAATGGCCGCCTCTCGGACCTGAGGGAGATGGCCGCCGTGCTGCGAGGCCGTCGCGTGCACCCGCGCGTGCGCATGCTGGTGGTGCCGGGCTCCGACGCGGTGAAGCGCGAGGCCGAGGCCGAAGGCATCGACCGCCTCGTCCGCGAGGCCGGTGCGGAATGGCGCGAGCCGGGCTGCTCGATGTGCATCGCCATGAACGGCGACACGGTGAAGCCCGGCCAGCTCGCCGTGAGCACCAGCAACCGCAATTTCGAAGGCCGCCAGGGCAAGGGCGCGCGCACCGTGCTCGCCTCGCCCGCCAGCGCCGCCGCCGCCGCGATCGCCGGTTGCATCGCCGACCCGCGCACCTACGCCACCACCCCGGCCGTTGCCGAGGAGGCCACCGCATGAATCCGTTCCGCACCCTCGAGTCGCCGATCGTCGCGCTGCCGCGCGCCAACATCGACACCGACCAGATCATCCCGGCACGCTTCCTGACCACCACGACGCGCGAAGGACTCGGCCGCCACGCCTTCCACGACTGGCGCTACGACGAGCAGGGAGCGCCGCGCGCCGATTTCGTGCTGAACCGCCCGGAGCATCGCGATGCGCGCATCCTCGTTGCCGGCCGCAACTTCGGCTGCGGCAGCTCGCGCGAGCACGCCCCCTGGGCCCTGCTCGACGCCGGCATCCGCGTGGTCATCAGCAGCGAGATCGCCGACATCTTCCGCAACAACGCGCTGAAGAACGGCCTGCTGCCGATCGTTCTCCCGGAGGCCGTGGTCGACACCCTGCTCGCCCAGCCCGGCCTGCGCCTGCAGGTTGATGTCGCGAAGCGCCGCGTGTACTGGCCCGATGGCGAACACGTCACCTTCCCCTTGGACGCCTTCGCCCAGACCTGCCTTCTGGAAGGCGTGGATGAACTGGGCTACCTGCTGGCGCAGGACGCCGCCATTACCCGCTTCGAGGAGCGCCGCCATGCCGCGTGAGATCCGCATTACCGTCCTGCCGGGCGATGGCATCGGCCCGGAGGTCACTGCCGCTGCCGTCGCCGTGTTGCACGCCGTCGGGCAGCGCTTCGGCCACGCGTTCCGCACCGAGGAGGCGCTGATCGGTGGTGCCGCCATCGACGCCACCGGGCAAGCGCTGCCGCCGGCGACCGCCGAGGCCTGCGACCGCGCCGACGCCGTGCTGCTCGGCGCCGTCGGCGGGCCGAAGTGGAGCGACCCGAAGGCCCCGGTGCGGCCCGAGCAAGGGCTGCTGGCCCTGCGCAAGCAGCTGAACGTGTACGCCAACCTGCGCCCGGTGAAGCCGCATCCGGCGACGCTGAAGCACTCCGCCATCAAGGCGGAAGTCTTGCAGGGCGTCGACCTCGTGGTGGTGCGCGAGCTCACCGGTGGCAGCTACTTCGGCCGCAAGGAACGCCACGCCGATCGCGCTGTTGATGTCTGCGAATACACCGTCGAAGAGATCGAGCGCGTCGCCCGCCACGCCTTCCGCCTCGCCCGCACGCGCCGCGGCAAGGTCACCTCGGTCGACAAGGCGAATGTGCTGGAGACCTCGCGACTGTGGCGCGAGACGGTCACCCGCGTGCATCGCGCGGAGTTCCCCGACGTCGTTCTCGAGCACCAGCTCGTCGACTCGATGGCGATGCATCTGATCTCGCGTCCACGCGACTACGACGTGGTGGTCACCGAGAACCTGTTCGGCGACATCCTCACCGACGAAGCGGCGATGCTGGCGGGCTCCATGGGCCTGCTGCCCTCGGCCGCCCTCGGGGACGGGCCGCGCGGGCTGTATGAACCCATCCACGGCAGCGCGCCGGACATCGCCGGCCAAGGCATCGCCAACCCCATCGCCGCCATCCTGAGCGTCGCGATGCTGCTACGGCATTCGCTGTCCCTGCACCGCGAAGCCGACGCCGTCGAGTCGGCCGTCGGTGCCGTCCTCGCCGCGGGTGAAGGCAATGCTGCCTTGCGCGCGCGCGATCTCGGCGGCACGGCGAACACCGCAGCCCTGACCTCGGCGGTGCTCGCCGCGCTGGCCGCGGATGCGCCGCGAACCAGCACTCCGGAACCTGCGTTCCCGGCCGTCGAGCTCCGCGACTGAGGGCGCCGGCCGCGAGCCGTGGGCCGAAGTGACGCGGCGCAGCAGAGCACCGCGGCTGCGATGCTGCATCGCGCCATGAAAAGGCAGGGAAACTCACTGCCAACGGGCGGGGCGCTTGCGCGCCCCCGAACCATACGCTAGCGTCCGTTTCGCGATGCACCGGGTGCCCCAGGGGATGAGAGCGCCCGCATCGTGAAACCGGCCTCCGGTTTCCGTCGGACGCAGCGGGGAACACCCCGCGGCGATCACCACGCCACAGGGGAAAATCGATGAACCATCTCGCTCGCCGCACCACGCGGCGGTGTGCCGCCGCGCTCGTGCTCGTCGCGATCGCCGCGCCCACCCTCGCCAGCACGCTGAACCAGAACGTCTCGTGGACCGTCGACCGCGCCGGCACCACGGCCAAGTACCGCGTCGTCGCCTACGGCGATTCGATCTACGCCGGCTACAACGGCTCCGTCTCCAACGCCGCGCGCTGGGCCGCGCCGACGGTGGATTCCGAGTACCTCTCCGCGCGCTGGAATGCCGACATCGAGAGCATCCGCCGCGCCAAGTCGGGCGCCGTCGCGCGCGACGTCTACGAAAACAAGATCGTCGCCGAGCGCTCGTGGATGCAGGCGGCGTCGACGCGCGTGGTCACCTTCGAAATGTGCGGCAACGACGGCTTGCAGGCGCGCACCGCCTTCAAGGACCAGACCGGCACCTGCAATTACGCCGTGCTCGACAACGCGGTCAACAGCTGCAAGACCTACGTCGCCGCGTCGATGGACTACATCAACGCCAACGCCAGCCCGAACACCCGGCTGAAGGTCATCTCGAACCTGTACTACCCGGGCTACAACGCCGACAACGTGCAGAGCACGTGCCGCGACGCCACCACCGGGCAGACGGTGAACCTGCGCGACCGCTTCCTGCCGGCCATCACCCGGATGAACTACTGGATGTGCGAATACGCCCGCCAGAAGGGCTTCCAGTGCGCCGACAGCTTCGCGCAGTACATGGGTGCGGATTTCGACAGCAATGGCGACGGCCAGGTCGATTCCGATGCGCTCCGCTACGTGCCGGGCGACACCGAGGCGGCCTACGTGCAGCGCATCACGGTGGCGCTGCGCGGCACGCTGCGCGACGCCAACACGCACTTCGTCTCGTCGACGACCAGCGCCGACTACATCCAGTCGGACGACGTGCATCCGACCTACAGCGGCCCGACCGTCAGCGCCGGCCTCTGGGGCGGCAGCACCGGCACCGGTGCACCGCGCTACCCGACCATCACGAACGGCCGCAATCCGATCTGGAACACCTTCGGCCATGAGCGGATGGGTTGGGCACTGTCGGTCTACAACCCAGCCAGCCCCTGACGCCCGCCGAACGCCCCGTGGCCCTGTCGCCGCCCGGCCGCCACGCCCCGTCGTCCCCCGCGGACGACGAGGGCGTGCGCATCCTGCGCAAGCCCAGCTCGCGTCTCGGTGTCGAGGCCCGTGGGGCCGCCGGCATCGCGCTCATCGTCGCCGTTGCGGTGGCGGTGTCGCTCTGGACCTCGCGAAGCGATGAGCCACGTGGCGATGCTGTCGGGGTTGCAAGCACCGGTTCGCCATTGCCCACCGCCACACCCGCGATGGCGCCGGCTCGCCTTGAAGTGGCCGGCGCCGAACAGCGTCTGGAGATCGCGCCCACCGCTGCAGACGTCGCGGCGCGCGTGCCCAGCGGCGACCCCGACGATCTCGCGAGCTATTTCCGCCCCGGCGATCCCGTGCCTTCCACCGCGAACCTGATCAAGGCGATGAACGAGGCGGGCATCCGCACCGGCATCGCCGCCTTCAATCCGCCCGGCACCAGCCCGCCGCTCGAAGGGCTCGCCGTGCCCGCGGATTTCGAACTACCGCCTGGTTACGTGCGCCACCACCAGGCCACCGATGAGGGCGACACCATCGAGCCGATCCTGATGTTTTCGCCGGACCTCGTGCTGCGCGATGCCCAAGGACGCCCGATCGCCCTGCCGGCGAACCGCGTCGTGCCGCCGGAGTTGGCGCCCCCCGGCCTGCCGCTGCGCTGGGTCCGCCCCGGCAAGTCTTGATGCCGGCCACGAACGCCAGCGCACGCTGGCCGATCCCCGCGAGCCTCCTCGCCACCGCCGCGCTGGTCGCGCTCTTCGCCGCGATCGAGCCCGCGTGGCCGCTCGCCGCCGTGCTGCTCGTGCCTTGGCTGTGGGCGCTCGATCGCGCGCGGTCGTGGCGCGGCGTCGCGGCGCAGGGCCTCGCGACGACCGTGCTGTTCACCGCCGCGGTGTTCTGGTGGTTCGCCATCGGCATCGGGCAGTTCACCGGCGTCGGCACCGGCCTCGCGGCCGCCGCCCTGCTGCTGGCGGCCCCGTTGCTGCAGCCGCAAATCCTCGTCTTCGCACTGGTGCGCCACGCCGTCGGCCGCGCGCACGGACCGCTGCTGCGCGCACTCGCGGGCGCCGCCGCCTGGGTGGCCACGGAGGCGCTGTGGCCGAAACTGCTTGGCGACACGCTTGGCCACGGCCTGCAGCCGGCCGATGCGCTGCGGCAGGCCGCGGACCTCGGCGGCGCGACCGGCCTCACCGTCGTGGTGCTGCTCACCAACGAAGCGATCGCGCAGGCCATCGCGCGACGCCGCGACTGCCTGCGCGCCTGGGGCTTGCCCCTCGCTTTCGGCACGGCGATGCTGGCGGCGGTGTCGGGCTACGGCGCGTGGCGCCTGGCGGCATTGCGCGTACCGCCTGCAGCGGATACCGCCGTTCTGCGCGTGGCGATGGTGCAGGCCAGCCTCACCGATTACGAAACGCGACGCCGCGAGCAGGGCGCCTATGCCGTGGTGCGCGAGGTGCTGGACACGCACTTCGGACTGTCCGCCTCGGCCCTGCGCGACCACGGCGCCGACGTGCTGCTGTGGTCGGAAACGGTCTATCCCACCACCTTCGGGCAGCCGCGCAGCGAGGACGGCGCCGCCTTCGACGCCGAGATCCAGGGCTTCGTCGATGCGATGGGCGTGCCGCTGGTGTTCGGCACCTACGAGCAGGACGTGCTGGGCGAGTACAACGCCGCCGTGGTCCTCGAACCCGGCCGCGGCCGGCTCGGCAGCTACCGCAAGACCCACCCGTTCCCGCTCACGGAGCACGTGCCCGAATGGCTCGATGGGCCGGCGCTCCGCGCAGCCCTGCCCTGGACCGGCGGCTGGCGCGCGGGTGATGGCGCGCGCGTGCTGCCGCTGCGCAGCGGCGACGGTCGCGAAGTGAACGTGCTGCCGCTCATCTGCCTCGACGATGTGCACCCGCAGCTTGCCATCGACGGTGCGCGGCTGGGCGCCCAAGCCATCCTCGGGATGTCCAACGATTCGTGGTTCACCGAGGCCCCGCTCGGCGCCCGCCTGCACCTCGCTGTGGCGGCCTTCCGCAGCGTCGAGACCGGACTGCCGCAGCTGCGCGTCACCACCAACGGCTTCAGCGCCGTCATCGACGAGACCGGCGAGGTGCTGGTGCATACCGCGATGGGGCAGCAGGCGGTGCTCACCGGCTTCCTGCTCGCGCGCGATCCCGCGCCGACCCTGATGGTGCGTTGGGGCGACTGGGTGGGCCGTGCCGGCCTCGCCTTCCTGTTCGCCCTTGCCCTCTGGCGAGGGCTGGCAGCCCTCGGTGCACACGCGCTGCGGCCGGCGGCGGCCCCCACCGTGTTCGCGGTCGTGCTGATGCCGCCGACGATGCGCCTCGCGGTCATTGCGCTCCGCGCCGTGGCGCTGGCGGGGCTGGTGGCCTTGGCCTACGACATGGCCACGCGCATCGGCTGGCAGGTGGCGTCTCTGGGGCAGCTCCGCGGCTACGGTCTATTCGTCGTTCTGCCGCTGCTGCTGGCCTGGGGCCTGCGTCGCTGGGGGCGCAGTGAGCTGCGCTTCGAATCAGCGCAGGTGGTCATCGACCGCCCGAACGAACGCATCGAGATCCCGCACGCCGCGATCGCCTCACTCCAAGCCTGGCGCCTGCCCCTGCCTTCGCCGGGTCTCGAACTGGTGCTTGGCTCGGGAAGGCGCTGGTCCATGGCACTGGCGTCGCCTTCGGCGGCCGGCGATGCGTGGCGCGGCGCACTCGCGACGGGACGCCTCGCCGCGGTCGCCGAGCAGCGCGCGCGCGCCCATCGCCCGCGCTGGGACCACGCGCTGCTGAAGTTCGGCCTGTTCCCACTGCTCCCCGCCCTGATCGCGTTCCGCCTGCACCAGGTGATCGCGTTCGGCGGCTTCTTCGGCGAATGGCTCACCTATGGTCCCGCGGCGTGGTTCACCGGCCTCGCGATCTGGTGGGCGGCGTGGTCCTTGGGCCTGATGTTGTTCGCCGCCGCGCTGCGCATCGCCCTCGAGGGCATCGCCTTCAGCGCGTCGTGGCTCGCGGCGCCTACGCGGCAGACGATGCTGCGCGAAGCCGGCGAATGGCTGCTGCGGGGGCTCTACTACGTCGGCGTGCCAGCGGCGCTGGTGTTCCGGCTGCTGGCGGGCTGATCAGCCCCGAAGCGCGGCAAGGAACCGCCGCGGCGCGTCCTCGAAGCCGCCATTCGACATGAACACCACGTGGTCGCCCTCCTTCGCCTCTGCGGCGAGGCTGGCGATCATCGTGTCGACATCCGGCACGGTGCGCGCGGCACCGCGCACGGCGCCAACGACCTTCCCGGCATCCCACGGCAGGTTCGGGCGATGCAGGAACACCGTGGCGTCGGCCGGGTCGAGCGAGGGCGCCAGCGCATCGGCATGCGCGCCGAGGCGCATCGAATTGCTGCGCGGCTCCAGCGCGGCAATCACACGCGCGGCGCCGACCTTCGCACGCAGGCCGTCGAGCGTGGTGCGGATGGCCGTCGGGTGGTGGGCGAAGTCGTCGTAGACGGTGACGCCGCGCGCCGTGCCGATCACTTCGAGGCGGCGCTTGGCGCTGGCGAAGGTCGAGAAGGCCGGCAGCAGCGCGGTCGCATCGCAACCGACCGCGGCCGCGGCGGCCAAGGCAGCGAGCGCGTTCATCACGTTGTGGCGGCCCACCAGCGGCCAGTCGGCGGCACCGAGTTCAACGCCGCGATGCGCGACGACGAAGCGCGACCCGTCGGCGGCCAGCAGGCGCGCGGTCCAGTCCAGCGTCGCGCCACCGGGCGTTGCCACCTCGGTCCGGCCGTCGGCATCGACGATGCCGAAGCGCTCCACCGGGGTCCAGCAGCCCATCGCCAGCACCTCGGCCAGCGCGGCGTCCTCGCCGTTGACGATCAAGCGCCCGCGCCCCGGCACGATGCGCACGAGGTGGTGGAACTGGCGCTGGATCGCCGCGAGGTCGGGGAAGATGTCGGCGTGGTCGTACTCGAGGTTGTTCAACACCGCCACCGTCGGGCGGTAGTGCACGAACTTGCTGCGCTTGTCGAAGAACGCGGTGTCGTATTCATCGGCTTCGACCACGAACTCGCGGCCGCTGCCGAGGCGCGCGGACACGCCGAAGTTCTCCGGCACGCCACCGACGAGGAAACCGGAATCGCGGCCAGCGGATTCAAGGAGCCAGGCCAGCAGGGACGTCGTGGTGGTCTTGCCGTGCGTGCCGGCGACGGCCAGCGTTTCGCGGCCGCGCAGCACGTGCTCCGACAGCCACTGCGCGCCCGAGGTGTAGCGCATACCCGCGTCCAGCACATGCTCGACGGCCGGGTTGCCGCGCGACAGCGCGTTGCCAACGACGACCTCATCGACACCGGCGCTGATGTTCGACGGCGCGTAGCCCGACGCGAGCGTGATGCCGAGTTGCTCGAGCTGGGTGCTCATCGGCGGGTAGACGTTCTGGTCGGAGCCTTCGACGTCGTGGCCGAGCTCGCGCGCCAAGGCGGCGATGCCGCCCATGAAGGTGCCGCAGATGCCAAGGATGTGGAGCTTCATGGGATCAGTTGAACAGGTTTGAGGCTTCGACGAAGCCGATCAATAGGACGACGGGGACGATCCACATGGCGGCGTTCATCAGGAGTGTCATCAACAGCCCTACGGCGTAACCGCGATCGAGCGTCCGCGCCCAGACGTGGGACATCGCGAGCCCATACCAGAGGGTCACCGCGAGAGGGACCAACGCGGACAACCAAGCCACGGCGACCCGCCATCCCTGTTCGACCGGTTCCGGTCCCGTGAGCTTCACGCGCACCAGCACGCTGCCGAACATCGCCAGCATGGTGAGCCCGTGCACGAGGCTCAGTGCCATTGCGAACTGGTTGAAGCGCGATGCCCGGTCGAAGGCGCGAAGCACGAGCGCGCACGCGCCAAGCAGGCAGGCGACCGGCCCGATCGCCCAAGCGAGGAGCAGCCCACCGGTCGGCGGCACCGATCCCGGTGGCGTCTCCGAGAGGACGATCATCCAAGCCGGATAGGTCGAAGCCATCAATGCGATGGCGATCCACGTCAGCGCCGGGGAATACGGCAGGTCTTCGGGGCCGGACCGCAGGACAAGGAGGCGGGCGCCGAACCAAACCAGCAGCGGGAGATCGTCACGGATCCGCGAATCGCCCACAGCGCTGCGTCGCGGCGACGCGGGATCAACGCTGCGGCAGAGCCGACACGATGCGCTGGAACACGTCGTCGAGCGCACCCACGCCATCGACCACGGCCAGGCGGCCGCGCGACTGGTAGAAGCCCGCGACGGGCGCGGTCTGCTGGGCGTAAACGTCGAGGCGCTTGCGGACGGTTTCCGGATGGTCGTCGGCGCGGCCCTCGGCGGCGTAGCGGATCTCGCAGCGACCGACGATCACTTCGTTCGGCACTTCGAACTTCACGACGGCGTCGAGCGGCTGGCCGATGCGGGCGAGCAGAGCGTCGAGCGCATCCGCCTGGGCGAGGTTGCGCGGGTAGCCGTCGAGGATGAAGCCATTGGCGGTGTCCGGCTTGGCGAGGCGCTCTTCGAGCATGCCCAGCACGAGGTCGTCGGACACCAGCTGACCGGCATCCATCACGGCCTTGGCCTGCAGGCCGAGCGGCGTGCCTTCCTTGACGGCGGCGCGCAGCAGGTCACCGGTCGAGATGTGGGCGATGTTGAAGTGCTCGCGCAGGCGGGTGGCCTGCGTGCCCTTGCCCGAACCCGGGGCGCCGAGGAAGACGAGTCGCATGAAGAGGCTCCATAAACGATGACGCACGGCACCGTCTTCACCCCCAACGCGATACGGAGGGCCGCCGACAGGCCGTGCGGACAAGGTCACGCTAGCGGCCCCGGGTGGTGAAGTCAAACAGGAAAGGCTTCAATGGCGGGCCCGGGCCGCAGCACGCGCGCCCCGCCCCACGGAGTGCCCCCATGCCGAAAGGCCACCTGCTCTACGCCCAGTCGGGCGGCGTCACCGCCGTCATCAACGCCACCGCCAGTGCCGTTCTCGCCACCGCGCGCGCCCACAAGGTGCCGGCGCTGTGGGCGAAGAACGGCATCCTCGGCGCCCTGCGCGAGGAGCTCTACGACACCCGCAAGCTGAAAGCCGCCGAGATCAAGGCCCTCGCCCACACCCCCGGCGGCGCCTTCGGCAGCTGTCGCTTCAAGCTGAAATCCATCGAGCAGGACCGCGCCCAGTACGAGCGCCTGATCGACGTCTTCCGCGCGCACGACATCCGCTGGTTCCTCTACAACGGCGGCAACGACTCGGCGGACACCGCGCTGAAGCTGTCGAAGGTCGCCTCGGAGCTTGGCTACCCGCTGACCTGCATCGGCGTGCCGAAGACGGTCGACAACGACCTCGTGGTGACCGACTGCTGTCCGGGCTTCGGCTCAGCGGCGAAGTACACGGCGGTCTCCGTGGCCGAGGCCGCGCTCGACGTCGCCGCGATGGCGGACACGTCCACCAAGGTCTTCGTCTACGAAGTGATGGGCCGACACGCCGGCTGGCTGGCGGCAGCGGCGGGCCTCGCCGGCCGCGGCGAGGACCAGGCGCCGCACCTGATCCTCTTCCCCGAGAACGCCTTCGACGAAACCGCGTTTCTCGCCAAGGTGCAGGCTGTGGTGAAGAAGGTCGGCTACTGCGTGGTCGTGGTTTCGGAGGGCATCCGCCACGCCGACGGCCGCTTCGTGGCTGAAGCCGGCGGCAAGGACGCCTTCGGGCATTCACAGCTTGGCGGCGTCGGCCCGATGCTGGCCGCGCTGTGCAAGGACAAGCTGGGCGTGAAGGTGCACTGGACCGTGCCCGACTACCTGCAGCGCTCGGCCCGCCACCTCGCCAGCAAGACCGACCTGCAGCAGGCGCTGGCGGTCGGCAAGGCGGCCGTGGAGCTGGCCCTGGCCGGGAAGAATGGCGTGATGCCGACGATCCAGCGCACCAGCGACAAGCCCTACCGCTGGAAGATCGTGCCGCACCCGCTGTCGGAGATCGCGAACCACGAGAAGACCATGCCGAAGGCCTTCATCCGCAAGGACGGCTTTGGCATCACCGAGGCCTGCCGCACCTACCTCGAGCCGCTGATCCGCGGCGAGGCGCCGCCGCCCTACGGCAAGGACGGCCTGCCCGCCTTCGTGCGGCCCACCCTGCCGCTGCTGCCGAAAACGCTGCTGGCTTGGTCAAAGTGAGTTGACGGGCACGCCGGGGCGCTGCGCGGCGCCCCGGACGTGGCTATCCTCAAACCATCGTCGTTGGAGCATGCACCCGCATGGCGGCTTCCCCGCAGCGCGACCCAGGCATCACCGCGCGTCTCCGCGCCTCGCTCACCGGCATCGGTGGGCGGCTGCTGGCATCGATGGTGGTGGCCAGCACGCTGATCAGCACCGCGGTCGCCGGCGTCGAGGTCTGGGCCGGCTACCAGGATGACCTGCGCGAGCTCGAGGCCGACATCGAGCGCATCAGCCGCGCCAGCCTCGATCCAATCGCGCTCTCGCTGTGGAACTACGACGACGCCCAGCTGCGGCTGCAGCTCGACGGCATCCGGCAGCGCCCTTACGTGGCCGCGGTGGAAGTGCGTGAACGCGGCATGGGCGGCGAGGACGGCGCCTTGCGGGCACGCGTCGGCGAAGAGGCGAGCGGCGAAGGCCGGATCGAGCGCCTGCCGCTCTCCTACCGGCGCGATGGCGAAAACGCCGACCTTGGCACCCTCATCGTCGAGCTCGACATCGGCGCGGTCCAGCGCAGCGCCCTCGAACGCGCCGTCAGCATCCTGGTCACCCAGGGCGGCATCACCCTGCTGATCAGCCTTGCGCTGCTCCTGCTCGTGCGACAGATCGTCACCCGCCACCTGTCCGCTTTGGCGCACGCGGCGCAGCGCTTCGACCTGCGCGACGAGACGGCGAGCTTCCGCGTGCGGCCACGCGGCTCTGGTCCCGGCGACGAGATCGACCGCGTGATCGACGCACTGGAAACCATGCGCAGCAGCCTTCACGGCGCCTACCGCGACCTCGCGGACACCAATGCCGAACTGCAGTCCGACATCGCCGCGCGACTGCGCGCCGAGGCGGCCGCCGACCACCTTGCCAACCATGACGCGCTGACCAACCTGCCGAACCGCCGCCTGCTGTTCCAGCGCCTGGCGCACGAGCTCGCGGTGGCGGAGCGCAGCGGCACGCAGGGCGCGATGATGTTCATCGACCTCGACCACTTCAAGACGCTGAACGACGCGCGCGGCCACAGCATCGGCGACGCCGTGCTGATCGAGGTGGCGCGGCGGCTGCGGACGCACCTGCGCGAGATCGACCTGGTGGCGCGCCTCGGCGGCGACGAGTTCGTCGCCGTGCTGCCGATGCTCGGCGAGCTGCGCGAACGTGCTGCGCAGAACGCACAGACCGCCGCGGAGAAGCTGCGCGCCGCGCTGGCCGAGCCCATCGTGGTGCGCGACGAAGTGTTCCGGCTGTCGGCGAGCATCGGCGTGGCGCTGTTCCCCGACGACGGCGGCAGCCCGGAGAACCTGATCAAGCACGCCGACACGGCGATGTACCAGGCCAAGACCGAAGGCCGGAACACCATCCATTTCTTCCAGCGCGACCTGCTCGCCGCGATGGAGGAGCGCCATGCGCTCGAAACCGACCTCCGCCGCGCGCTGGTGGAAGGCGGCCTCGACGTCGCCTACCAGCCCCTCGTCGATGCGCATGGCGGCGTGCGCGGTGCGGAGGCGCTGGTGCGCTGGACGCACCCGACGCGCGGCCCGGTGTCGCCGGCGCAGTTCATCCCGCTGTGCGAAGAAAGCGGGCTGATCATCAATCTCGGCGATTGGGTGCTTCGCGCGGTGCTCAAGCAGGTGCAGGCGTGGCGCCGGGAAGGCCTGCTCGGGCCGCAGCAGTACATCAGCGTCAACATCAGCCCGCGCCAGTTCCGCCAGCAGGGCTTCGAAGACCGCCTGCTCGCCGCGCTGCACGAGTTCGAAGTGCCGCCCTCGATGCTGGTGCTCGAGATCACCGAGGGCGTGGTGCTCGGCGACATCGACAGCGCCATCCAACGCATGAACACGCTTCGTGCGCGCGGCATCCGCTTCTACATCGATGACTTCGGCACCGGCTATTCCTCGATGGCCTACCTGAAGCGCCTGCCAGCCGACGGCCTGAAGATCGACAAGGGCTTCGTGCGCGACCTCGGCACCGACGCCAACGACGCCGCCATCGTCGACGCGATCCTGGCGATGGGCCGACACTTCGGCCTGACGGTGGTGGCGGAAGGCGTGGAAACGGAATCGCAGGCGCAGTACTTGATCCAGCGCGATTGCGCGCTGCTGCAGGGCTACCACCTCGGCCGCCCGGCGGATGCGACGCGCTTCGCCGAGTCCTTCCTGCGCCGACGCACGCTGGTGTAACCGCGGGCCATCCCGGGCCGGACAGGGGGGCATGCCCTGCCCTCCAGCGACCCCGTGACCGCCCTGGCCCTGCCCTTCGCGATGACGCCCCCGCCACCGACCGCCACCGCCCTCGGCGTGCTGTTCTGCGCAGGCCGCGGAGGCGACGAGGTGCGTTACGCGCAGGCGCTGCGCGAGTGCACAGTGCTGCTCCGCCGCTTCACCGCGGCCAAGCTGCAGCGGATGGCGCCGGCGATGGTGGGGGACACCGAGGACGTCGTGCAGGAATGCCTGCTGGCGCTGCACTTGAAGTCGCACACCTACGACGCTGCCCAGCCCTTCGAGCCCTGGCTGTATGCGGTGGCGCGCTACAAGCTGATCGACCTGCTGCGGCGCCGCCAGCCGGGCCGCGAACTGAGCCTCGACCTGCTGGCCGAGACCCATGAATTCGCCGAGTCGAGCGAATCTACCGAGCCGCAGGCCGGGGCCGACCTCGCCGTGCTGCTGGCGCAACTGCCCGACAAGCAGCGCCGGCCGATCGAGCTGGTGAAACTCGAAGGCCGCTCGGTCGCGGAAGCCGCCGCCAGCACCGGCCTGTCCATTTCCGCCGTGAAAGTCGGCATCCATCGCGGCTTGAAGGCACTGGCCAAGCGCCTCGCCGCGGAAGGTGACACCCCATGAAGACCGATGACCTGATCACCCTGCTGGCCCGACAGCCGGACGCCCTGCCGAAAGCCCATCCGGCGCGCGACACGGCGCTGGCCGTGTTTGCCGGGCTGGGCACGGCATTCCTGCTGATGGCGCTCATGCTGGGGCTGCGGCCGGACCTCGCCGATGCCGTCGCCTCCCCGCTGTTCTGGCAGAAGATTGGCGCCTTGGCCCTGCTGGCGGTGGTCGCGGGCGTCGCCGCCTATCGCTCGGGGCTTCCGGGGCGTGCGCTGCGATCCACCGAGCGCCTGCGTTGGGCCGCACCGGCGTGGCTGGCGGTCGCGACCGTGGTGACGGTCGTCTCGGCGCCCGCTGGCGAGCGCCTTGGGCTCTTCCATTCGCCGACCATCCTCGTCTGCCTGACGATGGTGCCGCTGCTTTCCGTTCTGCCGGCCGCCGCGATGGTGTGGGCCCTGCGTCGCGCCGCACCGACCGAACCGGCCCGCGCGGCCCGCGCCGTGGGCTGGACCGCCAGCGCGATCGGCGCCTTCGCCTACGCCTTCCATTGCCAGGCCGACCAACCGGGGTACGTGCTGGTCTGGTACGGACTCGCGGTGATCGCCACCGTCGCGTTCACCCACGCCACCGCCATGCGGTGGCTTCGCTGGTGATGCGGCAACGCAACATGAAAGCCTCGCTGCCGTGCGGCGTCGCGGCACGACAGACACCCGCAACGGCGTAGCGCCCCGCCCCCCTATCGGCAATACTCGACCCAAGGCGGCCGTCCGGCCGCCTTCTCGTGTCTGAGGTTCTAAGTCCGAATCTGGGGAGGTCAGGATGTTGGAGCAGTACGGAATCGCCATCGCACTGTCGTGTGCCGTGGTCGCCATCCTTTATGGCATCGTGTCGGCGCGCTGGATCCTCGCGCAACCGGCCGGCAACGAACGAATGCAGCAGATCGCCGCGGCGATCCAGGAAGGTGCGGGTGCCTACCTGCGGCGGCAATACACCACCATCGCCATCGTCGGCGTCGTGCTCTTCCTGGTGATCGGCTTCGTGCCGGCGCTGGGCTGGCAAACGGCGATCGGGTTTGCCATCGGCGCGATCCTCTCGGGCCTCGCCGGCTTCATCGGCATGTTCGTCTCGGTGCGCGCCAACGTGCGCACCACGCAGGCGGCCACCAAGGGCCTCAACGAAGCGCTCAACGTCAGCTTCAAGGGCGGCGCGGTCACCGGCCTGCTGGTGGTGGGCCTCGGCCTGCTTGGCGTGGCCGGCTACTTCTGGTTCGTCGGCGGCGCGGTGAACGACGAGGCGGCGATCAAGGCTGCCCTGCAGCCGATGATCGGCCTCGCCTTCGGCAGCTCGCTGATCTCGATCTTCGCGCGCCTCGGCGGCGGCATCTTCACCAAGGGCGCGGACGTCGGCGCCGACCTCGTGGGCAAGGTGGAAGCCGGCATCCCGGAGGACGACCCGCGCAACCCGGCGGTGATCGCCGACAACGTGGGCGACAACGTCGGCGACTGTGCCGGCATGGCCGCCGACCTGTTCGAAACCTACGCGGTGACGATCGTGGCGGCGATGTTGATCGCCGGCATCACCTTCAGCACCTACGGCTTCGCCGGCGTGATGTACCCGCTGGTCCTCGGCGCGGTGTCGATCATCGCCTCGATCATCGGCACCTTCTTCGTGAGCGTCGGCAGCGACGGCAAGATCATGAAGGCGCTGTACAAGGGGCTGATCGTGGCCGGCCTGCTGTCGGCGGTCGGCTTCTGGTTCGTCACCGACGCGATGATCGCCGTCAACACGCTGCAGATCTTCCTCTGCGCCCTCGTCGGCCTGGTGCTGACCGCGGCGATGGTGGTGATCACCGAGTACTACACCGCCACCGAGTACAAGCCGGTGCGCGACGTGGCCGCGGCTTCGGTCACCGGCCACGGCACCAATGTCATCGCCGGCCTCGCCGTGTCGATGAAGTCGACGGCGGCCCCGGTGCTGGCCGTCGCGCTGGCCATCTGGGTCTGCTACACGCTGGCCGGCCTGATGGGCATCGCGGTGGCCGCGACGTCGATGCTGTCGATGGCGGGCGTGATTGTGGCGCTCGACGCCTACGGCCCGATCACCGACAACGCCGGCGGCATCGCCGAGATGAGCGGCCTCGACAAGGAGATCCGCAAGACGACGGACGCGCTCGACGCCGTGGGCAACACGACGAAGGCCGTCACCAAGGGCTACGCCATCGGCTCGGCCGGCCTCGCCGCGCTGGTGCTGTTCGCCGACTACGCCCACAAGCTGGACGAGAAGTTCGGCCAGGACGTCGTCGATTTCTCGATCGACAAGCCGGAAGTGCTGATCGGCCTGCTGATCGGCGGCCTGATCCCCTACCTGTTCGGCGCCTACGCCATGCAGGCGGTGGGCCGGGCGGCGGGCGCGGTGGTGGAAGAAGTGCGCCGCCAATTCCGCGACATCCCCGGCATCATGGAAGGCACCGGCAAGCCGGAGTACGACAAGGCCGTGGACCTGCTGACGAAGTCGGCGATCCGCGAAATGATCGTGCCCTCGATGCTGCCGCTGTTCATCCCGATCATCGTCGGCCTCGTGCTCGGCCCGGCGGCACTCGGCGGCTTGCTGATGGGCACCATCGTGACCGGCCTGTTCGTGGCGATCTCGATGTGCACCGGCGGCGGCGCGTGGGACAACGCCAAGAAGTACATCGAGGAAGGCCACCACGGCGGCAAGGGCAGCGATGCCCACAAGGCCGCGGTGACCGGCGATACCGTCGGCGACCCTTACAAGGACACTGCCGGCCCGGCCATCAACCCGCTGATCAAGATCATCAACATCGTGGCCCTGCTGCTGGTGCCGCTGCTCTGACGTTGATCTGAGGACGCTGGAGCAACACCGAAGCCCCGCCTTGATGGCGGGGCTTCTTCATTTCAGGTCGGCAGCGCGGTGCCGGATTCGATCATCGCCTCGGCCACCCACTCCGCCGCGCGGATGCCATCGACGCCCGCGGAGAGAATGCCGCCGGCATAGCCCGCGCCTTCGCCCGCCGGGAACAGGCCGCGCGTGTTGAGGCTTTGGCCGTCGTCGCCGCGCGTCAGGCGCAGCGGCGAGGAGGTGCGGGTTTCGACGCCGGTGAGCAGCGCATCGGACATGTCGAAACCCTTGATCTGCTTGCCGAAGGCCGGCAGCGCTTCGCGGATCGCCTCGATGGCGTAGCGCGGCAGGGCCGTGGAGAGATCGCCCAGCCGGACGCCCGGCGTGTACGAGTTCACCACCGTGCCCAGCGCTTCCGAGGGCGTGCCGGCGAGGAAATCACCAACCTTCTGCGCCGGCGCTTCGTAGGTTTCGCCGCCGAGCTTGAATGCGATTTCTTCCCAATGCCGCTGCAGCGCGATGCCCGCCAGCGGGCTGCCGCTGGGGTCGAACTCGGCGTAGTCCTCGGGTGTGATGCCCACCACGATCGCCGCGTTGGCATTGCGCTCGTTGCGCGAGTACTGGCTCATGCCGTTGGTGACCACGCGCCCGGGCTCGCTGGCCGCGGCCACCACGGTGCCGCCCGGGCACATGCAGAAGCTGTAGACCGAGCGCCCGTTCTTGCAGTGGTGCACCAGCTTGTAGTCGGCCGCGCCGAGCATGGGATGGCCGGCCTGCGGCCCGAAGCGCGCCTGGTCGATCACCGACTGCGGGTGCTCGATGCGGAAGCCGATCGAGAAGGGTTTGGCTTCCATGTACACGCCCCGCGCGTGAAGCATCGCGAAGGTGTCGCGGGCACTGTGGCCCAGGGCCATCACCACATGGTCGGCGCGTAGCGTTTCCCCGTTGGCCAGCACCACGCCGCGCAGGTGCCGGACGCCTGCGGAGTCCACCTCGATGAGCAGGTCGTCCACGCGCTGCGAGAAACGGATCTCGCCGCCCAGGCTTTCGATGACGCCCCGCATGTGCTCGACCATCGACACCAGGCGGAAGGTGCCGATGTGCGGCTTGCTCACATAGAGGATCTCGTCGGGCGCGCCGGCCTTCACGAATTCGTCCAGCACCTTGCGGCCCAAGTGGCGCTTGTCGCTGATCTGGCTGTACAGCTTGCCGTCGGAAAAGGTGCCCGCACCGCCCTCGCCGTACTGCACGTTCGACTCGGGGTTCAGCACTTTCTTCCGCCACAGGCCGAAGGTGTCGACGGTGCGCTCGCGCACCTGTTTGCCCCGCTCGAGCACGATGGGCTTGAGGCCCATCTGCGCCAGAACGAGTGCGGCGAACAGGCCGCAGGGGCCCATGCCGATCACCACCGGGCGCAGGGCTTGCTGGGGCGCGGGCTTGGCGATGAAGCGGTAGGTCGTGTCGGGGGTCGGGGTCACCTTGACGCGGTTCGGCTTCTTCTCGGCCGCGACGCGCTTCAGCACCGCCGCCTCATCGGCGACGTCGACATCCACCGAGTAGATCAACTGGATCTGGCCGCGCTTGCGGGCGTCGTAGCTGCGCTTGGTCACGGAGAGCGAACGCAGCGCGCCGGGCGGCAGCTTCAGGCGCGCCAGCACCGCGTCGTTGATCGCGGTGTCGGCGTGGTCCAGCGGCAGCGTGATGTCGGTGAGTCGAAGCATGGGGCGTGGAGCGGTGCGGCCGTGGAAGTCCGCCATGATCCCACGCCGGGCGGCTCCGCTTCTGCTGGCCGTCGCGGCGGGGGACGCCCGGGCGCGTATCCTCGACGGCGGGCCATGCAGGGCTCGCGCATCAGGGAGTCGACGAATGAAGATCGTGAAATGGTTCATCGCCGGGTTCGTGGCGACGCTGGTGTTCCACCAGGGCCTATTCGGCCTGCTGTACCTGACGGGCATCAGCCCGCGCGCACCGTTCAATCTGGCCGCGACGGAACCGCTGGGCATCCCGCAAGTGGTATCGCTGGCGTTCTGGGGCGGGGTCTGGGCGATCGCGCTGGCGCCGCTGCTGGCGAAATTCACGGCAGCCCGTTGGTGGTCGGCATGGATCATCGCCGGCGCCATTGGCCCGAGTGCGGTGGCCCTGTTCATCGTGTTCCCGCTCAAGGGCATGGCGATGGCCGGCGGCTGGGACCCCAAGCTGATCATCGGCGCCCTGCTGCTCAACGGCGCGTGGGGGCTGGGCTGTGCCGTCGCGCTCCGAGTGATGAAATCCCGCTGAGCTGTAACCCGCATCGCCCTTCGCACGAACCAGCATCACACCGACGAGAAAACCCGATGGGCCAAACCCCGCCCTTGTCCCGGCCGCGGCTGGTCGCTGTGCTGCTCGCTGTCGCCCTGCTGGCGATCTGGGCGAGCGGCGCGCACCAGTGGTTGACGCTGGACGCCCTGAAGACCCAGGCCGACGCGCTCGGCACGGCGGTGGCCGCGAACCCGTGGCAGGCCGCGGGGCTGTTCTTCCTCGCCTACGTGCTGGTGGCCGCGCTGTCGATCCCCGGCGCCGCGGTGATGACGCTGGCAGCCGGAGCCCTGTTCGGCTTGCTCGAGGGGACGGTGCTGGTGTCGTTCGCCAGTTCGATCGGCGCGACGCTGGCCTTCCTCGTCGCGCGGTTCGGCTTCCGCGACGCGCTGCGGGCGCGCTTTGGCGAACGGCTGCGCGACATCGATGCGGGCATCGCCCGCGACGGCGCCTTCTACCTGCTCACCCTGCGCCTCGTTCCGGCCTTCCCGTTCTTCGTGGTGAACCTGCTTTCGGGCCTCACCTCGCTGCCCACACGCACGTTCTACTGGGTGAGCCAGCTGGGCATGCTGCCGGCGACCATCGTCTACGTGCTCGCGGGCACGCAGCTGGCCCAAATCCGTTCGCTCGGTGACATCCTCTCGCCCGGCCTGCTCGGCGCGCTGGTGGCCTTGGGCGCGCTGCCGCTGGCCCTGAAAGCCATCCTCGGAGCGCTGAAGGCGAGGCGCGTCTACGCCGGGCACCACAAGCCAAAGGCCTTCGACTACAACCTGATCGCCATCGGCGCCGGTTCGGCCGGTCTCGTCACCACCTACATCGGCGCCGCGGTGAAGGCGAAGGTCGCGCTGATCGAAAAGCACAAGATGGGCGGCGACTGCCTCAACACCGGCTGCGTGCCGTCGAAGGCGCTGATCCGCTCGGCGCGGCTGCTGGCCGAAGCGCGGGAGGCGCAGAAGTACGGGCTGAATTCGCTCTCGGCCGATTTCGACTTCGCCACGGTGATGGAGCGCGTGCAGCGCGTGGTCGCGAAGGTCGAGCCGCACGATTCGGTCGAGCGGTACACCGGCCTTGGCGTGGACGTGATCGAAGGCGACGCGCGCCTCGTCAGCCCGTGGGAGGTGGAAGTCAACGGCCGACGGATCAGCGCCCGCAGCATCGTCATCGCCACCGGCGCACGGCCGCTGGTTCCAACGATCCCCGGCCTCGATGCCATCGAGGCACTGACCAGCGACACGGTCTGGTCGCTGCGCACACTGCCGAAACGCCTGCTGGTGCTCGGCGGCGGGCCGATCGGCTGCGAACTGGCACAGAGCTTCGCGCGCTTCGGCGCGCAGGTGAGCGTGGTCGAGATGGCGCCGCGCCTGCTGCCGCGCGAGGACGCCGAGGTCGGCGCGCTGCTCGCCGAGCGCCTTGCGCATGAAGGACTGCATGTCGCCACCGGCCACAAGGCGCTGCGCATCGAGCCCGGTGCCGACGGGAAAGGCGGCGTGCTGGTCGCCGAGGCGAACGGCTCGGAAGTGCGGATCGACTTCGACCGCCTGCTGCTGGCCTTGGGGCGCACGCCGAACACCCACGGCTTCGGCCTGCAGGAACTCGGCGTGGAGCTCGGCCCGCGCGGGCACGTGGCGGTCGATGGTCTGATGCGCACGAACTTCCCGAACATCCTCGTGGCCGGCGACGTGGCCGGCCCCTACCAGTTCACCCACATGGCGGCGCACCAGGCCTGGTACGCCGCGGTCAACGGACTGCTCGCGCCGTTCTGGTCGTTCAAGGTCGATTACCGCGTGGTGCCCTGGGTGACCTTCACCGACCCGGAAGTGGCGCGCGTCGGGCTGTCGGAGGACGAGGCGAAGGCTCAAGGCATCGCCATCGACGTGACGCGCTACGGCATCGATGACCTCGACCGCGCCATCGCCGACAGCAACGACGAAGGCTTCGTCAAGGTGCTCACGCCGCCGGGCAGCGACCGCATTCTCGGCGCCTGCATCGTCGGCGCACACGCCGGCGAGCTGCTGCCGGAGTTCGTGCTGGCGATGAAGCATGGCCTCGGCTTGAACAAGCTGCTCGGCACCATCCACGTCTATCCGACGATGAATGAAGCCAACAAGTACGCCGCCGGCGTATGGAAGCGAGCGAACGCGCCGCAGGGCGCATTGCGCTGGGCTGAGCGCTTCTTCCGGTGGCGGCGCGGATAGACCGGCACGAACCCCGCCCGGCACGCGAAACGAATCCAATGACGACGACGAACACGATGACCACACCGACACGCACCCACGCCGACGTCCGCGACTACTACGGCGAAGTGCTGCAATCGAGCGGCGACTTGAAGACCGGCGCGTGCTGCCCGGCCGAGGCCATGCCCTTGGCCCTGCGCCGGATGCTCGGCGACATCCATCCCGAGATCCTCGCGCGCTTCTACGGTTGCGGCTCGCCGCTGCCGCCCGCGCTCGAGGGCCGCACCGTGCTTGACCTCGGCTGCGGCACCGGCCGCGACGCCTACCTGCTCTCGCGCCTCGTCGGGCCCAGCGGCCGCGTGATCGGCGTGGACATGACCCCCGAGCAGCTCGCCGTGGCGCGCCGCCATCGCGACTGGCACGCGGAACGATACGGGCACGCGACAAGCAACATCGCCTTCCATGAAGGCTTGATCGAAGACCTCGGCGCCATCGGCATCGCCGACGCCAGCATCGACGTGGTGGTGTCGAACTGCGTGTTGAACTTGGCACCCGACAAGGCGCGTGTGTTCGCCGAGATCTTCCGCGTGCTGAAGCCCGGCGGCGAGCTGTACTTCGCCGACGTGTTCGCCGACCGCCGCATCCCCGACGCGCTGCGCTGCGACCCCGTGCTGCTCGGCGAGTGCCTCGGCGGCGCGCTGTACACCGAGGACTTCCGCCGATTGATGCAGCAGGTGGGCTGCGCCGACGCCCGTACCGTCAGCCGCGCGCCGATTCCGCTGCTCGACCCGGCCATCGAGGCGGCCATCGGTTTCGTGAACTTCGAATCGATCACGGTGCGAGCGTTCAAGCTCGCGCTCGAGGACCGCTGCGAGGACTTCGGCCAGGTCGCGACCTACCGCGGCACGATTCCCGACGCGCCGCATGCCTTCGTGCTCGACGACCACCACACCCTTGAGACCGGCCGTCCGCTGCGCGTCTGCGGCAACACCTTCGATATGCTGGCGGCCACTCGCTTCGGCGCGCATTTCGAGCTGCACGGCGACAAAGCGCGCCACTTCGGTCTGTTCGACTGCGCGCCGGCCTCGCCGACGTCGGCACCGAAGGCCGCCGGCGCCTGCTGCTGAGTCTTTCAGCCGTGGGTGCCCCCGTGCTCAGCATCGTCATCCCGGCCGGCCCCGGCGACCGCGACTGGGCCGCGCTGCTGGACGATCTGCCGGCGAGCGACGACCTCGAGCGCCTGCTGGTGCTGGCCGAGGGCGACGCGTTGCCGGTCGCCCCGGCGGGCACGCGGGTGCTCGACGCGCCGGCGGGCCGGGCGCGGCAGATCAACGCTGGCCTGCGCGAAGCACGGGGCGCGACGGTGTGGATCCTGCACGCCGACACCCGCATCGATGGGAACACGTTCGCTGCCGCGCGGGATGCGGCCCTCGGCTTCGCGCGCGGCGAGGCACCGGCGCTGTGCTGGTTCAATCTCGCCTTCCACGACGGGCCGCGGGCGATGGCGATCAACGCCTTCGGCGCCAACCTGCGCAGCCGCTGGTTCGGGATGCCGTTCGGCGACCAGGGCTTCCTGGCACCCCGAACGCTGTTCGAATCGCTCGGCGGTTTCGATCCGTCGGTTGGCCGCGGTGAAGACCATGCCTTTGTCCACACCGTGCGTCGCGCCGGACTGCCGCTGCGACGCCTGCGCGGCCGGGTGGCAACCAGCGCGCGCCGCTACATCGAACATGGCTGGTGGCGGACGACGCGCGAACACCTTCGGCTTACCTGGCAGCAGCGCCGTGCATTCTCACGAGGCCCAGCGCCATGAGGCCCGGCCTCGCGCTGTTCGTGAAAACGCCCGGCCGCTCGCCGGTGAAGTCGCGGCTGTGGCCGGCCATCGGTCGCGAGGCGGCGGAGGCGCTCTATCTCGACTGCGCCGCGGCCGCCGCGGAGACCGCGATCGCCCTGCAACGCAACGACCGGCTCCACGCCTACTGGGCGGTGGCCGAAGACGAGCGCGATGGGGCCGCCGAGGTCCCGACCACCACCGATCCTTGGCGCACCCTGCCGCGGCTCGCGCAGGGCGACGGCGGGCTCGGCGAGCGCATGGCCCATGTCTACGCCACGCTGCGCGCTCGCCATGGCGCCGCGCTGCTGATCGGCACCGACCTGCCGCAGTTGTCCATACCGGCGCTCAGCGACGCCGTGGACGCCCTCGTCCACGCCAAGGCCGATCTCGTGCTCGGGCCGAGCGAGGACGGCGGCTTCTGGCTGGTGGGCGGCCGCCTCGACCTGCCGCTCGCCGCGTGGACGGCACCGCGCTACAGCACGCCCGACGCGCGCAGCGACTTCCTCGCCGCGCTCCCGAAGGGCCTGCACATCCACCAGCTCGACGCGGCGCACGACCTCGATGAACCGGGGGACCTCGCCGTCGTCGCCGCGGCGCTGGCCGCGCTGCCGGAACGCACGGCTTCGCAGGAGCGGGTGTCGCGCCGTCTCGACGCTCTCCTGGCGACGATGCCGCGATGAACGCCGACCTGCTCCGTCTCGCCGCCGTGCTCGGCCTGCTGGCCCTGCTGCTGGTGCTGCAGTGGCGCGTCGGCTTCCGCCACGACATGCGCGTACGGCCGATGCTCGACAACCTCGTCGTCGCGCTGGCAGGCAGTGGCCTGCTGCGACTCGTGGTGCCGATCGGTACGGTCGGCACCGCGCTGTGGGCGCAGTCGCAAGGGCTGGGCCTGTTCTCCGCGATCGGCCTCGAGGGCGCCGGGGCGATCGTCGCGACCGTCGTGCTGATGGACTTCGCGATCTGGGCCCAGCATGTCGCTTCGCACCGCTGGCCCTGGCTGTGGCGCCTGCACCGCGTGCACCACGTGGCCACCCGTTTCGAGGCCACGCTGGGCCTGCGTTTCCATCCGCTCGAGATCCTCGTGTCGCTGGGGTGGAAACTGCTGCTGGTCGTCGCCCTCGGCCTTCCCGCCGCCGGCATCGCGCTGTACGAAACCCTGCTCGCGCTGGCCGCGCTATGGACGCACGCCGACCTCGCCCTGCCGCCGCGACTCGAGCGCACCGTCAGCGCGGTGGTGGTCACGCCCACCTGGCACCGCGTGCACCACTCGCCCGAACGCGCCTGCACCGACAGCCACTACGGCAACCTGCTCACCGCCTGGGACCGTCTGTTCCGCACCCGCCCGGCCGTGCCGCCCGCCAGCCAGCGCACCATGGCCATCGGCCTCGAGGGCTGGCGCAGCGATGCCGACCAACGCTGGACCGCCTTGCTGCTGAACCCCTTCCGGCGCGCCCCGCGCCCCGCCCCCACCGAGACCGCCCCGCATGCGTGACACCTGGCCCCTGCTGAAGGACATCCCGTTCCCAGCGCTCACTCGCGGCGCATTCACGACGCTGCAGCTCAACCTCGGCTACCGCTGCAACCTGAGCTGCGTGCACTGCCACGTGGCCGCCGGGCCGCGCCGCACCGAGACGATGTCGAAGGCGACCATGGAGACGGCACTCGCGGTGGCCGAACGCTTCGGCGTGACCACGCTCGACCTCACCGGCGGCTCGCCGGAGATGAACCCCGAGTTCCGCTGGCTGGTGGCGGAGGCTCGGGCGCGCGGGCTGCACGTGATGGACCGGCTCAACCCCACGATCATGGAAGAGCCCGGCTACGACTGGGTCGGCGCCTTCCTCGCCGAACACCGGGTGGAAGCCGTGGCCTCCCTGCCTTGCTACAGCCAGGCCAACGTCGACGAACAGCGCGGGGATGGCGTGTTCGAAGCCTCGATCCGCGCCTTGCAGTCGCTCAACGCGCTCGGCTACGGCCAGCCCGGCAGCGGCCTGATGCTCAACCTCGTCTACAACCCGAACGGCGCCTTCCTGCCGCCGCAGCAGGAGAAGCTCGAGGCCGACTACAAGCGCCTGCTCGGCGAGAACTTCGGCATCGTCTTCAACCACCTGTACGCGCTGGCCAACATGCCGATCCAGCGCTTCGGCTCCTGGCTGCAGTCGAAGGGCCAGTTCGAGGCCTACATGGGCAAGCTCCGCGCCGCGCACCGCGACGCCAACCTCGACGCGGTGATGTGCCGTTCGCTCGTCAGCGTCGACTACAACGGCGAGCTGTTCGACTGCGACTTCAACCAGATGCTGAAGATGCCGCTGGGCGGCGGCAGCGCCCCACGCCACCTTGATGAGCTGCTGGCCGGCCCCCTGCCCGAGCGCATCGCCGTCGCGGGGCACTGCTACGGCTGCACGGCCGGGCAGGGCTCGAGCTGCGGCGGCGCGCTGGCCTGAGGGCGTTCACCGGACGGCTTCGGGTCGGTCGGCGAGGACAGTGAAGAAATCCCCCGCTCGCGTGTAGAAGGGAAGACATCCCCACGCGAGCACACCCATGGCCTACCCTGTTCCCGCCCCCCGCTCCGCCAGCGCTCTCCTCGTCCTCGCACTGTCCGCCGCGCTACTGGCCGGCTGCCAGCCGGCCGCCGAGGCGCCAACACTGAGTACGCACGCCGTGCCTCCGGCGCGCGCGCAGGCGATCGCCGAGGCCATCAACACGACGCTGATGCAGGGCGACGCGCCCCCGCTCGGCCGCGCCGAAGTGGCTTCGCCCGGCACCCTCGTGGTGCGCGCGCCGTCCGGGATGCAGGCCTCGATCGCCTCGACCATCGCCGCGCTGCAGGGCGTCGAGGCGGCCGAGCCTGTGCAACTGCAGGTCGAAGCGTGGTGGATCGGCAAGAACCCGGAGGCCGCCCCGCTGCCCGCCGAGCTCGCCGACGTGGCCAAGGCCCTCGGCAGCGATGCGAGCGCCCTGCGCGTCCGCGACCATATCCGACTCGGCGTCGCGGCCAGCGGGCGTTTGGCCAACGCGAACGGCGACGCGATGCTGATGAACGTTCGAGCGGCGCCGGAGGGAGATACCTTCGTGCTTGAACTACACATTACCCAAACGCGTGTGGAGGTCGCCCGCGCTGGAGGACCAATTCGCTACGAGGGCGAGGTGCGCGTGGTCCCCGGCGAATTCACCGTGCTGACCTCGCGACCGGACGGCAGCGGCGGCAGCGAATCGCTCGTGCTGCGGCTCACCAACTGAGGCTCGGATGGCGCTCGATGATGCGCAGCTTGCCGCCTGCTACCGGCGTCTGGAAAGGCCGCTATACAACGCGCTTTACCGGCTCCTTTGGGAGCCGCAGGCCTGCATGGACGTGATGCACGACGCCTGTCTCGCGGTGTGGGCGAAGCGCGCAACGGTCGATGCGGCGCGCGTCGACGCGCTGGTCACCGCGGCGGCGCTGAATCTGGCGCGCAACGAGCGGCGCTGGCAGTCGCTGCGGCACTGGCTGCCGTGGCGAGACGAATCCTTACCGGAACCGCTCGGCGAGGACAGCGCTCTGTCGAAAGCCGAAGCCACCGAGCTGCGTGCCGCCCTCGCCGCCCTGCCCGAGCGCGAGCGCGAAGTGCTGGTGCTGGCCGAGTTCATGGGCCTTTCCACCGCTGAGATCGCGGAAGCGCTGGATATCCCGCCCGGCACGGTCGGCTCGCGTCGCCACCATGCCGTGAAGAAGCTGGCGCAGCGCTACGCACCTGCCATCGGAGCCGCCCGAGATGCATGATTCGCCGACGCCCCTGCCCGCGCTACGATCGACGCTTCGCCGCAGCCTTGTTCCGCCGCCCGGCGGCAGCGCGCGGCTGGCCCAAACCCTCGCCGCGGCCACGAACGCACCACGCGCTTCTCGGCTCCGTCCTGCTCTGGCGGCCGCCGCGGCGCTCGCGATGGTCGCGGTCATGGCCCTGCCGCTGCGCACCGCCGTCGAGCGCCACGACGTCCGGCAGCAGATGGAGGTGCGCCTCGCCGCCGCCGTCGCCGAGGCCGGCCGCCTCGGCCCCGAGGTCCGCATCCACGGCGCAAGCGTGCAGCGGCTGCCCAGCAGGGTGCCGAGCGTCCGGGTCTACCGCGTCGAACCGCAAGGTCCCTGAGAGCGGTCCCGAGCCCGGATTCGATGCCCTTGCGGTATCCTCCGCGCCCTCTCCCGACCCCCTCAGGAACCGCCATGGGCCTTTCCCTCGTCCCCACCGGCCGCGACGTGCCGAACGAAATCAACGTCATCATCGAGATCCCGAAGGACGCCGAGCCGGTGAAGTACGAGGTCGACAAGGAGACCGGCGCGATCTTCGTCGACCGCATCCTCTCGACCCCGATGCGCTACCCGTGCAACTACGGCTATGTGCCGCACACCCTGTGCGGCGACGGCGACCCGGTCGACGTGCTGGTGATCCTGCCGCTGGCCCTGGTGCCGGGCTCGGTGATCCGCTGCCGCCCGGTCGGCATGCTGAAGATGACCGACGAGGCCGGTGAGGACACCAAGCTGGTCGCCGTGCCGGTGCCGAAGGTGTTCAAGGGCTACGAGCACATCACTGACATCGCCCAGGTCTCGCAGCACTGGCTGGAGCGCATCGGCCACTTCTTCGAGCACTACAAGGACCTCGAGAAGGGCAAGTGGGTCAAGCTCGAGGGCTGGGAGGGCAAGGACGCGGCCATCAAGGAAATCGTCGACGGCATCGCGCGCTTCAACGCCGTTCCGGACGACGAGAAGCCGGCTTTCTGATCGGCCGACCGCCTTCGCTCCCTCCCCGGACCCCGGCCCCGTGCCGGGGTTCGCGTTTTGTGGCCGAGCGCAGCGACGGCGGGGGCGGCCGGGCGTATCCTCCATCGAATCAGGCCCGCGCCGTCGCGGGCCGCATCCCGGAAGGAGCCCGTCCATGTTCGTCCTGATCGTCGGCCATGATCTCGAGCGCAGCGCGGACCTTTCCGCCACGCTGACGGCGCTCGGCCTCGACTGGACCGTGAAGTGGGTGGGCGAAGCCGCCGAGGCGCAGGCCCTGCTGGAAGGCCGCGGCGTCGACGTCTTGGCCGTCGATGGCGGTGAAGCCCGCGGCATCGACGTGCTGCGCCGCGCCCGCGAGAAGAACCCCACGGCCGTGCGCCTGCTGCTGCTGCCGCCGGGCGCCGAACCCAGCGCCGCCGCGATCGACATCGCGCACCGCCACCTCGGCCTGCCGCTGCAGGCGAACGCGATGGTCGACGCCGTCGAGGGCATTGGCGAACTCTTCGAAGTGCTGGACAACCCCGACCTGAAGTCGAAGGTCGGCGCCATCGCGCAGCTGCCGCCGTCGCCGGAAAGCTACCTCGCCATCTCGAAGGCGCTGGCCGACCCGAACGTCGGTGCCGCGCAGGTGGTGTCGATGCTGACCAAGGACCCGGCGCTGGTCGCCAAGGTGCTGCGCGTCTGTAACTCGGCGTTCTTCTCCGGCGGCCGGCCGGTGGCCGACCTGAAGGCTGCGGTCGTCCGCCTGGGTCTTGAGACGCTGCGCCGCGTGGTGCTCGCCGCCGAGGCGCTGTCGGCGAACAACGGCCCCGACGCCGAGACGGTGCGTCGCCGGGCCTTCTTCGCTTCGCAGCTGGCCGCGCGCCTGCTGCCGGGCCCGAGCGCGGAAATGGCCGCCACGGCCGCGATGCTCGCCGAACTCGGCCGACTGCTGCCGGGCTTCAAGGACGCCTACGGCAAGGACGGCAACGCCAGCTATGCCGACGCCGGCGCTTGGCTGCTGGGGCTCTGGGGCCTGCCGATGCCGATCGTCGAAGGCGTGGCCTTCCACCTCGAACCGACGCGCAGCCGCCAGCGCGGCTTCTGGATTCCCGGCGCCGTCCACGTGGCGCACGCCCTCGTGGGCAGCATCCCGCTCGACGAGGCCTGGCTCGACGCCAGCGGCCTGCGCGACAAGCTGCCCGAGTGGCAGCGCGTCCACCAGAAGCTGGCGGACGCCGAAAGCGCATGAGCCTGCGGGTCGCGCTGGTCGACCATCCCGACCAGCACGGCGACCTGCGCCGCCTCGCCGCCGAACTGCCGCGCGAGTGGGTCGTCATCGACGGCCTGCGCCCCGAGCAGCTGCTGGAAGATGCCGCCTTGGGCGGCATCGATGCGGTTTTCACCAGCGCCGACCCCGGCGCGATCGATGGCGCCACCCTGCTCCAACGCCTGCAGCGGGTCTGCCCGGAAGCGCTGCGCGTGCTGGTGCTTCCCACAGGCTTCGATCCGCGGCGAAGCGAGCGCCTCGCCGCTGAACCGGCCGTTCAACAGGTGGTGTCGGCGCCCTTCGAAGCCAGCACGGTGCGCGCCGCGATGCGTCGCGTGCTCACCGTGCGGAGCCTGCTGCGCGATCCGGACCTGCGGTCCGAGCTCGGCCAGGTGGAGCGCCTGCCCGCCTCGCCAAGCGCCTACCTGAGCCTGCGCATGGTCGTGGCGGACGACAACGCCGGGACCGACGAGGCCGTGCAGGTGCTGCGGCGTGATCCGGTGCTCGCGGTCCGGGTGCTGCGCGTGGCGAACTCGGCACTTTACTCGCGCGGCCGACCGATCCTCGATCTCACCGTGGCGACCCAGCGCCTCGGCCTGCAAACCCTCGTGCAGCTCGTGCTGGCCAGCGAAGTGTTCAGCCGTCTCGGCGACGGCGATGGTCAAGCGGCGCAGACGCGCGCGCTGCTGGCGTCGACCTTGGCCATGCGCATCGCGGCGACGCCGCGCGACGCGGGGCTCGCCGGCAGCGCGGCACTGCTCGCCGATCTCGGGCGGCAGCTGCCCGGTTCGCTGTTGAACGCACCGCCCCATCCGAGCGAACTCTGGCAAGTAGCGCCGCGAGTGACCTTGCTGGGCGCGGGCCTGATGGCGCTTTGGGGCCTGCCGATGGAAATGGTGGAAGCCGTCGCCTTCCACCACGCACCGGGACGGCTCGCCGGACGCGGTCTCGATGTGGTGGGCACGACGCATATTGCCCGCGCGCTCGTCGGCGACATCCCGCTCGACGAGGCGTGGGTGGAGTCCTCCGGGCTCGCGCCACGCATGGCGGCATGGCGCGAGTTGGCGGATCGCCTGATGGCCGAAGCGGCCTGAGAGGCGCTTACTCCGGCAGCATCACCGTGTCGATCACGTGGATCACGCCATTGCTGGCGGCCACGTCGGTGGCGGTGATCGTCGCGCCGTCGATGGTCACGGTGCTGCCGCTGACGTTGATGTCGGCATCGGCGCCGTTCACCGTCGTGGCCTTGTCGAGCTTCACCGCGTCGGCCGCAAGCACCTTACCCGCCACCACGTGGTAGGTGAGGATCGCGGCGAGCTTGGCCTTGTTCTCCGGCTTCAGCAGGTCTTCGAGCGTGCCGGCCGGCAGCTTGGCGAAGGCTTCGTCGGTCGGCGCGAACACGGTGAACGGGCCGGGGCCGCTGAGCGTCTCGACGAGGCCGGCGGCCTTGACCGCAGCGACGAGGGTTTCGAAATCGGCGTTGGCCGCGGCGACGTCGACGATGGTGCCCGGCGCCTTGTCGCCATGGTTGTGGGCGACGGCAGGCGTGGCGACGGCGGCGGCCACGACGAGGGTGAGCAGCGAACGGTGCGCGAACGAGAGCATGGACGACTCCTGGGGATTGGGGGACGTGCGAAATGCACGACACGCATCATGACGAAGGGTCCGTCGGGCTGGCGTGCGTTTCGCGTGCAGGTGTTGTCGCGGTCCGGTGGCGGCGGAGTGACGGGCGTGCACGCGCGCTTCACCGCGAATGGCGACGCTGTGCGCTCCGATGCATCGACCCGTGCCGACCGCCACCGTGCCGCGCCTTCCTCTCGCCTCATTGATGGGCTTTGCCGCGAGCTTCGCCATCGCGTCGCTGTCATCGCCCGCCACCGCGATGACGCCGACTCTGAATGCGCGCGTCGCGCTCGTCGCCGACCACGCCGCCGTCGCGCCGGGGCAGTCCTTCAAGGCGGGGCTGCGCATCGTCCACGACAAGGGCTGGCACACCTACTGGGCGAATCCCGGCGATTCCGGCCTGCCCACGCGCTTCGACTGGATACTCCCCGCAGGCGCGAGCGCCGGCGCAATCGAATGGCCGCTGCCCGAACGCCTGTTCGCCAGTGGACTCACCAACTTCGGCTACAGCGATGCGCTGCTGCTGCCCGCGACCTTGCGCGTTCCGGCGGGCGCCGCCGCCGGGTCGCGCTTCCGCGCCACGCTGCGCGCGCGCTGGCTGATCTGCGAAGAAGCCTGCATTCCCGACGAGGCCACGCTCACGTTGGATCTGCCGATCGAAGCCGCGCCGCGCGCGTCCGTGGATGCGGCGGATTTCGAAGCGACCACCGCACGCGTGCCGGTGCCGCCCCACGCGCCGAGCGGGCACAGCTGGCGCGACGCCACGCATGTCGCGACGCAGATCGACGACGCCGACGCGATGCTGCGCGGCGCGACGCGCATCGAGGTGTTCCCGCTCACGCCGCAGATCGTCACCTCCACGCGCATCGAGGCCCGCCTGGGCCCCGACGGCGCACTGCGTTTCCGCCACCCCGCCAGCGAGTATTTCGACCGCATGCCCGCCCGCATCGACTGGGTGATCGGCGCGCAGGGCGAAGACGGCCGCTGGCGCGCGCTGCAGGTTTCGCTGCCGGCGGACGACGCGCGCACGCCCTGATCCGATCCATCCACCACCACGGAGCACTGCCATGAAGACCCTCCTCGCCGCCGCGCTCGGCACCGCCCTCGCCTTCGCCGGCAGCCTCCACGCCGCCGCCACGGTCGGCCAGCCTGCACCGGCCTTCACCCTCACCGACACGAAGGGCACCGCGCATTCGCTCGCGGACTTCGCCGGCAAGACCGTGGTGCTGGAGTGGTTCAACCACGAATGCCCGTTCGTGAAGAAGCATTACGGCGCCGGCAACATGCAGCGCCAGCAGGCCGCCGCGACCGGCAAGGGCGTGGTGTGGTTGACGATCAATTCCTCGGCGCCCGGAAAGCAGGGCCACGTCAACGCCGAGCAGGCCAACGCCATCCTTGGCGAGTGGAAGGCCAGCCCCACCGCCTTCCTTCTGGACCACGACGGTACCGTCGGCCAGGCCTACGGCGCGAAGACCACGCCGCACATGTACGTGATCGATGGCGAAGGCGTGCTGCGCTACAACGGCGCGATCGACTCGAACCCCAGCGCCGACCCGGCCGACATCCCGGGTGCCACGCAGTACGTGGAAGCCGCGCTGGGCGACCTCGCCGCGAATCGCGCGGTCGCTCGCGGCACCACGCAGCCCTACGGCTGCTCGGTGAAGTACTGATCGATCGAAGCGGGCGGTCGCCGCGGCGCGGCGATCAGCCCATCCCCAGCACCGTGGGCAGGAAGGCCGCGTCGGCGCGATGCAGGCGCGGCCTTTCCTTTTCCGCCGCCAGGGCGGCGCGGCCGAGCGCAGCGAGAAAGGGGCGGCTCACCGTGTCGTACTCGTAGCGGTCGTCGTTGAGCACGCCGTCGGCATTGGCGTAGAGGTTCGCACTCAGCAGCACTTCGCCCTGCCCATCGGCCTCGGTGAGCAGCGCGGTTTCACCCTGGTGCCCAAAGGCTTCGCCGGTCTTGCCGAAGCTGCGGAAACCGCGGGGCGCGGCATCGCGATCACCGACGACGAAGAACTTCGCGTAGCCGTCGCCGAACGACGCCGGTGCGTGCGTGCCGGTGGCGAGCAGCGGCGATTCGCGCGGGAACAAGCCGGTGATGCGCAGCAGGGACAACCGCGTCGTCGCGCTCAGCGCCCAGCGCTGCGAGCGACGTGTCGCTTCCGGGAAGGCCAGCCGCAGCAGCATCGCGTGGGCGTCCTCGAGCGGCAGGAAGTTCGCCGTGCTGAAATCGCGCGGGCCCTGCTCGATGCGGCCGCGGTCATCCTGCCAAGCCGCGCCCTTCAGCGCGCTGCCGAATGGGAAGCGACGCGCCGCCGCACGGCGCGCTTCCGCGTTCCAGCGCGGCACCCAGGCGAGCTCGCCGTCCGGCCCCGTTTCCGGCGCCTCGATGCGCGAGGCTATGGTCTGCCGGTTCAATCGCGGGTCCGGGGAGCCGAGCCGGGATATCAGGCGCACATCATCGAAGCCCAGCTCGGCGAGGCGCGCGTGGATCCGATCCGGGCCGAGCATGTCGTAGAGCCGATTGAACGGCACGTTCTCGCTGACCACGAGCAGGCGCCACAGCGTCTGCCACACCGGCTCGACCAGCGGCTCCGCGGCCTCCCAGTTGCCGCTGCGTGGCGCGCTCGCCAGCACCGTTCGCGCATTGAAGCCAAGGTTCGCGGCTTCCAGCACTTCAGCCACGAGCAGCGCGATCGGGAGCTTCACCACGCTCGCCGCCGGGAACCAGCGCTGGCGCTGCACGCCGAAGGTGGCGGTCGCGAAGCGCGCGCTGCCATCCGCCTCGCGCTCGATGCGCGTCAGCGCGATCTGCACCTCGCGACGCGGGTCGCGCAGCACCTCGCGCTGCGCCGCCGGAAGGTGGGCGAGCACGGCATCGAACAGCGCCTGCGCCTCCGCACCTTGCAGGCGGCGATGGCGCCGCGCCGTGGCGTTCGACGCCGCAGGCACCGCACCGCCAGCCTGGGCGAACGCCGGTCCCGCGGCGCCGAGCAGGCCCAGCGCCGACATCGCCGCTACCACGCGTCGCCGCGTTTCATCCATGCGCGGGTTCCGGCACGGGCTCGAGGACCGGGCGCTCGTTCACGCGCAGGAGGAAGGTGGCGGCCAGCAGCAGGCTGCAACCGCTGAGCACGAGCGCGTAGATCGCGTGGTTGTCGAACACCTGCTTCACCAGCGGACCCAGCACCAACGCCGCGGTGATCTGCGGCAGCACGATGAACATGTTGAACAGGCCCATGAACACGCCCATCCGCTTCTCTTCGAGGCAGCCGGCGAGCAGCGCATAGGGCATCGACAGGATGCTGGCCCACGCCACGCCGACGAGGACGAAGCCGAGCTTCAGCCACTCCGGCGACGGCGCCACGTACATCGAAAGGAAACCGAGGCCACCGATCACCAACGAAGCGGCATGTATCGCCCGGCGATTGAGCACGAAGCGCGCGGCGTAGAACGCCAACAGCAGCGCCACGACCATCGACGACAGGCCGTACCAGCCCATGGCCACGCCGACGAGGTCGGCGGCATCCTGGTAGGCCTTGTTCACCGCAGCGAACGCCGCCGCCTGCTCCGGGATCGCCATGTCATAGGCGCTCGCGACCGGCGCCGGGGCATTGAACACGTGCTCGGTCAGTCCCGGCGTCGCCATGCTCCACATCGCGAAGAACGCGAACCAGCTGAAGAACTGCACGATGCCGATGCGGCGCATCTGCTTCGGCATATGCACGATGTTGTGGACGATGTCGCGGAAGAAATTCCCCTTCTGCTTCTCGGCCTCGAAAGCGGCGAGATCATCCGGCGGGTATTCCTTCGTCGTGAACACGGTGACGAGGATCGACGCGAGGAACACGAAGGCACCGATCGCGAAAGCCACCTGGACCGACGGCGGCACGACGCCGGGCGCGGCCTCGTTGCTGACGCCCATCTGCGTCACGAACCACGGCAGGTTGCTGGCCACCCAGGTGCCGATGCCGATGATCAGCGTCTGCACCACGAAACCGTAGCTGCGCTGCTGCTCCGGCAGCTTGTCGGCCACCAGCGCGCGGAACGGTTCCATGCTGACGTTGATCGACGCATCGAGCACCCACAGCGTGCCGACCGCGATCCACAGCGCCGGCGAGTGCGGCATGAACAGCAGCGCGATCGAACTGAGGATCGCGCCGATCAGGAAGTACGGGCGGCGGCGCCCGAGGATCGGATGCCAGGTGCGGTCACTGAGGTAGCCGATGATCGGCTGGACCAGTAACCCGGTGAGCGGCGCGGCGATCCACAACAGCGGCAACGCGTCTTTCTCCGCACCTAGCGTCTGGAAGATGCGCGAGACGAATCCACCTTGCAACGCGAAGCCGAACTGGATGCCGAGGAAGCCGAACGACATGTTCCAGATCTGCCAGAACGACAGGACGGGCCGGCGTGCCGACCCCGATGCGATGTTCGCCCCATGCGCCATGCTGCTTCCGCCTCTTGACTGTTGGTGGCCAGCGCGAGCTGCGTTGGCAGTGGCAGGAATCTACTACACCGCGAGCGCCAAAAACCCCTGAAAACACGCTTCCGCGCTAGGATCGCGCGCAACCCCGACGCAGCCCTCCCGATGCTCCCCGATCGCCACCTCGACCTCGGTTGCGGCAGGTTCCCGCGCAACCCCTACCACCGCGCATCCCTGGCCGGCGTCGACGTGCGCCCGCTGCAGGGGGACGAGCGCTTCGACTACCGCATCGCGAACCTCGCGGTGCAGCCCATCCCCTTCGATGACGACCATTTCGGCTCGGTCTCGGCCTTCGATTTCATCGAGCACGTGCCGCGCCTGCTGCCCACGGCCGACGGCCAGGGAACGGTGTTCCCGTTCATCCGATTGATGGACGAGGTCTGGCGCGTGCTCGCGCCGGGCGGGCGCTTCTATGCACTGACGCCGGCCTTCCCGCACCCGGAGGCCTTCATCGACCCGACCCACGTCAACATCGTCGCCGCGGGCACCCACGCGTATTTCTGCGGCGAAGCGCCGATGGCGCGGATGTACGGGTTCAAGGGGCGATTCCACGCGCTGCGCGCGGAATCCGTGCACCTCGTGGAGCACTACGCGGCGGATGCCGACGATCCCGCGAACCGGGCGACGCCACGCCATCGCGGGCTGAAAGGCTTCGCGAGGGCATGGCGCGGCTGGTCGCGACGCCTGCGCGGCAAGTCGGTCCACGGCGACCGCAAGCCCTACCTGCTTTGGGAACTCGAAGCAATCAAGCCAACGCGCGATTGAGGCTTGCGGCGGCATATCGAGCAGCCCACACCCGGAACGCGGACGAAAAAAACCCCCGGCGGTACGCGACCGACCGGGGGCGGAAAAACACGTGACGTCAGAACTTGTAGACCGCGCCGAGCAGATAGGTGCGGCCGTACTCGCCGTACAACGCCTCGGCGCGGTAGTTGCCGCCGATATCGAGTTCGCGGTAGGGCTCGTTGGTCAGGTTGTTGACTTGCAGCAGGAGGCTCAGGCCCTTGAACGTACCTTCGCGGAACTCGTAGCCGGTCTGGAAGTCGACGATCTGCTCGGCGCCGATGAAGCGGTCGCCCAGCGTCAGGTCGAACTGGCGGACGAAGGCCACGTAGTCCGAACGGGTGCGGCGGCTCACGCGGGTGCTGAAGCCGTTCTTCTCGTAGTAGGCCGTGATGTTCGAGACGTACTTCGAGAGGCCCGGCAGCGGTCGCGAGTTGCCTGGACCGAAGGCCGAGATCTCGCTGTCGGTGTCGGAGTAGCTGCCCCGCAGGCCGAACCCCTCGAGCGGGGCCCACAGCACGTCGAGCGGCAGCGAGAAGGCGAACTCGAGGCCCTTGATCGTGCCGCCCTCGCCGTTGAACGGCGCGCTCCACACGCCGATGGTCGAGGGCGGGCGCGGGTTGGGGACGGTCGAGAGGTCAAAGATCGAGAAATCGAGCGGGAACTCGCCCTGGAAGATGTACGTCTCGAGGTCCTTGTGGAAGTAGGCCAGCGAAACGTAACCGCGCTCCGCGAAGTACTTCTCGTACGAGATGTCGTAGGACGTGGCGCGCCACGGCTCGAGGAACGGGTTGCCACCGCCGCCGGAGTAGCGTCCGCGCTGCTGGTCGACGCCGAACCCGCCGCCGATGGTCATCTGGTCGATGCGCGGGCGGGCCAGCTGCTTGGCCGAGCCGATGCGCAGCGTCTGGTCCCAGGGCAACAGGAAGCTGAGGTTCATGCTCGGCAGGGTGTCGCTGTATTCCTTGCCGACCGACGCGAGCGTGCCGAAGCCGCTCGAACCCGGCCCGCGCACGAAGCCCGTGGACGCCTGCTCGGTGCGCTGGTGCTGGACGCCGACGTTGCCACGCACGCCGATCTCGCCGATCTGGCTGTCGATGTTCAGCTGCAGGTACGCGGTCTGCAGGGTCTCGCTCACGTCCCAGTTCTTGTCGGCCACGCCCGAGGAGTCGTTGCCGCGACGGCGGTAGAGGCTCAGCACGTCGAAGGGGTTGTAGGAGAACACCGGACCGATGCCGATGTAGCCCATGTCGGTCGGGCCGCGCAGCACGCTGGACGACAGGGTGACCGGGCGGTTCGGCAGGTCGAGGAACGCTTCGCTCGAAGAGCGCGACTTCTCGCGGTCGGACCAGCGGACGCCGCCCTCGATGCTGCTCAGGAAGCCGGCGTCGAAGCGGTGTTCGAGGTGGGCCTTGACGGCGTGCAGCTCGTCGTCGATCTCCGGCGCCTTGATGTAGCCGTCCTGGCCCCAGCCGGCGGAATCGGTCAGGCGGATGATCGACGGGTCGGCCAGGTTGCGGTTGAAGCTGAAGGTCGGGAAGCCGGACGTCGGCACCGAGTAGCCGACGTTGGCCGTGTTGCCAAGGCCAAGGCCCGCATACGTCTCGAGCTCCGTCATGACCGAATCGACGCGGCTGTACGACAGGTCGAGCAGGCCGGTCAGGTTGTCGCTGAAGGTGAACTCGTTGGCGAGGCCGGCCGAGAGGACGCTGTCCTCGCGGTTGAAGGCGTCGTTGCGGATCTGCGGCGTGACGCCGTTGTACGTGCCGCCCGACACGAAGGGCACGCCGCGGCTGGTGTCGACGACGCGGCCGGCATCGGCGAGGGACGCCCCGCTCCACTGCAGGCCGGTCTCGATGCGCGAACGCTGCTCGTTGCGCTCGAAGTCCGAGTAGTAGACGTCAAGCACGCCGTTGTAAACGTCGTTCGGCTTGAACTGGACCGTTCCCATCACGCCGAGGCGCTTGTTGTCGGACGAGAACACGCGGGCATCGAAGCCACCGATTCGACGCTGGCCCGCCTCTTCCGGGAATCCCCAGTAGCGGAGCTCACGCGCCTGGCCAGGGGAATCGAGATAAGCAAGGCCAAGGGCGAGGCCGACGCGGTTATCAGCGAACTGGTCGATAAAGCTGGCGCTGAGGCGGCTGCCCCAGGCACTGACGCCATCGATCTGGTCGCCGAGGGAGTTGCGCTCCATGCGCGCGCCGATGGTGCGGATGGTGCCGTCGAACTCGAGCGGGCGGACGGTGCGCAGGTCGACCGTGCCGGACAGGCCCTGGTTGGTCAGGCTGGCGTCCGGGGTCTTGTAGACCACGACCGAACTCAGCAGCTCCGAGGGGTACTGGTCGAACTCGACGCTGCGGCTGTCGCTGGTGCTGATCTGCTCGCGGCCATTGAGGTTGGTCGTCGAGAAGTTACCGTCGAGGCCGCGGATGGAAATCTCGCTGGCACGGCCGGCGACGCGCTGGGCGGCAAGGCCCGGCAGTCGCGCGATGGACTCGGCGATGGACGAGTCCGGCAACTTGCCAATGTCTTCCGCCGAGATTGCCTCGACGATCGACGTCGCGTCACGCTTGAGCTCGATGGCGTCTTCGATACCGCGGCGGATGCCCGAGGTCACGATGACCTCGTCCAAGGTCTTGGCTTCATCCACCTCTTCTTCGTCTTCGGCGGCCGCTTGGGCCTGCGCTTGGGCGTTCGCCGCCATGGCCATGATGGCCGACGCGAGCGCCACGCTCAGCATGTCGCGCTTGAGATTCAACATTCCCGTCTCCTGACACTGGCTGGAATAGAGCAACGCCTTTCGGCGCGGTCATTCGTGGCAGCCCGAATCAGGCTCGCGTCACGATTTTTTCATGTTAGTGCCGAGGCTCCAAACGCGCGCTTTGCTGCATACGTATTCATGGACTTTTAACGTCTTTACTCGGTGCGACACTGGTCTCAGCACGCCGCTGGACGCTCGCCATGCCCTTCTTCACGTTCACAGTGAAGCCCTCGACCCGCCCCAGCGTGCGCACCCGCCCGCAGCAGGCGCATTGGGGCTGCGTATTGGCAAGCTTGCTTCTCGCGGGAGCGGCGGCCGCCGAGGCCCCCAAGACCCGATCGGTCGACTGGCGCGACCAGGTCCTCTACTTCGCGATGATCGACCGTTTCGCCGACGGCGACCCGTCCAACAACGACCAAGGCGCCGGCGTTTACGACCCCGCGGATGGCAGCAAGTACAGCGGCGGCGATCTGCGCGGCATCACCCAGCGCCTCGACTACCTCGAAGGCCTGGGCGTGACGGGGCTCTGGATCACTCCGCCGGTGGCAAACCAGTGGTGGGACGACGAGGCCCGCTTCTCCGGCTACCACGGCTACTGGGCCAGCGACTTCTCGGCGGTGGACGCGCACTACGGCACGCTCGGTGACTACGTGGCACTGGGGCAAGCCTTGGACGGGCGGCGCATGACCCTGGTGCAGGACATCGTGGTCAACCACATGGGCAACTTCTTCGCCTACGACGACTGGCGCGAAGGCGAGCCGGCGCATTCCTGGCGCCGGACGCGCGGCAGCCGGCCCATGGACCGGCCCACGCAGTGGCCGTTCTCCCAGAACGACCCCAATGACCCGGCGCAGCGCGTGCTGTCGGCCTACCACTGGACCCCGCCGGTCCGCGATTACACGAACAAAGTGCAGGAACTGACCTTCCAGATGGCCGGGCTGGACGATCTGGATACCGAAAGCCCGGTGGTGCGACGGGCGCTGCGAAAGAGCTTCGGCGACTGGATCACCAAGGTCGGCGTGGACGGGTTCCGGGTGGACACCGCTTTCTACGTGCCGGCGGATTTCTTCCCCGATTTCCTGCACGCCGAGGACCCGGAAGCCCCCGGCGTGCTGCGCGTGGCCGCCGCGCAGGGCAACCCGCGCTTCCACCTGTTCGGCGAGGGCTTCGGCATCGACAAGCCCTTCGAGGACGTGCAGATGCGCAAGATCGACGCCTACCAGCGCCTCGAGGGCGGCATCCCGGCGATGATCCAGTTCCCGATGTACGGGACCTTCGGCGATGTGTTCGCGCGCGGCCATGCGCCGGCCGAGTTGGCCTGGCGCATCGAGCGCACCCTGGCCGTGCACGCCGACCCGTGGCGCATGCCGACCTTCATCGACAACCACGACGTCGACCGCTTCCTCGCGGGCGCCGGCGAGCCGGCCCTGAAGCAGGCCCTGCTGGCGATGCTGACGCTGCCGGGCATCCCGGTCCTCTACTACGGCACCGAGCAGGGCTTCCGCAACCAGCGCGACGCGATGTTCGCCACGGGCTTCGGCAGCGGCGGGCGCGACCACTTCGACACCGCGCACCCGCTGTACCGGCAGATCGCCGCGATGGTGCAGCTGCGCCGCGCCTATCCCGCGCTGTCGCGCGCGCGGCCCGAGATCCTCGCCGCCGACGGCGTCGGCCCGGGCGTGGTGGCCTGGGCGATGCAGGGCGATGCGGAAGCCGGCCGCAGCGACGGCGACCGGCTGGTGGTGATGCTCAACACGGCCGAAGACCGTCGCCTGCTCGACCTCGACGGCCTGCCGCCCGGCGCGCGCCTCGTGCCCCTGCTCGCCCTCGACGGCGACGGCCCGGTGCTGCAGGCCAACGCGGAGGGCCGCGTGCTCAGCGAACTGCCGGCCCGTGCCGGCGGGGTGTGGCGCGTCGAGCCCGCGCCGCGAACGGCGGACGGTGCGGCCACGCCCGCGGATTCGGCCTCGGTGCCGACGCTCGACGCGGTGCCCGAGGTCGTGCGCGACACGCTCGTACTCACCGGCACCCTGCCCCCGGGCCGCGACGGCACGCTGGTCGTGGACGGCGACCTGCGGCGCGCGCAGCGCCTGGTCGCCGACGCTGCCGGGCGCTGGCGCGAGACGGTCCCGACCGATGACTTCATCGACCCCAAGGCCACGCACCGCGTGGTGGTGCTGGCCGGCGACGGGCTCGCCTCTCCGGGCCAGACCTTCCGCGTCGAGCGCGACTGGGCCCTGCTCGCCGAAGCCACCGATCCGGCCGATGACGACGCCGGTCCCGAGGGCCGCTACCGCTACCCCTCCGACCCCAGCTACGCCGGCGAGGCCAGCATGGATCTGCGCGTGATGCGGGTTTACGGCAGCGGCGGTGCGCTGGCGATCGAACTGACGATGGGCGAGGTGCTCGACCGCTGGAACCCGGCGAACGGCTTCGACCACGTGGCTTTCTCGGTCTTCCTCTCGCTGCCCGGCCGCACGGACGGCGCCACGGCCATGCCGGGCCAGAACGCGACGCTGCCCGACGGCCGACGCTGGCAGGTGCGTTTGAGGACCCACGGTTGGAGCAATGCCGCGTTCACCGCCGAAGGCGCCGATGCCGACCGCGACGGCACGCCGCTCATTCCGGGCGCGCGCATTGCCGTCGACAAGGCGCGCAAGGTGGTGCGCTTCGAATTCCCGGCCGCCGCGCTCGGCCACCCGGCCGAGCTCTCCGGACTCGTCGTGCACGCCACCACCTGGGACTGGGACGGCGGCTGGCGCGCGATGACGCCCGAAGGCGGCGGGCACACGATGGGCGGCGGTGATGGCGCGAGCGATCCGCGCTGGATGGATGCGATGACGGCCGAGGTGCCCTGAAACGCGGACGCAAGCGGCTCAGGCCGCGGCGGCCCGCAGGGTGAAGAATCCGTTTATCGTCAGTCGACCGCGCCGCGGATCGTCCGAGAGGCCGGCGACATCGGTGACATGGCTGGTGTGGAACAGATCGCCGTCGTAGGCGATGAGGCGATTGAATCGCGGTTCGACGACCCCGAGCCGCTCGAACCACGCGTTCGAATCGACCAGGTAGCCCGGCGCGACGTCAGGATGCCTGGCGCGGAAGGCCGCGGCGTCCAGAGTCGAGCTGTCGTGCACCAGCATGGCCGTCGCCAGCGCGTCGCGGCGCGGCGCGTAGAAGGCCGTACCGCCCAAGGCCGAATCCTCGAACAGGTAGAGCACGGACGCCGCGACGCGCTCACCCGGGTGGACAGCGTCACGATCGCGGTGGCAAAGCCATTGCCTCGGCTGAAGCCGAGCAGCCGGCCACGTCGCCATCGCGAAGCGGCTGTGCACGCGGAGTGTCCGACGGCCTCCCAGACGCCGGCGAAGATGCTCACCGAACCAGGCGTCCAGACGCGCGGTAAAGGCTTCCGGCATCGGCAACTCGGGGCCCGGGAACGCGTTGTGCGTCGTTTCCCTGGCATGGGCCCAATGCTCGGCGGCAAAGTCGACGAAACGCACCGGCTCGAGCAGTGCGTCGTCGATGACCCAGACCACCGCACCGCCGCCGAACTCGACGGCCTCGATGCGAGGACGGGGATTGAACAGCACCGGCGTGCTCAGGCCGCAGCGGAGGCGGCGCAATGGCGGGCGATGAAATCGGCATGGTCGGGCATCACGCGCAGGCAGTTCTGGATGATCCGCCGCGTATCCTCCACGTGCTTCGCCACCGCCGCATCGTCGAAGGAATCGACCAATGCATGCCAACGGCGCGGAAAGATGCCCTGGCCGATCATCACCTGCACCCAGCTCATCTCGCCGAAGAGCTCGTCCTGCTCGCGGAAGAAGCGGCCGTTGCTGCGGAACAGATCGATCTTCGCCTGCAGCGTCTCCGGGATCGGCATGTCGCGCACCCGGCGCCAGAACGGCGTGTCGTCGCGGGTGGTTGCCTTGTAGTGGAGAATGAGGAAATCGCGAATGCGATCGAACTCGAAGTGCGACTGGGCGTTGAAGGCGGCGATGTCGACCGCATCGAAGCCGGCATGCGGGAAGAACGTGGTGAGCCGCGCGATCGCGGACTGGATGAGGTGGATGCTGGTCGACTCGAGCGGCTCCATGAAGCCGCTGGCGAGCCCCACGGCAACGACATTCTTGTTCCAGAACAGGTTCCGCTTGCCGGTGACGAACTTCAGGATCTTCGGCGTCATCAGCGCCGGGCCTTCGAGTCGCTCGAGCAGCCGGGCGCTGGCCTCGTCCTCGCTCAGGTGGTCAGCACAGAAGACGTAGCCGTTGCCGACGCGGTGCTGCAGGGGAATGCGCCACTGCCAGCCCGCTTCGCGCGCCGTGCTGCGAGTGTAGGGCGTCAGCGCCTCGCGGCGCTCGCACTGCACGGCTGCGGCGCGATTGCACGGCAGCCACTGGCTCCAGTCGACGTAGCCGGTCGCCAACGTCTGCTCGATCAGGATGCCCCGGAAGCCGGAGCAGTCGATGAAGAGCTGCCCGTCGACGCGACGTCCATCCTCCAGCGTGATTCCGGAGACGAATCCGCTCTCGGGGTGCTGCTGCACCGACGCGACTTTGCCCTCGAGACGCGTCACGCCGCGCGCCTCCGCGTACTCGCGCAGGTACCTCGCGTAAAGCGCGGCATCGAAGTGGTAGGCGTAGGCGATATCGGCCAGCGGCGAATTGGCGTACTGGGCGCTTGCCGGCAGGAAGCGGTTGGCCCGCGCCGCCACGGTGTTCAGTGAATAGTCGTCGAGCGGGCCGGCGTTCCCAGCGGCGCGGGCCTTCAGCCAGAACTGGTAGAACGGCGCCAGACTCATGGACTGGCCGATCTTTCCGAAGCCGTGGATGTAGCTGTCACCCTTGCGGCCCCAGTCGACGAACTCGATGCCGAGCTTGAAGCTTCCCATCGTGCGCCGGACGAAATCCGCTTCGTCGAGCTGCAGCGCCTCGTTGTACTGCTGGATCATCGGGATCGTCGCCTCCCCGACGCCGACGGTGCCGATCTCCTCGGATTCGACGAGCGAGATCGAATACGTCGGGCCGAGCGTCTTCGACAGCGCGGCAGCCGTCATCCAGCCCGCCGTTCCGCCGCCAACGATGACCAGGCGATCGACGCGGGACGAGGTCATGCGGAAGCTCCAGAGACGGAGGAAAAGGGAACAGCAACGGCATCAGGGGACCGGCAGTGGCGGCCGAGAAACGCCTCGTGCGTGGGCATGGCCTGTGCGGCCGCGGCAAGCACGCGCTTCACGTCGTCCAGCATCGGCGCCATCGAAGGCGCGCCATGAAGGTCGGCCAATGGGTGCGCGCGCTTCGGCATCAGCCCCTGACCCACCATCACCTGCAACCACCCCGTCTCGGTGAAGAGTTCGTCGGCCTCGCGGTGGATGCGACCGTGCGATTCGAAAAGCGCGATCTTCTCCGCCAACGCGGGCGGCGGCTCGGCGTTCCGCAGCGCGTCCCAGAAGGGCTCGCCGAAACGGCGATTGGCCCGGTAATGGAGCACGAGGAAATCGCGGCAGCGCTCGTATTCGAAGCGGGTCAGCGCGTTGTACTTGGCGGTGGTCGCGGCGTCGAAGCCGGCGTCGGGGAAATGTGCGAGGAGGCGCGCGAGCGCCGACTGGATGAAGTGGATGCTGGTGGACTCCAGCGGCTCCAGAAAGCCGCTGGCGAGCCCGAGCGAGACGACGTTCCTCTTCCACGGCTCACGGCGGATGCCGGTCACGAAACGCAAGGGCCGCGGTTCGGCCAAGGCCTCGCCGTCGAGGTTGGCGAGCAACGTCGCGATGGCTTCGTCCTCGCTGATCGCCTCGCTGTTGAAGACATAGCCGTTGCCGGTTCGGTGCTGCAGGGGGATGCGCCACTGCCAACCCGCGCGGCGCGCGGTCGCGCGGGTGTAGGGCGTGAGCGGCGATGCACTGGCACAAGGCACCGCCACCGCGCGGTTGCAGGGCAGGTGGGCCGACCAGTCATCGTAGCCCGCATGCACGGCGTCTTCGATCAGCAGGCCACGGAATCCCGAGCAATCGAGGAACAGATCACCGTCGACCCGGCGCCCGCCGTCCAAGACGACGGCCTCGACGAAGCCATCCGCGGCACGCAGCGGCACGTCGACGATGCGGCCCTCCACCCGCTCGACGCCCAGGGCCTCGGCCTTGCGACGCAGATACTTCGCATACAGCGCCGCATCGAAGTGGAAGGCGTAGGGAATACGACCCAGCGGCGAATCGCCGGCGTTCGGCAGCGGCCGCATGAAGCGGCCGGCATATCCGGCCACGCTGTTGAACACGTAGTCGCCCAGTGGCCCGGCGCGGCCCGCTAGGCGCTCGCGCACCCAGTGGTGCCAGAAGTGCACGAGGCCGAGATCAGGCCCGCCCACGGGCCCGAACGCGTGCATGTAGGAGTGCCCGGGCTCGACCCAATCGCGGAATTCGATGCCGAGCTTGAAGCTGCCGTTCGTCTCGCGAACGAACTCGTCCTCATCGAGGCCCAGCGTGGCGTTGAACAGCCGGATCATCGGGATCGTCGCCTCGCCGACGCCGACGGTGCCAATCTGCTCGGACTCCACGAGCGTGATACCGATGCGCCGGCCGAGCACGGTGGCAAGCAGGGCCGCCGCCATCCAGCCGGCGGTGCCACCACCGACAATCACGATGCGCCGCAGCGCCTTGCTGTGCTCCACGTCCACTCCGTCATTGCTGCATCGTCGGCGGCGCCCCCGCGCCGCGCCGTGAGGCGTTAACGTTTAACCGAGCGCGCCGGGCCTGTCCACGTGAATACGGTTCCAGCGCGTGAACGCGTCATCACCGGACGGAAACCCTATGCCCCGCACCTTTCCCACCCTGGCCCTGCTGCTCGGACTGGCCCTGCCGCTCGATGCCGCGGAGCCGCCCGCCGACGCGCCGCCCCTTCCGACTGTCGCCGCCGGTCGGGTCGAACGCCTCGCCCTGCCCGCCGAAGGCCCGGTGGCCGCCCGGCCGATCGACGTCTGGCTGCCGCCGGGCTACCCAGAGGACGCACCCTACGCCGTGGCCGTGATGTTCGACGGACAGATGCTGTTCGACGACGGCATCACCTGGAACCGCCAGGAGTGGCGCGTCGACGAGACCGCCAGCGCGCTGCAGGCGGCCGGCCGCACGCGGCCCTTCATCGTCGTCGGGGTGTGGAACCCCGGCCCCGCGCGGCATGCGGAGTATTTCCCCCAGCGCCCCTTCGACGCCCTGCCCGCCGCCGTGCGCGATGCACTGCGGCATGGCGCGAAACGCGGCGAAGCCCCGCTCTTCGCCACCGACCTCTACAGCGATGCCTTCGTCGCGTGGCTGACCGATCGCGTGCTGCCGCACGTGGCCTCGCGCTACCCCGTCTCGCCCGCGGCCGACGACCGCGTGCTGATCGGCGCCAGCATGGGCGGCCTGATCTCGACCTACGCCCTCGCCGAGCGTCCCGCGGTCTTCGGCGGCTTCGGGGCGATGTCGACGCACTGGCCCGGCATCTTCCCGGGCACGGAGAATCCGGTTCCCCCGGCCTTCTTCGAGTACCTGCGCGCGCAGCTGCCGACGCCGGGCCGGCACCGCCTCTACTTCGACCACGGCGACGCGACGCTGGACGCGTTCTACCCGCCGCTGCAGGCCGAAGTGGATCGCATCGCGGTCGCGAAAGGATGGGCGTTTCCGGCGTATCGCAGCCTGGCCTTCCCCGGCGCCGATCACTCGGAAGCGGCGTGGGCCGCAAGGCTGGATGGGGTTTTCACCTTCCTGCTGCCGCCGCGCGCTGACTGAGCTCAGCCGCCGCCTTCGGTGAGCTCCAGGTCCTTTTTCCAGAGCTGCACGATCAGGCTGCGGATGTTGCGATGGCGGTCGGCAGGCAGCACTTCGACGATCTTCGAAGCCGTTTCGTCGACGTTCCGCCGCTTTGGCGTGGCGTAGAGCTGCCCACTGGGATCCATGACGGCTCGCAGCACCGGCTTGCGGGCGTCGTTGGTGCGCCGCACGCACACCCCGACTTCGCCGTTCGCCAGCTTCACCACGGTGCCCGGCGGGTAGACACCGAGCTGCTTCACCAGCACCTGCACCAGCCGGGCATCGAACTTGGCCGCGCCACCGACGAACAGTTCGCGCAAGGCGTCCTTCGCGAGGTACGCCGGCCGATCAGCACGGGGACGCATCATGGCGGTGAAGGCATCGGCGAGAGCAACGATGCGCGGCCCGACGGGGATCTGCGCACCCGCGAGACCACGCGGATAACCCGAGCCATCGATTCGCTCATGGTGCATGGCCACTGCCTGCATCCATACCGCGTCATCCACGCCGATGTGCTTGAGCAGCTCGACCGCGCGCACGGGATGCTCGGCCACCATCTGCTTGTGGTGGTCGAGCAGGTCGCCCGGATGCAGGGCGAGCCCGTCGTGGTCCTCGACCACCGCGACATCGACCGTCAGCGCGGCCGCCACGAGGCTCGTCTGGGTTTCCCGGGGCAATCCTTCGGCGACGGCTAGGAGCTTGGCCACCGCCGCCGCGTGCAGGGCCCGCTCGGACAGCGTGTGGCTGTGGGCGAGCAGCTGCTGCACGCCGATGAACTGGTCCTGGTCGCGGACGAAGAGCTCGTCGAGCCAGCGCACGACGGATTCGAGGTCGGCCCAAGTGGTGCCCGAGGGCGGGCGAACGAGGCTGCGCAACAGCTTTTCGATCTGCTCGACCAGGAGGGCGAGTCGGCCTTCGGTGGACGACTCGCGATGCAGTTGCTCCTCGAGCCGATCGAGGTCGGAGAGTTCTTCTTCCTCGACGGTCTGTCGCTGGAAGAAGCCGCGCTCGTTCAATCGATCGAGCACGGCCTCCGTGCCGATCACCTTGCCCTTCTGCAGCAGGACCTGGCCGCTGCGATCCACGATGGCCACCTCGAGGCGGTCACCGATCTTGAGCCCCAGTCCGGAGGCAGCTACGAGCTCCATGCACGTCCCTCCCCGGGGCCACGCACATGCGTAGCCCCGGGATACGCCTCGACCACGCGGCGGTCAAGCGGCCGGCGGGCCTCGAAACGTCAGGCCCGGTGATTCCGTGACACCGGCCACTCAACAGGCCGGCAGCGGCGCTCCGTCCGGGCCCTCGAAGCGACGCTCGCGCGGGGAGGCCTCGGCCCGGCCCTCAACCGTCTCCAGCGCGACGCAGGCCTTGCCCCGGACCGTGCGCAGGGTGGCCCGCTGGCGCAGGAAGGCGCCGTCGCGGTAGGCCATCGATTCGCCGTCGTCGTCGTAGAGCACGCCCGTGGCACGGCCTTGCGAATCGGGGAAGGCGCGGAAGACGATCGGCTGCGCGGCCATCTCGCCGGTGTGCTGCACGACCGGCTGCATGGCCACCATGCTTCCAGCCCGAACAAAAACCGGCAGGCGCTCGACCGGCGCCTCGACCTTGTGGGTCTTCCCGCCCTCGAAGCGCGCGCCGCTGTGGAAGTCGATCCATTCGCCCTTGGGGAAGTACACGTCGCGCGAGGTCGCGGCCTCGACGAGAACGGGTGCCACGAGCAAGTCGGTGCCGACGAGGAACTGGTCGCCACGGCCGTGGGTCTGCGGGTCCTCGGGGTACTCGAGCATCAGCGGGCGCATCACCGGCAGGCCCGTTCGGCTGGACTCCTCCACCGCCGTGTACAGGGTGGGCAACAGGCGGTAGCGCAGCTCGATGGTGCCCTTGTTGATGCGCGTCCACGGCTGGCCAAAGGACCACGGTTCCTGGTCCGGCGTGGCCTGCTCGGTGTGCCCGCGGAAGAACGGCGAGAACAGCGCCGCCTGCAGCCAACGGGTGAACAACTCGCCGGACGGGTAGCCCGAAAAGCCGCCCACGTCGGCGCCGATAAAGGGGAAGCCCGAGAGCCCGAAGTTCAGCAGCATCGGGATGGACTGCTGCAGCGAGGCCCACTCGGCGCGGTTGTCGCCCGTCCACACCCAGGCGTAGCGCTGGCCGCCCGCGAAGGTGGCGCGGGTCAACACGAAGGGACGCTCGTTCGGCTTCAAGGCGGTAAGGCCCTCGAAAGTCGAGCGCGTCATCTGCATGCCGTAGAGGTTGTGCACCTCGGCATGGTTGGTGGGCTGGCCTTCGTGGTCGAAGCGGACATCGTCGGGCATGGTGTTGGCCGGCGGCACCCACACGGCCGGCTCGTTCATGTCGTTCCAGATGCCGGCGATGCCGACGTCGGTGAACATCTTGTGCTGCCGACCCCACCACGCGCGCGTAGCGGGACGGGTGAAGTCGGGAAACACGCTGTTGCCGGGCTTGTTGGGCGCGTTGATCGGCCACACCGGGCCTTCGAACAGCGTGCCGTCCGGGTTCTTGACGAAATGGTCGCCAGCCACGCCCTCGTCGAAGATCCGGTAACCCGGCTCTTTCGTCGGATGCGGATCGAGGATCACGACCGTGCGGAAGCCCTGCTCGCGCAGATCGGCGACGAGTTTGGCCGGGGCGGGAAAGCGCTCGGCGCTCCAAGTGAAGGGCTTGAACTCGTCCTGGTAGTCGATGTCCAGCCACAGCGTGTCGGCGGGCACCTGCTCCTGCCGGAAGGTGTCGGCCAGGCGGCGCACGCGCGCCTCGGGGTAGTAGCTCCAGCGGCTCTGGTGGTAGCCCAGCGCCCAGCGCGGCGGCAGCGGCGCGCGGCCGGTGAGCTGGGCGTAGCGGCGCACGACATCGCGCGGGTGCGGGCCGGCGATCACCGTGTAGTCGAGCTCGCCGCCGTCGGCGCCGAAGCTCAGCAGTCCACGGCGCTCGCGGCCGACGTCGAAGCTGCTGCGGTGGGTGTTGTCGAGGAACACGCCATGCGCGCGGCCCTCGCGAAGCACGAGGAAGAACGGCACCGAGGCGTAGATCGGATCAGTGGAGTTGTCGTAGCCGTAGGTGTCGCTGTTCCACATCACGTAGTGGTAGCCGCCCAGCGCCCAGCCGCGCCTGTTGAACGCGCCGTTCTTCTCACCGAAGCCGTAGACGTTGTCGGTGTCGCGCAGCTGCTTCCAAACCCGCACGGCCGAGCCGTCGTGCGCCATGCCGCGACCGGCGTCATCGGCGTCGATGACGTGGCCGTCGGCGTCCTTGATCGCAAGGCGGAACGGCGCCGCCTGCACTTCGACGCGCAGCGAAGCGGTGGCGATCACGCTGCCGGAAGCGGTCGATTCGAAGCGGAAGTCCTGCGCACCGAGGTTCCGGTCGACCACCGTGTCGCTGTGGTCGCGACCGAACGGCGTCGGCGAGAACCGCACGCGGACCACGTCCGGCGACAACACGCTGATGGCCACGTGCTCGGTGCGCCCGCTGTCAGCGGCGGCCGTGAACGTCACCGTGTTGCCGTCGCGCTGCACCTGCGGCAGCGACTCCAGATGACGCCACTGGGCCGCGGCCCACGCTGGCAGCAGCGCCATCACGCCCGCCAGGGCCGCGGGCAGCAGTCGGGAAGGTGTCGAGGTCATGGGGTGTCCTTGCGCTCGGTGTCGGTCGGCGCGAGCAGTTGCGCGCGCGTCGGTTGCGGATGGCGGTCGAGGCCGCCGGATTCGATGAAGCGTTCCAGCACGTCGCGGCCCTGCCGTACCGGCCAGCCGCCCGAGGGCGGCATGGGCTCGGCGGCGAGCGGCCACGGCGCCGGGGCTTCCGGGATCGGCAAGTCGATGACGAGCGGGCCGTCGCGCAGCGTCACGGCCCGAGGTTCATGGCCCCCCAGCATGCCGCCGAGCGACAGGCGCAGGGGCCGTTCGCGCGCCGCGAAGGTCCAGCGTTGGCGGCCCTCGCGCTGGATCACGTTGAAGCGCAGCGGTTCGCCATCGCCCAGCGGCAACACGGCCTCGATGTCGGTCCAAGCGGCCGGAAGCGCGGGGCTCAGCTCGACCACGCCATCGAGCAGACGCGGGCGGACGCCTAGGTAATCCTGCACGGCGTTGCGGACGAACTCGGCCGTGCTCCAGCTCTGCGCATAGGTGCCGGACGGGCGCACGCGCCCGGCGTCTTCTAGCGTGGCGTCGGCGAGTTCCGCGAGATGCCCCGGCGCGTCGTCCTCGAGGATCTGCCGAGCGAGCTCGCGAGTGACGCGATACGCCGTTTCCTGCTGATGGAACCGCGCCAGGGCCGTGATCGCCGGGCCTGCCGTCCACTGCCAAACCGTGCCGTTGTGGTACGCGGCGTCCTTGTGGTGGTGCGCGTCATCGACATGCCGCGGATGGAAGCGCGGGTCGTCGGGGGCGAGCGACAGCGGCCCGCGCGGCAGCAGCAACGCGGCGGCCGTGTCGCGCGTGACGGCCTGTTCGACGTCGGAAGGCAGGAAGGGGAATCGTTCCGGCAGCGGCGGCACCGAGACCGCCATCCAGGCGTTCGGCCGCACGCTGGTATCGACGCGGCCATCGGCCAGCAGGCGGTCAGCCAAGCGGCCGTCACGCCAGAAGCGCGCCAACACCGCGGTGCGCGTGCGAGCCGCCATCGCGGCGTAGCGTTCGGCCTCGGCGCTGTCGCCCTCGCGCGTCGCCAGATCCGCACCGATCACCAGCACCGCATGCCACAGGGCCTGGATCTCGATGGCACGGTCGCCGCGCGGCGACCAGCCGCGACCGCCGCGGATGCGGGCATCCATCCAGGTGTCGGCTTCGGCGTGGCGCAGCAGCCCCTCGTCGTCGAGGTGCGGCTCGGCACCGGCCACATAGTCGCGGATCAGGCGCCGCAGCCCGGGCAATCCGGCGGCGTCACCGCTGGCCTGCGCTGTCTCCCATGCGGCGCGGATCAGCCACGGCGTCCCATCGACGGTGTTGTAGAGCGTGTCGGTCGCCGCAGCCACGCGGTTCGGCACCCGCCCCTTTTCCGGGCCGTCGGCGCGGTTCTGCCATCGGGTGAAGTTCTCGATGACGGCCTGGGCACGCCCGAACTCGCCGGTGACGAGATGGGTGCCCGGCAGGGCGATGAAGGTGTCGCGGCCCCAGTTGTCGCGGAACCATGGCAGGCCGGCCCAGAGGCCCGGGCCGAACTCGTCGGTGCGGAAGGTGGCATTGCTGGCGATGGCCCAGCGGAAGGCGTCATCGAAGGCCGCATCCCCCGTTCGGAGGCGCAGCGATTCGAGGCCCGCGCGACGGCGTTCGATGCCGGCCGCCCAGAGATCCCCGCCGAAACCCCGGTCCGCCTCGCCCTGCAGCGTGGCCATCGTCGCGTTCGCGTCGGGCGGGGTTCGGCCGAAGGCCAGATGCACCGCGAGCGTCGAGGTCGGCACCTCGGGTTCGACGAGGACCAAGGCGATCTCCGCAGGCGCACCCACGGCACGCCGCAGCGCGTCATCGGCCTCGAGGCGCTGCACCGGCACGTTGGTGGAGAACGCGTGCCCGTCGGCCTCCGGCCCCAGCATCAGCAGCAGAGCCACGCGGCGGCCATCGCGCGCTTCCGCACAGATCGACAACGCGGGATGTCCGGCCTGCAGTTGCACGGCCTCGATGCTGCCGTCCGCATGGCGCACCTCGTGACCCCAGAGCCGCAACGTGTCGCTCTCGGCCTCCCTGCGATCGCGAAGCTGGCCGTTGACCAGGACCGCAAAGCCGCGCAGCAACGACCGATCCCCCGGCCCCGACCACGCATGCATCCGATAGCCCGTGCCGCCCAGCCATTCGAAGGCCCGCGCGTCGAGGTCGCCGCGATGCTGGTCGCTGGCGACGATGCGTTGGCCGCGCCCTTCGGGCCCACCCACCGGGTGCAAGCGCAGCGACGGCGCGTCGCCCTGCGGCGCGCAATAGGGCGACGTCGCATTGGCGAGACCAACACAACCAAAAACCGCCAACAGCGTGATGCATCGCAGCATGCGAAAACCGTTCCATCGAATTGGCAGTGAGCGTAGCGGCTGTCCCGAACCCGGGCGGCGCACGCATACGTATGCATCGCGATTGGCCCTCCCACCGCACGCGCACGGCCTAGGATGCGAAGCCGCCCGATCGCCGGACTCCGCATGCTGCTCCGCACCACCGCCTTCGTCGCCCTTGTCCTCGCCGCGAGCCCGGCCCACGCGATGCCGCCGCCGGACACGCGTCCCGCCGAATGTGCGGTGCACGCCGGCAGCACCGTGATCCATCCCTGGTCGGACGCGCTGCCCGCGCACCAGCGCGCGGCCTGGCTCGATGCCACGCAACTGCGCTGGGCCGCGCCGGCGGAGGCTTCCTCGGTCGTGCTGCTGCGCGCGCCGAGCCCGCAGCTTCGACTCGTTCCCGGTGCCGCGCCGGAAGGCCACGCGATCCGGCATGCATTGGCACCGATCCGCCTTGAACACACCGACGCCCGCTTCAGCCACGTGCCCGGCAGCACGTTCGAACTCGCCGAACCGCTGCCGACGGACGCTTGGCGCGAAACGCTGGTCGTCGCGGCGCTCGACGCCGACGGCCGCGTGCTCGACGCCACCGGCCTGCAGAACGCGGGGGCACTGGATGCCGTGTTCGCGCCGAAGGCGAAGGACGCCATGCTCGGCGCGACAATCGACGCGGGCGCGACGCGCTTCGCGCTGTGGGCCCCGACGGCCACGAACGTGTCGCTCTGCTTGTTCGGCGCCACCGAGGCGTCGACCGCCGATGCCACGCCCACCATTGATGCGCCGCTGATGCGTGCCGAACCCGCCAGCGGCGTGTGGACGCACACCGTCCCCGCCGACCTGCGCGGGCGTCGCTATGCCTTCCTCGTCGACGTCCTCGTGCCGGGCGTCGGTCTTGTGCGCAACCGCGTTACCGATCCGTATGCGCTCGGCCTCAATGCGGATTCGCAGGCGTCCGTCGTGCTCGATCTCGACGACCCGGCGACGAAACCGGAGGGCTGGGCCAACGACCGCCGCCCGGACACCGTGCAGGGCAACACCGACCTCGTCGTCTACGAACTCCACGTCCGCGATTTCTCGCGCGACGACACGACGGTGCCCGAGGCGCATCGCGGCACCTACCTCGCCTTCACCCACGACGACACCGCGGGTATGAGGCATCTGCGAGCACTGGCCGGCGCCGGTCTCACCGATGTGCACCTGCTGCCCACCTACGATCTCGCCTCCGTTCCCGAGCGCGATTGCGCGCGGCCCAAGCTTCCGGACGGCGAAGGCCCGGCCGGCGAAGGCGTGCAGGCCGCGATCGGCGCCGTGCGCGAGCGTGACTGCTACAACTGGGGCTATGACCCTTGGCACTTCAACGTGCCCGAGGGCAGCTACAGCACGGCGCCCGACGAGGCCGCCACGCGGGTACGCGAATTCCGCACGATGGTCCAGGCGCTGCACCAAGCTGGCCTTCGCGTGGGGCTCGATGTCGTCTACAACCACACGATGGCGAGCGGCCAGGACCGGCAGTCGGTGCTCGACCGCGTGGTGCCCGGCTACTACCACCGGCTGAACGCGCAAGGCGAGGTCGAAACTTCGACCTGCTGCCCGAACACCGCCACCGAGGCCACGATGATGGCCAAGCTGATGATCGAATCGGCGGTGATCTGGGCGCGCGACTACCGCATCGATTCCTTCCGCTTCGACCTGATGGGCCACCAGCCCAAGGCGGCAATGCTCGACCTGCAGCGCGCCGTCGACGCAGCCACCGGTCGCCGCATCCACCTGCTGGGCGAGGGCTGGAACTTCGGCGAAGTCGCGGACGGGGCCCGCTTCCCGCAAGCCACGCAGGGCGTGTTGAACGGCACCGGCATCGCCACCTTCAGCGACCGGATGCGCGACGCGGCTCGCGGCGGCCGCGCCGGTGACCGAGGCGAGGCGCTGAACGCGCAGGGCTGGCTCTCCGGCCTCCACCACGCGCCGAACGCGGCGAACGCCGCACGCCCGAAGGCGGAGACCGAAGCGGAACTGCGCCGTGCCGAGGCGCTGATCCGTGTCGGCCTCGCGGGCACGCTCGTCGATGTCGAGACCTTCGACGCCGACGGCGTGGTGAAGCCGCTGCGCGACATCCGCTACGGCAGCGGCCCTGCCGGCTATGCCAGCCAGCCGGACGAGGTCGTCAACTACACCGAGAACCACGACAACCTCACGCTGTTCGACAGCAACGCCCTGCGCCTCCCGCTGGAGACCACGCGCCATGACCGGGCGCGCGTGCAGGTGCTGGGCAACGCGCTGGTGTTGCTTGCGCAAGGCGTGGCCTACCTGCACGCCGGGCAGGAGGTGATGCGCAGCAAGTCGCTGGACCGCAACAGCTACAACTCCGGCGATGCGTTCAACGTCGTCGATTGGACCGGTGAACGCAGCACCTTCGGCATCGGCCTGCCGCCGGCCTGGGACAACGAAGACAGCTGGCCGCAAATGCGCGTGGTCCTCGAGCGCGCGCCGGACATCGCCCCGCGCGCCGAAGACGCCGCCTTCGTGAACACCTGGACGCAGGCCCTGCTGCGCCTGCGCCGCGACGAGCCCCTGCTGCGGCTGGCAACGACCGATGCCGTGCAGGCCGCGCTGCGCTTCGTCCCGGTGGACGGCGAACCCGGTCTCGTCATCGGGCATCTCGACGGCCGCGCGCTGCCAGCCACGCATCCGGCGCACGGCCGACAGCTTGTCTATGTGCTCAACACCGACCCGCGCCCGCGCACGGCAACGGTGGCGGCGACAGGCGGCGGCAGCTGGGCGCTGCACCCCGCCCTCGACGGTCTCGCCGAGGGCACGCTTGGCGCCGACGGACGGGTCTCGGTGCCGGGACGCAGCGTCGCGGTTTTCGTGCGTTGATCGACACGCCGTCGTGCCCGCGCCCATGAATACGTTTTCACGCCCGCCCCAACGCGGACGCGGGTCTTAAGCTCCCGCGGATGACGACCCAGCCCGCCACCGTACCGGCCACGACGCCGGCCGCCCCGCCCGCCGCCGACCTCGTCGCGGCCTTCCGTCGAGCGCTTGCCATGACGACCACCGACGGCCGCGAGGCCCCCGCCGCTCGCGCCGCGCTGCGTGCCGCCGCCGAGGCTTGCCGCGGCCCGCTGGCCGAGCGCTGGGCCGCCACGCAGGCCAAGGACGCCGCCCGCGGCAAGGACCAGCGGCGCGTGCACTACCTGTCGATGGAATTCCTGATGGGCCGCGCGATGCGCAATGCGCTCGCCGCCCTCCAGCTCGAACCCGCGCTGCGCGATGAACTCGCCACGCGCGGCGTCTCGCTGGCGGATGTTCTCGAGTCCGAGCCGGACGCCGCGCTCGGCAACGGTGGCCTCGGCCGCCTCGCCGCCTGCTTCCTCGATTCCTTCGCGGAGCTCGGCCTGCCCTCCTTCGGCTACGGCCTGCGCTACCGCTACGGCATGTTCGCGCAGGGCCTGCAGGATGGCGCACAGGTCGAGCGCCCCGACGACTGGCAGCGCGACGGCACGCACTGGGATTTCGAGCGCGCCGACGTCGCCTTCGTGGTGGGCTTCGGTGGCCATGTGGAATCGGACGCCGGCGGCACGCGTCGCTGGGTGCCAGCCGAGCGCGTCCGCGCCCGCGCGTTCGACTTCGTGGTGCCGGCGCATGCCCATGGCCACGTCGCCACGCTGCGCCAGTGGGAGGCCAGCGCCGAGCAGCCGATCGATTTCGCCGCTTTCTGCCGCGGGGATTACGCCGCAGCGGGCGCCGCGCAGCTCGCCGCCGACACGCTGAACTGGGTGCTCTACCCCGACGACAGCACCGAGGCCGGCCGCACGCTGCGCCTTAAGCAGGAGGCCTTCCTCGTTTCCGCCTCGCTGCAGGACCTGATCGCGCGCCACCTCGCCGAGGGCCGTCCACTCGCCGAGCTGGGCCGCGGCAACGCCATCCACCTCAACGACACGCACCCCGCGCTGGCACCGGCGGAACTGATGCGCCTGCTCGTGGACGAGCACGGTCTCGAGTGGACCGAGGCGTGGGCGATCACCCGCCAGGCCGTGGCCTACACCAACCACACCCTGATGCCGGAAGCGCTGGAGACGTGGCCGGTCGCGATGGTCGAGCGCCTGCTGCCGCGCCACCTCGAGATCATCTACCGCATCAACCACGAATTCCTGTCGGACGTGCGCACCAAGGCGCCCGGCGACGACGCACTGGTGCAACGCGTGTCGATCATCGACGAGCAGCACGGCCGCCGCGTCCGCATGGCCGCGCTCGCCGTCGTCGCGTCGCACCAGGTCAACGGCGTGGCGAAACTGCATTCCGACCTGATGGTCGAGACGATCTTCTCGGACTACGCACGCCTCTATCCGGAGCGCTTCACCAACGTCACCAACGGCGTCACGCCGCGACGCTGGCTGCAGCAGTGCAACCCGGGCCTGTCGAACCTGCTCGACGACAGCATCGGCACCGGCTGGCGCCGCGACCTCGGCCAGCTCTCGGCCCTGCGTGCGCAGGCGGGCGACGCCGCACTGGGCCAGCGTCTCGCCGCGGTGAAGCGCGCCAACAAGGAAAAGCTGGCCGAGCGCATCCGCCGCGAACTCGGCGTCGTGGTCGATGTCGATTCGCTGTTCGACGTGCAGATCAAGCGCATCCACGAGTACAAGCGCCAGCTGCTCAACCTGCTGCACGTCGTCGCCCGCTACCAGGCCATGCTGGCCAACCCGGCCGGCCCCGAGGGCCAGGGCTGGACGCCGCGCACCGTCGTCATCGCCGGCAAGGCGGCCTCGGCGTACGTGGCCGCGAAGCAGATCGTCCGCCTCGCCACCGACATCGGCCGCGTGGTCAACAGCGACCCGCGCCTCGGCGGCAAGCTGAAGCTGGTTTTCCTGCCGAACTACGGCGTGTCGCTGGCCGAGTCGATCATCCCGGCCGCCGATCTCTCCGAGCAGATCAGCACCGCGGGTACGGAAGCCAGCGGCACCGGCAACATGAAGTTCGCCATGAACGGCGCGCTGACCATCGGCACCTGGGACGGCGCCAACATCGAGATGGCACAGCACATCGGCGAGGACGACGTGTTCGTGTTCGGCCTGCGCGCCGACGCGGTGGCTAACCTGAAGGCCGTGGGCTACGACCCGCGCTGGATCGCCGCACAGAACGCTTCGCTGAAGGCCGTGCTCGACGCCATCGGCAGCGGCGCCTTCAGCCCCGGCGAACCGCAGCGCTATCGCGCCCTCGTCGACGGCCTGCTGAACCGCGACACCTACCTGCTGCTCGCCGACTTCGCCGACTACGTCGCCACGCAGTCGCGCGTGGATGTGCTCTACCGCGACCCGAAGGCCTGGAACGCCTCCGCGCTGCGCAACATCGCCGGCATGGGCTTCTTCTCGGCCGACCGCACCGTGGCCGAGTACGCCGCCAAGGTCTGGTCCGTGCCCGGCGCCGCGAAGGCCGCGAAAACGAATGCTTGACCCCGGCGCCGTCGCGGCCTTGCTCGCGGCGCGCCACGCCGATCCCTTCGCCGTGCTCGGCCTCCACGCCGATACGGCCGGCGCGCTCTGGCTGCGCGCCCTGCTGCCCGGTGCCGACGCGGTCGACGTGCTCGATGCTGCGACCGGCAAGGCCGTCGCGACGCTGGCGCCGCGCGCCCTCGGGCTGTCGGCGGGCGAGAGCCTGGTCACGCCGCTGTTCGAAGGCCGCATCCCGCGCCGCAAGCAGCGTTTCGACTACCGCCTGCGCGTGCGCTGGGCCAATGGCGACGACGGCACCTACGCGGACGCCTATGCCTTCGGCCCGCAGATCAGCGACGACGAACTGCGCGCCTTCCACGAAGGCCACCACACCCGGCCGCAGCGCTTCCTCGGCGCGCATGCGCTGAGCATCGACGGCGTGGCCGGCGTGCGTTTCGCCGTCTGGGCACCGAACGCGCGGCGCGTTTCCGTGGTTGGCGACTTCAACGGCTGGGACGGCCGCCGCCACCCGATGCGCCTGCGCCACACCGCGGGCGTGTGGGAGCTGTTCGTGCCGCATGCCGCGCCGGGCGACCTGTACAAGTACGAGCTGGTCGACGCCAACGGCAGCCTGTTGCCGGCCAAGGCCGACCCCTACGCGTTCGCCAGCGAGCTGCGCCCCGGCAATGCCAGCCGCGTGGCCGCGCCGCGCGCCGACACGCCCCTGCCGGCCAACCGCGCCGCACGCAACCATCGTGGCGTGCCGATCAGCACCTACGAGGTGCACCTCGCCTCCTGGGCGCACCCCGACCTCGCCACGGCGACCGCCGAACGCCCTGCCTGCGCCGAGCACAGCGCACGCACCGGCTTCCCGCACTGGGATGCGCTGGCCGCGGTGCTGCCCGGCTACGCGGCGGCGCTCGGCTTCACCCACGTCGAACTGCTGCCGATCACCGAGCATCCCTTCGACGGCAGCTGGGGCTACCAGACGCTCGGCCTGTTCGCGCCGACGGCGCGCTTCGGCGAACCCGAGGGCTTCGGCCGCTTCGTCGCCGCCTGCCACGCGGCCGACCTCGGCGTGATCCTGGATTGGGTGCCCGCGCACTTCCCGCGTGACGCCCACGGCCTCGGCCGCTTCGACGGCACCGCGCTCTACGAGTACGCCGACCCGCGCGAAGGCGAGCACCGCGACTGGGGCACGCTGATCCCGAACTTTGGCCGCAACGAGGTGGTGAGCTTCCTCACCGGCAGCGCGCTGCACTGGCTGGAGCATTGGGGCGTGGACGGCCTGCGCGTGGATGCGGTGGCGTCGATGCTTTACCGCGACTACTCCCGCAACGCCGGCGAGTGGATCCCCAACGTGCACGGCGGCCGCGAGAACCTCGAAGCCATCGCGCTGCTGAAGCACATCAACACGACGATCGGCCGCGAATGCCCCGGCGCCATCACGCTGGCCGAAGAGTCCACGAGCTTCCCCGGGGTATCGGCGCCGGTGCACGCCGGGGGGCTCGGCTTCCACTTCAAGTGGAACATGGGGTGGATGAACGACACGCTGCGCTACCTGCAGGAAGAGCCCGTGCATCGGCGCTGGCACCACGACCGGATGAGCTTCGGCCTCGTGTACGCCTTCAGCGAGAACTTCATGCTGCCGCTGTCCCACGACGAAGTCGTGCACGGCAAGGGCTCGATCCTCGGCCGCTGCCCCGGCGACGAGTGGCAGCGCTTCGCCAACCTGCGCGCCTACTACGGCTTCATGTGGGGGCACCCGGGCAAGAAGCTGCTGTTCATGGGCCAGGAGTTCGCCCAAGGCGACGAATGGCGCGATGCCGAACCGCTGCCCTGGCACCTGTTGCAGTACCCGCACCACGCCGGCGTGCGCGACCTCGTGCGCGACCTCAATGCCCTCTACCGCGAGGCCCCGGCCCTGCATGCGCTCGATGGCGAGGCCGCCGGTTTCGAATGGCTGGTCGGCGACGACCGCGAGCAGAGCGTCTACGCCTGGCTACGTCGCGACGGCGCCGGTGATCTGGCGATCGTGGCCTGCAACTTCACCCCCGTGCCCCGCGAGGGCTATCGCCTGCCGTTGCCGAAGGGCGCGGCGAAGTCGTGGCGCGAGGCCCTGAACACCGACTCGCGCCACTACGGCGGCAGCGACCTCGGCAATGGCGGCGGCGTGCTGAAAGCGAAGGACGGTGGGCTCACCCTGACCTTGCCGCCACTGGCCACCGTGGTGCTGCGCCCGGCATGAGCACGAACGCGGCCGTCATCGCGGCGCCAAGGCACACCCTCGTGCCCGGCCCGCATGCGCCGCTGGGCGCACACGCGCGCGACGGAGGCGTCGACGTCGCCGTGGCCTCGCAGCGCGCGAAGCGCATCGAGCTGTGCGTGTTCAGCGACGATGGCACGCGCGAACTCGAACGCCTGCCGCTGCACGCCGGCGAGGACGGCGTGTTCCACGGCCGCCTCGAAGGCGCCGGCCCCGGGTTGGTCTACGGCTTCCGCGCGCACGGCCGCTACCAGCCGGAGTCCGGCTACCGCTTCAACCCGGCCAAGCTGCTGCTCGACCCCTACGCCCGCGAGTTGGTCGGTGATTTCCAGTGGCGCCCCGAGCACCACGGCTGGGCGGCGAGCCACCCGCAGGGCCGCCAGCCCGACACCCGCGACAACGCCCTGCTGGCGTTGAAGGCGCGCGTGGTTTCCGATCCGCAGCCGTTGGCCGACGGCCTCGGCGTGCGCGCGGCTTCGCGCCCGCGTCGCCCGCTGCGCGACAGCGTGCTGTACGAACTGAACGTGCGCGGCTTCACCATGCAGCTGCCGGGCGTTCCCGAGGCGCTGCGCGGCACCTTCGAAGGCCTCGCCCATCCGGCATCGATCGCGCACCTGAAGTCGCTCGGCGTCACCACGCTGTCGCTGATGCCGGTGATGGAGTGGCTCGACGAAGCGCCGCTGGTCGAGCGCGGCCTGCGCAACTACTGGGGCTACAACACGCTCGCCTTCTTCTGCCCGGCGCGGCGGCTCTGCCGACATCCGCAGGATGGAATCAATGAATTCCGCCGGATGGTCGCCACCCTGCAGCGCGAAGGCTTCGATGTCGTGCTCGACGTGGTGTTGAACCACACGGCCGAAGGCGACAAGCACGGCGCCACGCTCAGCTTCCGCGGCCTCGACAACGCCAGCTGGTACCGCCTCGTCGGCGACGACCGCAGCCGCTACGAGAACGTCAGCGGCTGCGGCAACACCCTGCGCCTGATCCACCCGCGCACCACCCAGTTCGCGCTCGACGTGCTGCGCTACTGGGTCGAGACGATGGGCGTCGACGGTTTCCGCTTCGACCTCGGTGCCGCGCTGGGCCGCACGCGCCACGGTTTCGATCCGTCCGCGCCGTTCTTCGTCGCGCTGCGGCAGGACCCGACGCTGGCGCAGGTTCACCTGATCGCCGAGCCCTGGGATGCGGGCTTCGAGGGTTACCAGCTCGGCCGCTTCCCCGGCCGCTTCGCCGAATGGAACGACCGCTTCCGCGATGCCGTCCGCGGCTATTGGCTGGGCGCGGCAGCCACGGCCGACGGCCACCCGAGGGCCCCGGTGCCGCGCAGCGAATTCGCCAAACGCTTCACCGCGTCGAGCGACCTGTTCCAGCACGGCCAGCGCCGCCCGCAAGCCAGCATCAACTACGTGTCCGCGCACGACGGCCGCACGCTGGCCGATGTCGTCGGCTACGCGCGACGGCACAACGAAGCGAACGGCGAGCACAACCGCGACGGCCACGCGCACGAGGTGTGCACGAATTTCGGTGTCGAAGGCGCGACCGATGAAGCGGCTGTCCTCGAACGCCGCCGCCGCGTGCGCCGCGCACTGCTTGCGACCACCCTGCTGGCGCAGGGCACGCCGATGCTGCTGGCCGGCGACGAGGTGGCGAACTCGCAAGCCGGCAACAACAACGCCTACTGCCAGGACAACGCCACCGGCTGGATCGACTGGGCCGGCCTCGGCACCGACGACGACGCGGGCGCGCTGGTCGCAGCGCTCGTCGCGCTGCGCGCCAGCGAGGCCTACCTGCGCTGGCCCACGTGGTTCCTGCCGGAGCCGGGCGACGACGACCCGACCATCCGCTGGCTGCGCCCCGACGGCAGCGACATGCGCGTGGACGATTGGCACGACGCCAGCGACGGCGCCTTCGCCTGCCAACTCCGCGCCGCCGGCGCCTCCGCGCCGCGCGGCTGCATCGCCTTCAATCCGGGCGGGAGCGATCGCCCTTTCGAATTGCCGGATGGTCCGTGGACCGTGTTGCTGGAGACCTCCGGCACGTTCCCACCGGGCGTCCTCACCACCACACTCGCGTCCCCGGCCGTGCTCGTCCCGGCCCACAGCCTGCTCGTCCTTCGCCGCCTCACCTCCGCTCCGGAGCCGACCTGATGTTCAACCTCGACCAGCGCGCCGCCGGCGTGCTCCTGCATGTCACTTCCCTGCCCGGCCCGCACGGCATCGGCGACTTCGGCCCGGACGCGTTCCGGTTCGTCGACTGGCTGAAGGACGCCGGCCAGACGATCTGGCAATGGCTGCCGGTGAACCCGATCGGTCCCGGCAATTCGCCCTACCAGAGCGTGTCGGCCTTCGCCGGCAGCCCGCTGATGATCGCCCTCGAAGGCCTGGTCGCGAACGGCTGGCTCAAGGCGCCGACGCTGCCCGAAGGCGGCTTCGCGGCGCACAAGGTCGACTTCGGCAAGGTCGTCGATTGGCGCAACGCGCAACTGCGCGCGGCCTATGCCGGCTATCTCGCGAAGAACGCGCCGGCCGAGCGCGCCGCCAAGGCCGCGTGGGCGCAGCAGGAGGCTTACTGGCTCGACGACTACGCGCTGTTCATGGCGCTGGAGACCGCGCACGGCGGCATGCCGTGGTGGACCTGGGCGCCGGCGCTGCGCGACCGCGACCCGAAGGCATTGGCCGCCGCGCGCATCGAACACGCCGCCGAGATCGGCTACTGGACCTGGGTGCAGTGGTGCTTCGACACGCAGGCTGCGGCGCTGAAGGGCTACGCCAACGAGCGCGGCATCGCGGTGATGGGCGACCTGCCGATCTACATCGCGCACCACAGCGCCGACTGCTGGGCGCGCCCGGATTTGTATCAACTCGACAGCGACGGCCAGCCCACGGCCGTGGCCGGCTGCCCGCCCGACGCGATGGCACCGACCGGCCAGCGCTGGGGCAACCCGCTGTACCGCTGGGACCGCATGGCGAAGGAAGACTTCGCGTGGTGGAGTGACCGCGTGCGCCGCGCGCTCGGCCTTGCCGACGTGTTCCGCATCGACCACTTCCGCGGTTTCGCTGGCTACTACGAGATCCCCGCGAGCTGCCCCACGGCTGAAGAAGGCCAGTGGGTACCCGGCCCCGGCAAGGCGCTGTTCGATGCCATCGAGAAAGCGCTCGGCCCATTGCCCATCGTTGCTGAAGACCTCGGCCTGATCACGCCCGACGTCATCGAACTGCGCGACGGCTGCGGCTTCCCCGGCATGACGATCCTGCAGTTCGCCTTCGGCGGCGACGCCACCGACCCCTTCCTTCCGCACAACAGCGAGCGGGCGCGCGTGGCCTACACCGGCACGCACGACAACGACACCGTGCGCGGCTGGTGGAACAGCGCGACGCCGCGCGAGCGCCAGTTCGCCGGCAGCTACCTGCCGGCCTCGGAACACGACATCCACTGGGCGATGGTCCGCGCCTGCGCGAACTCAGTCGCGAACTTCGCCGTGTTCCCGCTGCAGGATGTGCTCGGCCTCGACGCCGCGCATCGCATGAACATCCCCGGCACGATGGGCGACCACAACTGGAGCTGGCGCTTCACGTGGCCGATGGTCGACGACGAGGCCAAACGCGTGCTCGGCCTGATCACTGCGACGAGCGGCCGCGGGCCGTGGGGCTTGAGCGGGGTGTGACGATCGGCCCGATGCGCCGGACCTGAGCACCGCGTAGGCTCGGCGTTCTTCTGGGGGAGGGGGCTGAATATGCGATGGCACTCGTCGTTGGGAGCCGTGGTGCTCGTGATTGCCTTGGCCTCGCTGGGCACGGCGCAAGGAGCAGCCCAACCTGCGGTGGCCGATGCCTTCGAGCGCATCACACCCGAGCAGGCCGGCTACGACCCGGCGCGCCTCGATGAACTTCGAACCTTCCTCAAGACGTCCGGCTCCGACAGCCTGTTGCTGCTCCATGACGGCAAGGTGTTCTTCGAGTGGGGCGACATCCGCAAAAAGCTGCTGATTCACTCCATGCGGAAGGCTCTGCTGAGTTCGCTGTATGGCATTCACGAAAGTCGTGGCGAGATCGACCTCAATGCCACGTTGGCCGAACTCGGCATCGACGATGCACCACAGACGCTCACCGCGATGGAACGCTCGGCGCGACTGGTCGACCTGCTCAAGTCGCGCTCCGGCGTCTACATCACCGCGGCCGCCGAATCGGAAGGCATGGCGCAATCGCGACCAGCGCGCGGCAGCCATGTGCCGGGCACGCATTACTATTACAACAACTGGGACTTCAACGTGGCCGGCGCGGTACTGGAGCGTCGCATCGGACGGCGCGTGTTCGATGCCTTCGATGCCGAGATCGCTCGCCCGCTGGGCATGCTGGATTGGCAGAGCCGCATTACTGTGACCGCCTCGGGCGACAACACCATCAACCGCAGCGCCGACGGCTTCTACAGCTACGAACGCGAGCGCTCACGCTACCCGGCCTACCACTTCCGCCTGTCTGCACACGACCTGGCGCTGTACGGACAACTCTTTCTGCAACGCGGCGAATGGCGTGGACAACAACTGGTTCCGGCCGAATGGATCGATCGCAGCACGCAGCCCTACTCCATCGTCGACGCAGGGTACGGCCTGGCCTACGGCATGCTCTGGGACGTGCTGCTGCCCGAGCCGGGCGAGGCGCAGCCGTCGTTCTTCCACACCGGCGTTGGCGTGCACATGCTGGGGGTGTACCCGAAGCATCACCTAGTGATGGTGCACCGCGTGGATACCGAGACCGGTTCAGGATTCAACGACGGCGATCTCTATGGCGTGATCCGCCGCGTTCATGGCGCACGGGTGCGGACCGCAGCCGCGTCCAACTCAGGCAGTGCGGGCGCGCACAGCCAGTAGGCTTGCCAGGGCCAGCACCACCAGCGCCGCCACATCGATCCAAACCACCCGTGCGATCAATGCGTTGTAGCCACCGACGCTCCATGCAATCAGCAGAAAGCTGCCGATGCTGATGAAGCCGACGACGGCCGCGACCGATCGCCATGCCGGCACGAAGGCCGCCGCCACCATCACCCCTCCGACCAGGCCAAACAGCACGGCGCGGTGCTGCATCAGGATGAGCAGGTTCGGGTCGGTGATGGGCAGGCCGTAAAGGCGCTGCAGCGAGGCCGCGCCGAGGACGCCGGTGACCGGCAACAGGTGCACCAGCCCAACGAGCAGCCATAACGCCGCGGAGAATGCTTTCATGGTGAAGAACTCCTGAGGGATCGACGATGGCGAATCCTAGGCCGCAAAGACCACCGGCGCTTCCAGAAACGTGCTCCCCGCCGCAAGCCCAGTTGGTGGATGGGGGGCACGTCATCCTCTACATCGGCCCGGCGTTTCCCATTGCGGCACACCGCAACAGCGTGACGGTCCTGGCCTTCGGGCTCGACGATGCATTCGAAGTGGCAGAACACCTGGATGGTCCTCCGGGAACCGGACGACGTGTGCGCAGTGCGGTGATTCCGGCCGGCCAATGGCATCGCCTGCACACGCCCGCCTCGACCATGGCCTTTCTTTACCTCGATGCCGGCGATCAATCGTGGAAAAAGCTTGCCGCCTCGGGCACACCGGGGCCGAGAGGGTGTGCCATCGGCATGGCGGTTGAAGAGATGGCGCTGCAGGTGCTTCGTCGCCTAGGAGCACAGCCCCATGTGAAACGCGTCGACGTCATCGCCCTGACGGCGTGCTTGGGAATCGAAGCGCCCCGCATGGACCGGAGGATCGAAGCCTCGCTGGCACGTCTGCGTTCAGACCCCGGCCTCACGCATCGCGTCAGCGAGCATGCGGCGCAAGCCGGGCTGTCGGTCTCGCAATTCCAACGCCTCTTTACCCAAAGCACCGGCCTGCCTTGGCGTCGTTGGCGCCTGTGGCAACGCACGTCTTCGGCGGTACGCAACATCATTGCCGGCGCCTCACTCACCGAGGCCGCCCACGCCGCGGGCTTTTCCAGCGGCGCGCATTTCAGCGATACCTTCAAGGCGATGTTTGGCATGCCGCCTTCCAACCTCAGCGCGATCGACCTCACGTGGACCGCCATCGACGTGCGACCATCCAGCCCATGAACAGAGAATTCGACCTCATCGTGTTTGGTGCCACCGGCTTCACCGGCCGCTTGGTGGCGGAGTATCTGGACCACACCTACGGCGCCGCAGGGTCGGTACGCTGGGCCATGGCCGGCCGCAGCGCGGCCAAGCTCGCGCAGATTCGCGATGAGCTTGGCTTGCCGGCAGACCTTCCCTTGCTGGTCGCCGACGCCAGCGACGAAGCCGCGCTTGCGGCGCTCGTCAAACGCACGAAGGTCGTCATCACCACCGTCGGGCCTTACCAGCAATACGGCGAACCCCTGATCCGCGCCTGCGCCCATGCCGGCACCGATTACGTCGATCTGTGCGGCGAGCCGGGCTGGATGGCCAAGATGATTCCCGAGCTGCAGGCACCCGCCAAAGCCAGCGGCGCGCGGATCGTTTTCTCCTGTGGCTTCGATTCCATCCCCTTCGACCTCGGCGTGCTGCACGCCCAGCACGAGGCGAAGGCGCGCTTCGGCGCGCCGTTGGCCCGCGTGCATGGCCGCGTGAGCGTCATGAAGGGCACGTTCTCGGGCGGCACCGTGGCCAGCATGCTGGCCACGATGGAAGCCATCGGCCGCGACCGCAGCCTGATCCGCACCTTGGGCGATCCGTTCGCGCTGGTGCCCGGCTTCAAGGGCCCGCGCCAACCGAACGACAACACCGCGGCCTTCGACGATCTGGCCAATGCATGGACGGCGCCCTTCGTCATGGCGCCCATCAACACCAAGAACGTGCATCGCAGCCACGCCCTGCTGGGCCATCCTTGGGGCGAGGCGTTCGTGTACAGCGAGCGGATGCTCACTGGCGAAGGCAAGGCCGGAGAGAAACGCGCCAAATCGATGGCACGCAGTTCCAAACTGCAAACCATGCTGCTGGCCTTCGCGCCGACGCGCGCCCTGCTGCGGCGTTTTGCACTGCCCAAGCCCGGCGAAGGCCCGAACAAACAGCAGCGCGAGAAAGGCCGCTATGAAGTCTTGTTCTTCGGCGAAACCGCCGATGGCCGCAAGCTCACCACGAAGGTCACCGGCGACCGCGATCCCGGTTACGGTTCGACCTGCAAGATGATCAGCGAGGCCGCGCTGTGCCTGGTGCAGGACGTCGACCGCGAGGCGACGCCCGGCGGCGTGTGGACGCCGGCCGCCGCGATGGGGATGCGCCTCGTCGAGCGCCTGCGCCAGCGCGCCGGCCTCACCTTCGGGCCGGTCGAGGGACGCTGAGGCTCAGGGCGTCGACGATCGCGACGGCAGCGCCGCCATCACGCGGCGCAGGGCCACCTCGAACGCTTCGGCCTCGCCGTCCCGGCCGACCCGAGGCACGTCCACGCCGCCGGTCCACACCACGCGCTTCGCTCCCGTGTCGACCACGTCGATCGCGATCGCGCCGGGAAGGCGCGAGCGCTCGCGCGATCCACTGCCGCCGAGCGGAATACCCACGCCGAGGCCGCCGCGCGTGTTCCCGCCTCCGACGCCGACACCGAGCCCGAGGCTGAAGGCCGGGCCGCCGTCGCCATCACGGGCCGCGGCGATCACGTTGATGCGGAGCGCGGGGTTCTCGGGGTCGAGGCGGTAGCCCCGCGATTCCATCTCGCGACGAAGCACCGCGCGGGCGCGCTCGCCGGCCATCGTGCCGTAGCCGTCGCGCTCCATCGCCAAGGGTTCGAAGAACGCGAACGTCGCATAGGTGCGCACGTCGGCGCCCGGCGCCTGCTCGGCGGTGGCGATGGGGGTCGACGCGCAGCCGGGCAGCGCCACGGCGACGAAGGCGGCAAGCAGCGACGAAACGAAGATCGAAGGGCGTAGGCGCATGGGGGGCTCCGGTCGAAGGCGTGCTCAGGGGGCCGTCGCGGGCGCCGGCGCGACGGGCGCGCCGCCCGCGCGATGCGGAAAGGCTTCGAAGATCTTCGCGATCGACAGCACCGCGCGCTCGCGACGCTCGGCCGGGGTGGCGCCGGCCGCGCTGCCCACGGCTACGCCCTCCCACACCAGCTGCTTCGCCCGTGCGTCGACCAGGTCGACGTTGATCGTGCCTTCGGTGTACTGCATCACCTGCGAGCGCTCGTGCCACACCGGCACCGTCACGAAGGCCCTGGCGCGATAGCTGTAGTACGTGGCGTAACCCGTCGTCGGCACCGTCACCACGTCGGTCTTCTCTTCGACGAAGGCGTTGAGGTTGACGCGCAGGTCGGGATCGGCGACGTCGTACACATAGCCGCGCACCTCCATCTGGCGACGCGCCTCGTCCTTCAATCGCGCGCTGAGCAGGGTCGTGTAGCCCCGGGTCTCGAGGGCGAGCGGCTCGTAGAACGCGAACGTGCGGAAGCGCGCGAAGTCGGCCTCGGGATCGGCTTCGGTGGTGACGCGTGGGCCGGTCGCGCAGGCGGCCAGCAACAGGGCGACCAGGACCACGAACGCGGGACGGCAGAACGATCGGAACGGGAGCATGGGGAACCTCGCAGGCATCAACGGGACCGACCTTCCGGATGCTACGCGCGAAGCGAGCGGACACGGCGTCACGGTCACGCCAAAGGCGGCCGGTTCCGCGTCGCCGGTTCCCCGCGATTCAGCAAGGTCATCATCACCCCCGGCGCCTCAGGGCAGGAGGTCCGCGAGGCCACCGCGGGGGGGACGCGCGCGGCCCCAGCCCAGCACCACCGAGCTGATGGCCCAACCGGCCATCACGGTCCGCTCGGGGCTGGTGGTCGGCGCGAGGTGCGAGTCGACCTTGGCCGCATCCAGCGTGACCCGACCCAGCAAGGACAGTCCCGTCCGCTGCATCTGGAGCTTGCGCGGCACGCAGCGCGACGGGCCCTGCCCGGCGAAGAACGGTGCCGCGACGGCGTCGTCGAACGTCGGCTTGCGGTCAGTGTCGACACCCAAGCTCTCGACCGCCGCCCACGGCAACCAGTCGAAGGCCCGGCCCGTCGCCAGCACCACGCACGCGCCCCAACCATCCGGCACGAAGCGCGCCTCCTCCCACGAGGGGAACCAGCTGTTCACCGCCACATGGCGCATGGTGGGGAAGGCATACACCTCGCCGGCCTGCAGCGGATTGGCCGGTGGCTTGCCCGCCTTGGGCCGCGGCTTCGGCGGACGCGGCGCGCGCAGCCGCGCCTCGACCTCGGCCAGCACCGCGATGCGCTTCTTCAGGTCCTTCTCGTCCATCCCGGCCTCACGCAACCACGCGAGGTCGTCGCCGGACTCGATGACCTGGAGGGCGCGGGAGAAGGCAGCCTCGCAGGCGATGCCTCGCCGCTCGAACTGGTCGGCCACCACCACCCAGAGCGCAGGCGCGATGTCCCCGTCCCCCAGCTCACGCTCGCGAAGCAGATCGAAAAGCTGGTCACCGGAACGCGGCAGCTTGGCGACCAAGGCGATCGTGTCGCGGAGGTCACAGGCGTCGTCGTCGCCGTAAAGCGCCGCGCTCCAGGTGCCCACGGTCAGTCCTTCCGGTAGACCTGCGCGCCCTGCGCTCGGAACTCGGCCGACTTCTCCGCCATGCCCTTCTCCAGCGCTTCCGCCTCCTCGGCGACGCCCTTCTCGGCGGCGTAGTCGCGCACGTCCTGCGTGATCTTCATCGAGCAGAAGTGCGGGCCGCACATCGAGCAGAAGTGCGCGACCTTGTGCGCGTCCTTGGGCAGGGTTTCGTCGTGGTACGAGCGCGCCTTCTCCGGATCGAGACCCAGATTGAACTGGTCCTCCCAGCGGAACTCGAAGCGCGCCTTCGACAGCGCGTTGTCGCGGGCCTGCGCGCCCGGGTGACCCTTGGCCAGATCCGCCGCATGCGCGGCGATCTTGTAGGCCATGATCCCTTCGCGCACGTCCTCGCGGTTCGGCAGTCCGAGGTGCTCCTTCGGCGTCACGTAGCAGAGCATGGCCGTGCCGTACCAGCCGATCATCGCCGCGCCGATGGCGCTGGTGATGTGGTCGTAGCCCGGCGCGATGTCGGTGGTGAGCGGCCCCAGCGTGTAGAACGGCGCTTCGCCGCACTCGCGAAGCTGCTTGTCCATGTTCTCCTTGATCAGCTGCATCGGCACGTGGCCGGGGCCTTCGATCATGGTCTGGACGTCGTGCTTCCACGCGATCTTCGTCAGCTCACCGAGCGTCTCCAGCTCGCCGAACTGGGCGGCGTCGTTGGCATCGGCGATCGAGCCGGGGCGCAGGCCATCGCCGAGCGAGAAGCTCACGTCGTAGGCCTTCATGATTTCGCAGATTTCCTCGAAGTGCGTGTAGAGGAAATTCTCCTTGTGGTGGGCGAGGCACCACTTGGCCATGATCGAGCCGCCGCGCGAGACGATGCCGGTGACGCGCTTGGCCGTGAGCGGAACGTAGCGCAGGCGCACGCCGGCGTGGATGGTGAAGTAGTCCACGCCCTGCTCGGCCTGCTCGATCAGCGTGTCGCGGAACAATTCCCAGGTGAGTTCCTCGGCCTTGCCGTCGACCTTCTCCAGCGCCTGGTAGATCGGCACCGTGCCGATCGGCACCGGGCTGTTGCGCAGGATCCACTCGCGGGTCTCGTGGATGTGCTTGCCGGTGCTGAGGTCCATCACCGTGTCGCCGCCCCAGCGGATCGCCCACACCAGCTTCTCGACTTCTTCGGCGATGCCCGACGAGACCGCCGAGTTGCCGATGTTCGCGTTGATCTTCACCAGGAAGTTGCGGCCGATGATCATCGGCTCAAGCTCCGGGTGGTTGATGTTGGCCGGGATGATGGCGCGGCCGCGGGCCACTTCCTCGCGGACGAATTCGGGCGTAATGCGCGCCGGCAGCACGGCGCCGAAGCTCTCGCCCGGATGCTGCTTCAGAAGGTGCGCCTCGCGGATGGCCTCGAGCCGCTGGTTCTCGCGGATGGCGATGTACTCCATCTCCGGCGTGATCATGCCGCGGCGGGCGTAGTGCATCTGGGTGACATTGGCGCCGCCCTTGGCGCGGCGCGGCAGCGCGCGGTTCGGGAAGCGCAGGCTGTCGAGCTTGGCGTCGTGCTCGCGAGCGCGGCCGAAGGCGGAGGTCAGACCACCCAGCACTTCGGTATCGCCGCGCTCTTCGATCCAGCGCGCGCGCAAGGCCGCGAGGCCCCGGGCGAGATCGATGTTCGCATTCGGGTCGGTGTACGGGCCCGAGGTGTCGTACACCGCCAGCGGCGCGTTCTTCTCCACACCGACCGTGCGCGGCGTGGGGCTCAGCGCGATTTCGCGCATCGGCACGCGCAGGTCGGGGCGCGAGCCCTCGACGTGGATCTTCACGGAACCGGGGATGGGGCGGGTGACTTCTTCGGAGAGCTGGCGGGTCTTGTCCAGCAGGTCCTTGGCGACGGCGTTCATGGTGTTGTCCTGCGTGCGTGTCCGGTTCCCGCGCGAGGCGCGCGGGCAGAATGCAGGCAGGGGCGCACTTTGGCGCGTCGAAGTCTCCCTACGGCGGCGTCACCCGCATCAGGTTCGAAGGGTCTTTCTCAGCCCGACGACGGGCACCCCTGCTTCCGGCGCGCATTGAAGCATGGCAGCGCCGGCGCGTCACGCCATCACAGCTTCTCGCAACCGAAGCCCGCGCCCTCACCGCCCAGCCGCTCCAACGTCTCGTGCCTTGAGATGCCGCCGATCACACCCGCGCCGAAAGTCGCCTCCACAGTCATCAGGATCGGGCTGAGTGAAGGTGCGAAGCTGCGGCGCAACTCCCCAACCGCTTCACCCACACGCGGGCTATCGCGGCAGAAAAGGCACGCGCCACGGTAGGCCGTGAGCGCCAGGGTACGATCACCGAGGAACGCGAATCCTCGGCCTTCCGCTGCCAAGTAGCGCGGCTGGCCGCGCGCGTCATGGCCGAAGAAGCCATAGAACTCGTACGCGGGGCTGATCCAGACCCCATAGCCCTCGCCAGCGCGCGCCGGGTCGTACCACAGGCCAGAGAGATCACGCGGCGTGCCCCGATCCACCGGACAGTCGCGACCGAAATCGATCAGTCGCTGCGAACCAACGCGGCCATCGATTTCGAACGAGAGGATCGGCCCGCCATCATCCATCCTCGAAAGGCTGGCGCGGCCGATGGCGGCGAGGCGCTGGCCGCCCGAACCCACCCCGCTGCGATAGACGGTGGGCATCCAAGCCTCGCCATCCGCGGGCGCCGCCCCCTGGAGATAGAGCCAAGTGCTGAGACTCTGGTCGTCAAACGCGTACCAGACCGCCGACCAGTCCCCACCGGTGCGATCCACGATCAAGCCCTCGCCCGGGCGACGCACGGGGGCGTAGAGCCCCGGACCCAACGTCGATTCGGGAGCGTCCACGGTGTCGATCACCACGTCCACGGCCACATCGGCGAGGTCGCCCGTCGCGTCGCCGACGCGGACCAGCCAACGGCCCGCCGGGACATCGACCACGTCGATGCTGGCCACGCCGTCTTCGCTGAACTGACTTGCCTCGGGCAACTGCCCATCGACGATGCCCTCGACGCTGACGTCGGACCGCTGGTCGTCGGGAATCGGCGCTCGGAAGAGCGAGAGGCCGAAATCGCCATCGGCCACTGCCGATACAGTGAAGGATGCGGTGCCATCGGGAACGTCCAGCACGAGGGCGGTCGCCGCACTACCGGCGGGCAGGTCGAATCGCACGGTATCGCCAGCACGAAGCAGGCGTGGCGCGACGCCTCGCCCCTCGGCCACGAGGGTGTATGGCACCCATCCCAGAGACGTGCCGGACTCGCTTTCGACTTGGATCCACCCCCCCGCCGTCTCGCCCGGTAGCATCGTCAGATCCGACCACGAGAGGCGAAGCGCCGACGGCGCGCCCGCCTCAAGGCGGCCCGGGGCCGACCACGCGAGCGATGAGCTGTCGGCGAGATCGACCTCGAGGACGCGCAGGCGCGCCTCGACTCGCCGCCCTTTGCGGTTGTGCGCATACGCCCACCAACTGCGCCGCTCGTCCGCCGGAACGACCAGCTCGAGAACGCAGCTCTCGACGCCCGCCACGCTCGCCGCGGTACAGGTGAGCTCATCGGATGACGCACGACGGTTGGTGTCGTCGTCCGTCCCGACATAGAGATCGACATCGGCGTCTGACGCTTCGAGCGTGACTCGGAGCCGCAACTGGCGCCCCGACTCTCCGCCGTCCGCCGTAAACAGCGTCTGCGCGGCCCCGCCGCCAGCCCAGGGATCGAGGGGCGTGGCATCAATCGAGATGGGGAACGCGTAGTGTGAAACCTTCCCGGTGCCGGTGATGACGAGATTGGGGGCCGGAAGCTCCGGCAGGCCCCTGAGCGCCACATCGGCGAAGCCGGCACCGCCCGATACATCCAGCGTGACCGGCGCGACCGGAAGAATCGCGACCTCGACCTCGGCCTCCACGCAGCGACCGGCGGGCTCACACAGCCGGTAACGGAAGCGGTCCGTCCCCACTGCCTCAGGCCGCGGGCGGTACCGGAAGCCCGTCGGCACGGCGCCGTCTGCCAGCACCTCGAGGTTGCCGAGCGACGCCGCTGTCCGAACCTCCAAGCGACCTCCCGACAGCCGCTCGAGCGCGAATGCGTCGTTGACGAGGACGTCAAGCTCGACCGGCGCACTGCCGGCCACGATCTCGAATCGATCCGCCCGCGCAGCCAGGGGCGCCGAGATGCCGTCGGAGTCGATGCGCACTTCCACGGGCGCACTGCACACCAGAGCGTCGCACGCCCGGTAAGTGAACCGGTCGGTACCCGAGAAGCGCGCATCCGGCGTGTAACTGAAGCTGCCATCCGGGAAGAGGATCAATTGCCCCGACGCCGCAGCCTCCGCGGGCTCAAGGAACAGCGAATCACCATCGGCATCGGTGTCGTTGCCAAGAACGCCCGGCGAACGAACGTCGATGGATTCGCCTTGGCGGAGCACATAGCGATCCGGCCGGCCCTCCGGAATGGTGTTGGCGAAAGCGGGCGGAGCGATGGCCACCAGGCCGGCAATGACGACGGAGGCACGCATGGTCGACGGGGGGAAGCCAAGATGGGCCCATGGTAGGCCGTCGCGACACGAGGTAAAACCCGTGCATGAAGATCGCCGCCGGGCCGCCGGAGAGGCGGGGGAGGGAGCCGGTTCGCGGACGACCCGGCGGCGAATCTCGGACCGGGGCGCAGGCCCCGGGAATGCTCAGTAGCGCGGCGCCGCCTCCGGGGCCTTGATGCGGAACCACGCGGCGTAGAGGGCCGGCAGGAACAGCAGCGTGAGCGCCGTGGCGACGATCAGGCCGCCCATGATCGCGACGGCCATGGGCCCGAAGAACACGCTGCGCGAGAGCGGGATCATCGCCAACACGGCGGCGAGTGCCGTCAGCACGATGGGACGGAAGCGTCGCACCGTCGCGTCGACGACCGCCTGGAAGGGTGCGTGGCCTTCGGCGATGTCGTGCTCGATCTGGTCCACGAGGATCACCGAGTTACGCATGATCATTCCCGAAAGCGCGATCGTGCCGAGCATGGCCACGAAGCCGAACGGCACCTGCGGAATCAGCAGGAACCAGACCACGCCGATCAGCCCCAGCGGCGCGGTCATCAGCACCATCGCCATGCGCGAGAAGCTGCGCAGCTGGAGCATCAGCAGCGTGATCACGGCGAACAGGAACAGCGGCATGCCCGCGGCCACCGACGCGCCACCGCGCGCCGATTCCTCGACGGCGCCCCCGGTTTCCAAGCGATAGCCGGGCGGAAGCTCGGCACGGATCGGCTCGAGCGCCGGGAGGATCTGGTTCGTCACCGTCGGCGGCGTGACCCCACCTTCGACGTCCGCGCGGATGGTGACGGTCGGCAGGCGGTTGCGGCGCCAGACGATGCCGGGCTCGAAGCCGTACTCGATACGCGCGATCTGCGAGAGCGGCACGGACTTGCCACTGGCGGTCGGCACCGCCAGCGAACCGAGCAATGACAAGCGCGTGCGCTCTTCCTCGGGGCCACGGAGCAGGATCTCGATCAGCTCGTTGCCTTCACGGTACGTGCTCACTGGCGTGCCCGAGAGCGAGCCCTGAAGGAAGGAAGCGACCTGCGCGGAACTGACGCCGAGCGCGCGCGCGCGGTCCTGGTCGATCTCGAGCCGCACCACCTTGCTCGGCTCGTCCCAGTCGAGGTTGACGTTGCGCGAATGCGGGTTCGCCAGCACCTGCGCCTTCACCGCATTGGCGATGCGCAGCACTTCGTCCGGGTGCTCGCCCGATACGCGGAACTGCACCGGGAAGCCCACCGGCGGGCCGTTCTCGAGACGGGTCACGCGGCCCTGCAGGTCGGCGAACTCGGTGTCGAGCACGCCCTGCAACCAGGCCTTCACCGTCTCGCGCTTCTCGATGTCCGGGGTGATCAGCACGAACTGCGCGAAGTTGGCCTGCGGCAGCTTCTGGTCGAGCGGCAGGTAGAAGCGCGGCGAGCCGGTGCCGACATAGGCCACGTAGTTGACGATGTCCGGGTGGCCGTCCAGCTTCGCCTCGAGGCGCTTCGCGGCGGCCTCGGTGGCGGCCAGCGAGCTGCCCTCGGCGAGCTCGAGGTCGACCATCAGCTCCAACCGCGTCGACGACGGGAAGAACTGCTGCGGGATGAAGCGGAACATCGCCAGCGAGCCGACGAAGGCCAGCACGGTGACCAGGATCACCGTCTTGCGATGGCGGACGCACCACGCCACCAGCGCGCGGAATCGCGAGTAGAACGGCGTGTCGTAGGGGTTGTCGTGGTGCGCCGTGTCCGGCGCGACCCAGGTCGCGAACGCCGGCGGCAGGCGCGCCGCCAGCGACTTGCGCACGGCACCGATGAACCCGCCGCCGTGGCTGGCGAGCATCTGCTCGCGGTCGGGCAACAGCTTGTCGCCGAGGTAGGGGATGAACACCACCGCGACGATCCAGCTCAGGATCAGGGCCAGGACGACGACCTGGAAGATCGATCGCGTGTACTCGCCGGTGCTCGAGGCGGCGGTAGCGATCGGCAGGAAGCCGGCGGCGGTGATCAGCGTGCCGGTGAGCATCGGGAAGGCCGTGCTCTGCCACGCGTAGGCCGCGGCCTCGAGGCGCCCGAAGCCCTGCTCCATCTTCACCTGCATCATCTCGATCGCGATGATCGCGTCGTCGACCAGCAGGCCGAGTGCGAGGATCAACGCGCCCAGCGAGATCTTGTGCAGGCCGATGCCGAGGAAGTACATCGCGGCGAAGGTCATCGCCAGCACCAGCGGGATCGACAGCGCCACGACCAGGCCCGAACGCCAGCCGAGGCTCAGGAAGCTCACCAGCAACACGATCAGCACGGCTTCGGCCAGCACGCGGACGAATTCACCAACGGAATCGCGCACCGCGGCGGGCTGGTCGCTCACCTTCGAAAGCGTCATGCCGGCGGGCAGGGTCTGCTGGATGCGCGCGAACTCGGCTTCGAGCTGTTCGCCCAGCTGGATGATGTCGCCGCCCTTGCGCATCGACACGCCGATGCCGATCGCGTCCTGCCCCATGAAGCGCATGCGCGGCGCCGCCGGATCGACGAAGCCGCGCTTCACCTCGGCCACGTCCTGCAGGCGGAAGCTGCGGTCGCCCACGCGGATCGGGAACTGGCGGATCGCCTCCACGGAATCGAAGGCGCCGGATACGCGCAGCTTCACGCGGTCGCTCGGGGTTTCGAAGAAGCTGGCGCCGACCATGGCGTTCTGCTCGTCGATCGCGCGCTGCACGGCATCGAGCGGCACGCCGAGCGTGGCCAGCTTGGTGTTCGAGAGCTCGATCCAGATGCGCTCGTCCTGCAGGCCGATCAGCTCGACCTTGGCGACGTCTGGCACGCGGTGCAGCTCCAGCTCGATGCGCTCCGCGTAGTCCTTCAGCGTCGCGTAGTCGAGGCCGTCGGCCTGCAGCGCATAGAGGTTGCCGAAGGTGTCGCCGAACTCATCGTTGAAGAAGGGGCCGACGACGCCGGCCGGCAGCGTGTGGCGGATGTCGCCGACCTTCTTGCGCGCGGTGTACCAGAGCTGCGGAAGCTCGGCCGACACCATCGAATCCTTGGCCATGAACAGCACCAGCGATTCGCCGGCGCGCGAGTACGAGGTGATGCGCTCGTACTGCCCGGTTTCCATCAGCTTCTTCTCGATGCGGTCGGTGACCTGTGCGGCCACCTCCTCCGCCGTGGCGCCCGGCCACATCGTGCGGACCACCATCACCTTGAAGGTGAACGGCGGGTCTTCCGATTGGCCGAGACGCTGGTAGCTGAAGACGCCGACGATCGCGAGCACGATCATCGCGTAGAGCACGAGAACGCGGTTCTTCAGCGCCCAAGCGGAGAGGTTGAAGGACGAGGCCATCGCGGCTTATCCGGCGATTTCGGCGTTGAGGCGATCGGCACCGGCGTCGAGCGCGGCGCTGGCGTCCTCGGCGACGGCGGGCGTCTCCTGCGCTTCGACGCGCACCGGGCGGTTCTCGCGATCCACCGGCTTCACGGCATCGTTCTCACGCAGCAGGTGCACGCCGCTGATCACGACCCAGTCGTTGGGCTGGAGGCCGCCGGAGACGGGCACATCGGTCTCGGTGTAGGCACCGGCCTGCACGGGCACGCGCTTCACGCGCTGGCCGTCGGCGTCGAGTACCCACACGGCCGCCTGCCCGTCGGCCTGCACCAGTGCAGAGAGCGGCACGCTCAGCGACGGCGCCGCGGCATTGGCCGCATAAACGCGGGCGCTCTGGCCGAGTTCGACGCGAACGCCCTCGGGCAAGGCGAGTGCAACGCGGGTGGCGTAGGTGCGGGCCTGCGGATCGGCGGCGGGGGCGATCTCGCGGATGGTGCCCGGCACACGCTGCCCCGGCGCGGCCCATAGTTCAACCAGCACGTCCTGCCCGTCCTGGAAGCGCGCGACATCCGCTTCCGGGAGGGCGATGGCGACTTCGCGCTCGCCATCCTCGGCGAGGCCGAAGGCGGTCTGGCCGGCCGAAACCACCTGCCCGGCCTCGATGTTGCGGACCGCGACGACACCGGACGCGTTGGCGCGCAACACCCCGTAGGCCGCCTGGTTGCCGGCGACATCCAGCTGGGCCCGCGCTTGGGCGACGCGCGAATTGGCGGCGTCGAGGCCGTTCTTGCGGGCGTCGAACAGGGAGCGGCTCACCAGCTGGCGCTGGAACATCACTTCGATGCGTTCGAATTCGGCGGCCGCGAGCCGGGCATCGGCCTCGGCGGCGGTCAGCTGGGCCTGCGCCGCGTCGCGGCTGAGGCGGAGGTCCTGCGCGTCCAGTTCAGCAAGCGGCTGCCCGGCCACCACGCGATCTCCGACATCGACCAGCCGCTTCGCGACCTTGCCTCCCACCCGGAAGGCCAGAGGCGTCTCGTGGCGGGCGCGGATTTCACCGGCGAAGGCCTGTACGGCGCCGGCAGCCGGCGTCGGCTGCTGCACCAGCACGGGACGGGCCGGCGGTGCGCCGGTGTCGCCATTGCCGCAAGCGCTCAGCAGGCCGGCAGCCAGGAGCAGGGGCGCGATCCGAAAGGCGGCGCGGGACGACAGGGGGAGGCGGCGAAGGGCGGGCATCGGGGCGACCACGATTCATGAACTCGCCGGTATGGTATATTTCGCATACTCCCGAGTTCAATAAATTTCTTGTGACGACGAAGGCCCGCCCCGGCACCCCCGGACGCCCCAAAGATCCCGAGAAGCGCGCCGCCCTGGTGGAGGCCGCCGGCCAGCTGTTCTGCCAGCACGGCTTTGAAGCGGTGAGCCTCGAGGCCATCGCACAGGCCGCCGGCGTGTCCAAGCTGACGATCTACAGCCACTTCGGCGACAAGGAAGGCCTGTTCACGGCCGCCGTCGAGGCCCGCTGCGCCGACCAGCTGCCCCACGGCCTGTTCGAATGGCCCGAAGACCTGCCCGTGGGCGAGGCCCTGAAGCAGATCGGCACCGGCTTCGTCGACCTCGTCTTCGCCGAGGACGCCGTACAGCTGATGCGGATGATGGCGGCCCAGGCCAGCCAGTCGACGACCCTTGCCCAGCTCTACTTCAAGGCCGGCCCGAAGCGCGCGCTGGAGGAGATGGAGGGTTTCCTCGCGCTGGCCAAGCAGCGCGGCCAGCTGCGGCTCGACGACCCGAAGGTCGCCGCCAGCCAGTTCTTCGTGCTGCTGAAGGGCATCCACCACTTCCGCTGCCTGCTCGGCATCGAGCCGCCGCCGGAGGCTGCGGCCCGGACCGCCCACGTCGACCAGTGCGTCGCGCTGTTCCTGCGCGCCCATGCCCCCGCCGGGACGGGCCGACCATGACCTCCGTCGCGGTGACCTTCGTCACTGCCCTGGCACGCTCCGCTCCGGCACTGTAGCCGTCGTCAGCGGGGCCACGCCCGTACACTATGCGGCCCTGCTCCCAAGGACGTCCCACCATGCCCATCGACTTCAACCAGGCCCGCCACGCAATGGTCGAGCAGCAGGTCCGCCCCTGGGAGGTGCTGGATCGGCGCGTGCTCGACGTGCTCGGTGACGTGAAGCGCGAGGACTTCGTGCCGGCCACGCATCGCAAGCTGGCCTTCGCCGACCTCGCCCTGCCGCTCGGCCACGACGAGTTCATGCTCAAGCCGGTGATCGAAGGCCGCCTGCTGCAGGCGCTGGACGTCGCCCCCACCGACGAAGTGCTGGAGATCGGTGCCGGCAGCGGCTTCCTCACCGCCTGCCTTGCCCGCCTCGCGCGCTCGGTGCAGGCGATCGAACAACACGCCGATTTCGTCGCCGAGGCGCAGCGTCGCCTGCAGGCCCTCGAGGCGGCCAACGTGCGCCTCGAGCAGGGCGACGCCAGCACCTGGGACACCGCGCTCCGTTTCGACGCGATCCTCGTGGGTGGCGCTGTTGCCGAGGTGCCGGAGCGCTTCGTGCGCTGGCTGAAGCCGGGCGGTCGCCTCGTCCTCGTGCGCGGCGCCTCGCCGGTGCAGGAGGCGATCTGCCTCCGCAACGACGCCGCCGGCCCGCGCATCGAAAGCCTGTTCGAAACCGATATCCCTTATCTGCGCGGCTTCGCACCGGAAGCGCGCTTCACCCTCTGATCGTTTGACCGAAGGAAGCCCCATGCGCCTGCGTCCCCTCGCCCTTGCCCTGCTCGCCGCCGGCCTCGCCGTGCCGGCCAGCGCCGCCGACCTGTTGCAGGCCTACGAGTTGGCGCGCAAGAGCGACCCGCAGCTGGCCGCAGCGGAGGCGCGCGCCGCCGCCGCCCAGGCCGGTGTCTCGCAGTCCCGCGCTGCGCTGCTGCCGCAGGTGAGCGCCTCGGCCAGCCTGACGGACAGCGAGGGCGACAGTACGTCCTTCAGCAGCCGCCCGAATGGCTCGGGTGGCGTGGTTTTCGATCGCAACACCGGCAGCTCCGACTCCCGCGACCGTCGCTACGGGATCAACCTGAGCCAGTCGATCTACGACCGCGCCGACTACACCCGACTGAACGCCGCCAAGGCCCAGGCCGCGCAGGCCGAGGCGCAGCGCGTCGCCGCCGAGCAGGCGCTCGGTGTGCGCGTGGCCCGCGCCTACTTCGACGTGCTCACCGCGATCGAATCGCTGGCCTCCGCGCGCGCCCAGGAAGCCGCCGCGAAGCGCCAGCTCGACCAGGCCGAGACGCGCCTCGAAGTCGGCCTCGCGCCGATCACCGACGTGCACGAAGCCCGCGCCAGTTACGACGGCGCCCGTGCCAACGCCATCAGCGCCGCGACCCGCCTCGACGACGCCCGCGAGGCGCTGGCCGAAATCACCGGCGAGCCCACGGGCTCGCTGAAGGGTCTCGGCACCGACTACCAGCCGAAGCTCGACGACACCGAAGGCTTGCAGGCCTGGGTGGACAAGGCATTGGCCGACAACCCGGCACTGCAGGCCGCGGCGTTGGCCCTCGACGCCGCCGAGGCCAATGTCTCGACGGCGCGCGCCGGCCATCTACCGACCCTGAACCTGTCCGGCGGCTACAGCGATTCCGCGACCTGGGGCAACAGCACCAGTGGCGGCGTGAGTTTCCCCTCCGACAACCTCAACGACGGCAGCAACGTCGGCATCACCCTGACCGTGCCGATCTACAGCGGCGGCGCGGTGCAGGCCGGTGTGCGCTCGGCCCTCGCCAACCGCGATGCGGTCGCCGAGCAACTGGAACAGGAGCGCCGTGGCGTCACCCGCCAGACCCGCAACGCCTACCGCTCGCTCGCGGCCGGCGCCGCCGAGGTCGAAGCCCGCCGCCTGGCGGTGGTCTCGGCCAAGGCCGCGCTGGAAGCCGGCGAAGCCGGTCTCGAAGTCGGTACCCGCACCGTCGTCGACGTGCTGCTGGCGCAGCAGACGCTGTTCGCCGCGCAGACGCAGTTCGCCCAGGCGCGCCACAACTTCCTGGTCAACGAACTGTCGCTGAAGCAGGCCGCAGGCAGCCTGACGCCGGACGACATCGAGGCGGTCAACCGCCTGCTCAACACCGACGCCGAGGCCTCGCTCGACGCGACGAAGTAATCGCGCCGCATTGAGCCAAGGTTCCATGGAGGCGGCCGCAAGGCCGCCTTCGTGCGTTCAGGGGCGCGGAAAGCCCGCCACGTCGTCGATCACCGCGAGCGTGCGCTGCAGGGCGCCGCGCTCACGGTCGATGCGCTGCCGGCCCGCGCGACCGCGGGCCCGCGCCTTCTCCGGATGCTCGACCAGCCATTGGACCGCCGCGGCGAGCTGCGCGGCATCGCCGACGATCTCCAGCGCACCGACCTCCTTCAGCAACGCGGTGATCTCTGCGAAGTTGAAGGTGTGCGGACCGCTCAAGACCGGCACGCCCAGCGCCGCAGGTTCGAGCAGGTTGTGGCCACCGATGTCGCAGAGGCTGCCGCCGACGAAGGCGACGTCGCCGGCCGCGAGGAAGCCCGGCAGCTCGCCGAGGCTGTCGATCAGGAAGACCGCGCAGCGCGCGTCCGGGCTGCGTTCGACGCTGCGCCGTCGCAGGTCGAGCCCGGCGCCGCGCACGCGGTTCGCCACGGCGTCGAAGCGCTCGGGGTGCCGGGGTGCCCACAGCAGCAACGCATCCGGATGCGCTTCGCGAAGACGCTGGTGGGCATCGAGCACCGCCGCCTCTTCGTCGGCGTGGGTGCTGGCCGCCACCCAGATGGGGCGACCACCTCCGGCCTTGCGCCAGCCGACCGCCTCGTCGAGCGAAGCCCTCGGGAGGGGCTGGTCGAATTTCAGGTTGCCGGTCACCTCGATGCGGGCGCCATCGCCGGCCAGCACGCGGAAGCGCGCGGCGTCGGCCTCCGACTGCGCGGCGACGCGGCGCACGCCGGACAACGCGAGGCGGATCAGCGGGCCCATCCAGCGGTAACCGCGCAGGGAGCGCTCCGACAGGCGCGCATTGGCGATCACCACGGGCACTTCGGCCCGCGCACAGGCGACGAACAGGTTGGGCCAGAGTTCGGTCTCGATGACGACGGCGAGCGCGGGGCGCACCCGATCGAGGAAGCGACGCACCATGCCGCGCAGGTCGTAGGGCAGGTAGACGTGGTGCACGTCGTCGCCCCACAGCGAGCGCACGCGCGCCGAGCCGGTGGGCGTGATCGTCGTGATGAGCAGCGGGCGGCCGGGATGCCGCTCGCGGAGCGCGTTGATGAGGGGAATCGCCGCGTTCACCTCGCCCACCGAGACCGCGTGCACCCACAGGGCGCCCGGCGGCAGGTCGGGCAACGCGTCGAGCTGCGCGTAGCGCTCGCTCCAGCGCAGCAGGTACTCGCGCTGGCGCAGCCCCCGCCACACGAGGTGGTAGAGCGTGACCGGCACCAGCAGCCACAGCAGGGCGGAATAGAACGCCAGCAGCAGGCGCCGGCCAAGGCTCAGGGACATGCGCGGAAGGGTAGCAGGGGCGCGCTTACAATCTGCGCATGAGTGATGCCGTCCCTTCCCCACCGACACCCCGGACGCTGCGCCTCGGTCATCCGCGCCATTGGGGTCCGTGGCTGGGCGTCGCGCTCGGCTGGTGTGCCGCGCGGACGCCGACGTGGTTCCAGCGTCGCGTGGGCCGCGCGCTTGGCCCCGTGCTGTGGCGCCTCCTGCCGGCGCGCCGGCGCGTGGTCGAAGCCAACCTCGCCCTGTGTTTCCCCGAGCTCGATGTCGCCGCGCGCGAGACGCTGGCGCGCGAGAACCTCGCGCAGACCGGCCTCGGCCTCTTCGAATTCCTGCGCGCATGGTGGGGCCGCGTTTCCGAGGGCTCGCCGCGCTACACCGTCGAAGGCCTCGAGCACCTCGAGGCGCTGCGCGCTCAGGGCCGCGGGGTGCTGCTGGTGTCGGCGCACTTCGTGCACCTCGAACTCTGCGCCCGGCTGCTCTGCCGGCACGTGCCGGTGGCCGGCATGTACCGGCCGCATGGCGACGCGGCGATGGAGTGGGCGGTGAAGGCCGGCCGCCTGCGCTACGCCTGCGCGATGTTCGCGCGCGACGAACTGCGCCCGGCGCTGAAGCACCTGAAGGGCGGCGGCATCCTGTGGTTCGCGCCCGACCAGGAGAGTCGCCGCGGCGACAGCGTGTTCGTGCCCTTCTTCGGGCGGCCGGCCTGGAGCCTCACCTCGACGCACCAGCTCGCGCGACTCTCGGGCGCGGCCGTGTGCCCGTTCTTCCACGAGCGCCTCGCCGATGGCAGTTACCGCTTGGAGGTGCAGGCGCCGCTGGCCGATTTCCCGTCGAAGGACGCCACCGCCGACACCGCGCGGGTGATGGCGGCCCTCGAGGCGATGATCCGAAGCGCGCCGTCGCAATACCTGTGGCTGCACCAGCGCTTCAAGACCCAGCCCGAAGGCGACCGCGGCGACGCCTACCGCGCGTAGGGCGAGGCTTCGCCCGACGGTCGCGTCTTGAAGCGGCGATGCACCCACAGGTATTGGTCCGGGGCCTCGCCAACCGCGGCTTCGAGCACCGCCATGTACTGCGCCGCGAAGCCCGCCGGATCGTCGAGCCGATCATCGAGGCCCGGGTCGGCGATGCGCACGCGGTAGCGGCCGTCGGGGCCACGCACCATCGACAGGAAACGCACGACGGCGCGCCCGGCGCGCGCCAGTTGCGGCGTGCCCACGAAGGTGGCCGCCGGCACGCCGAAGAACGGCACGAAGGCGTGACCCTCGCGGAAATCCTGGTCGGCGGAATACACCAGTCGGCCGCCGTTGCGCAGGTGCCGGGCCATTCCACGTGTGTCGAACTTGCCGACCGTCGGTCCGAGGCGCCGCGTGCGCGCCGCGTCGAGCAGGCGTTCGAGGCAGGGGTGGCGGCGGTAGCGCCGGACCACGCCGCCCACCGGAGCGCCCAGGGCTTCGGCGACGAAGCGCGTCGCCAGCTCGGTGTGCATCAGGTGGCCGGTCAGCAGCAGGACGCCCTGCCCCTTGGCCGACGCGTCGCGCAGGAGCGCCAGCCCTTCGACCTCGGCCAGTCCGTCGAGCGTGGCCGACGGCGCGAACCACGCCCGCAGCAGTTCGAGCAGGGCCACGGCGAGGGAGCGCTGGTGGTCACGCAAGCGTCGTTCGCGTTCGACGGCGGACTCGGCAGCGAAGCACAGCGCGAGGTTCACCCGGGCCACATGCCAGCGCCTGCGGAGCAGCGGACGCAGCAGCACGCCGAGCGACGCGCCAAAGGCCAGCGTGGCGCGCTGTGGCAGGCGGGCGAGGACGGCGGCGGCGACGCCGATCGCGCGCCAGCCGAAGCAGCGCGGCGTGCTCATGCCGCGGCGGTGTCGCCGGGCTCGCGACGCATCAGCGCACCGGCATAGAGCGCGGCGAGCAGCAGGGTGACGCCACCCCAGAAGGTCGAATAGAACGCGAGATGCGTGTTCAGCGGGAAGACCGTGACCAGCAGCGCGAGTGCCGGTGCCGACGCACGCTCGCGCACCGCGGGCGCGGCGAAACGCCAGGCGCGCAGGGCGATCGCGACGGCGGCCAGCCACAACATCAGGCCGACGATGCCGGTTTCCGCCAGGACTTCCAGCACGATCTGGTGGGCGTGGAAGGCGCCAGCGCGACCCCATTCCACGAACTGGTCGTCGGGTGCCGCATACGCCCTGTAAGCCCGCTGGAAATTGTCGGTGCCAACGCCGGTGAGCGGGTGGTCGAGGATGATCCGCGCCGTGGTCCGCCACAGCACCAGCCGCCCGGAGAGCGCGAAATCGACGCCCTCCTCCTTCATCTCCAGCGCTTCGAGCGTGCGCTCGACGCGCGGCCCGAGGAAATCGCTGGTGCTGGCGACCACCACGGTGAGCAGGCCGCCGGCGAGCAGGCCGAGGCCGGTGCGCTTCCAGCCCCAATGGCGCAGGCCGGTGACGGCCAGCGCAAGTGCGAAGCTGATCCAGGCGGCGCGGGCGCCTGCGAGCAGGATCACGACGCCGAGCGCACCCGCCACCGCCAACCAGGGCAGCACGCCGCGCTTCGCTGCCGGAAACAGGGCAAAGGGCGAGAGCGTCGCCAGCACGAGGCCGAGCTTCAGGTTGTCGGCGCCGAAAATGCCGGAGAGGCGGTCCGCCACGGCCGGTCCGCCAACGCTGTAGCCGGTGGCCGCCTGCAGCAGGCCGTCGAGGGTCCACACGGCCACCAGCGCCGCCAGCCCGACACCGACGAGGCGTGCGCCACGGGCGGTGGAGACCGCCATCGCCGCCAGCCACAGGAAGGGGAGATATCGCAGGTCCTTCACCGCTTCGATCGCGGTGTTCGCGGGGTCGAGCGCCAGCGGAATGGACAGCACCTGCGGCAGCCAATAGCCGCAGAACAGGATGCTCGTCAGCGCCCAAGCCTCGTGGCTCAGCACGCGCAGTGCACCGCGGAAGCGCACCGCCCACATCAGGCCGAAGCCGAGCAGCGCCCCGAGCGAGAGCACGGCTTCGGCGACGCCGCGCCACGGCCAGCAGGCGACCTGCAGCAGCACCCACCAGGGTGCCAACCGGGCGAGTCGATCAACCAGCGTGTCGTGCATACGTCTCGAGAGTGGCCTGCTGCATCGCCGCCAGAGTGTAGGGAATGTGGGCCGGCGCGGCCGGCGGGGCGTCGAGCAGGGCCCGCGCCCGCCGCAGCAGTGCGGCCGCATCGCCCAGCGGCACGGCGCCCTCTGGCTGCAGCGCCGCGAGCTGCTCGCCGACGCCGCCGTGGTCCCAGCCGAGCACGGGCGCGCCGACCGACAGGGCCTCGATCACGGTGCGACCGAAGGCCTCCGGCTTGCGCGAGAGCTGCAGCACGAGATCGCTCGCGGCGTAGGCGCGGACGACCTCGCTGCGGGGCGGCGACACCCGGAGTGCCGATTCGACGCCCCGCGCGGCCGCCAAGGCGCGCAATTCGCCGACGTAGGCCTCACGCCCCGGTTCGTCGGTGCCAAGCAGCCACAGGGCCGCCGGCACGCCCTGCGCGCGAAGATCGGCCAACAGCGCGATGGCGTCGGCATGGCCCTTGAGCCGCGTCCCGCGCCCGGGCATCAGCAGCAGGCGGGTGTCGTCGGGCAGCGCGAGTTCGGCGAGCACGGCCGCGCGCGCGGATGCGTCGGGCCGCGGATGGCGCGGGAACGCCGCGGAATCGACCCCGCGCGGGATCACCACGAGCCGCGGCGAGGCGTCCGGCCAATGGGTTTGGACGTATTCACGCACCGTCTCCGACACGCAGATCACCGCGTCGCCGCGCGCCATCACACCGCTGTAGCGGCCTGGCGAGTTCAGCCCGTGGACGGTGGTGATGAACCGGGGCCGCGGCGACAGGCCGCGCAGTGCGCCCAAGGCCACCCAGGCGGGCAACCGCGAGCGGGCGTGGACGATGTCGGGCTTCAGCGCGCGCAGCAGGCGCTGCAGCGCGAAGATCTGGAAGGGCGTGGCCAGCGACTTCGCACCGATGGGCAGGGCGTGGTGCGTGCTGCCACCGGCATCCAACGCCGGGACCAGCCGCCCGCCGGCGGACACCACGTGCGAGGCATGCCCGGCAGCGACAAGAGCCGCCGCGATCTCAAGGGTGGAGCGTTCGACGCCGCCCGCGTTCAGGGCCGGCAGCAGTTGGACGACGGTGAGGCGGCGCAAGGCCGGGCCCCGGGCGTCAGTCGGCGAGGACGTACTTCGCGCCGCAGTACGGGCAGATCGAGGTGCCGCCTTCGTTCTCGATCGGCAGGTAGACGCGCGGGTGCGAGTTCCACAGCTTCATCTCGGGCGTCGGGCACGAGAGCGGCAGGTCGGCGCGCTTCACGGAATAGACGCGCTCGGTGTTGGCGGCCTTCTGGGCGGTGGCGTCGGTGCGGAGCATGGGCGCGGGCTCGAACGGCGAAGGCGCGCATTCTAGCCCGGCGCGGCCCCGGCCGCCCGCCCTCAGGCCGGGAGTTCGACCACCAGCAGGTCGGCCCCGTACGAGGACACCAGGGCGAACCCGGGCTCATCGGCTACACCCAGCCCGTCGCCGGCGCGGAGGAACTGGCCGCGATACGCCAGTTCAGCGCCAATCACCTCGACCCAGCAGGCCGAACCGCGCGTGGCCGGTACGGCGAACATCGCGCCCGGGACGATCGATTCGCGGCGCACCGTGGCCCCGGCGCCCCAGGGCAGCAGCGCGTCGGCCGGTGCCGCGATACGCGATTCCCCCACGGCCGGGGTGGCCACGGTCTGCGCGGGCACGGCATTGCTGTGCGTGGGCTGCACCCAGAGTTGCAGGAGGCGCAGGGTCGAGGCCGGATCGAGGTTCTCCTCGACGACGTCGACGCCGGCGCCCGCCCCGAGGCGATGCCACTGCCCGGCCGCCACCGGGCCGGAATCACCGGCCTGCGACTGCACGCGGTAGGTGCCGGCGAGCACGAGGGTGAGCACTTCCATGTTGGCGCGCCGCGCCGCCGGAAGGCGCGCACCGGGCGCGAGCTCGACGCGATTCAGGACGCGCAGCGCGTGGAAGCCGAGCCAGTCGCGGTCGAACGCGCTGCCGTGGCTGAAGGCGGCGGTGCCGGACAGGCCGGGATCGACGAGACGGCCGCGCTCGGCGGCGGGACGGAAGACGATGGGCATGCGCGGATTGTGCCGCAGAAACGACGACGGGCCCGAAGGCCCGTCGCGTTCGCACGAGTGGTGCGGCGCTTACTGCGCCGGCAGTTCGCGGTTGAACTCGGTCTCGATGCGGATCTTCACTTGCGCGCCGACCGCCGGGGCGTACTTGTCGAAGCCCCACTGCGTGCGATCGATCGTGGTGCTCGCCGAGAAGCCGGCCACTTCGATCGTCGGGCGGAACGGGTGCGGCGCGATCTTGTTGAGCTTGACGTCGAGCACGACCGGACGGGTCTGGCCGAGCATCGTGAAGTCACCGGTCACCTTGAGCGCGCCATTGCCGACGTCCTCGACCTTGGTGCTCTTGAAGGTCATCGTCGGGTGGGCGGCGACGTTGAAGAAATCGGCCGAGCGCAGGTGCTCGTCGAAATCGGCTTGGTCGGTGTCGATGCTGTTCGTGTCGATGGTGACTTCGATCGACGAGTTGGCGAGGTTGGCGCGGTCGAGGTTCAGCGTGCCGTCGTACTTGGTGAACTCGCCAAGGGTCTGCGAGAAGCCGAGGTGGTCGATCTCGAATCCGACGTAGGTGTGGCCTGCGTCGAACTTGAACGCATCGGCGGCGAAGGCGGGGGCGGCGAAGGCGGCGGCCAGCGCGGCGGCGAACAGGGTCTTCTTCATGGGGTGCTCCGGGTGGGCAGGCCGCGGCGGAAGGGTGGGACTCAGGCGATGCGCGCGGCTTCGTCGAAGGACAGCCGCGGCGAACGGGGGAACAGGCCGGCCACGTCGCCGTAGCCGAGGTTGATCAGGAAGTTCGACTTGATCGTGGTGCCGGCGAAGAAGGCGGCGTCGAGCTTGGCGGCATCGAAGCCGGACATCGCGCCGGTGTCGAGGCCCAGCGCGCGCGCCGCCATGAGCAGGTAAGCACCCTGCAAGCTGGCATTGCGGAACGCGGTGCTTTCGATCAGCGCGTCGTTGCCGGCGAACCAGCTGCGCGCGTCGGCGTGCGGGAAGAGCTGCGGCAGCTTGTCGTAGAAGGCCATGTCCTGCGCGACGATCACGGTCACCGGTGCGCTCATGGTCTTCTCGACGTTGCCCGGGGCCAGCGCGTCCTTCAGCTTCGCCTTGGCCTCCGGCGACTTCACGAACACGAAGCGGGCCGGCGAGCTGTTGGCGCTGGTCGGCGCCCACTTCACGAGGTCGTAGAGCTGATGCAGCAACGCGTCGGGAACGTCCTTGGCCTGCCAGGCGTTGTGCGTGCGGGCGCTGCGGAAGAGCTGGTCGAGGGCGGCGGCGTCGAGGGTGGTCATCGGGATTCCTGGAGTGGGGGCGGTGCGATGGGGTCGCAGTATGGCGGCGCGATGCCGGCGCACGATGCCCGCCACTGCAACAGGTCGTTGTGAACGCCGGAACGACGCGGCGCGCTGCTGCGTCGTCGCACGGCTGGCTACACTCCGCCCATGAGTGCCGCACTTTCCGCCCCTGTCCTTGTCGTCCACGACGGCACCGCCGGCAACCGCCGGCAGGCGCTGGCCCTGGCCGAGGCCTGGGCCCTGCCCTTCGACGAGATTGTGCTGCGGCCGCGCGTGCCGTGGCGTTGGGTCGCGCCACGGGTACTGCCGGGCAGCCACGCCGCGTTCGGCGAGGACTTCGCCGCCGTGCTCGAGACGCCTCCCGTCATCGCCGTGGGCTGCGGCCGCCAAGCGGCCCTCGCCACGCGACTGCTGCGGCAGCGCGGCAGCAAGGTCGTGCAGGTCCTGCACCCGCGCCTGCCCACGCCGCACTGGGACGCGGTGGTCCTGCCCGCGCATGACGGCGTGCAGGGCGACAACGTGCTGACGCTCGACGGCAGCCTGAACCCGATCGACGACGCCTGGCTGGAACAGAAGCGCGCGGCGCATCCGATGCTGGGCGAGGCACCGGGACCAGTCACCGCCCTGCTCGTCGGCGGCCCCACCGACGACAGCGACTGGGACCGCCATGCGCTCGACGGCATCCTCGAACTGCTGCTGCGCTGGCGGCAGCGCGATGGCGGCACGCTGTGGGTGATCGGCTCGCGCCGCACGCCGTCGGCGATGCGCCGGCAGATCAAGCAGGCCCTGGGCGACCGCGCGCAGGTCTGGATGGGCGACGCCGATGGACCGAACCCCTACGCAGGCGTGATCGCCTGGGCCGACCGGCTGGTGGTAACGCCGGATTCCGCCAACCTGATCAGCGAAGCGGCGGCCACGCGCGCACCGGTGTGGATCGCCGTACCGCGCTACAACCGTGGCCGCATCCAACACCTCGTTGCCAAGGCCATCGACAGCGGCCGCGCCCGCTCGCTGGGCCCGGAAGGCACGCCGTGGCCGATCGAGCCCTGGCGCGAGAGCGCCCGTGTCGCCGAGCGACTGCGGCCTTGGGTGCTGGAAGCGATCGCCGCGCGTCAGCCGGTGGACGACGACAGCGGCATCGCCGACAAGGCCGCGCGCAGCGCCGACGCCGTGCCCTGAGCCGTCGCGTCCGGCACGCGGCGCGGCCGGCGATCCAGCGTGCAGCCCAGCGACAACCCCACCAGCGCGGCGTGCGACTCGACGAACACACGGGCGGTCGCCGCGTCGATCACGCCTTCCTGCGCGAGCGTCGTCGCCAGCGCCGCGCTGTGCCGCGGTCGAATCAGTGCCGGATGGACGCCGGCATGCCGCAGCACCGCGTGCTGCAGGGCGAATTCGAGGTCGACGAGGCCGCCGGCGCCCTGCTTCAGGTCGAAGTGCGCGGCATCGCTGCGGTCGAGTTCGCGACGCATGCGCTCACGCATGTCGGCGATGTCCTTCGCCAGCGCCTGCGGATCGCGCGGCCGGGCCAGGATCTCGTCGCGAAGCGTGTCGAGGCGGGCGAGCAGCGGGGCGTCACCGGCCAGCGGGCGCATGCGCACGAGGGCCTGGTGCTCCCAGGTCCAGGCGCGCTCGCGCTGGTAGCCGGCAAAGCTTTCGAAGTTCACGACCAGCAGCCCCTTTGCGCCATCGGGGCGAAGCCGCACATCCACTTCGTAGAGCCTGCCGGCAGCAGTGGGCGTATCAAGGATCGCGACGAGCTTCTGCGCGATGCGCAGGTAGTAGCGGCCGGCATCCAGCGGGCGCGCGCCGTCCGACACGGCATTGGGGTCGGCGCCATGCACGAAGACGAGGTCGAGGTCGGAGGCGAAGCCGAGCTCCTCCGCACCGATGCTGCCGTAGCCGAGCACGGCGAATCCGCCCTCGGCGACGCGACCGTGCGCGCGCTGCACTTCGCGTGTGGCGAGGGCCAGTGCCGCCACGACCACGGCTTCCGCCACCGCGGCCAGACGGCGCGTCGCCGCCACGGCGTCGATGCGGCCCGCGCGCCACGCCATCCCGATGCGGAACGCGAGGCTGTGCCGCCGCTCGTTCAAGGCGATCAACGCCGCCTCCGCATCGTCGTGCGCGGGCACCAGTCCGGCGATCTCCTGCGCGATGGTCGCGGCGTCGGGGAGCGGGCCGGCGGCGCGAACGTCGAGCAGTTCATCGAGCAGCAGCGGATGCTCCGTGAGGCGCTCGGCCAGCAGCGCGCTGCCGGCGCAGACCTGGGCGAGGCGTTCGAGGGCCGCAGGCTGCTCGGCCAGCAGGGCGAAATAGCTGCTGCGGCGGCCAATGGCGGTGATCAGCGCGATGCCACGCGCGAGGCTGGCGTCGGGCGCATCGCTGGCGGCGGCCTGCGCGGCGAGGATCGGGACGATGCGGTCGAACCACCCGGCCGCGCGTGCCGACAGGCTGCGCCGAAGGGCCGAGCCCGAGAGGCGGCGAAGCGCGTCATCGGCGGCTTCGGCGTCGACGAAACCCGCCTCGGCCAGCGTGGCCACGGCGCCGCCTTCGGGCAACGCTTGCCAGTAAGCGGCCAAGGCGGCGGTGCGGGCATCCGACGAGGCCGTAGCCCGCGTGTGCGCTTCGCGGCTGCCGAGCACCGCGGCGAACTCGGCCGCCACCACGTCGCGATGCGAACGCAGTGCGGCCTCCAGCGCCGCCGCATCGGCATGCCCCAAACCGCGCGCCACGCGGAGGCGATCGAGCGGGTCGGAAGGCAGCGCGTACTCCTGCGCGTCGCGCAGCATCTGCACGCGGTTCTCGACGCGACGCAGGAAACGGTAGGCCTCGGCGAGGCGCTGCGCCGTGGCTTGCGGCAGGTGGCCCGCGGCGGCAAGCGCGGAGAGCGCGGGCAGCAGGCCGCGGCGGCGCAGCGCCGCTTCGCGGCCGCCGCGGATGAGCTGGATGGCCTGCACGAGGAACTCCACCTCGCGGATGCCGCCGGGGCCGCGCTTGAGGTCGTCGGCCATGTCCTTGCGCGCGACTTCCGCTTCGATCATCGCCTTCATCTCGCGCAGCGAATCCAACGCGGTGAAGTCGAGGTAGCGCCGGTAGACGAAGGGCCGCAGCGCCTCGATGAGCCCGTCGCCAGCCGCGAGATCGCCGGCCACCGGGCGCGCCTTCAGCCAGGCGTAGCGCTCCCAATCGCGGCCCTCGCGCTGGAAGTAGGCCTCCATCGCGTCGAAGCTCAACGCGAGGCGGCCGCTGTCGCCGAACGGGCGGAGGCGGAGGTCGACGCGATGGCAGAAGCCGTCGACGGTCGGCTCGTTCAACAGCTGCGCGAGGCGCTGGCCGAGACGGACGAAGTAGGGCTCGGCGTCGAGCGACCGCGCGCCGTCGCTGCTGCCACCGCGCGGGTAGGCGTAGACGAGGTCGACGTCGGAACTGAAGTTGAGCTCGCCGCCGCCGAGCTTGCCCAGCGCGAACACGACCAACCGCTGCGCGCGGCCATCGCTGTCGCGCACCGTGCCGAAGCGCGGCGCGAACTCGGCTTCCGCTTGACGCAGCGCCCCCTGCAGGGCCTGCTCGGCGATCCGCGTGCTGCCGACGAGGGTGGCGTCGACGTCGTCGAGGCCATCGACATCGCGGGCGATCAGCGCGCTCGACGCGGCGGTCCGCCAGCGCCGCAGCGCGGCCATCGCGCCCTCGGGGGCGTCGGCATCGAGCGAAGGGAACGTTGGCATCGCGTGGCGGTTCGCGAGCAGGGCCGGTTGCCGCCGCAGCACGTCGAGCGCGAACTCCGAAGCGATGGCCAGCGGACGCAGCGCGTTTCGGGTCGCCGCCCCCAGCGGCATGGCTTCGGCGAGCGCGTCGAGCCGCCGCTCGACGAGGGCATCGAGGGTGGCCTCAAGCGACGTCATGGCACCTCGCCGGAAAAAAAGAACCCGCAAGGCCAAGGCGCTTGCGGGTTCGTGCTCCCTCCCCCACGTCGGAAGCGCTTCGATCCTGCGGCGCCGCCGCGACGGCTTGCACGCTGCAATGCAACATCACCCGACATTCAGCCGTACAGGACCAGCAGGAGGCTGGCGAGCCCGAGGAAGAAGCCCATGCTGCACACGTCGGTGATCGTCGAGAGGATGATCGCCGAGGCGGTCGCCGGATCGGCGCCAAGGCGCTTCAGCAGAAGGGGCACGCCGGCACCGGCGACGCCGGAGAGGGCGCAGCTCGCCGTCATCGCCACCAGCACGGTGATGGCCAGCACCGGCATGTCGGCGCGCTCTCGGGCGATCACTGCCATCGCCGCCGCCGCGAGCAGGCCGGTGCCGAGGCCGTTCAGGAGGCCCAGCCACGCCTCCTTGCCGAGCAGGCGCGGGATGGACGCGCCCCGCAGTTCGCCCAGCGTCATGCTGCGCACCACCACGGCCAGCGACTGCGCGCCGAGGTTGCCGCTTTGTCCGGCGAGCACGGGGAGAAACATGGCCAGCACGACGATCTCGTTGATCGTGTCCTGGAAGACGCCCACCACGCCCGCCGCCACGAACACGGTGAGCAGGTTCAGCAACAGCCACGGATGGCGGAAGCGGAAGCTGCGCGCCCACGGCGTGGCGAGGCGTTCTTCCTTCTCGACGCCCACCATCGCGCCGGCTTGCGCCGAAATCTCGAAAGCCTGCTGTTCGAACAGCGCCTGCCCGCGCACCTGCCCGACCAGCGTGCCGTCGGCCTCGCAGACCGGGTACACCGGGTAGTGACGCTGCACGACCTCGCGCATGGCGTCGATCAACGTGGCCGACGGCGAGAGCACGAAGGGCTGGCGGATCATCACGTCATCGAGCGCCTGCTCCCGCGCGGCATAGAGCAGCTCGCGGAAGGCGACGACGCCCTGCAGGCGCTGCGAGCCATCGACGACGAAGAGGTAGGTGACCATCCGCGTCTTGACGACCTCGCGCAGGCGGTCAATGGCTTCACCGACGCGCGTGCCGGCAGGAAAAACCGCCGGCGGGTCTTCCAACAGGCGGCCGACGCTGCCCTCGGGGTAGCGCTGCGCATCCGCCCAATCGGTGCCGGCCGGCGCCGCCGCCATGATCGGCGCGCGCACGTCGGCGGGCAGGGCCTCGAGGATGCGGGCCGCCCGTGCGGGCGGCATGGCCGCGAGCAATTGCGCCGCGCGGGCCGGCGACGCGCGCTTCAGGAGTGCAGCAAGCGACGTGGTGTCGAGGTGCTGCACGTCGGGAGCCGCGGCGTTTGCCGCAGCCGCATCGGCCGTGATGTCACTCGCCTTGTCGCCCACGCTGCCCTCCCCGGCCGTCGAAGGCGACAAGGCTAACCGATGCCGAGTCTCAGTCGGCCTTGGGCGCGTTGTGCGCCTCGAACCACTGCTGCACCTGCTGGTACCAGAACACCGAGTTCTGCGGCTTCAGGATCCAGTGGTTCTCGTTGGGGAAGTACACGTAGCGGCTCGGCACGCCCTTCATCAGCAGGGTCTGGTAGAGCTCGAGGCCATGGTTCACCGGCACGCGCAGGTCGGTCTGGCCATGGACGACGAGGGTCGGGGTGTCGAAGTTGGCGGCGCCGAAGTGCGGCGAATTGCGGCGCAGCACCTCGTCGTTGCCCTTCTCCCAGAAGCCGCCGAAGCGCGGCATCTCGCTGGAGAAATCGGCCGCGTACTGGGTGTACAGGTTGTACACGGCCGCGTGCGCGACGAGGGCGCGGAACGGATGCTCGCGGCCGAGGATGACGCTGGTGAGGTAGCCGCCGTAGCTGCCGCCGCCCGCGACCATGCGGTCCTTGTCGATCCACGGCTGGGCGGCGAACCACTCGGCCGCCTTGATCACGTCCTGGTACGGCTGCTCGGCCCATTCCGGGTTGATCGAATCGGTAAAGGCCTGGCCGAAGCCCGAGCTGCCGTGGAAGTTCGGCCACGCGGTGACGTAGCCCCAGCTGCCGAACACCTGCGCGTTCCAGCGGAAGCTCATGCCGTCGGTGATCGCGTTGTGCGGGCCGCCGTGGATCAGCATGAAGAACGGGTACTTCTTCGACTTGTCGAAACCCGGCGGGTAGTTGACCCACATCTGGATGTCGGCGCCATTGGCGCCCTTGTAGGTCACCGACTCGTAGGTGCCGAAATCGGTGTTGGCCAGCAGCTCGTCGTTGATCGTCGAGAGCTTGGTGGCGCGGCCGCTGCGCGGATCGATGCGGACGAGGGTCGGCGGCTCGACGAAGGTCTGGCGCAGGCCGACCATCAGGCCGTTCTTCGCCAGCGCGAGGCCATTGAACGAGGCAGGACCGGTGATCGCGCGCGGCTCGCCGGAGAGCGGGAACTCGTAGGCACGCACGGTGCCGGCGTCATCGACCGCACCGTAGAGGCGGCGGCTGTCGGGCGCCCAAAGGTACTCACCGACCGTGCGGTCCCACTCGGCGTACATCTCGCGGGTGTCACCGCTGCGGCGGTCGCGCAGCATCAGGCGGCCCTTGTCGGCGTAGAAGCCCTCGATGCGCTGCTGGACGAAGCTGAGCGTGCGGCCGTCCGGGCTGTACAGCGGGGTGCCGTCGTTGGCCGGGTTCTCCGGCGTCAGGTTCACCGGCTTGGCGGCCACAGCCCCCGCGGCCGGCACGGCCACGGTGAACACGTCGTTGTTGGCGTCCTCGCGGGCCGGGTTCGAATCGGCGACGAAAGCCAGCTCGGCGCCGTCCGGCGAGATCGCGAACAGCCCGTCGGTGCCCTGCACCGCTGCGCGCGGCAGCTCGAGGCCGGTGCCCAGCGTCAACGCCTGCGGGGCGCCACCGCCGACATCGACGGCGAAGACGTGGAACTGGCGCTCGTCCATGTAGCGGTCCCAGGCGGTGACCGGGCCGCCGTCCCAGACCTGGCCGGTCATCTTGCTGGCGGCACGCTCGTCGATCCGCTTGCCCTGCTCAGCCAGCGGCAAATCGGCGAAGACGCGCGAGACGAAGGCGAGGCGGCGGCCGTCGGCGAACCACTTCGGGCTCTGCACGCCGGTGGCCAGCGTGGTGAGGCGGCGGGCTTCGCCGCCGTCGACCGGCATCACATAGAGCTGCGGCGCCTTGTCGTCCTCGCGCTGTGCGGTGAAGGCGATGAAGCGCCCGTCCGGACTGAAGGCCGGCGAGCCCTCGTTGCCCACGTGCGTGGTGAAGGCGCGCTCGCCGCTGCCGTCGGCGTTCCAGATCCACAGGTCGGTGTAGGCCTTGTCCTCCTTCATCTCGAAGCGCGTGACCGGCGCGACGATGCGCGAACCGTCCGGCGAGACGACCGGGTTGCCGAGGCGCTGGATCTGCCAGCTGCGTTCGACGGTGAAGGGCTGTTTGCCGGGCGTGGCGGCCGTGGCGGGGACGTCGGCGCTCGCCGGCGATTGCGCGGCGGCCGGCAGGGCGGCGAGCAGCGAGAGGGCGAGGATGTGGCGAAGCAGCATGGCGACAGGCTCGTGGTGGATCGGGCGGCCACCATGCGGGGCGTCGCCGGGCCGGTGCAAGAGGGTCCCGCTGCCGTCCTCACGCCGCCGAGACGCCCCTGATCGCCAGCCGACGCGGCCGTGCCGGATTGGCCGGCGCCCTCTTTATGATCGGCCCATGACGGACTCTCCCGCCGCCTTCCTTGCGGCCCTGCTCCTCCTCGCCGGCCTCTTCCCGGTGCTCGCCAGCCGCTGGCCCCTTCGCCTGTTCGAGGTGCTGCCGCCGATCGTGCTGGCCTACCTCGCGGCGACCGCACTCGCGGTGACCGGGGCCTGGAGCGATGGTCCGGCAGTGGACGCCGCGCGCTCGCAGGTCATGGCGCTGGCCCTGCCGGCCCTCATCTTCCTGCTGCTGGTGCGCTGCGACCTGCGCGCCATCCTCGCGCTGGGGCCGCGCGTGCTCCTCGCGTTCGCCTGCGCGACGGCCTCCATCACCCTCGGTTTCCTCATCGCGGCCTGGCTGCTGGGCGGCCTGCTGCCCGCCGACGCTTGGAAGCCGCTCGCCGCGGTGGCGGGCAGTTGGGTGGGCGGAACGGCGAATCTCGTCGCCGTCAGCCAGGCCATCGGCACGTCGCCCGAAATGCTCGGCTTCGCCCTGCTGACCGACGCGCTCTGCTACAGCGTCTGGGTGCTGCTGCTGTTCGCCAGCGTGCCGCTGGCGCCGCGCTTCAACGCCTGGGCGAAGGCCCGCGCCAGCGGCGAGACCGTCGCCGCCTTCGCCCCGGAACCGGAGGCACCGTCCACGCCCGGCCATGCCCTGCTGTGGCTGGGCGTCGGCCTCTCGGCGGGGCTGCTGGCGCGCGAGCTCGCGGCGGTGATGCCACAGGACGGCGTGCTCAATGCCACCTCTTGGACGCTGTTGCTGGTGAGCGTGGCCGGTGTGTTGGCCGCGTTGACCCCGCTGCGTCGCCTGCCCGGCGCCGAAGGCTGCGGCAGCGCGCTGCTGGCGATCGTGGTGGTGACGCTCGCCTCGCAGGGGAGCTTCGAGGGATTGGCGGCCGCGCCGTGGTTCATCCTCGCCGGCTTCATCGTGCTGGCGGTGCACGCCGCGCTGATGGCCGGGGCCGCGCGCCTGTTCAAGCTCGATCTCGCCCTCGTCGGCGTCGCCTCGCTCGCCAACATCGGCGGCGTCGCCAGCGCGCCCTTGCTTGCAGCGATGCACGCGAAGGCGCTCGCGCCCCTGGGCATCCTGCTGGCCCTGCTCGGCTACCTGCTCGGCACCGGCGTCGGGCTGGCCCTCGCGGCGGTACTGCCCGGGCTGATGGGAGCGAACGGCGGATGAGGGCCACGATGGCGGATAGGACGATCCTCGATACCGCGCGTGGCGTCGCACTGCTCGCGTTCGTCGCCTTGGCGGCGCTACCGGCCAGCGCGCGGGAGCGGCCCGCCGCCGACCACACCGTCGCCGCCTTGGGCAACGCAGCGCAGGGGCCCGAGCGGCTTCGCCCGGCCGACGCGGCCTACGAGGCCGCGCACTGGATCGCGCGCTGGCCCGGCGCCGAGCGCGTGGCGATGGAAGCGAAGGCCCTGGCCGCGCAGAACGACCGGCTGCTCGACAGCGACCCGTCGGTGACGCGGCTCGCGGCCTTGCCGGAGGTGATGACCACCGCCGCGATCCGTGCACGCGTGCTCGCGCTGTCGACCCCGCCGACGGCCCTGCGCTATGGCGAGGACGGTCGTCTGCTCGGCGAGGCGGACCGCCAACGCTGGTCGGACGCGCTGGATCTTGAAGCGCTCGACGCCGCCAGAGGCGAACGCGCCTTGGGTTGGGCGCTGGTGACGCGGCGCGCGGCACTGCGCACCTTCCCCACGCACGAGCGCGTCTTCAGCGCGCCGGGCGAGACGGACCTCGACCGCTTCCAGGAATCGGCCTTTTTCCCGGGCACACCCGTCGCGGTGCTGCATGCCAGCGCCGACGGCCGCTGGCGGTTCGTGGTCGGGGCCACCTATGCGGGCTGGATCGAAGAGGACGCGCTGGCCCACACCGACCGGGACACCGCCCTCGGCTTCGCCGCGCGCGCGAGCCGCGTGATCTTGGAGCCGGTGGCTCGGTTGGCAACGACCCCCGACGCCCCCGCCGTTTCCGGCCTGGCACTCGACATGGGCGTGGCCCTTCCCGAACGTCGCGACTGGACGGTGACGGAGGCGGTGAACGGCCAAAGCGCGCTCGCGTCCCACGTCGTCGAAGTGCCCACGCGCGATGCGTCCGGCGCACTGGTGCTCACGACCGCCCTGCTGCCCCGCGGCGAAGCCAGCCAGGACGGCCCGTTGGCGGCGTCGCGGGCCAATGTGCTGCGACAGGCGTTCCGTTTCCTCGGCGAGCGTTACGGCTGGGGCCACGCGAACGGCGCCCGCGACTGCTCGGGCTTCGTCAGCGAGGTCTATCGCAGCGTGGGCCTCGTCCTGCCGCGCAACACCGGCGACCAGGCGCGCAGCCCCGCGTTCGCGCGGCAATCGCTCGTCGGCCTCGACCGCGCGGCACGCCTCGATGCGGCAGCCGCGCTGGCGCCGGGTGACCTGCTCTACCTGCCCGGGCACGTGGTGATGGTGGTGGGCCATGACGAGCGCGGCCCGTGGGTCATCCACGACGTGCACAAGCTGCGCGTCCGCGAGGCCGGCGGCGAGCTGGTGGAATGGCGCGCGAACGGCGTGGTGCTGACGCCGCTGCTGCCGCTGCACGTCGACGCGGCCACCGATTACCTCGATGCAGCCACCACGCTGGTGCGCGTGCTGCCCGCGGACAACGCGCCATGAGGATCACCGGCTGGCGCATCGCCCGGCTCCGCGTGCCGTTGAAGGTGCCGTTCCGCACGGCGCTGCGCGAGGTCGACCACATCGACGACCGCGTGCTGCTGCTCGACACCGACACCGGCCACGTGGGCCACGGCAGCGCGGCGGCCACGGCAATGATCACCGGCGAGACCCACGCCTCCATCGAAGCCGCGTGGCGCCAGCACCTGCTGCCCGCGCTGCGCGACGGCGACGTCGCCGCATTGCCCGCGCTGCTCGATCGCGTGCAGCGGGCCATGGCCGGGAACTCCAGCGCCAAAGCGGCCATCGACATCGCCCTGCACGATCTCGCCGCACAGGCGGCGGGTCTGCCCTTGCATCGCTTCCTCGGCAGCCGCCTCGAGGGCACGGCGACGCTGGCCACCGACCTCACCATCAGCGCGAACGACGCCGCGACCATGCTCGCTGATGCGCACGTCGCGATCGAGGCCGGCTATCGCGCGCTGAAGATCAAGGTCGGCAAGCATCCCGAGTCCGACGTCGAGACCATCGCGGTCCTGCACGACGCGGTGGCGGGCCGCGCGCGGCTGCGACTCGACGCCAACCAGGGCTGGACGCTGCCGCACGCGATCGCCGTGATGCAGGCGCTGGAATCGCGCGGGCTCGACCTCCAACTGCTCGAACAACCGTTGCCCGCCGACGACCTCGAGGGCCTGGCCACCCTCCGCGCCGCCATCACCACGCCGCTGCTGGCCGACGAATCGGTGTTCAACGCCCGCGACGCCCAACGCGCGATTTCCGCCGGCGCGTGTGACCTCATCAATCTCAAGCTGATGAAGAGCGGCGGCCTGGCTGGGGCGGCCCGCGTGGCCGAGGTCGCGCGCGAAGCCGGCCTGCCCTGCATGGTGGGCTGCATGCTGGAAAGCCCCATCGGCGCTGCCGCCGCGGCCCACTTCGCCGTCGCGAACGCCGCCCTCGTTCGACTGATCGACCTCGACAGCCCCGGCCTCGCGCGCTTCGACCCCGTGGACGGCAATGTCCGTTTCGAAGGCCCGCGCATCACCGTCGGCGATACTCCCGGCCTTGGCATCCGCGCCATCGCCGGCCTCGAATTCCTGGACCTCTGATATGCCCGCCCCCCACGCCTCTCCGCGCACCCTCCCCGCCCTGCTCCTTCTGGCCGTCGTCGCCATGCTCGCCGGCTGCACCAGCTTGGGTGATCGCGGGCCGATGCGTTCGGCGCCGAGCCAAGACGACACGCGGCCGCCGCGCGTCGGCGACCACGGCCCCTGGCCGAACCCGGCCACCCGCCAACTCGTGGTCGTGCTGACGCCGAACTGGGACGCCCCCCAAGGCCGCCTCGCGCGCTTCGAGCGCGACGCCGGCGGTGCGTGGCGTCCCGTGGGCGCGAGCTTCCCGGTGATGGTGGGCCGCAGCGGCAGCGCCTGGGGCCTTGGCGTGCACGCGCCGCAGGCCGACGGACCGCAGAAAGCCGAAGGCGATGGCCGCGCCCCGGCCGGCGTGTTCGCCATCGGCCCCGCGTTCGGCTACGCGGACAGCGCCTCGACGCGCCTCGCGTACACGCCCATGCAGCGTGAGCACTGGTGCATCGACGTGCCCGGCTCGCCCGACTACAACCGCATCGTCGATACCCGCGAGGTCGGCGCGAAGGCCATCGAAGGCAGCACCGAGCCGATGCGCCGCGACCTGCACAAGGACGGCGACCAGCGCTACCGCCTCGGTTTCGTCATCGAGCACAACGCCGCCGGCGTGGACCGCGCGGGCAGCTGCATCTTCGCGCACCTGTGGAAAGGGCCGGACGTGCCCACCGCCGGCTGCACGGCCATGGCCGATGCCGACATGGCCACCTTGCTCGGCTGGCTTGATCCAGCCGCGACGCCGCGCTTCGTTCTGCTGCCCGTGCAGGCCTACGCGCGCCTGCAGGCCGCGTGGGATCTGCCGGCACCCGGCAGCGGCAACCCGAATGCCGGGCCTGCGGGCGGCACGCCGGCCGGCCGGGACGCGCACGAATGAGCGGCGCCGCGAAGGTCTTCCTCGGCCTGCTGCTCGGCGCCGTCCTCGGCCTCGTCCTCAACGCGTTCGCACCAGCGGCGGCACAGCACGCGGCCGCGATCGCGCAGCCGATTGGCCGGCTGTGGCTCAACGCGCTGCAGATGACCATCGTCCCGCTGGTGATGGGCCTGCTCATCGTCGGCGTGGCACAGGCCAGTGATGCGGCCGCGTCGGGGCGCATCGCGCGGCGCACGCTGGCCTGGATACTCGGCCTCGCGACGGCCTCGGCGGTTTTCACCGCGTTCTTCGCGCCCTTCCTGCTGTCGTTCGCGCCGCGCAGCGAGGCGCTCACCGAAGCCCTGCACGCGGCCACCGGCACCATCGCGGCACCGGAAGGCAGCGTGGCCGCCAGCCTTGCCGCCCTGGTGCCCACCAATGCGATCGCCGCGGCCGCGCAGGGCGCCATCGTGCCGCTGGTGGTGTTCACCCTGCTGTTCGCGTTCGCGCTGACGCGCATCCCGGCCGAACGCCGCGCACCGGTGCTGGCCCTGGCGCAGGGCGTGGCCGACGCGATGATCGTCATCGTGCACTGGGTGCTGAAGGTGGGTCCGCTGGGCGTGTTCGCGCTCATCCTCCCCGTCACCGTGCAGGCCGGCGGCAGCGTGCTCGGCGCACTCGGCGTGCACGTGGCCGTGCTGATCGCCACCTACCTCGTCATCACCGCCTCGCTGTACGTGATCGCGCCGCTGGGCGGCGGCGAGCCGTTGCGCCGTTTCGCCAGCGCCATCCTGCCGGCACAGGTCGTCGCTGCCAGCACGCAGAGCTCGCTGGCCAGCCTGCCGGCCATGCTGCAAGCCTCGAACGAGCGCTTCGGCTACCCGCCGCAAATCGGCGCGCTGGTGCTGCCGCTGGCGGTTTCGCTGTTCCGCATCACCAGCCCGGCGCAGTACTTGGGCGTGATGAGCTTCATCGCCTGGGCCTACGGCATCGAACTCGACGCGACGACGATCGCGACCTGCATCGCGCTCGCCGTGGTCATCAGCCTTGGCTCGGTGGGCCTGCCGGGCCAGGCCAGCTTCATGGGCACCAACCTGCCGATCGTGCAGGCCGCCGGATTGCCCGTCGAACCGTTGGGCCTGCTGCTCGCGGTCGACCTGATCCCCGATGTGTTCTCCACCGTCGGCAACGTCAGCGCCGACCTCACCGTGGCCAGCAAGGTGGCGCGGGCGGAACCCGACGCCCCTGCCGCCGAGGACGCCGAGGACGCCGACCGCTAGCCGGGCGTGACCCCGGGCAGTCGCACATCGACGCCCAGCCCACCCCATTCGGAATCGCGCAGCGTGATCGTGCCCTCGTGCCGCGCCAGCACGGAGCGCACGATCGACAGGCCGAGGCCGCTGCCGGTGGCGCCGCTGCCGAGTTCGCGATGGAATCGGTCGAAGACGCGCTCGCGCGCCTCGGCGGGCAAGCCGGGGCCGGAATCGTCGATGCCCAGTTGCACGCCAGCGCCCTGCTTCCCGACCTCGATGCGGATCCGGCCACCGTCGGGCGTGTAGCGGAACGCGTTGTCGAGCAGGTTGCGCACCATGATGCCGAGGGCGATCTCGTCACCCGCCACGGGAACATGCTCGTCGCCGGTCACTTCGAGCTGCAGGCCGCGCCCGAAACCCGCGACGCCGAGCTCCGCCGCCTCGCGCCGCACGAGGGCCGCCAGGTCGATCGCGCCGCGGCCGGGCGGTCCGGCGCCGGGCAGTGCGGATTCCTGCCGCGCCAGGTCGAGCATCTGCGCGATCACGCGCTCCATCCTCACCAGCGCACGATCGACGCGCGCCGCCAGCGCGTCGCGGGCCGCGGGGTCCTCCTCGGCGTGGCAATTGGCCGCGTGGACGCGCAAGGCCGCGAGCGGCGTGCGCAGTTCATGCGCGGCATCCGCCGTGAATCGGCGCTCGCGCTCCAGGGCCGTCCGCATGCGATCGAACAGGCCGTTGATGGCGCGCACGAGGCCACCGAGCTCCAGCGGCATGGCGTTGGGCTCGATCGGCGTCAGGTCGTGGCCGGCGCGGCGCTCGATGCCATCGACGATGCGTGCAAGGCCACGGGCCGCGAACTCCAGCACCACCCAGAGCATCAGCACGAGCACGGGCAGGCCGAACAGCAAGGGAAGCAAGGTGCCGCGGGCGATGCCGGTGGCGAGCTCCTCGCGGATCTCGCCCTCTTCCGCCGCTTGCACCCATAGGCCCTCGCGGCTGCGCAGCGTGAACACCCGCCACGGCTGGCCCTCGAGCTCGACGTCGGCGAAGCCTGATGCCAGCGCGGCCAACGGCGTGGCGGGGCCGCTCTCGGAACGCAGCAGGAGCCGGCCTTCGGCATCGCGCACCTGGAAGGCCAGCTTGGTTTCGTAAACGTGGCCGTCGGCACTCACGAGGGCATCGCCCCGGCCTTCGGCGTCGCCATGCCACACCTCGATCAGCGACGGCGCGCCGTCGGCCTGCGGCAGGTCCGCGACGTGCGGTGCGACGAGGGCGGACAGCACCCGGGCCGAGTGCGCGAGCTTGGCGTCGAACAGCTCCGCCGCCTCGGTGCGGCCTTCGCGGTAACTGAAGAACGCCGCCACCGCCGCCACGCCACAGACCACGACGACCAGCGCCGCCAGCAGCATCAGCCGCGCCGACCTCATGCCGGCACCGACAGCGTGTAGCCCACGCCGCGCACGGTGCGGATCAGGTCGGCGTCGAGCCGCTTGCGCAGGTGGTGCACGTGCACCTCGAGCGAATTGCTGGCCACGTCCTCGTCCCAGCCGTAGATGGCCTGCTGCAGCGCGTCGCGCGTCAGGATGCGGCCGGGCTGTTCCATCAGCGCGCGCAGCAGGGCGAACTCGCGGCGCGGCAGGTCGATGATGCGCCCCTGCCAGTGCACGCTGAGCGTCGCCGGATCGAGGCGCAGCGCGCCGTGCGAGAGCGTGGACTGGGCCTGCCCCTGCGCGCGGCGATGCAGCGCCCGCAGGCGGGCAAGCAGTTCGTTCGGGTCGAAGGGCTTGCCGAGGAAATCGTCGGCGCCGAGGTCCAGCGCCTCGATGCGGTCGCCGACGCGGTCACGGGCGGTCAGCACGAGGATTGGCACGCGGCGCCCCTCCTGCCGCGCGGTGCGGATCACCTGCACGCCGTCCATCCGCGGCAGGCCAAGGTCGAGCACCACCGCATCGAAGCCACCGTCACGGATGGCCGTCAGCGCGGCGAAGCCGTCCTGCACCCAGTCCACCGCGATGGCCGCCCGGCGCAGGGCCGTTTGAAGGCCCTCGCCGAGCGACGCGTCGTCTTCCACCAGCAGGATTCGCATGGCTGGAGTCTAGGCGTCAGCCCTCCAGCGCGGCCAGCGCGGCTTCGATCTCGCCGCGACGGCCGGCGTCGGCCGATTCACGACCGGGGCGCGGCGGCGCCGCGAGGGCCTTGCGGAACGCCGCGATGGCGCCGGCATCGTCGCCCTGGTCGCGCAGGAAGTCGGCCCAGAAGTAGTTGCTGTCGATGCCCGCCGGGTTCATGCGCAGGCCCGCTTCCAGATGCTCACGCGCGGCGTCCTCGTCGCCGAAGCCGACCGGCCAACCGGGCACCTGGTAGTACAGGCTGCCGAGGCTGGTGTGCGCCGAACCGTCGAGGACGGCGTCGTCGATGGCCAGTGCGGCCTCGAAATCGGCCTTCGCCTTCTTCACCAGCGAGAGGGCGCCGAGCCCGCCTTTCGCGCCGGCCCACGAGGCTTCGATGATTCCGCGCCAGGTCAGCACGGCGGCATCGCGTGGATGCGCAGCGACGGCGGCGTCGGCCTCCTTCGCGAGGGCTTCGAAAGCGGCCGCTTGGGCGTTGGCGGGCTGGCCGTATTTGATCTCCGCCCAGCGGGCCTGCAGCGTCGCCACCGGCGAGGCCGCCGGCGCAGCGAGCGTGGCCGCCGCGGGCGGCGTGTCGGCCGCGTGGGCCGACGGCGCGGCGAGCAGCGCGGCCATGGGCACAAGGCCAGCAAGGATGGCGACGGCGAGGGGATGACGGAAGGCATTCATGGGCGGGACTCCAGGGCGGTGTCGGAAACGACGGGGGCGGCGGCGCGGGCGAAGCGCCGCACGATGGGAAGCTGTTTGGCGAGCGCGCGATCAACGAGCTCCGGCAGGGCGCCGTTGAGGCGCGCGAACAGGCGCTCCGGCCAACCGAGCTGGCGGCGGCGCGTGCCGGATTCGATGGCCTCGAGCAGCGAGGCGGCGACGAGATCGGCGTCGTCGACGGCCACGCCGAGCTCGGCATTCATGGCCTCGACCGCCGGGCTGTTCAGGGCCGTGCGGGTCGCCCGCGGCGAGAGGTACTGCACGCGCAGCGGCGTGTCGGCGTGCTCGCGCGCAAGCGCTTCGAGGAAACCGCGCAGGCCGAACTTGCTGGCGCTGTAGGCGGCGAAGCCGGGGTAGCCGAGGCTGCCGAAGGTCGAGCCGATGCCGACGATGCCGGCGCTTGGCAGGCGCATCAGGCACGGCAGCAGCGCGCGCACCAGCAGCATCGGTGCGACGAGATTCGTGGCGACCTGGGCTTGCACATCGACGACGCTGCTGTGTTCGAACAGGCCGAAACGGGAATCCGCGGCCCCCAGGATGACCAAGGAGACCGGGATCGGCGCCGCGGCCACCGCGCGGCGGACCGCGTCGATGCCGTCCGCCGTGGCCAGATCAGCCACCACAGGACGGATGGCGCCCGGATGCGCACGCGCCGCGAGCGCATGCAGCGCATCGGCACGGCGTCCGACGGCGTACACGGTCGCGCCGACCTCGGCGAGGCGCAGCGCCAGGCACTGGCCGATGCCGCCGCTGGCCCCAGTGAGCAGGACGCCGCGACCGGCGAGCGGGCTCATGCGGCCACCGCCAGCGATTGCGCGTTGCGCAGGCCCTGGAACACCGCGCCATACAGGCCGTAGAACATCCGTGCCGCGTGCACCACGGCCGCCTGGTCGGACGGTTCGTGCAGGCGGTCCATCAGGCCTTCGTAGAAGCCGGTGTGCTCGACGTCGAGGCTGCCGTGCGAGCGCAGGTAGCGGAACGCCTTCTTCGGAAGCCCGAGGGTGGTTTCGATGACATCCGCCGCGCGTGTCGCCAGCGCGACGCTGGTGCCTTCGAGCACCAGCACCATGCCGAAGAAACCGACCGGGTTGCCGCGATGGATGGTGTCGTAGGCGTAGGCGACCATCAGCTCCGTCGCGGGCGAGGGGCCGGCCTCGAGCACGGCGGCGCGCGACACGCCCAGCGTCTCGAGGTCGTCGAGGATCCATTCCTGGTGGCCGACCTCCTCCTCGATGTACTCGGCGATGGCCTCGCGCAACCATTCCAGGCGGGCCGGCAGGCGGCTGCCGCAGGCCATCAGCAGCGGCGTGGTGTGGCGGACGTGGTGATAGGCCTGGATGAGGAAGGCGATGTAGTCCTCGCGGGACACGCGGCCCTGCACCGCCTCGCCGAGGATCGGCAGCGCCTGGAAGGCCGCGCGCGCCTCGGCACTCTGCGCGATCAGGCGGGCGTGGAAGCCGCCGATCTCGGGCAGCGGACTGAAGGTCTTCATGGATGGACGCTCTCGTGGACAGGAGGGGAAAGGACGGTGCGCGCATGCGGATCGGGCGCGGCGACCATGGCGGCGCCGTAGCGCTGCATCAGCGCCTCGCGCCGCGGCCGGCCGTTGCCGGTGAGCAGGCCGTTGGCAACGTTGAAGGGTTCGTCCGCGAGCAGCACGGCGGCGACGCGCGCGTAGTCGGGCAGGCCAGCGTTGACTTCGGCCACCGCGCGCTCGAGCGCGGCGGGGGACACGTCGGCTCGGCGCGGCACCAGAACGGCGGCGCCTTGCACGCGGCCCTCGCCCCAGACGAAGGCCTGTGCGATCAGCGGGTGCTGCACCAGTTCGCTTTCCAGCCATTCGGGGCTGACGTTGCGACCCCAGGCGGTGATGTACATCGCCTTGCGGCGGCCGCGGAGATGCAGGAAGCCTTCGCTGTCGAACTCGCCAAGGTCCCCCGTGGCATACGGACCCGGAGCGCGCGACGCCTCGCCGGTGTAGCCGAGGAAGGCGGGGCCATCGACCCACACCTCGCCCTCGCCGTCGACGCGAAGCCGCGCATGCGGCAAGGGGCGGCCGACGCTACCGGCACGCTGGGCACCGGGGCGGTTCAAGGCCACTACCGACGCGCACTCGCTCAAGCCATAGCCTTCGTACACGGGCAGGCCGAGAGCTGCGGCGCGGCCCAGCAGGCTCAGCGGAACGCGCGCGCCGCCGACGGCGATCATGCGCAGCGAACGCGGCAAGGCCGCACCGGCTTCGGCCGCCTGCACCAGCCCCTGCAGCAGTTGCGGCACGAGGATGATCGACTCCGGGGCGTGGCGATGCAGCGTCGCCAACAGGGCATGGATGTCGAGGCCGGCGCTGCCGCGATGGCCGACCGTGGCGAGCGAAGGCAGGTGCACTTCGCCACCCGCCAACAGCGGCGCATACAGCCCGCCGACCGTTTCCAGCAGCACGCCCAGGGGCAGCAGGCTGAGGTGTCGGCGCACGCCCAGCGTGGCCATCGCCTGCACCAGCGAGGCCGCGACCCGCTCCGGCAACGCGCGATCGAGGCAGACGCCCTTCGGTGCGCCGGTGCTGCCGGAGGTGTAGGTGACGATCGCGGTGCCGGCCGGCAAGGCGCGAGGCGAGGGTTCGAGCGTCCGCCACTGCAAGCGGTCCAGCGGCGATTCCGCCGCGGCAGGCAGGGCCATCGCCACCGCCGACTGCCCGGCATGCGCGGCCTGCGCTTCGGTGAAGAACGGCGGCAGGGCGATGTGCGGGCGCGCGCTCGCCGCGAGGGCGAGATCGAGCACGGCGGCGGCCAAGCCGTTGTCGAGGCGGCTGGCGACCGCGCCCGGCGGCAGCGTCTCGAGCTGGTCGCGGCAGCGCGATACCGCATCGAGCAACGTGGAGGCCGTGAGCGCCTGCTCGCCGTCATGCATCAACACGTCGCTGGGGGCGCGATCGGCGAGAGACTGCAGGACGGCGCTCACGTGCCCACCCGCGCATCGGCGCCGCGACGTCGCGGGCCTCGAGGAAGGCCATGCCTGCGGCGATGTCGCCGGAGACGAGCGTCGGCGACGTGTCGTAGTAGCGGCCCCAGTCGGTCGCGCCGGGACGAAGGCGCGAGGCCAGCGCAGGCGCGAGGGCGACGGTGGCCAAACCGAGGCGGTCGAAGGCATTGCGCAGTTGCCGCGTGGCGGCGAACAGCACCCAGCGCAGGCCGGCCCGGTGCAGTCCGCGCGTCAGGCAGAGGATCAGGCGGCGCGCATCACCGGGTCGCGAGGCGGCGAGGCCGCCCACTTCGACCATCGCATCGCGATCGATGCAGCGGCCCAGCGCCGCGGCCACCGCCTGCTCCGCCGGCTGGTCGAGGTACTGCTCGACGAACAAGGGGTGGCCCTTCGCGGGACGCAAACCGACGGCGGCGCGAAGCACGCCCTGGCGGTCGTGGAAGACCAGCATCCAGGGCATGAATTCCACGAGGTGCGCATCGAACTGCTCGCGGTAGACGCGGGCGACGAAGGCCTCGGCGACCCGACGGTCGTCGTCGGGGCCGAGCAGGGTCGGCACCCAGTCCGGATCAGTGGCCGCATCGAGTGCGGCGTGGGTGCGGGCGGGCAAGGGGAAGGCGGTCATCGGCATGGCGCCATGCTTGCCGCGCCGACTTAAGCCAGTCTTAGGCCAAGGTTAGGCAAGAGTTAGTTGCAGGCTAAGAAAGCCGTAAACCGTCGATGTCGTCGCGCGGAGGCTGAATGCTCGCTGCATGCGGCACGGCTCCGCTAGCATCGGACGCCTGCTCACGGAGAACCGCATGCCCACATCGAACCGCCTCGTCCGTCCGCGCGCGAACGCCCTCGCATTCGCCCTGTGCCTCGCCGTCTCGCCCGCGGCCTTTGCCGCGCCGGACGGCTGGGCCACGCCGGCGGAAACCAGCGGCTACACGCGCACGCCGCGCTACGCCGAGACGATGGCGTACTTCGAGCGCCTCGACGCCGCCAGCCCGCAGGTGGCGATGCTCGAATTCGGCCGCTCGTCGCAGGACCGCGCGATGCGCGCCGTGATCGTGTCGAAGCAGGGCGTCACCACGCCCGAGGCCGCGCACGCCACGGGCAAGCCGGTGATCTTCATCCAGGCCGCCATCCATCCGGGCGAGAACGAAGGCAAGGACGTGCTGATGGCCCTGGTGCGCGACCTCACCGTCAGCGGCAAGCATGCCGACCTCGTCGACGAGGCCGTGCTGGTGCTCGTGCCCATCTTCAATGTCGACGGGCACGAGCGTTTCGGCCCGTTCAACCGCATCAACCAGAACGGCCCCGAGGCGATGGGCTGGCGCGCCACCGCGCAGAACCTCAACCTCAACCGCGACTACACCAAACTCGACGCGCCGGAGATGCAGGCGTGGATGCGCCTGTGGCAGGCCTGGAACCCCGACCTGCTGATCGACATGCACAACACGAACGGCGCCGACTACCAGTACGCGATGACCTGGGCCTATGAGGCGGCACAGAACATCGAGGCCCCGCTCGCCGACTGGCAGCGGCGCGCCTTCGACGGCGTGGTGAAGCCGGCGCTGGCCACGCAGGGCTGGCCGGTGGCGTTCTACGTCAGCCTCAAGGACAGCACGAACCTGCGTGCCGGCCTCGTCGAAGGGGCCTCGGGGCCGCGCTTCTCGGTGGGCTACGCCGCCGCCGTGAATCGCCCCGGCCTGCTGGTCGAGACCCACATGCTCAAGGACTTCCGCACCCGCGCTACCGTCAACGAGGCCTTGCTGGTCGAGATCCTGAGGATGCTCGGCAAGGAAGGCGAGGCCCTGCAGGCTGCGAATGCGCAGGCCGACGCCGCACGCTTCGCCGACGGCCGGACCGTGCCGCTGGCCTTCGGCCTCGCCGACACCACCGAGACGATCGACTTCCTCGGCTACGCCGATTCGCGCACCGAGAGCGAGGTCTCGGGCGGTACGTGGGTGAGTTACGACACGTCGAAGCCGGAAACGCTCCGCGTGCCCGTGCAAAGGGCCGTCACCGTCACCGCCGAAGCCCCGGCGCCCGCGGCTTACGTCGTGCCGCCGCAGTGGACCGCGGTGGTCGATCGGCTGCGCATGCACGGCGTCGCCATGACGCGCCTCGACGCGGCCACCACCGTCGAAGCGGGCCGCTACCGTTTCGGCAAGGTCGCGTGGGCGCCGCGTCCGTTCGAAGGCCGCCACGCGATCGCCGAGCTGGAACAGACCCTCGAGACCGGCGAGCAGGCCGTTCCCGCCGGCAGTTGGCTGGTGCCGATGGACCAGCCGAAGGCGCGTCTCGCCGCGCTGCTGCTCGAACCGGCCTCGCCCGACAGCTTCCTGCGCTGGGGCTTCTTCGACGCGATCTTCGAAGAGAAGGAATACGCGGAGCCGCGCGTGATGGAGGCCATGGCCCGCGAGATGATGGCGAAGGACCCCGCGCTGAAGGCCGAGTTCGAGGCCAAGCTCGCGGCCGACGCGGCCTTCGCCGCCGACCCGCGCCAGCGGCTGCGCTTCTTCTACCAGCGCACGCCCTACTTCGACACCGAGTTCAGCCGTTATCCCGTGCTGCGTCTCGATGCCGACGCAGCGCGTCGAGCCGCTGGCGGAACACCCGCGCCTCCCAGGCCAGCAGCCGCCAGGTGAGGTCGGCGAGCAGCGCGAAGGCCAAGCCGACGATCACGCCGCCGACGAACAGCGCGTTGGTGTAGCGCAAGGCGTCGGGCCAACCGGCGCCAACACCGGCCAGCGCCATCGCGCCCAGGCCCACCCACGCGGTGAATCCGTAGATCGGGACGATGGTCAACGGGTTGGTGATCATCTGCAGTGCGGCCATCACCGTCAGGTTGCCACGCAGGCCCAGCGCAAGGCCGAGGCCAATCAGGATCTGCAGGCCGTACACCGGCAGGAAGGCCAGCACCGAGCCGACGTACAGCGAGGGCATCACGTTGGCGCGCTTGAACGACCAGAGGAACGCCGCCCGCCGCGCATGGACGGCGAACCACTTCAGCACCGGGTAGCGCGCGAGGTTGGCGCGGCGTGGCAGCGGCCGCAGCAGGCGGCGCAGGCGCCGTCGGCGCTGCAGCCATCGGGCGTGGTGCCGGTGAAGTTCGTCGGGGGGCGTCATGCGGCGGATTATCCGCGCCGCCGTGTCACTCCGCTTGCAGGAGGAGCCGCGCCTGCAAGTCGGCGACGACACCGGAGCGCCTGAGCTCGGCGAGCGAGGCGTTGAAGGCGACACGCCTCGCCTCGGCGCGGGGATCACGGCGCGGCCAGACGAGGTGCAGGGTCGAGACATCGATGGCGCCGCCGACGGCGGCGATCGGTCCGCCGGCACCGTGCAGCCGTCGCAGGGTGCTGTGGCCGTTGTAGGCTCCCGCGGCAACGACATCGACGCGACCGGCCTCGAGCATGCGGAAGCACTGCGCCATGTCGTCGACGCGCACCACCTCCAGATCGCCCGCCGCGACACGCGCCTCGAGGGGCGTGGGCATCAGTGAATCGCGCAGGTAGCAGGTGCGGCGCGCCGACTGCATGCGCCGGTTGCGCTCGACATCGCCGCCCCCGGCGAGCGTGTCGCGGCGGACGAACAGCAGCGAGGGCACCTCAAGCAGCGGGTCGGAGAACAGGAACTCGCGCTCGCGCGCGGGGCTGCGCAGGTAGGGAAAGCTCCCATCGAAGCGCCCCGCCCGCGTTTCCTCATGGGCACGGGCCCAAGGGCGGTCGATGAACACGGCACGCTCGCCATGGTGCGCCAGCACCCGTGTCACCAGCGCCGGGTAGTAGCCCCCTTCCGGCGCCGAATGGTCGATGTAGGGCAGGAACTCCGCCGTGGCGAAACGCTGTTCGGGCAGGGCGGTCGACGCGTGCGCGCCCGCAGCCGACAACAGGGCCGCCAAGCCCGCTATCCGCCACCACCCGCGTCGCCCCGAGGCTCGTGTCGCCATGGCCCGAGCATGCGCCGGCGCACGGTCGCCTTCCATGGTCGCTCCGTGAAACCGTGCCAACCCGCACGGTCGCGACCTGCCGGCCGGCGCTTGATCGGGGTCAAGGCCGGCGGTGCGGGCCGCCCCTACCGTGCCGGCATGACCACTGGCCGCCCCCGCTTCGACCCCGACCTGCTGGCCCGGCACGACACGCCGGGGCCGCGCTACACCTCGTACCCGACGGCCCCGCATTTCGATGCCGCCTTCGGCGAGTCGGCGCTGCGGGCCGCCATCGCCCGCAGCAACGACGCGCTGATCCCCCGGCCGCTGTCGCTGTACGTGCACGTCCCCTTCTGCCTGAGCCCCTGCTTCTACTGCGGCTGCACGCGGATCGTCACTCGCGATACCGCCCGCGGGCCGGCCTACGCGGAGCGCCTGCGCCGCGAGATCGACCGCATCGCCCCGCTGTTCGACGACGACCGCGAGGTGGTGCAGCTTCACTTCGGCGGCGGCACCCCGAATTTCCTCGACGATGCGACGCTCACCGGGCTGGTCGCGCACCTCCGCGAGGTCTTCCGCTTCGCCGACGAGCAGCACAGCGACCTCTCGATCGAGATCGACCCGCGCAGCACGTCGCCCGCGTCGATGGCGGTGCTGCGCGACATCGGCTTCAACCGCGCCAGCTTCGGCATCCAGGATTTCGATCCCGACGTCCAAGTCGCGGTGAACCGCGTCCAGCCCTTCGAGGCCACCCGCGACGTGCTCGAGGCCGCGCGCGCGGCCGGCATGCGCTCGATCAACGTCGACCTCATCTACGGCCTGCCGAAGCAGACCCTCGACGGCTTCCGGGCGACGCTGGACAAGGTCATCGAATTGCGCCCCGACCGCGTCGCGGTCTACAGCTACGCGCACCTGCCGCAGATGTTCCGGCCGCAGAAGCGCATCGACGCCGCCGACCTGCCCAGCCCGGCCGCGAAGATCGCCCTGCTCGGCCTCGCCATCGAGCGCCTGACCGCCGCCGGCTACGTCTACATCGGCATGGATCACTTCGCCCTGCCCTTCGACGAACTCGCCGTCGCGCAGCGCAAGGGCGGCCTGCACCGCAACTTCATGGGCTACACCACCCACGCCGACACCGACCTCGTCGGCTTCGGGGCCAGCGCCATCTCCCGCATCGCCGACGCCTACGCGCAGAACCCGCGCGAACTCGGCCTGTGGGAGGCCGCCGTCGACGCCGGCCGGCTGCCGGTCTGGCGCGGCCTGGTGCTGGATGACGACGACCAGCTCCGCGCCACCCTGATCCAGGACCTGATGTGCCAGGGCGAGGTGGATTTCGACGCCCTCAGCCGCCGCACCGGGGCGGAAACCCTGGCGGTCCTCGAGGAGGCCCGACCCCGTCTGGCGGCCCTGGAGGCGGACGGGCTCGTGGCCTGCCGCGACCACCGCGTGCGGGTCACCGACCGGGGCCGGCTGCTGCTCCGGGTGGTGGCCGCCTGCTTCGACCGCTACCTCCCGGGGGCAGCCGCCCGATAGCGGGTCGACGGATTCGTGCCCAAGCTCTAGAAAGTGAAGGCTTCATGGCAAAGCGTTTACGCTTAGCCACTTTTGCCCCTATGCCGCCGGGCCCCGCCCCGGCCCTATTCGACGAGCCCAAGAGAAGGAATCGCCTCCCATGACCCGCAAGACCCTGATTGCCGCCCTGCTCCTCGCCGCCCTCCCCGGCGCCGCTGCCGCTGAAGGCTTCAACTGGAACGCCACCCTGGCGTCCGACTACCTGTACCGCGGCATCGACCAGAACGACGACCAGCCCGCGCTGCAGCTCGGCGCCGGCTACGGCTTCGAGAACGGCCTGTACGTCGGCGCCTGGGGCTCGAACGTCGATTTCGGCGATGGCAGCACGGATGTCGAGATCGACACCTTCGTCGGCTGGGCCGGCGACCTGTCGGACACCACCAGCCTCGACGTGCAGGTCGTCCGCTACAACTACCTCAACGAGCCGAACGGCACCGATTACGCCTACAACGAGCTGATCTCCAAGCTGGGCTTCGCGGAGAACTACACGTTCACCTTCGGCTACACCAACGACTACTTCAACGCCGACGTCGACAGCTACTACTACAACCTCGGCGGCAGCTGGGATTTCGCCGAGCACTACACCTTCAATGCGGGCGCCGGCGTCACCGTGATCGACCAGGGCCCGCTGGAGAACTTCATCGACTTCAGCGTCGGCGTGAGCCGCGCGTTCGGCCCGGCCACCGTGGCGCTGAGCTACGTGGGCACCGACAGCGAGGGTGAGGACAACTTCGGCGCCGACCTGTCGGAAGACAAGTTCCTGCTGACGGTCGGCTTCGGCGGCTGATCCCAGCGCCATTGCTGCACCCGGAACCCCGCGGCTTGCCGCGGGGTTCTTCGTTTGGGGCTCAGCGCTGGTCGAGCGCGTGGTGGATCAGCACCACGCATTGCGAGGCGAACAGCATCCGCGAGCCCAGCGAGAGTTTCGTCGCGCCGAGGCGCTCGAGGCTGCCGAAGGTCTTCTTCGGCATGGGGATGTGGTCGGTGAGCAGGAAGCAGGGATTGTCGCCGAAGGCCTGGTCGCCGATCGGCGTGCCCTTGCGATCGAGGACGAAGAGCGTGTGTTCGGCACCGAGCTGCTGTACCAGCCGCTCGAAGCTGATCGTCTGCACCGTCACGCCGGACTCGACCGGCCGCGTCTCTTCCTTGCCCATGCCACGCGAGGCGTCCAGCGCCTTCGCCACCTTGCCCAGCAAGGCGCGCTCGTCGAAGCCGCCCAGCTCATGCATGGCACGCGGCTCGAAGCGCACGGTGCGCGAGTAGTCCGATGTGCTTTCGAGCACGAGGTACACCACGACATCATCGCGATGCGATTGCGCGACGAAGATCGCGTTCATCAGCACGTGCGCGAGGATCTCGGAGTGCGCTTCGCCACCCACGCCGGCCAGCAGCCTGGCGCTGTCGGTGGGTGCCGCACGGGCGCGCAGGACGAACGTACGCATGGCCTTCCGGGGGTCGTCTTCGGTGCCGGGATTGTCGCATCGCGACCGACCGGGGGTCCGGCAGGGCGGGCCGGGGCTGGGAAGGGACCGGCGAAAGCGCCGTTCAGGCGCGTCGGCGACCAACGCCCTCGCGTCACGGAGCAACCCGGCGACGCCAAGCCGCGGAGCTACGGCACCGTGTAGTCCTCGCATGCGGGAAGCGGCGAATCGGGCCGATACGCCCCAGCGGCCGGATCGTGGACGAAGGTCCGTCGATAGCTGCAGGCCTCATCCACCACGGTCACGAGGTCGCTCTCTTCGAGCGGGGGGTTCTGCAGCGAATCCTCCGAGCGCGATACCGGCCCCGGGAAAGAGGTCGCCCTGGTCTGGTATCCGAAGCGCGGCATGCCCTCTCCTTGCGGATCCAGTGTCAGCGTGCCCTCGAAGGTGTATTCGTCATGACAGGCCCCGGCACGCTGCGCCATGTCGTCTTCGCTGAAGCAGGCACGGATCATCGACCAACCGGCAGCAGGAACGTTCATGACACGGCGCAGCTTCACGCCTTCCACCGACCGCGTTGCAAGGAGCAACTGCAGATCGGTCGCACTGGCGGCGCCGCCGGAGTAGCCCGCGCTGGTACGCGTCTCGACGCCGATCAGTACAGCCGAGTCCGGCGCTTCGCCTTGCGCAACGACGGCCAGCGCACCGGCACCGAGCCGAACGATCCGCGGCCACAGCGTGAATCTGGGCCCTTCGTGGAACCCGCCGTAGAAATCCTCATTGGCCAAGGCATGACGCCAGACCTCGCGCTCGTCGATGGTCTGCCTGCCGTCGTACACGCCCAGGAACACCTCGCGAACCGCGCTCTCGCTGTCGATCTCGATCGACAAACACCATGCGCGGTCGGCGCTGCACCGGGGCGGGACATTCGTGGTTTCGGCCTCGGTGTCGGGGCGGACTGCCGCTGCGGGGCTGCTGCTTTCGTCCGTCGCCAGCTCCTCCAGCACGTTGCCGCCCCGGTCCTGCGCCGCGGCTCCTCCCAAGGCCGCGGCGGTGGCCAGCAAGGCCATGCGCATCATCGTCCCCATATCAATCCGCGGCGAGTTGGCCAAGCCGCACCGCCTGCTCACGGACGAGAGCGAGTCGACGCTCCGCGGCGACCAGGCCCCACATCGTCCCTTCGCGCTGGTAGGTCGCGGAAATCGCCGCGAACTGCGCGTCGCGCCAGGCCAGCCACGCGCGCTGCGCCGCCTTCACCGGCGCCTGCTTCTCGGCATCAAGGCGGCCGAGGAGGCGCTGGTAGTTGAGGTTGAGTTGGCGGTCCCAGCGCGCCGCGGCTTCGGCAAGGCAGCCGCTGATCCCGAGGGTGCTGCTGTCGTCCTGCTGGCAGGCGTCGTTGGCGACATCGATCGGGTGCTGCGCGCCGAGGTCGTCGACCACCGGCAGCACGAGGCCACTCCGTGGATCGGCCAGCACGGTGCCACGCTCCGGGTCGAAACCCAGGATCAGCGAGCGGCCCTCCGCCCAATCTCCGGTCTTTTCCCAATCACCCTCGGCATAGATCACCGTCAGCGCACGCCCATCGCCGAGCTGGACGACATGGGGATCGCTCGTTTGCTCGAAGGCGACGGTGCTCGCCCCTTCCAGTGCAGGGACCGACGCCGCCGCGATGGGGGCCAGCGCGAGCAGCAACGGCAGCAACAGGACTGCTGGAGTCGAACAACGCGTCATTCGAGACCCATCCGCGCACGCAGCTCGTAGAGGCCGCCGCTGCCGCCCTCGTACGCCTTCGCCATCACGGTGTACGTCCCCGGCTGCACGTCGACCGAAAGGCGCGCATTCGTGCCGCCGCCATCGCCACCGTCGTCATCTTCGGCCACCACGCTTCCGTCGCGACGCAGTTCCAGCACCGTGTCGAAGTCTTCGCTGCGCATGTCGACGACCAGCGTCCCCGCTTCGGTGATGGCCAGCTGGTAGCTGTGGGCCTCGCCGGCGCTCATGCCGGTGACCGGCGCATCCAGCGTCAGGGTGCCGCCGCTGCGCAGTTCGGTGCCCGCGGGCAGGGCGGTTTGGGTGGCGGACAACCGGAACAGGCCGTTCGAACCATCGTTCAGTGCGCGAGCGACCACGGTGTACGTCCCCGGCTGCAGCATGGCGGCGATCCGCGAGTCGGTGCCGTTGCCGCCACCGTCGTCGTCGCTGAGCGAAACGTCGTTGCCGCGCAGCTCCAGCTGGGTGTCGAAGGACTCACTGCCGAGTTCGATGATGACGCGCCCCGGCTGCCTCACCCGCAGCTGGTACTCGCGCGGGCTGCCGGTCAGGGCGCCGTGCACGACGCTGCCGTCGAGGGCCAGCGCGCCGCTGTTGCGCAGACGCACGCCATCCGGCAGCTCTCCCGTGCCCACGGCCAGCTGGAACAGGCCGGTCGCCTCGTCCACCGATTTCACGCGCAGGGTTGTAGGTGCCGGCTTCCAGCGGCGCGCTCAGGCGCGCGTTCAGGCCGCCACCGCCGTCGTCGTCGCTGATCGAAACGCCATTCCCCTGCAGTTCCAGCGCGGAATCGAACTCGCTGGAACGCATCTCGATCTGGTAGTAGCCGGCCTGGCGGATCTCGAGCCGGTAGCTCTTGCCGTCGCGGCCGACCAGGTCGGCGATGTCGGCACCGGGACGCAGCGGGCCTTCGCCGCGATGGACCTGCAGCGGCTTGGCGTCGAGACGGAACGGGCCGAAGGCGCGGGGGCCGCTGCCGCTGACCGCCACCTCGTAGCGCCCTTTCTCGCTCGCCATCATCGTCAGCCGGACACCCTCGGGCGCTTCACCGCATTGGCTCTGGGTGGGGCCGGCCACCGCTTCGCCGTCGCGCATCACGAACAGCCGGGCGCACAGTGCACCGCTGGCCTCGAAGCTCACCGCCTGGCCGGCGTCGAGGTCGATGGCGTAGACGATGCTGCGGCTGCCATCGCTGTAGTTGATGCGGTTGGCGGTCGTAATCTCGCCGCGCACACCGGCCCCCATGCCAAGAGGCAGGGCCGCGGCGTCGGCGGCGTTCTGGGCCAGCGCCCAGGGCGACGACAAAAGGAGGGCAAGGGCGAGGGGGGTCTTCTTCATCGGGAGGGCGTCCATCCTTCAGCGTGGGGGGGCGGGCCGGCATCGATCCGGCGCGGGGGACGGCTATGAGACCCGTTCCTAAAGCCGAGCGCCAGCTTCGAGGCACTCAGTTCGCGAGCGGAGCTCTCTTCAATCATGGGCTATGCTGAAGGTGCGGCAGGCTCGGTTCGGAGCCATGGCCAAGGAGGTTCCATGGCGCAAGAGCAGGAAACCCTCGAACGGGCGTCGGCGGCGCAGGAAGCCGAGCGCCTTCGGGTGCTGGCTTCTTACGCGATCATGGACACGCCGCCCGATCCGGTGCTTGACGGCATCGTGCGGGTGGCGAGCCGCCTCATCGGTGTGCCCATCGGCCTCGTCTCGCTGCTCGATGACCACCGCCAATGGTTCAAGGCCCGCGTCGGCCTCGATGCCGAGGAAACCCCGCGCGATATCGCCTTCTGCGACACGGTCGTGCGCAGCGGGCATGAACTGGTGGTGGAGGACGCCAACAAGGACCCCCGCTTCGCGAGCAACCCACTGGTCGCCGGCGCTCCGCACGTGCGCTTCTACATTGGGGTGCCGCTGCGGGTTCCCGAGTCGCAAGTACTCGGCACGCTGTGCGCGATCGATACGCAACCCCACCATGTCGAGGCCTCGGCCCTCGTCCAGCTGCGCGAGCTGGCCAACATCGCCAGTTCGCGCATCGTCGCGCTGCGCAATGAAGCTGCGCTGTCGAAAAGCCAGCGCGAATTGCTCACCCACGACCGCTTCTTCGAACACTCGCTCGATCTTTACTGCGTGGTCTCCGGCGAAGGCCGTTTCCTCGAGCTCAATCCGCGCTGGTCGCACGTGCTGGGCTGGCCCAAGGCCGAGATGGTGGGCAAACCCTTTCTCGACTTCGTGCATCCCGACGACCTCGCGAAGACGCTGGAAACCTGGGCGGCGGTTGGCAACCACGAGGACGTGCTTCAGTTCCGGAACCGCTACCGCAAGGCCGATGGAAGCTACGCGTGGCTCGAGTGGAACGCCCTCGCGCCGAAGCCCCCCGAGACCACGGTCTTCGCCAGCGCCCGTGACGTGTCGGCCCTGGTGGCCTCCGAGGATGAGCTGCGCCAGCAGAATGGGCTGCTCTCGCTCATCAGCGAGTCGCAGGCGCGCTTTGCGCGCGAGGGCGCCAGCCGCGAATGGTGGACCTACGTGCTGCAGCAGCTGCTGGCGCTGACCGGCAGCGAGTACGGTTTCATCGGCGAGACCGGCGTCGACGCGGAAGGCAAGTTCCTGCGCACCAAGTCGATCACCAACATCGCCTGGGACGACGCCACGCGCGCCTTCTACGAGGCCAACGCCCCCGCCGGCCTGTACTTCCGCAACCTCAAGACCCTGTTCGGCGTATCGATCGACCAGGAGACACGGGTCATCGCCAACGAGGTGGCCAGCGACCCGCGCGCGGGCGGGCGGCCGCACGGCCACCCGCCGCTGCTCACCTACGCCGGCCTGCCCTTGCGCGACAACGAGCGGATGATCGGCATGGTGGGGTTGGCGAACCGGCCCGGCGGTTACCACGACGACATCCTCGATCCGCTCGAGCCGGTGCTGGTTTTCCTCGGGTCGATCCTCAAGACGCTGCGCCTCGAAGACGACCGCATGGCCTTCGTGCGCCAGCTCGAGGTGGCCACCGACCTGCAGATGCGGGTGCTGCAGCATTCCGAATCGGGCTTCGTCGCCCTTCGTCCCGATGGCCGCGTGGCGCTCGTCAATGAGCGGGCACGCGAGCTGCTGCCGGAAGTCGATGCGCTCACCGAAGGCTCGTTGCTTGCCTCGCTCGAGGCCCTGTTCCCCCGCCACGACCACGCCGCCTGGATCGACGCCCTCATGGCGCTGCCGCCCGGCGCACGCACCAGCCCGCGCCGGATCATTCTGCCGGGGCATGCACCGATCGAGGTTGTGGGCACCCGGCTCGTAGAAGCCGACCATGTGAACCCGGGCGTCCTGCTCGCCATCGCCGACCTGAGGGAACGCGATGCGCTGGCCGAGTCGATGCGCGTGAATGCCACGCTGGAAGGGCGCGTGGCCCAGCTGCGGCAGCAGCAGACCCACAATGAACTGCTTTCCGAATGCGTCGAGTACCTGCAGGGCTGCACCACGCTTCACGAGGGCCTCGAACTGGTGGGCCGCTCGCTGGAACGCCTGTTCCCCTCGGCGAACGTGGCGCTGTATGGCGTTGCGGGCGCTAATGCATCAATGGGCCTGATCCGCCAGGCGCATCGCTTCGGCAACCATGCCCTTCCCGAGGAGCTGACCGCGAAACAGTGCTGGGCCCTGCGCTCACGACGCCCCTACGGCTCCTGGTCCGGCGGCCACCATCTGCCCTGCGCCCATGTCGACCACGAGCAAGACGGGCAGAATTTCTGCGTGCCGCTGTTCTCGCTCGACCGCAACGTGGCCGTCTTCATGGTGGGCTTCGCCTCAGACTCGACGCACGACGACGCCCAAAGCCACGAGGCGCGACTGGCCCAGTTCGTGGCCATGGCACAGAGCATCTCGGGAGCGCTGTCGACCATCGCCCTGCGCGAGTCGCTGCAGCGCATGGCCCTGACCGATGAACTCACCCAGCTGCCGAACCGCCGGGCCTTCGCCGAGGAAGTGGCCCGCAGCCTCAACCGGGCCCGGCGCGCCGGCAGCCCCTTCGCCCTGGCCATGCTGGACATCGACCACTTCAAGCAGGTGAATGACCGCTTCGGCCATGACGCGGGCGACCAGGTGCTGCGCGACGCGGCGGCGGTGATGCGGCGCTCCCTCCGCGAAGGCGACCTCGTGGCCCGCCTCGGGGGCGAGGAGTTCGGCATCTTCCTGCCCGATGTCGGCGCCGAGGCGGCGGTGCAGCGGCTGGACCGCCTGCTGTCCTCGATCCGCAGCGCTTGCATGATCGGCGGCGAACCCGTCACCGCCTCGATCGGTGTGGTGCACGCCGCCGAAGCGGAATCGAACGCTCCCTACGACACCCTCTACCGCCTCGCCGACCAAGCGCTGTACCGCGCCAAGCACGGCGGCCGCAACCGCGTGGTGGGCGCTGCGGAACCCGGCAGCGGGCATCCGCCCAGCTGAGGGTGACGATCTCGATCGGCACTTGGCCGGCGTTTGGATCCTCGCTGTCGCCCGCCCCGACCACCCTCGCGCCGAAGCGCGCTCCCCTTGTCCTCAGGGTGTTCCGCAGCCGCGTAGGCCACCCAGCGGAGTCACCGCATCGTTGGCGGCCCACGTCCCCGGCACGCCATCGACGTAGCTCGCCGACAGCGTGATGTTGCGCAGGGTGCCGCCGTCGATGCGGCGCTGCAGCGTGCCTACGGCCGTCCGCTGCGGATTCCCCGTCCTCGTGCACAGCGGGCACGCGCCGCGGAGCTGCTCCAGCGTCAGCGTCTCCGTGGCGCCGCCGAATCCCGCCCGCTCAGCCACCAGGAAGCGTGGTACGCCACGGGCGTCGTAGCCGAAGGCCAGATGGAACTCGTAGTCGGGGAAGCTCTGCACGCTGTATCCCGTGCCCGAGCGCAGCGGATCGAACCAGTGGCCGCTGATGTCCAGCGGCGCACCGCCCATCGTGGGACAGGCGCCGCTGAAGCTGCTGTATGCCTCGCTGCCGGTTTCGCCATCCACCGTGTAGCTGAAGGTGAAGGCATCGGTCGCTGAAGGCGTGATCGTGGCGACGCCCACCATGGTCAGGCGATTGCCGCCGCCGTTCCACGCACTGCGGTAGATGACGCCGCGCCACAGCCCGTTCGCGCCGGGGGCCGCGGCTTGCAGGTAATGCCACGTGGGCGTGCCGTCCTGCAGGTAGGTGTACCAAAGCCCGGCCAACTCCGAGCCAGCGGGGTACAGGAACAGCCCGCTGCCCGAGCGCTGGGGATTGAAGTAACCGCCGGAGCGCACCACCGGCGCCACGGCGGTGACCGTGGCGCGCACGGTGAGTGTGGCTGCACCGGTCGACGGGTTCACGGGTGTCACGTACCAGCGACCGGCCGCCGCGTTGCTGACCGCAAGGCTTTCGCTTCCACTCCCCGTGACCGCGCTCGCCACCGCCTGATTACGGGCAGGCGCGACCGCGATGGTCGGCGTCGCAGCACTTGCCGCTGGCGTATCCACCCGCGCGAGATACAAGTCAACGTTCGACGCGCTGGTCGTCGCCACCGCCAGCTGCGTAGCCCCGGGCGGAACGTCGATGTACAGACGCTCATGTGCCGCACCCGCATCGAGCGCAAGCACGTGCTCCACGCCGCTCTCCAACGCGAAGGCGCCGGGCTCTCCCGCTGTGCGGTTAATGCGCACAGGCACCCAGCCCAAACTCGTGCCTTCCTCGGCACGCACCTGCAGCCAGCCGCCACGGCTTTGGCCGGGCAAAAAGGTGGCGTCGTTCCATGCCAGGCGAACCGGGAAGGACTCCCCCGCCGCGAGCGCGCCGGGGGCCGTCGCGACCAGCGTCCGACTGGCCGACGTCCCGTCCAGGGCGGTCTCGAACACCTCGAGACGGGCCGATTGCCCGGCAAGCGACGAGTACGCCAGCACCCAATAGCGCACGCTGCCGTTTGCGGGCGCGGTCGCGGCCAGATCGCAACGCTCCATGCCGGACATCGCCGAACTGCAGGCCAGTTCCGGCGCGTCCGCGATGCCGTTGCCGTTGCTGTCCACGCCCACGTACAGGTCGACATCGCCGCCCGAGGTGCCTCGGGCATCCACGAGCACGCGCCAATCGCGCGCTGCCGTCCCCGCCGCCAAGGTGCGAAGCACGGTCGCCGTGCGACCGGCGCCCCACGGCGCATCCGCATCGGACGGATCCCCCATGGTGATATCGGCGATGAACGGCACCACCAGACCGTGCGCATCGAAGCGCGCGGCCGACAGGGCGCGAAGCCCCTCCAGCGTCTGGTCGCGGAAGCCGCGATCCGCCGGTGCATCGAACTCCAGCGCACTGGCGCCCAAGGGCCGCACTTCGATGCCCAGGTGGCTGTCCGCGCACGGCGCCACGCCGCCGAAGCAAACCCGGTAGGCCAGCGAATCCGGACCGGCGGTGTTGGCTGCAGGCGTGTATCGAATGGCGTCGTCCAGCACGCTGGCCGTTCCTCGCGTGACGACCGACGCCGTACCGCGCGCGGGCGCGGTCACGATCGACAGCACGCCCGAAGCCGCCAGCGCTGGGGCGATGCCGTCGTTCGAAAGGACGCTGATCTCCGTCGCGGGACTGTTCTCGCGAATGACCGCACGATCCCTCCGCAGCACGGGGGCCGCTGTCGGCACGGAGGGCGTCACGGCGTTGCTCGCCGCGGATGCGGCGCTCGTGCCTGCGCTGTTCGTGGCCCTCACGGTGAAGGTGTAGGTCGTTCCGTTCGTCAGGCCCGCCACTGTGATCGGGCTCCCCGTCCCGGTGCCCGTCAGACCACCCGGGCTCGAGGTGACCGTATAGCCCGTGATCGACGACCCGCCGTTGGAAGCGGGCGCCGTGAACGCCACCGTGGCTTGCGCGTTGCCGGCCGCGGCCGTGCCGATCGCCGGGGCGCCGGGCACCACCGCATTCACCGCGAAGCTCTGCGACACCGTGGGCGCGGGGCTGAAGCTGGCATTGCCGGCCTGGTCGGCGTGGATGGTGCAGGTGCCCGCGGCGACGAAGGTCAAGGTGCCGCTGGCGGTGATCGTGCATACGCCGGCGGTGCCGGAACTGAAGCCGACCGCGAGGCCGGAATCCGACGTCGCCGTGATCGTCGGCGTCGTCCCGAAGCTTTGCGCGCCCGGGTTGGCGAAGGTGATCGCCTGCACCTGACGCGGTGCAGTGCTGATGCCCTCGAGGCGGAACGACACGCTGTTGCTCGACGCCACGCCGCCGCTGGCGCCGGGGTCGGCCACGAACACGCGCAGGTACAGCGACACGTCGGCGAGCGCGGCATCACCCGGCAGCGGGACGTTGATCGATCCGTTGCCGCCCGAATCGAGGGTGAACGGGACATCCTGCAGCGCGCTGCCGGACAGCGCCTGCGGGTCGGCCAGCGCGAGCCGGGCGGTCGCGACCGCACCGGCGGCACCACCCTCCAGCCCGATGGTGAAGTCGTTGCCGCCGGCCAGCGGCGGTTCGATGGCGATCAGGCGCGGCACCACCCCGCTGCCGCCGGCGGTGCCGGCGCTCGCCGGCTGCGGCACGCGCGCCGATCCCGCGAAGAGCTCGGGCCGGGCGAAGGGGCCGGTCTCGTCGCGCACGCGCGGGTCGGTCAGCGACCGGCGCAAGAAGGTCACGATGGCCGCCTGCTGCTGTGCGCTCAGTCCCAGCGGCACGATGCGCGGGTCCTTGTTGGGCGAGTTGAAGTCGCCGCCACGGTTGTAGAACGCGACCACATCCTCGAGCGTGGCCAGCCGGCCGTCCGCCATGTAAGGCGCGCTCAGCTCGACGTTGCGCAGCCCCGGCACCCGCATGCGACCACGATCGTCTTCGAGGTTGGAGGCCGTGAACCGCCCCGGGTCGGCGGATCGTGGGCGCACTCCGAGGTACATGAACCCGCCGGTGCTGAGCAGCTGTCCGGCATGGCAGGCCGAGCACCGGGCCTGCACAAACATGTTGCGTCCCTCGATCTCGGCCGGGGTCATGGCGTTGGTCTGGCCGGCGAGGTTCAGGTCATGCGGCGTCTGGTTGGACACCAGGGTGCGCTGGTAGGCGGCCAGCGCCATCGCCATCCGCGCCGGGCCGACGCCGGGGCTGCCGAAGGCGGCCTCGAATAGCGCCGGATAGCGGCGCTGGCCGAGCCGGCCGGCCACGTCGGCCGGGATGTTGCGAGCCAAGGCGAGCGGAACCGCCGCGGCGACGCGCGCCGCCATGTCGGCCAGGGTGCCACCCTCGTGGGCCATCTCCTGCGTGTTCACGAGGGGGTCGAGGGCCTGGTGCTCGAGGGCGCCCGCCGGCACGTTCGGCGCGTTGGGAATGGGCGGCTGGATGATCACCCGCCCGGTGTCCGGGTCGCGGAACACATTGCCGGCGCGCCCGTCCCAGTTCAGGTTGCCCACGAAGCCGGCATTGATGCTCGAGATCGCCTGCCGGGTGCCCACCTGCGGACGCAGGCCGAAGATCGGGCTGGTGAGATAGCGGCCGTCGGCGTCGTGCCGGGGCACGCCGGCGGTGCCGATCGAGTCGTCCGCCGTGCCGAACACATTGTCCGGGCCCGGATGGCGGCTGTTCGCGACGCCCGCCGGCAGACGGGGGTCGGACCCGCCGGCGCGCGGCATGTGGCAGCTGCCGCAGGCCACGGTGCCGGTGCGCGAGAGCTGCTCGTCCCAGAACAGCGCGAAGCCGAGGTCGAGCTTGGCCTGAGTCTGGGGGTTTTCCGGGGGCACCGGAGACGAACCGAGGGGCGCGAAGGGCGACGGGGCCGGCTGACCCGACGCGTGTCCGACGAGCCCGGCAAGGGCCAAGACCACGACGAGCGCCGGGTGGATGCGGGACGAATGCCGATACATGGCGGTTCTCGACAGGGGAACGCTGGGATCTGAGATTACGCCAGAAGTTCGCCATGGGAAGGGGGGGCGAAGCACCCAGGCGCCGGACGGGTGACGCCGCATCGGACCCCGCAAAACACGAAGCCCGGCACAAGGCCGGGCTTCGTTTGACGCCGTACCGCTTGGCGCGCTGGATCAGAAATCCATGCCGCCCATGCCGCCGAACTCGCCGTTCTATGTTGTTGGCGTATCGATCGGTCAGGCGCCAACCGCCGCTCCAACCGGCACTGGATCCGTTATCGAAGTTCGCGCAGATCTCGCTGCGATCGGCCCCGGAAATCCGCAGCCCCACACGCTTCACCTCCAGAGTCACGGCAAGGCCCAGGATCTGGCGGGTGGCGGACACCCGACCGACGTGATGGTCAGCAATGGTGAAGAAGCAGGACTCCGTGCCCCCCGCGCCGGAGGCCTGCGCAACAGAGCTGGCCGAGGATGAGAATGATGAGTACGAAGGCGACGGCCTCGGGACGTTTGCGAGCGACTGACGCTGACGCAGCTCGGCCTGCCGCTCCCGGTAGTCGGCCGCATCCCGCGCCGCTTCGCGCTCCACGTAAGCCGTGCTGATGTCGTAGGCCGCACCGCGGATCGCATGCCGCGATCCCACGTCAGCGACTTTCGGAGCTCGGCTGGCAGCTTCCGAACCTGCCTAGACAGTGCCGCGACCACGCTCTGCGTGTCCTTGCCGGCGACTTTCCCCAGCATGACAAAGCGCGAATGGCGCTCGACCAGCGTCGCGATGTGATCCGCCGCCGCGTGCGCAAGTGGGCCATCAGCTCCTTCTTCAGCATGCCTCGCGTCTGAATGAACAGGCTTCGATAGATCGTCTCGTGCGACACCTGCATCGCCTCATCACGCGGGAACCGCAGCCTGAGCCAGCCGGCAATCTGTTCCGGCGACCATTGCTGGCTCAATTTCCGCGCCACCAGCCAGCGGAATCGCGGGCTCTCCGCCAATCGGCATGTCTGCGGCCTTCGCGCCGACTTCCATGGCGCAGCGAATCGCCCGCTGCCAGTCGGCGGGAGATCTCCTCACGATCTGCAAGACTGAGCACGCGCGGTGAGCGCCGGCGCCCACGCGGAGCGATGCCGCAGAGGGAATGACCACCCTTCCATCGTCGCCACAACTCGCGCTTCTGGGCACGCGACATGACGGGTCGACCAACTCCTGCCATTCGTGCCACTCCGATCAGTGCAACCTTGGGTCATGTTGCAATCACGGGTTGAACCCACCGCGTCCATTCTTCAGCGCGGGGGGCGGGCCGGCATCGCTCCGGCGCGGGGGACGGCGATGAGACCCGCTCTGGAACCGCGGCGCCAGCGTTCAAGCGCCCGTTCCGTGACCTAGCGGTATACCCCGATAGGAACGAGGACCATGAAGCTGCTCGGCGGGCCGCCATCGTCGAAATTGGTCGCGAACAGGATGCGTGAGCCGTCGCGGCTGATCGTGGCCTGGGGCTCGCCGAAATAGCCGCCGAAACTCGCAGCGACGCGGGTGTGGGCCACCGAGAGCTTCCGCCCGCCCGGCTTGAGTTCGAGCAGCATGACCTTCCGGTGCATCGGCTCCAGCGTGGCGTCGGGCACGACCCTGCCGTACTCGGCCGAGTCGGCGTAGGTGCTGATGACGACCCAGCCGGGCCGGTCGAAGGCCTGGCCGGAGAGGTGCGCGGCATAGCCGGCACCGCTGCGGGGATAGAGCGGCAGCAGGTCGAAGGCCCTGCCGGTGGCGATGTCCATCGCCCGGATCGCGCCAGCCTCGTAATCGGTGAAGACATACAGGTCTTCGCCGCCGGGGCCGAACGCCAGATCGCTGTGCTCGCTCATCACGTGCAGCTGGCGCGAGCTGGAGAAGTCGAGCGGGTAGGCCCGCGTGCCGAGCGCCTTGTTGAAGGCCCACGAGGGCACGGCCCAGCGGCCGCTCGGACTGATGCTGATGTGGTCGGGGAACGCGCCACCGAAGGCCGAGGCGTCCAGCGTGCCGACGATGCGATCCTCCTCGCGGTCGTAGGTGACGAGGCCATGGATCGTGTTGGCCTTCGCAGCCTCGCTGTAGGAGGTCGCCATGAAGGCCCAGTAGCGGCCATCGGCGGACGAGGTGCCTTCCGACTTCGTCCACACCTGCGTCGCGCCGGGCCACGGCAGCCGGCCGCGGAAATCGGCCATCACCGTGTCCCGGTCGCTCTCGACGTCCTTGGCGTACCAGACCAGTCCCTGGTTGTAGAACAGGATGCGGGGATCGGTCGGGTGCCAGATCGGCTCGGCGTCGCCCGCCGGGCCGCGAAGTGCACCACCCTCGCCGCTGCGCGGCAGCACGCCGAACGTGCCGGCGTCGTAGAGCACCCAATAGCCGTTGCTGGCCGCGCCGAGGTAGCGGCTGTTGTCGGCGTTGAAGGCCTGCCGGCGGCTGTAGTTGTGGCGCACGTGCGTCGCGCCGGCGAGGTCACTCGCGTCGGTCGCCTTGAACACCCGCGTGCCGTACACCGGGTCGATGTAGCTCGGCGCGTCCAGCCCGGTCGCCTTCGTCGCCGGCTTGGCCACGACAGGAATCGGATCGGCCTTGAGCGTCGTCAGCGCGTTCTCCGCCGGCGCGGCCGTGCACAGCGTGGCCGCGCACAGGAGCGCCAGGACGATCATTCGTCGGAAGAGGGCGCGATCAACCATCGATCCGCGTCGCCACGATCCGCAGCATCTGGCCGCGCCCGACGAGGTCCGCGGCCACGGTCAACGGCAGCCAGGCAAGGGGCGGCAGGGCCGCGAGCAGCGCGCGCCAGCTCTTGGGGGCGGACTGCTTCCACGTCTTCAGGCTCATCCGCGTCACCGACCACACGCTGTCCGTGCGCCACAGGGTGATGCGGAACCCGGCTGCTTCAACGATCGGCCGCAGCGACGACTCGGTGAAGTGGTGGAGATGCTCGGGAATCTGCAGGCCGGACCAGGAGGGCCCGAAGAAGCCCGCCTCGGCGGAGCCGAAATTCGGCACCGTCAGGTACAGCGTGCCGCCGGGGCGAAGGTGCGCGTGGATCGAGGCCAGCGTGTCCTTCGGCGACGGAACGTGCTCCAGCACCTGGTTGAGGATGACCAGGCCGAAATGCCCGCGCGGCAGGTCGGCGGCGTCGAGAAAGGCAGTGCGGATGTCCGCGCGCGTCGCGCGTCGCGCCTGCTCGGCGGCGCCGACGGTCGGCTCCAGGCCGAACAGCGCCGAGCAGCCATAGCGTTCGAGTTCGAGAAGCCGTTGCCCGTTACCGCAGCCGATGTCGAGCACCGGCGCATCGCCGGGGAAAGGGACCGGCAGGAAGCGCGCGCGCAGCGGACGCAAAGCGATCGACGCGGCCACGCGCGCCAGCGGCGGGAGGGCCTTCGGATAGTCCCAGAAGGTCCTCAGGACAAGGTCCTGCAGGCGCGCACCGAGGCCCGAACGCAGCGACGGGGGTTCGGTCGTGTAGTAGTGCCCACTGTCGTAGACGGCGCTGAGCTCCGCGGGCGTCGGCACCGGATCGAGGCGGACAAGCTGGCAGTGGGTACAGCGGATCAGTGCGCGGCGATCAAGCGCCAGCGCGACGGTCGCGGCGGCGGTGCCGCAGTGGATGCAGGCCGACATGGGGGAAGTTGAGCGGGGAGGCTGGGGCCAAGTTTACGCGAGCGACGTCCACGGAGCGTCGCTATGCGCGCATGGATGGCCTCGGCTTGAGCACCATCGATGAATTACCACCCTCTCGGACCTGATCGGCCTGTCACGGATCACATCATCCAAACCACGACGTTATCCAGGCTTTGCTCTCCACACCTTCAGGGGCTTCGCTCCACCTCGCACCAGCGAAATGGATACCCCTCATCGCCGATACGCGAATCGAGCACGGCGCAACTACCGGGGCGCAAACTCAATCCATGGGCGCGCAGCAGATCACCGGCGTTTTGAATCAGCGCCTGGTTGCCGCGCTCGCGCGCCTCCTCAGCCGCAGCGGCAAGCACCAGCTCGCAGGGAACGTCGCCGACGGCAGCACGCAATTCGAATCGCCCGGGTTTGGCAAAACGAGCGAGCAGCCCGCAGTCGCCGCTGGTCAAGCCCAGCCTATTCGCCCACCGATTGATCTTCACGAGCCGCGCGCTGAACCGCGACTCTTCAGCGGGGAACATCGCAAAGATCTCGCCACCGCGCTCGGCGATGATTTCGTTCACTCGCAGCGAATAGGAGGGCGACGCAGGGAAGTTGGTTCCCACCGAGGCATAGGCCGCCTGCGCCGGCAGGAAGGGCACGCGCCACGCCTGCGGATAGCCGCCGACGAGCAGCACTGTGGCGCGCTCCGGGGCGCGCATCGGCGGCGTTTCCACGAAGAAACCATCGCGGTCCCAACCGTTGGTCCCCCACGTGTTCCAACCAAGCACGGCAACAACCACGCATGCCGTCACGATTCGTGCGCCCCACTGCCTCGCCGATGCCGCGGGAAACACCCGCAGCACCAACAGCCAGATGGCTAGCGGTGCCAACGCCTCCAATGCCGCGAGGTAACGGTGAATGCTGAACATCCACATCCACGCCAGAAAAGAAACCGCGACGAAAACCAGCAGCGTCCGCGCAGCGATGGTGCAGCCGACCGGCGCGCTTGGCGGCGACCGCTCAGGCCGGAATCGGCGCAGCAAAGCGATGAAGGCGGCCGCGATGCCCAGCAGGTAAAGCGCCGCCCACGCCAATTGCGGCATTGCGCTTTCGCTGATCTCGCGCGGATTGATCGTGATCCAGATCGGCCAAAGCACGGCCTGTAGCAAGCCATCGGGCAGCCAGCGCCGATCAGCCACGCCGATCGGCTGCGCCAAGGGAGCCTGAAACCAGGCGTTGAACTGCGGAAACAGCGGATTGCCGAACTGGCTCCACACCTGGAAGAACCATGGACCGGCGACGACACCGAACACGATGGTCGTCACCACCGTCAGCAGCGTTGCATCGGCGAAGCGGTGCCTCCAGCCCGGGCGACAGGTCAGCACGGCAACGCCCAGCCCCAGAGCGTAGATGGCATTGGTCAGTTTCAATCCGAGCGCCAAGCCAAGCAGCAAGCCCGCCGCCAGCCAGTGCAACGTCGCGGATGATTGCGACTTGACCGCACGTATCGTCAGCGCAACCGCCGCCAGCACCAGTGGCGCCGTGGTGTTGTCGCCCATCGTGTTGCCAAGCTCAGCCAGAAAAACGGCGCTACAGCACCCGGCGAACGCGAGCATCGGTACCAGACGGCTACGGCGTTGGTCGCCGTCGAGCACCTGCCAAGCCACCGCCGCCACCGCAGCGAAGACCAGGCCGTGCCAGGCACCCAACACTATCCCGGCCAGCATTGCCGAACCCTTCACCGCTACCAAGTAGTAGCCCACGTCCAGCCAAGGCACGAAATAGCTCTGCATCTGCGCCGGAGCAAGATCGATCGAAAGCCGCGCGTACAGGGCCGCCCAACCGTTGTACAGGTGGTAATTGCGCAGATCCGCGTTCGCGTCCTGTCCAAGCAGCAGCGAAACCATGGCTGCAAGCGCGCAGGCCGCCACACAGGCTCGCACGACGTTGGCGCGAGTGTCGAAAGCGAAGTGTCGCGAAAGCCAGCCGCGCCCTTCGAAGCTGGCTTCAGCCATGCAGGGGATCTCCCTGGCGAGCACGCGACCGCAAGATACCGGGACCAGGCAAGGCTAGGTAGGCCAGACGCTTGGCCTCGACACGGCCACGCGTAACCGTGTCCAACAATAGACCGCAGACACCGAGCACCGCGCCCAACAGCACCAATGCCGCGCACAGAATCGCGGTCGGAAAGCGCGGCACCAGTCCGGTGGACCACCAGGTGATGAACAACGGCACCGCAAGTACCAAGGCCAGCACCGCGCAGGCGACGCCACCGATGCCGAAGAAGCGCAGCGGCCGCTCCGTCTTGAAGAGTCCGACGAGGGTGCCGAGGATGCGCCAGCCGTCCCGGTAGGTACGAAGCTTGCTCGCCGATCCGTCTCCACGCGCTCCGTAGCGCGTCGGCACTTCGCCCACCGGCATCCGGAGCTGGAGGGCATGAACAGCGAGCTCGGTCTCGATCTCGAAACCGTGTGCGTGCGCCGGGAATGATTTGACATAGCGCCGCGAGAAGACGCGGTACCCGGACAAGAGGTCATCGAAGCTGCGTCCAAACAGCATCGCCAGCGCCTCGGTCAGCATGCGGTTGCCGAACCGGTGACCAGGGCGATAGGCCGCTGCCTCGTGGCCAACCCGCTTGCCGACCAGCATATCCAACTCTTCGTCCAGCAGCCTCGCGACCATGGACGGCGCCGCGGCCGCTTCGTACGTATCGTCACCATCGACCATCACGTACACGTCCGCCTCGATGTCAGCGAATGCGCGGCGCACCACGTTGCCCTTGCCGACCAATACGACGCGGTGCACCTGAGCGCCGGCGGCCTTCGCCAATGCGCAGGAATCGTCTCGCGACCCGTTGTCAAACACATGCACTTCGGCATCCGGCAGGCAGGCACGGAAATCGGCGACGACACGAGCGATTGCCGCAGCCTCGTCGCGGCAGGGGATGAGCACCGCGATCCGCAGGTCCTTTTCGGTACGTCGCACGCGCTGTTGCCTCTTTTTTGGCTGGGCGGATTGTAACGCGGCGCCCCGGACCGTCAGCGGCGAAACAGCGTCGAAACCGAAGTCGCGGCAGACAAACACGCTATCCACAGCTGACGAATCAGGGCCATTCGAAACGCGTCGAGCGAGAAAAGCACGAAGCCCGGCACAGGGCCGGGCTTCGTGGTGAAACATGACGCCGTGATGCGAGGACTTAGAAGTCCATGTCGCCCATGCCGCCCATGCCACCGCCGCCCGGCGCGGCCGGAGCGTCCTTCTTCGGGGCTTCGGCGACCATCGCTTCGGTCGTGATCATCAGGCCGGCGATCGACGCGGCGTTCTGCAGCGCGGTGCGGGTGACCTTGGTCGGGTCCAGGATGCCGAACTGCACCATGTCGCCGAACTCGCCGTTCGCCGCGTTGTAGCCGTAGTTGCCCGAACCGGCCAGCACGTTGTTGAGGATCACCGACGGCTCGTCGCCGGCGTTGCTGACGATCTCGCGCAGCGGGGCTTCCATCGCGCGCAGGGCGATCTGGATGCCGTGGTTCTGGTCTTCGTTGGCGCCCTTGAGGTTGCCGATCGCGGCCTTGGCGCGGATCAGCGCGACGCCGCCGCCCGGGACGATGCCTTCCTCGACGGCCGCACGGGTGGCGTGCAGGGCGTCTTCGACGCGGGCCTTCTTTTCCTTCATCTCGACTTCCGTCGCGGCGCCGACCTTGATGACGGCCACGCCGCCGGCCAGCTTCGCCACGCGCTCCTGCAGCTTCTCGCGGTCGTAGTCCGAGGTGGTTTCCTCGATCTGCGCCTTGATCTGCTTGATGCGGGCCTGGATGGCTTCCGCGTTGCCGGCGCCGTCGATGATCGTCGAGTTCTCCTTCGAGACCTGGATCTTCTTGGCGCGGCCGAGGTCCTTGATGGTCGCCTTGTCGAGCTGCAGGCCGACCTCTTCCGAGATCACCGTGCCGCCGGTCAGGATGGCCATGTCTTCCAGCATCGCCTTGCGGCGGTCACCGAAGCCCGGGGCCTTCACGGCGCAGACCTTGACGATGCCGCGGATGGTGTTGACGACGAGCGTGGCGAGCGCTTCGCCCTCGACTTCCTCGGCGACGATCAGCAGCGGCTTGCCGGCCTTGGCGACGCCTTCGAGCACCGGGAGCAGCTCGCGGACGTTCGAGATCTTCTTGTCGTGCAGGAGGATGAACGGGTCGTCCAGTTCGGCCTGCATCGACTGCTGGTTGTTGATGAAGTACGGCGAGAGGTAGCCGCGGTCGAACTGCATGCCCTCGACGACGTCGAGTTCGTTGTCGAGGCCCGAGCCTTCTTCAACGGTGATGACGCCTTCCTTGCCAACCTTGTCCATCGCCTTGGCGATCAGCTCGCCGATGTTGGCGTCGGAATTGGCCGAGATCGAACCGACCTGGGCGATCTCCTTCGAGGTCGAGCAGGGCTTCGAGAGCTTCTTCAGCTCGGCGGTGGCTTCGGTCACGGCCTTGTCGATGCCGCGCTTCAGGTCCATCGGGTTCATGCCGGCGGCAACCGCCTTCATGCCCTCGCGGATCAGCGCCTGGGCGAGGACCGTGGCGGTGGTGGTGCCGTCACCGGCGACGTCCGAGGTCTTGGAAGCGACTTCCTTGACCATCTGGGCGCCCATGTTCTCGAACTTGTCGGCCAGCTCGATCTCCTTGGCGACGGACACGCCGTCCTTGGTGATCGTCGGGGCGCCGAAGCTCTTCTCGAGCACGACGTTGCGGCCCTTCGGGCCGAGGGTCGCCTTGACGGCGTTGGCGAGGATGTTCACGCCGCGGACCATGCGGACGCGGGCGTCTTCACCGAAACGAATGTCTTTTGCTGCCATGGGAATGACTCCAGGAATTCAGTGCGTGGGGATGGGGTTCGCGGCGGGTGCCTGCGATCAACCCAGGATGGCGAAGATGTCGTCTTCGCGGACGACGAGGTAATCGGTGCCGTCCAGCTTCACTTCGGTGCCGGCGTACTTGCCGAACAGCACCTTGTCGCCGACCTTCACGGCCGGGGCGCGCGTCGAACCGTTGTCCAGCGCCTTACCGGCGCCGACGGCCACGACCTCACCCTTGATCGGCTTCTCGGTGGCCGAATCGGGGATGACGATGCCACCAGCGGAGACCTTTTCTTCTTCCATACGCTTGATGACCACGCGGTCGAACAGCGGCTTGATGCTCATGAGGGAAACCTCTTTGCCTTGTTGATCAATGGGTTGCGGAAAATCGAACCGTTCCCCGGCCGGGCACTGCTAGCACTCGGGCCGGGTGAGTGCCAATTCTAGCGCGCACCGGTGACGCCAAGGTCACCGGGTCGCGGGGCGGAAGATGGGGCCCAGCCCGCCGGTTTCAAGGGGCACAATCGGCGCATGTCCGCCCTTCTTGTCTTCTGCACCGTTCCCGCCGCCGCGGCCGACCGGCTCGCCCGCCTGCTGGTCGAGGAGCGGCTGGCCGCCTGCGTGCAGGCGCTGCCCGGCCTGCGCTCCACCTACCGCTGGGAGGGCGAACTGCAGCAGAGCGACGAGAGCCTGCTGCTGGTCAAGACGACGGCCGAACGCTACCCGGCGCTGGAACGGACGCTGGCCGCCCACCACCCCTACGACCTGCCGGAGATCCTCGCGGTCGATGCCGCCGCCGGCCTGCCCGCTTACCTGCGCTGGTTGCAGGACGAAACCGCGACCGGCGAGCCCGGCGACGCCGACTGAGTGCGATTGCTGCCCGACCAACCAAGTTGGCTTGCAGGGCGCGGCCTTTGTCGTCACGGCCCAGTGACGAAAGGAAGAAAAACATCCGGCGCTACCGCAAAGAACTTGCGCCGCCGCTGAGTGCGTTTTTCGTTACCCAACGCGTCGTCTGCAAGCCAACTCGCTTCACAGCTCGACGAGAAGGCGCATGGCTGAACCAGTGACTGCTGCATCGATTGCCTTGGTGGTGGGCAAAGCGGCAGCAAAGCAATTCGGCAAGGAGATTGCGAAGGCCGTGGCAGGGAAGCTGTTTGCCAAAGACGACACCGCAATCCGCGACTCTTTGGCGAATCTAGACAAGAAGCTGAGCGAGACGCTGGATCTCGCGCGCAGCATCCATGCCATGGTTTTGGAGCTTCCTGCACTTATTGATGCACTTATTGAAAGGAAGGAGCTCGACAGCCGACATGCAGAGCTGGCGGGCGTCGAGGCAAATTTCCGATCTGCGCGTCGCTGGACGGATACGCTGGCGGGGCCTGCACGCACCGAATTCAGCTCAGCGTGGGAGTACATCGTCGCGCACGAGTTCAGGATCGAAGCGTTGGCGAAGCTGCCTCGATTCGGCGAAGTCGGCATTGGAATCAGCAAGGGCGAGCTACGCCGGGTGATCCTTGATGGAATAGATCAACGGATTGACCACAACAGCCGGACAACTCAGGCCTATCAAGCGACGATAGCGCTTGCCGCAGCGACCATAGAGGCCGGACTGGCTTCGCCCTATGTCAAGGAAGGAAGACTGCTCGACGCTTCGCCGTGGGCGACTTGGGCGATGAACGGCCCCCGCAACATGAGCCTCTTTTGAATTTCGAGTGGGTGGCAGCCAGAATCGACCCAAGTCTGGGACCGTTACCTGAGGGAACGTGAGCGAGAAGCAGCTTTTTGAGGCCGCCCTTGGCGTGGCCGCGCCGTGGTACGTGAGCGGGACGGGTTTC
>NZ_JAPZQK010000038.1 GCF_027530345.1 Silanimonas sp. | reverse complement strand
TGCGCCGCGTGCGGTCGCCTTGCTGTTCTAGCAGTTTTTTCAACGACGCGGCAGTCGGAGCACCTACGGAAAAATGCGTAGGAAATCTCGCACTCGCGCGGACGATCCGTAAGCCCATCGTCCACCGCCGCCCCGCTAACTACTTGTGTGCCCCAGGTGGGGGTCTATGAAAAGCGTGCACGGCTGCCCGGCCGTGGGTCAATGACCGAAACCCTTCGCCAAAACAATGCGATGCCAGGCCTAGGTGGACCCCAAGGTCCTCGAAGGATGCGCCACGAACGACGGAATATGGGGTGAGAACACGGGGACTAAAGAGTAGGCCGGCCGCTTGGGGGTGCTAAAGGAGTCGATTTAGAGGGACATAAGCTGCCAATGACACCAGCGTGTTCTCCGCGGATTGCCGGCACATGCTTGCCATTCAGGTCGTTCATCGCAATTGGGCCAGCTTTTTCCAACGCGAGTCCGCCTGGCTATTGCACGCGAGCAATCAGGGGTCGCGATAGCAATTGACGGGCGAGCGACCTGAGAATCGAGCCTTCCGCCCTTGCTTATGGAGATCACAAGGGCTCGCGCTCGCCCCGACAAACGCCAATGCAAGCGAATAACTGCTTTGGGTGGCGGTTTCAACCGGTCAATGCAACAGCCTGTCGATATCGCTCGGTTGGTGTCTCGAACTTCAGCGTCTTGCGCGGTCGTTCGTTCAGTTGCCTCGCCACTCGGTCTAGCTGCGTCTGCGTGAAGCCCGAAACATCGATCCCCTTCGGGAAGTACTGCCGCAACAAGCCATTGGTGTTCTCGTTTGACCCGCGCTGCCATGGGCTCTGCGGATCGCAGAAGTAGACTTGGATGTCCGTCGCTAAAGTGAATCGGCGGTGGTCAGCCAGCTCCTTGCCACGATCCCAAGTCAGCGATTGGTAAAGCTGGGCTGGAAGTTGGCGCGAATGCTTGATGAGCGCGTCGATCACTGTCTTCGTGTCCTTGCTCCCAACCCTTACCAGCATCACGTATCGCGTGCTGCGCTCCACGAGCGTCGCGATTTGGCTATTGGATGAGCCAAACAGCAAATCTCCCTCCCAGTGCCCCGGTACGGCTCGATCCTCGACCTCGGCGGGCCGTTCGCGAATCGAAACCGTGTCGCAAATCCGGCCGTGATCCGCTGTCTTCTGGGTATGGTGGCGGGAGCGACGCATGGCTCGCGTTCGCCGCAGATGTGCCAGCAATTCCTTCTTCAGCGCACCGCGCGACTGAATGAAGAGGGTTCGGTAGATGGTCTCGTGGGACACCTGGCAGGTCGCATCGTCGGGGAAGGTACGCATTAGCCAGCCGGCGATCTGCTGCGGCGACCACTGCTGTTGCAGCTTTTCCGCCACCCGCTTCGCCAACGCAGGATGCAGTGCAAGCTTACAAGTCTTGGGTCGATGTGCCCGCTCCCACGCTGCCTGATCTGCATTGCTGGCGCGGTAATGCTCGGCACCTCCATTGCGCGCTATTTCGCGGCTTATCGTCGAAGGCGCCCGACCTAGTCCCTCTGCGATTGAGCGAATCGAAGCGCCGGCGACTAATGAGCGCGAGATATGCTCTCGCTCGACCAGGCTCAGTGCCCGAGCCGCCCTACGCCGGCTCGCAGGACGGATGCCGCCAGTTGCAGCGATGATCCCGCGCACCGACGTGTGGTTGCGGTCGAAAAGCTTGGCGATCTGGTGCAGCGACTCGCCCTTCTGCCAACGGTCCCACATCAGGCCTTTCTGGGAGTCCGTGTAACGGATCCGGGTTCTTCGTTTCACTTGCAACACTCCCGCTGCCTCTGCAGCTAGCCATGTGTTGCATCGATCGTATGAAACCGCCGTCTATTCCGTTGAAAAACTCGGTTGAAGCGGACTGTTGAAGCTGCTTCACTGACCTCCCATCGATCCAGCGGAATCCGCAGCGATGATGGGACGTCAGGACGCCGGACAAGCGCCTCTCTTCTACGCCTTCAACCTCGAGGACCACGTCCCGGCGAGCCACATGCTCCGCGGGATTGATCGGTTTCTCGACCTGAGCGAACTGCACCAGCACCTCGCCCCGCACTACAGCCATACCGGCCGACCATCCGTTGATCCGGCGTTGCTGATCAGGATGCTGATCGTGGGCTACTGCTTTGGAATTCGCTCGGAGCGTCGGCTGTGCGAAGAGGTCCACTTGAACCTCGCCTATCGCTGGTTCTGCCGGCTCGGCTTGGAAGATGCTGTTCCCGATCACTCGACGTTCTCGAAGAATCGCCACGGGCGATTCCGCGACAACGACACACTGCGCTTCGTGTTTGAGAAGGTGCTTGATCGCTGTCTCGCCGAAGGTTTGGTCGGAGGCGAGGGGTTCGCCATAGACGCCAGCGTCATCAAAGCAGATGCCAATCGTCAGAAAGGTGTCCCTGGCATCGAAGCGACTTGGGATCGCGAGTCGCCGCTCGCCCGTCCGGTCCGCGAGTATCTCGAGGCGCTGGACGACGCCGAGACACCGCACCGGACGCCCAAGAATGTCTCCACGACCGATCCGGCTTCGCAGTGGACCGCAGCACCCGGTGGAGCAGCGTTCTATGCGTACTCGACCAACTACCTGATCGACGTAAAGGCCGGGGTCATCGTCGATGTCGAGGCCACACCGGCGTACCGGAGTGACGAAGTAGATGCGACCAAGACGATGATCGACCGGGTCGAACAACGCTTCGATCTTTCGCCGACTCGACTGATTGGCGACACCGCCTATGGCACTGCGGAAATGCTGGGCTGGATGGTCGATGAAAAGCAGATCGAACCGCACGTTCCGGTATGGGACAAGACAGAGCGATCGGATGGAACGCTCTCACGTTCCGATTTCGAGTGGCGTGCAGAAGACAACGAGTATCGTTGCCCCGCCGATAAGGCCCTTCGTAGCGACCGAAGGAAGTTCACGGTGCCGCGATCCGGGGTCACCAAGGCCGACACCATCATCTATCGAGCGAGCGCCAGCGACTGCGTGAGCTGCCCGTTGAAGGAACGATGCTGTCCCAACACACCGAACCGAAAGATTGCACGCCAAGTCAACGAATCAGCGCGCGACGTCGCTCGTCAGATTGCGAAGACAGAGGCCTATGCGCGATCGCGACGGCATCGAAAGAAGGTTGAAATGCTCTTCGCACACTTGAAGCGCATCTTGAAGCTGGATCGGCTTCGACTTCGCGGCCTGAAGGGCGCTCGAGATGAGTTCCTATTGGCTGCGACTGCGCAGAATTTGCGAAGAATGGCGGTGTGGTTGATGCCAAAAGGCACAGAACCGGCAATGGCGACCGCCTTTTGAGGATCAGGGGCGCTTGCGCGCCCACTTTTTTGTAGCGCGGATCAAAACAATCGACTTTGCGGCGACTTCGCCAGACCAGAACTGCCGCCGGAAACAGAGTTTTTCAACGGAATAGGCCAGAAGCGGACCTTCGAGAGCGCCGGTATGAAGCTGCTCGGGCTTCAAAACACCTTGCTTCTCAAGATCGGGGGGGCCTCGGTACCGACGCCCCCCGATTCCAAGTAGTCCTGCGACTTGGAGCCACGCCGGCCTCAACTGAGCGACTGGTTCGGGTCGAGGCTGTGTGGAAACTTCTCGCCGACGCGCTGGCGTCGGGAGCGAAGGGCGTTCGCGCTGCTACGGATGAGTAAAGAATGGAATGCGTCAGGCCGCGATCGCCCGGGTCATGCCGTGCACGCCCATGATCTTGATCATC
>NZ_JAPZQK010000057.1 GCF_027530345.1 Silanimonas sp. | reverse complement strand
TTCGCCCGAGGGAGCCGCACACTATACAGCAGTTTCGAAGTTCGTCAACACCGTAAAGCGAAACTTTCTTCTCAACCCCCCTCCGCAACTCCGCCCCGTTTCCGGGCCGCCCTGCGAAGGGGCGCGAACTATAGGCAACCGACGCAGCGCGTCGCAAGCCCTTCACGGTGTTTTGTCCGCCGAGGGGGATCGCCGTTCAGTTTCAGCCGCGAAAACGCGGCCGAACGCGGCCCGAAACTGAACGAGGGTGCGCGGAACCCTCAGCCCGCCACGAGGCGGATGCGCGCGAAGGTGCGCTTGCCGACCTGGAGAACGGCCTCAAACCCCGGCACGAAGGCGCGTTGCGGGTCTTCGAACACCTCGCCATCAATACGTACGGCGCGTTCTTTCAGTTTGCGCATCGCTTCGGAGTTGCTCGGCGTCAGTCCGGCCTGCGTCAGCAGGGCGGCGATTCGCAGCCCTTCCGCCGGTGCCGCGAGTTCCGTCAGAGGCAGCTGTGAGGTATCGCCTGCGCCAGTGACCACCGCCTCCCAGCCCGCGATCGCCTTTTCGGCCTCCGCCACGCCATGGAAGCGGACCGTCAGTTCGCGCGCGAGGCGCAGCTTCAGATCGCGCGGATGGAGGGTGCCGCCCGCGACGTCCGCCTTCAGCGAGCCCAGCTCGGCCAGGGAGATCTCGAAGCTGAGCAACTCGATCCATCGCCACATCAGCTCGTCGCCGATCTTCATCGTCTTGGTGACGATGTCGATGGCCGGCTCGTTGATGCCGATGTAGTTGCCGAGCGACTTGCTCATCTTGTTGACGCCGTCGAGGCCCTCGAGCAGCGGCATCGTCATCACGACCTGCGGCGCCTGCCCGTGGTGCTCCTGCAGGCCGCGGCCCATCAACAGGTTGAAGCGCTGGTCCGTGCCGCCGAGCTCGACGTCGGCCTTTAGGGCCACCGAGTCGTAGCCCTGCACCAGCGGATACAGGAATTCATGGATGGCGATCGGCTGCTGGTTGGAGAAGCGCTTCTGGAAATCGTCGCGCTCGAGCATGCGCGCCACAGTGTGCTGGGCCGCCAGCTTGATCATGTCGGCCGCGGACATGGCGCCGAACCACTCACTATTGAAGCGGACCTCGGTCTTGTCCCGGTCAAGGACCTTGAAGACCTGGTCGGCGTAGGTCTGGGCGTTCGCCAGCACATCCTCGCGCGTGAGCGGCTTGCGGGTGGCGCTCTTACCGGTGGGGTCGCCGATCATCCCGGTGAAATCGCCGATCAGGAAAATGACCTGGTGCCCGAGGTCCTGGAACTGCCGCATCTTGTTGAGCAGCACGGTGTGGCCGAGATGCAGGTCGGGCGCGGTTGGATCGAAGCCCGCCTTGATGCGCAGGGGACGGCCGGTGGCGAGGCGGGCGGCGAGGTCCTCGAGCTTGATGATGTCGTCCGTCCCGCGCGCGAGTTGCGCAAGGGCGGTGTCCGGCGTGGTCATGGGCGGCACTTCATGAAGATGAAAGGGTGAGCAGCGGCCCGGTTCGGGCGCCGGCGCGTTAACCTCAGGTTAAACGCCGGGGCCAAAAAAACCAATCGCTTCAAAGGTTTGACGATGGTTTTCCGCTGTGCGTAAGTTACGGCCGTTGCCGTCCTCCGGAGTTGCGCCTTGTCGAATGCCCGCCGTCTCGCGCCCAAGGCGCCGCGAGCCCTGCCGATCGCCCTTGCGGGCGCCCTTGCCGTGCTACTCGGCTCGATCGTTCCGGCGCTGGATGGCGCGATGGAACGGGAAGCCCAACCGGAGCGCGTGACGCAGGCCATCGCCCTGCCCCCGCCGCCGGCCGCAACGGTCGCCAGCGCGCCGCGCAATGACTGGCAGACGGTGCGCATCGCTTCCGGCCAGACGCTCGGCAGTGTGTTTGCCGACCTCGGACTCCCGGCCAGCACCATGCATCGTGTGCTGGAGGTGCCTGAAGCCAGCCAGATGGCCACGCGTCTGCGCGTGGGCAGTGAACTCGCCTTCGAGATCGGCGCCGACGGACAACTCAAGGGCCTCCGCTTCGACCAGGACGAGAGCAAGCGCGTGCAATTGGCGGTCTCGGAGGACGCCATCGAGCGCGAAGTGATCGAGCGGCCGATGGAGCGCCGTGTGGTGATCGCCGGCGGCACGATCCGCAGCTCCTTGTTCGCTGACGGCGCCAAGGCCGGCCTCAGCGCCGCCGTCATGAACGACATGGTGAAGGCGCTGCAGTACGACATCGACTTCGCGCAGGACCTCCGCGAAGGCGACGCCTTCCAGATCGTCTATGAGGAACTGTGGCGCGAAGGCGAGCGCCTGCGCGACGGCGGCGTGGTCGCGGTCAACTTCATCAACCAGGGCAAGCCCTATACGGCCGTGCGCTTCGAGCAGAACGGCCAGTCGGAGTTCTTCGACCTCGAGGGCCGCCCCCTGCGCAAGAGCTTCATGCGCACGCCCATCGAATTCGCGCGACTGAGCTCGGGCTTCGGTGCGCGCCGCCATCCGATCCTCGGCCGCATGCGCATGCATAAGGGCGTTGACTACGCCGCACCGACGGGCACGCCGATCTTCGCGGCCGGCGACGCGCGGGTGAAGTTCGCCGGCTGGCAGAACGGCTACGGCCGCACGGTCATCCTTGACCACGGCAATGGCATCACCACGCTGTATGCGCACATGTCGCGCCTCGGCAGCTATCGCGTGGGCCAGCGCGTGCAGCAGGGCCGCACCATCGGCTACGTCGGCACCAGCGGCCTGTCGTCCGGCCCCCACCTGCACTACGAATTCCGCGTCAACGGCGTGCACCGCAACCCGTTGACCGTGACGATGCCGAAGCCCGAGCCGCTGACCGGCGCGGCGCTGGCCGAGTACCGCCGCGCCACCGCCCCGGCGCTGGCCCAGCTGAAGCGCATCGAAGGCTTCCAGCTCGCGGCGCGCTGACCGGCCGTGCCTTCGCAGGGCGACGCGCTGTTCGTCGGGCTGATTTCCGGCACCAGCGCCGATGGCATCGATGCCGCGCTGATCTCGGTTTCGCCACCCATCGTGGGCACCGCGCCGCGTATCGCGGTGCTGCGCGCACGCACCACCCCTTACGAGCCCGACCTTCGCGCCACGATCCTGCGCGTCTCGCAGAGCGAGGCGACGGTGCATCTCGATGAGTTCGGCGCGCTGGACAGCGCGATCGGCGAAGCCTTCGCGCAGGCGACCCTGGCGCTGCTGGACGAGGCCGGCATCGCAGCGGCGCAAGTGCGCGCGATCGGCTCGCACGGTCAGACCCTTCGGCACCGGCCGCGGCCGCCGCACCGGTTCACCCTGCAGGTGGGCGACCCGAACGTGATCGCCGAACGGACCGGCTGCGACGTGGTGGCCGATTTCCGGCGCCGTGACGTGGCCGCCGGCGGTGAAGGCGCGCCCTTGATGCCGGCGTTCCATGCCGCCGTGCTGGGCGACGCCCACGAAGTGCGTGCGGTGTTGAACCTCGGCGGCATCGGCAACCTCACCCTGCTGCCGACGACCGGCCCGGTGCGCGGCTTCGACACCGGCCCGGCGAACGGATTGATGGACGCGTGGTGCTTCGAGCACACGAGCCACGCCTATGACGCCAACGGCGCCTGGGGTGCCACCGGCCGCGTGCTGCCCGGACTGCTGCAGCGCTGCCTCGCGGAACCCTGGCTGGCCCTGGCGCCGCCCAAGAGCAGCGGCCGCGACCAGTTCCATCTCGGCTGGCTGCGCGAGCGGCTGGACGGCGACGAGGCGCCGCAGGACGTGCAGGCGACGCTGGTGGAATTCAGTGCGCGCAGCATCGTGGATGCGCTGCGTGCCACGCAGCCGGACACCACGCGTGTGATCGCCTGCGGTGGCGGCGTGCACAACGCCCTGCTGATGGCGCGCCTTGCCGCCCTGCTGCCGGGCGTCGCGGTCCAAAGCAGCGCCGATCACGGCATCGACCCCGACGCGGTCGAAGCGGCGGGCTTCGCCTGGCTGGCCTGGCAAACGCTGGAGGGGCGGCCGGGCAATCGCCCGGAAGTGACGGGGGCCGCCGGCCCGCGCGTGCTGGGCGTGATCGTTCCGGGGCGTCGCGGCGGCTGAGGCCGCACGGCAGCGCAGGCCCGGTCGGTCTCAGCTGCCTTCGGAAGGATTGCGCGTGTACGCCGGCGCGTCGTTGGGCAGATCGGTCATCGCGTTCATGGCTTCGTAGAATGCGCGGGCTTCCTCGTCGTTCCATGCGCCACGCAGGCGGGCGATGTCGCCCGGCACCGGCGGCGGCTCGCGCTCGGCCATGCCGAGCGCCTGCTTGAGCAGGTGCAGGATCACGTCGTTGAGCGGCCAGCCCTTCTGACGGGCCAGCTCTTTCAGCCGTTCGGCCACACGCTCATCGATGTCGCGGACGAGGAAATCGGCCATGGGGGCGGGCCGCGCTCCGTGGAAGGGGTCAGGATTTCGAGCTTACGCCCGCGGGCGCATGGCGCGCCAGCCACGCCACCAGCGCGATCGCAGGCAATGCCAGCGCTGCGGTGCCCGCGAAGAACAGGGCGTAGGCCTCCATCAGCGGCCGCGTCTGGGCCAGCGTCTCGACGATGACGCCGGAAAAGCCCTTCATCACCTTGCCGAGCAATGCGTAGAACGAACTCAGCAACGCGTACTGGGTGGCGGTATAGCCGACGTTGGTGAGGCTCGACATGTAGGCGATCAGCGCGATGCCGGCGAAACCGGCGCTGAAGTTGTCGATCGCCATGGCGATGCCGAACACGACGTTGTCCGCACCGGACAGGGCGAGCCAGGCGAACGCGAGGTTCGACAACGGGCCCAGCACCGCGCCGAGCAGCAGGGTCGGGAACAGGCCGAGGCGCAGGGCGGCGACGCCCGCCGCCGCGGTGCCAAGGAACGTGGCCGCGAGGCCGATGCCGCCACGCACCGTGCCGATGGTTTCCTCAGCGATTCCGAGATCGGCGTACAGGGGGTTGGCCATCGGGCCCATGACGAAATCCGCGAGCCGATAAAGGCTGATCGCGGCGAGGACCGCCAGCGCCATCTGCCGGTGTTGGCGAAAGAAGGCGATGAAGGGGCCGAGGATTGCGTCGTAGAGGCCGCGCGGCGTCCACAGCGGCGGCAGGCCGACCGTCGATGGCCCCATGCTGCGCGGTTCACCGACGAACAGCACCACGACGAGGCCGGCGAAGGCCATCGCGGCGAAGGCGGCGTAGGACGAGGCCCAACCGACCTGCGCGGCCACCAGGAAGATCAGGGCGTCGGTCAGCAGCAGCGCCGTGCGGTAACCGAGCTGGTAGGCCGCACTGAGGATCGCCAACTGGTCGCTGCTCTCGGCGCACTCGATGCGCCAGGCGTCGATGACGATGTCCTGCGTGGCGGACGCGAGCGCGACGCCCAGCGCGATCGCCCCGAACAGCTGCAGGTGGCCCTTCGGCGTCAGGATCGCCATGGCCAGCAGTCCGAGCACCACACCGCCCTGCGCCAGCAGCAGCCAGCCGCGGCGCCGGCCGAGGCGACCCAGCAGCGGCACCGTGGTGCGGTCGACCACCGGCGCCCACAGGAATTTCACCGAATAGGCGATGCCCACCCAGGAGAGGAAGCCGATGGCCCCGAGCTCGATGCCCTCGGTGCGCAGCCAGAAGCCCAGCGTGTTCCCGACCAGCATGAAGGGCAGGCCGGCGGCGAGGCCGAGCACCAGCAGCAGCGCCACCTTCGGGTCGCGCACGCCACGCATCACCTCGCGCCAGCCGGGGCGCGGGGCGGCTGCAGGCGTCGAGGTCGCGGTTGAATCAGTCGGCATAGTCGACGACGAACGGCGCATGGTCGGAGAAGCGCGGCTCCGGGTGGATCGCACAATCCTTCAGCCGCGACCCCAGACCGGGGCTGACCAACTGGTAATCGATGCGCCAGCCGACGTTCTTGGCCCGCGCCGCGCCGCGCTGGCTCCACCACGTGTAGTCCTGTCCGTCCGGGCGCAGGTGCCGGTAGGCATCGACCCAGCCATCCTCGTCGAGCAGGGCCGTCAGCCAAGCGCGCTCCTCGGGCAGGAAGCCCGAGTTCTTCTCGTTCGACTTGGCGTTGCGGATGTCCTTCGGCGTGTGCGCGATGTTCCAGTCGCCGCAGACCACCACATCGCGGCCCGAAGCCAGCAGCGCCTGCAATTGCGGCCGGAACCAGCGCATCACCTCGAACTTGAATCCCTGGCGCTCGTCGCCCGAGCTACCAGACGGCAGGTACAGGGAAACGACGGACAGCTTGCCGAAGCGGGCCTCCAGCCAGCGCCCCTCTTCGTCGAACGGCGCCCAGCCGAGGCCGGTGGCGTAGGCGTCCGGCTTCGCGCGGCTGTAGACCGCCACGCCCGAATAGCCCTTCTTCGTCGAGGCGTCGCGGAAGGCCACGTGCCAGCCGGCCGGGCGGAACAGCGCGTCGACGAGCTGGTGCTCCTGCGCCTTGGTCTCCTGCACGCACAGCACGTCGATGCCGGACGCAGCGAACCAGTCGAAGAACCCCTTGCTGGCGGCGGAACGCAGGCCGTTGGCGTTGAAGCTGCAAATTCGCATGGAAAGAAGGGCCAAGGATCAGGGCCGGATTGTCGCCGATCAGGCCATGCCGCCGCGCGTCGCAGACCTGCAGATGCGCGGAGAATGGCCTTTCCGCTAGCCTGACGGCCTTTCCGACCGATGCCGGAGCCCGCGTGAGCGCCTATCGCCAAGCCTTCCTCGACCTGTCGCTGCGCGCGGAAGCGCTGCGCTTCGGCGAATTCCATCTGAAGTCGGGCCGCACCAGCCCGTACTTCTTCAACGCCGGGCAGTTCAACACCGGTGCCACGCTGTCGGGCCTCGCCGACTGCTACGCCGAAGCCTTGCTGGAGAGTGGCGTGGCCTTCGACATGCTGTTCGGCCCGGCCTACAAGGGCATCCCGCTGGCCACGGCGCTGGCGATGGCGCTGGCCAAGCGCGGCCGCGACGTGCCGGTCGCCTTCAACCGCAAGGAAGCCAAGACCCACGGCGAGGGCGGCACCCTGATCGGCGCCCCGCTGAAGGGCCGCGTGCTGATCGTCGACGACGTGATCACCGCCGGCACCGCCGTGCGTGAGTCGGTGGAGATCATCCGCGCCGCCGGTGGTACGCCCTGCGGCGTGCTGATCGCGCTGGACCGGCAGGAACGCGGTGCGGAGGGCCAGCGTTCGGCCGCGCAGGAGGCCTCGGCCGCACTGGGCGTGCCCGTCGTCTCGGTCGCGCGGCTGGACGACCTGTTCACCTTTGTCGCGGACCGCCCGGAACTGGCCCTGCATCGCGAGCGCCTGATGGCGTATCGTGCGGCTTACGGTTCGATCGACGGATGATCTGACATGGCCCGTACCGCCCCCGCCCGCCGCATGATGCGGCCCGCCACGCTGGTGATCGCCCTTCTGGCCGCGCTGCCGATGGTCGTCGGCCCGGTGTTGGCGCAACGCACCGACGCGACCGCGGAGAGGAAGCTCTACCGCTGGACGGATTCCAGCGGCAAGGTCCACTACACCGACGCCCTGCCGCCCGACGTGGTGAACCAGGCGCGCGCCGAACTGAGTGCCACCACCGGCCTCGTGCGCAGTACCGTCGACCGCGCCCTGACGCCCGAAGAACGCCGCGCTGCCGAATTGGAGGCCCTCCGTGCCGCCGAGGCCCAGGCGCGCGTCGAGAACTCACAGCGCTCCGAAGAGGCAAAGGTCAGCAGCTTCCGCACCGAAGAGGACCTGCGCATGGCCTACATCGACCGCCAGAAGGTGATCGACGAGACGCTCGAAAGCCTCGAGGCCGCCATCAATTCGCAGCGCGGCAGCCTGCACCAGCAACTGGGCGTCGCTGGCGATGCCGAACTGGCCGGCCGCCCGGTGCCGCGGCGCACGATCGACGTCATCTTCGAACTGCGCGAGGAGGTGCAGAAGCAGGAGCAGGCGCGCGTCGAGCGTGCGGCGGAGCGCCAGGTGCTTGGCGAGGAGATGGAACTGCTGATCGTGCTGTTCCGCGAGCGCCAAGCGGCCCGCGAGCGCGGGATGGCCACCCAGATGTGACCGCCCGGTGCCGGGTCCGCGAGCGGACACCGGCGCGAGGGGCTGGGGTCAGAACGGCAGGGTCAGGTCGCTCCGGATCGCGAGAATCGCGGCGCGGAAACCGTCCTGCACCCGGGCCAGCGCCTCCTCGTTGTCCGCCTCGAAGCGCAAGACGAGGATGGGCGTCGTGTTCGATGCTCGAACGAGCCCCCAGCCATCCGGCCAGTCGGCGCGAAGGCCGTCGATCGTGGAGACGCGGGCCCCTTCGAAACGGGCCCCGGCCACGAAGGCCTCGATGAAGGCATGCGGCTCGCCCTCCTGCATCTCGATCTTGAGCTCGGGCGTGCTGGTGGCTTTCGGCAACTCGGCGAAGACCTCTTCCGGCTCCTCCGCGCGGGTGGCGAGAATCTCGAGCAGGCGCGCGGCGGCATAAAGGCCGTCGTCGAACCCGTACCAGCGCTCCTTGAAGAAGAAGTGGCCGCTCATCTCGCCGGCAAGCTCCGCCTCCGTCTCCTTCATCTTCGCCTTGATCAGCGAATGGCCGGTCTTCCACATCAGCGGGCTGCCGCCATGGCGCAGCACATAGCCGGCGAGGTGCCCCGAGCACTTCACGTCGTAGATGATGCAGGCGCCCGGGTTGCGCTCGAGCACGTCCGCCGCGAACAGCATCAGCAGGCGGTCGGGATAGATCATCTCCCCGTCGCGGGTCACCACGCCGAGGCGGTCGCCATCGCCGTCGAAGGCGAGGCCGATGTCGGCACCGGCGCGCTGCACCGCCTGCACGAGGTCCTCGAGGTTGTGCGGGTCGCTCGGGTCCGGGTGGTGGAAGGGGAAGGTGCCGTCGATGTCGCAGTACAGCGTCTCGACATCGGCGCCGATGGCTTCGAGCAAGCGCGGGCCGAGGTCGCCAGCCACGCCGCTGCCGGCGTCGACCACCACGCGAAGGCGGCGCTCGATCTGGATATCGCCGGCGACGCGGTCGATGTAGTCCTGGCCAATGTCGACGGTGTCGAGTTCGCCGCGGCGCTCGGCCACCGGCATGCGCCCTTCCGCGATGCGGACGTAGAGATCGCTGATCGCGCCACCGGACAGGGTTTCGCCGTCGACGACGATCTTGAAGCCGTTGTAGTCGGGCGGGTTGTGGCTGCCGGTGACGGCGATGGCGCTGCCGAGGCGCAAGTGGTGCGCGGCGAAATACGCGACCGGCGTCGGGACCATGCCGACGTCGGTGACGTCGATACCTGACATGCGCAAGCCGTCGATGAGCGCGCGCGACATCTCCGGCGAGGAGATCCGGCCGTCGCGACCGATGGCGATGCCACGCAGGCCCTTCTCCTTCATCAGCGCGCCGACGGCGCGGCCGATCAGGCGGGCGACGTCGGCGCTGAGCGTCTGGCCGACCACGCCGCGGATGTCGTAGGCGCGGAAGATGCTGCGCTCGACGGTGAACTCCGGGGCGCTGGGCGTGACCGCGACGGGCTTCGCGGATGACGGCCGGGCGGTTTCGAGCTTGCCGTCTGCCTGCAGCTCGGCGAGGGTCGGCTCCGCTTCCACGACCCCCTTGGCCTTGCGCTCCGTGAGGCGCCTCGCGAGCGCCGCCGCCTTCTCGCGCGGAACGAGCACGAGCGCCAGACCGAACACGACGACCAGAATGCCGGCGACCAGTTCGACCAAGCCACCCATGTCGAGCGTGCCCGGTTCGGCGTATGGCGAGGTGCCGACGACGCGCAGGCGGCTCTCGGGCAGGGCCACGGCGCCGCGTTCCGCCTCTTCCGAAAGGGTGATGTTTCCGGACTCGATCAGCGAGCGCCCGCCCTGACGCAGGGCCGCGTAAGCCCCAGAGGGCGCGGCGCGGTCGATGGGCGGCTGCAGCAGGTCGAGCGGGCGGCGCACGTAGGCGACGCCGACCAGCCCGTTCTCATCGGGAATCGGGGCGGCAAGCGCCAGCCACGGACGCCCGGCGTCCTGCACGACCGCCATCTGCACACCATCGCGGTCGAGTGCAGACACCAGCAGCCCGAGCTTGCCGTAGCCGAAGCGCTCCGCGTTACCCCACAGCGGGGTGATGTCGGCCGGATGGATCTCGACGGCTTCGATGCCCACCCAGTCGCCGGCCAGCGCGGAGCGCGCGCCGTCGAGGTTGTTGCCCAGCACGGCGTCGCGAACCCGCGGGAGCTTGCGCTGTGCTTCGAGGCTGGCGCGCTCGGCGTCGAGCAGCGCGCGCAGCTCGGCGACCGCGGCCGTCCGCGCCTCTTGGGCCGTCACCGCAAGGTCGGCGGCCGAGCGCAGGGTCCAGCCGCCCCAAACCAGCAAGGCGCCCGCCACGATGGCAAACACCGCCAGCAGGATGTTGAGGATGCGGATCTTCGGACGGGGCGTTTCGGCGTTCTGCATGCGGGGGTCCGGGGGTCAGCGGGTGCCAGTGTGGCCGAAACCACCTTCACCGCGCTCGGAGGCGTCGAAGGCGGCCACGACGTTCCAGCGGGCGCGGGCGACGGGCAGGAACACCAGCTGGGCGACGCGGTCGCCGGGCTGGACGGTGACAGGAGCGGTGCCGCGGTTCCACAGGCTGATCATCAGCGGCCCCTGGTAGTCGGCGTCGATCAGGCCGGTGAGGTTGCCCAGCACGAGGCCGTGCTTGTGGCCAAGGCCCGAGCGCGGCAGCACCACGGCGCACAGCGCAGCGTCACCGATGTGGAAGGCCAGCCCGCTGGGCACCAGGGCGGTCTCGCCCGGGGCCAGCGTGAGCGGTGCCTCGAGCATGGCGCGGAGGTCCATGCCCGCGGACTGCGCGGTGGCGTAGTCCGGCAGCGGGAACTCGCCGCCGAGCCGGGCGTCGAGGATCTTCAGGTCGACGGCGGGCGACAGGGCACTCATGCGCGGCCCAGCCAGTCGGCGATCCAGTCGACCAAGCCGCGGGCGATGTCGGCCTTGCGCGCGGTGGCGAAGGTTTTCTCGCCGCCGTTCCAATACAGCGTGAGCGCGTTCTCGTCGGCATCGAACCCGCAACCCGGCACGCCGACCTGGTTGGCGGCGATGGCGTCGAGCTTCTTGGCGGCGAGCTTGCCCCGCGCGTAGGCCTCAACGTCATGCGTCTCCGCCGCGAAGCCCATCACGCAGCGCGGGCGCTGGGCGTGGACCGCGACTTCGGCCAGCACGTCGGCGGTGCGCTCCAGCAGCAGCGTCATCGGGCCAGCGCCCTTCTTGATCTTCTGCCCCGCGACCTCGGCAGGGCGGTAGTCGGCGACCGCGGCGGCACCAACGTAGGCATCGTGCCCCGGCAGCGCGACCAGGACAGCGGCGTGCATCTCGGCGGCGCTGCGGACGTCGACGCGACGGACCCCGGCCGGCGTGGCCAGCTTCACGGGGCCGGCCACGAGCGTGACTTCCGCCCCGGCACGCGCCGCCGCTTCGGCGACCGCGAAGCCCATCCGGCCGCTGCTCCGGTTACCGACGAAACGCACCGGGTCGATGTCCTCGTAGGTGGGGCCGGCACTGACCAGCACGCGCCGCCCCGCGAGGCGCTTCGGCGTGGTGGCCTCGGCGATCGCTGCCGCGAGATCCCCGACGAGCTCGGTGGGCTCGCGCATCCGGCCCTCGCCGGTTTCCCCGCAGGCCTGCTCGCCCGCACCGGGACCGAACACGGCCACGCCACGCTGGCGGAGCGTGGCCACGTTGGCTTTCGTCGCCGCATTCGCCCACATCACGCGATTCATCGCCGGCGCAACGGCGATCGGTGCTTCGGTGGCAAGGCACAAGGTGCTGAGCAGGTCGTCCGCCCGCCCCTGCGCGAGGCGCGCAAGGAAATCGGCGGTGGCGGGAGCCACCAGTACCCGCGTGGCCCAGCGCGCCAGCTCGATGTGGCCCATCGCCGCTTCCGCCGATTCGTCCCACAGCGAATCACGCACGGGATGTCCGGAGAGGGCCTGCAGCGTGGTGGCGGTGATGAAGTGCGCCGCACCCTCGGTCATGACCACGCGGACCTCCGCGCCAGCCTCGCGCAAGCGGCGCACGAGGTCGGCCGACTTGTAGGCGGCGATGCCTCCGCTGACGCCGAGCAGGATCCTTTCCCCGTGCAATGCCGCCACGCCGCGCTCCATCGAGAATGAGTTGGAAGCTTACCCCAGCGCACCGCGGGTTCGGACGGCCAATCCGCCCCGCGCACGCCACGCTGGCGCCATGACCCTGCACGACTGGCCCGCCACGGACCGCCCCCGCGAACGCCTGCACGCCCAGGGCCCGGATGCCTTGTCCGACGCCGAGCTACTGGCCCTGTTCCTCGGCACCGGGCCACGCGGCAGCAATGCCGTCGCCCATGCCCAAGGCCTCATCAACCGCTGCGGCGGGCTGCGTGCCCTGCTCGACCGCGCTCCCGCTGAGCTGCGCCAACTTCCCGGGATCGGACCGGCGCGGGCCGCGCTGATCTCGGCGGCGCTGGCCTTGGGGCGACGCCAGTTGCAGGGCGAACTCGCTCGCGGCGACGCCCTCGCCTCACCGCGGCAGGCCGGCGAGTACTTCAGCCGCTGGCTGCGCGCGTCGCCGCGCGAGCGCTTTGGCGTGCTGTTCCTCGACAACCGCCACCGCGTGATCGCCCACGAGGTGCTGTTCGAAGGCTCCATCGATTCGGCCGCCGTGCACCCCCGCGTGGTGGTGCAGCGCGCCATGGGCTTGAATGCGGCGGCCGTGGTGCTGGGACACAACCATCCAAGCGGCGTCGCCGAGCCGAGCGCGGCCGACCGCCAGCTCACTGCAGCGCTGAAACAGGCGCTGGCCCTTGTCGAGGTACGCCTGCTCGACCACTTCGTCGTCGGCGACGGTCCGGCCGTCTCGATGGCCGAGCGCGGCTGGGTCTAGCGGTGGGGGGGAAAACCGCCCGTATACTCCGGTCGAACCGCTCCCCGGGCACGCCCATGCCGATCGACTACCGTCTGGTGTACCCGGCCGATGCCGTCGAACAGGCCGTGCCGATCGGCGCGCTGACGAATCCCGCGCTCGACCCACGCGCCGCCGCGTATGCCAGCCGTGTCGCCCGAGCCTGCGAACGGGCCGGCATCAGCAACGCGGCGGTCGTCGACGTTGCCAGCGTCGCGGTGGTGCGCATGGCGATGCGCTACGGCCCGCTGGGCAAGGACGGCCACGCCTACCACAACCAGGACCACCTGCTGGAGCTCCTCGAGGACAAGCTGCCGGCCCTGCTCGCGCAGGCTGGCCTGACCACCGGCGGACGCGAAGCGCTGGCCTTGTTCTGCGCCTGCCACGACCTGCGCCAGCGCGAGGCGCGACGCCATGACCACGAGCCGATCGGCGCCAACGAAGCGGCGAGCCTCGCCGAAACCGAGCGGCTTCTGGATGCCGCCGGCCTCTCCGGGAACACGCTCCGCATGATGTTGCGCTTCGCCATCGTCGGCAGCACTTTCGCCGCCGGCAACGACGAGAACGTGCAGTCGCAAGGAGCCTTCGCCCACCGGCTGGCGGGATGGATGGACGGCTCGCAACCGGGTTGGCGCGACGACCCGATTGCCGCGGAGGCCGAGCACCTGGCCCGCATGGCGGCGGACATCGACACCAGCAACGTGGCGTCGCCGTACATCGATTTCGCGCAGTCCGCGGTCGCGCTCGCCACCGAAATCCAGTACCGCGCGGGCCGTGCGCTGGACGCTGCGGAATCCGCCGCAGGCTGCCTCGGCTTCCTCACCGAGGGGCAGGAGCGCTACGTTTTCGCCCTGCAGCGCTTCGCCTCGCGCGAGGGCCGTGCCGCCTTCGGCGCCCAGCGCGACGCGAACGCGGCCCGCGTGCGCGAGACCGGTCGTCGGCTCCGCGAACGCTTCCCCTCCGGCTCGACGCCGAGCTCGGGGCATGCCGTGATCAACGCCTTCCGCGAGATCGCCGCGCAGGCGCCCTGAGCCCACACCCTCCACCCGGAAAACGGAAGGGCCGGCGATCGCTCGCCGGCCCCTCTTCTTGCCGCTGTGCTTCGGATCAGGGGTTGAACGGACGCGACCAGGTCAGGGTCCAGTTGTCGTTGTCCGAGTTGCTGCGGAAGGCGCCCACGTAATCGGTCGGGACGAACCAGTCGTTCACGCTCGGAGCCGCGCCGCCCGGCGGGAACACGCCGGCCGGGGCGTTGCCGTTCGGCAGGAAGCTGCCGGCGACGAGCGGCGACGTCGCGAGGACCTCATTGCCGGTCTGCGACGAGAACCAGCGCTGGGCGTAGTTCGCAGACAGGCCGGTGCCGGTGCGGGTGTTCGCCACGCAGCCGGCGACCTTGATGTTGTTGCCGGTGAGGACACCGCTCAGCCCGATGTCCGGGTTGCCGGCCGCAGCCTCGGTTGCCACGCCGTCGAACGCAACGCAAGCGCGCGGGAAGCCGGCAATGATCAGGTTGTAGAAGTTGCCGCCCGAACCGCTGTTGACCAGAAGGCCGTCGCTGCCGGTGACCGCCGACGGGCCGAGAACCGTGACGTTGGCGACGGTGCCGCGCGCGCGCGGGTTGGCGTCGACGTTCGTCGGGCTGTTCGACAGCTCGAAGCCGTGGTTGGAACCCGGGCAGCCGCGCTGGTCGACCACGCCGAACTGCAGCTTGCCGGTGAAACCCTCGTCCCAGTCGAAGCCGTCGTCGCCGCCGCAGGTCACCAGCGCGTAGCGGACGTTCGCCGTGCCGCCGAACCACTCGAAGCCGTCATCCTGGCCGCGGAAGGCCTGCAGGTACTCGAGCGTGGTGCCCGAGCCGACGCCGTTGAAGGTGAAGGCGTTGAGCTCGCGGTTCGTGGTGAAGATGTAGCCCGAGTAGCGGACCTGCATGTAGCGCACGACGCCGCTGTTGTCTTTGGCGTCGGTGCCGCCGTAGCGGTTGGTGGTATCCCACTCGGCGACGCAGTTGGGGTTGCAGTTCGACGGGGCCTGGCCCGAGATCACGAGGCCACCGAGCTGACCCGGGGCCGGCGCGGCCGGGGCGCCCGGCAGCTCGTTGGCCGTCGTCATGATGATCGGGAACTGGCGCGTGCCTTCGGCGAAGATCTTCGAGCCGCGGCTCACGGCAAGGTGGTCGAAGGAGTTCGCGCTGGCGCCCGTCGACACCAACAGGGTGCCCGGCTGGATGCGCAGCGTGGCCGCGGTGCCGCTCTGGCCGACATCAGTACCGACCTGCACCTTGCCGTTCATGACCCACGTGATGTTGTTGGTGAGGGTCTGGTCACCGGTGAGCGTGGCCGGCAGCTGGCAGGCGCGAGCGCCAAAGGCCGGCGCGGCAGTGGCGAAGCCCGGGCAAGCGGTGAAGGCTTCCTGGTAGGCGCAGGTCGAGCCATCAACACCACCGAGGCGCTCAAGCGTCTGCGTGCGGTTGGCGAAACCCGTGCCGGCGTCCATCGTGTAGCTCACGGTGATCGAGTTGCAGCTGTTGACCGTGAAGGTCGCGGTGCCGATCTGCGTGTTGGCCGAGGTGCCCGGCGCCGGCCAGGTGCCCGCGGCAGCGCGGAAGATCGGCACATTCGTCGAGGTGTTCTGGAACTCCGACCAGTTCTGCTGCAGCGTGATCCAGAACGGGTTGCCGGCGTTGTCATAGACGAAGTCCGCGGCGAACAGGGTGCCGCCGGCGCGCTGCGCGTTCGGGATGAAATCGATCAGCACGCCACGGCCGGAGGCGGCCGGGTCGAACCAGGCGCCGTCGAAGGCTTCGGACAGACGCACCGAGGCATGGGCTTGGGTGGCGGCCAGCGCGATCGCACTGGCCAGCGCGAGTCGGGTGTAGCGGATCTTGGCGGACATGGCGGAACTCCAGAAGTCGGGGAACGGGCCGGCGACGGCCGGTCGCCGTCGAGCGACGCCATCCTCGGGCCCGTCCATGACAGCCCGGCGAGGCTTTCTTGACGGTCAGGTTGCAGTTCGGCCGCCCCGCCGGCCTTCCGGTAAACTTCGCGATCGCCTGCGGGCGGGCCCCCAGGGGCCCGAGCCGCGCCTCGATTTCGGCCCGGCCCTGCCGGGCACCCCGGAACCCGCCGTGAAAGAACACCTCCGCGAACTGCTTGCCCAGGCCCTGCTCGACCTCCGTCGCCACGGCCGCCTGCCGGCGGATCTCGCCCTGCCCGAAGTCGTCATCGACCGGACCAAGACGCCCGAACACGGCGACTACGCGACCAACCTCGCCCTGATGCTGGCCAAGCCGGCCGGGATGAAGCCGCGCGACGCCGCGCAGGCGCTCGTCGATGCGCTGCCGAAGTCGCAGCACGTGGCCAAGGTCGACATCGCCGGCCCGGGATTCCTGAACTTCCACATCTCGCAGGGCTGCCGCCTGGCGACGATCCGCCGCGTGCTCGACCAGGGCGAGGCCTACGGCCGCGGCGAGCCGGGCTCGCTCGAGTCGGTCACGGTCGAGTTCGTCTCGGCCAACCCGAACGGCCCGCTGCACGTCGGCCACGGCCGCGGCGCCGCCTACGGCGCCACCGTCGCCACCCTGCTCGAGGCCGCTGGCCACACGGTGCAGCGCGAGTACTACGTCAACGACGCCGGCCGCCAGATGGACATCCTCGCCGTCTCGGTGTGGGTGCGTTACCACGAGCTGGCGGGCGTGGCCCTGCGCTTCCCCGACAACGGCTACAAGGGCGACTACGTCATCGAGATCGCGCGCAAGTTGCGCGGCAAGGTCGGTGATGCGTTCAAGCGCGGCGCCACCGAAGTGATGGACGGCCTGCCGGCGGACGAATCGCAGGGCGGCGACAAGGAAGCCCACGTCGACGGCCTGATCGCCCGTGCCAAGGCCCTTCTCGGCGAAGCCGACTACCGCAAGGTGTTCGACGCCGGCCTGTCGTGGTGCCTCGCCGACATCAAGGACGATCTCAAGGGCTTCGGCGTCGTCCATGACAACTTCTTCAGCGAGCGCTCGCTGATGACCGACGGCTACGTGCAGCGCGCCATCGACACGCTGCAGGCCAACGGCCACCTGTACGAGCAGGAAGGGGCGCTGTGGTTCCGCGCGACCAGCTTCGGCGACGACAAGGACCGCGTGGTCAAGCGCGAAAACGGCGTCACCACCTACTTCGCTTCCGACCTCGGCTACCTGCTCAGCAAGTTCGAGCGCGGCTTCGAGCGCGCCATCTACATCTTCGGCGCCGACCACCACGGCTACATCGCCCGCCTCAAGGCCGCGGCGCAGGGCCTCGGCCTCGACCCGGCGAAGATCGACATCGAGCTGGTGCAGTTCGCCATCCTGTTCCGCGGCGGCGAGCGCGTGCAGATGTCGACCCGCGCCGGCAGCTTCGTCACCCTGCGCGAGCTGCGCGAGGAAGTGGGCACCGACGCGGCGCGCTTCTTCTACGTCATGCGCGGCAACGACCAGCACCTCGACTTCGACCTCGATCTCGCCAAGAGCGAGTCGAACGAGAACCCGGTCTATTACATCCAGTACGCGCACGCGCGCATCGCCTCGATCTTCCGCCAGGCGGTGGAGAAGGGCTACTCGTGGAACCGCACCGCGGCCGAAGCCGCACGCGCGAAGCTGGTCGAGCCGCAGGAGAACGCGCTGATCACCGAGCTGATGCGCTTCCCGGAGGTCGTGCAGGCCGCCGCGCAGCATCGCGGCCCGCAGATCATCGCGAACTACCTGCGTGAGCTCGCCGCCTGCTTCCACGCCTTCTACAACGCCCAGCCGATCCTGATCGCCGACGAGGAGCTGCGCCATGCGCGCCTCGGCCTCGCCGCGGCGACGCGCCAGGTGCTGGCGAACGGCCTCGGCCTGCTGGGCGTCTCGGCCCCGGAGAGCATGTGATGGCGGCGAAGCGCGGCGGCAAATCGCAGGCGAAGCGCGGCGGCGGCCTGAAGACCGGCCTGATCCTCGTCACCGGCCTCGCACTGGGCCTCGGCCTCGCCGCGGCCTACCTGATGTTCGGCGACCGCCAGAAGCTCGACGCGATCCTGCCGCAGCCGAACCCGCAGGCCGAAGCCCCGGCGCCGCGCCGCGATGCCGAGCCGGTGGCGCAGGAGCCGGAAGAGGCGACGGAAGCGCCGAAGCCGACGTTCGACTTCTACACCGTGCTGCCGGAGAAGGAAGTGGAACTGCCGGGCGAGACCGCCGAGGCGGCCGCGCCGGGCAGCACGGCGCCTGCATCGACGGCTCCGACGATGACCCCCGCGGCGGGCGCTGGAACGACGACACCGTCCGCGGCGCCTGCGGCGCCAAGCGGCCTGCAGCTGCAGGCCGGCGCCTTCGGCAATGCCGGCGATGCCGAGGCGCTGCGCGCCCGGCTGGCGCTGGTCGGCCAGATGGCGCGCATCGAAACCGTGCAGGCCAATGGCCGCACCCTGCATCGCGTCCGCTTGGGCCCGTATGCCGACGTGGCCGCGCGCGATGCCGCGCAGAAGGCGCTGGCGGAAGCCGGCGTGACGGCGACACCGGCGCGCTGAGGAATCCGTCGGCGGCTCGGGCCTACGGGGCTCCGCCGCCCTCGCGATCGAAGGACCGCACCAGTTCGAAGGCCCCGGCCCTCAGCAGCGACCGCACGTCCTGGCCCTCGATGGCGGGCTCGTTGTCGAGCCGCCGCACGACGCCCACCCAGGCATCGCGGCGTGCCTTCGCGAGATACAGGGCCTCGTCCGCCAGCGCGAGGGTGGCGTCCCAGTCCCCGGCGGTGGCTTCCGGAAGGATCGGGAAGGCCGCGAAGCCGATCGAACAGGTGAGCGCGAGCGGGGCCTCACCGTCGATGGCGAAGCGCTCGGACCGCACGGCGGCGGCGAGACGCGCCGCCAGCACCGGCGCCTGCGCCCGGTCGACGAAACGCTGCACGACGAGGAACTCCTCGCCACCCCACCGCACCAGCACATCGGAACTCCGGCAGGTGGCCTTCAGCACGGCGGCGAACCGCGCCAGCACCCGGTCGCCCACGGCATGCCCGCGCTGGTCGTTCACGGCCTTGAAGTGGTCGATGTCGATGAGCAAGGCCACCAGATCGCTGTCGGCGGCACGCTGGCCGTCGGCGCGCCGCCGCAGGCTGAGCGGCAGATCGGCCTGCAGCGTGTCTTCGAGCAGACGACGATTTCCGAGGCCTGTGAGCTGGTCGGTTCGCGTCAGGTCGGCCAGCCGGCGGTTGATCGCCTGCAGTTCGCGACGACGCAGCAGGAAGCCGCCGAACACCAGGGCAAGGGCGACGAGGGCGGCCGCAAGCCACAGGCGCGTCGTTCGCTCCTCGCTGAGCTGCAGGTCCTGCTCGGCCCGCTCGCGTCGCAAGGTCTCGAGCTCCAGCTCCCGTCGTTCGGCCTCGTAACGGCGGTCGAGCGCGTCGAGGCGGCGCGTGCGCTCCTCGTCGAAGATGCGGTCGCTGAGTGCCTTGTGACGACGGAACGATTCAAGGGCCTCGCCATGGCGTCCGGCCGCGGCCTGCACCTCGGAGAGCTGCAAGGTGGCTTGGCGCTGCACCTCAAGCGCTTCGCCTTGCTCGGCTTGCGCGAGGGCGCCGAGGATCCGGGCCTCCGATGTCGCCAAATCGCCCTGGCGGAAGGCAAGGCGCCCTTGGGCAAGCCCCACCAGCATCCGCTCCCGGGGTTGGTCGAGCGCTTCGGCGATGGCCTCGGCGTCGCGCAGGTGCTCCGCCGCATCGGTCAGCCGATCGTCTTCGAGCCCGACCTGGGCCAGGGCGATCAGGGAGATCAGCTCCCCGGGCCGGTCACCCGCCTGTCGCCGCAGGGCGAGGGCCTCTTCATGATGGGCACGGGCGGTGGCGACATCCTCCGCATCGAGCGCGAGGTCCCCGAGGTTGTGCAGGGTTCCCGCGATGCGTGTCGGTACGCCGAGCTCGCGACGAACCGCCAGCGCGAGCTGGTAGTGCTCAAGGGCCCGCTCGCGGTCGCCGAGCCGGGCATACAGCACGCCGAGATTGTTCTCGGACAACGCGATGTCCTGCGCTTCGCCCAGCGATTCGCGCAGACGCAAGGCTTCATGCGTGTAGCGCAGGGCGGTGTCGTAATCGGCGAGATCGAAGCCGTGCGCCACGCCGAGGTTGTTCAACACCCCGGCGATTTCGCGGGGGCGCGCCAGCGAGCGCTCGATCGCCAGCGCCTGTTCGAACAGAACGATGGCTTGTCCCGGCTCACCGCGGCTTCGTGCGATCACACCAAGGTTGTTCAGGGCGCGGGCGAGTCCGGGCGAATCACCCTCGCGCTCGGCCAGCGCACGCCCGCGGCCGGCGACGGTCGTCGCTTCGTCGTAGCGGCCAAGCACCATCTGCGCCCAGCCCATCTCGTTGAGCACGCGCACTTCGGAAGCCGGGTCCGGCCATTGTGCGAGGAGCACCAGCGCCTCGTCCCCCGCCGACAGCGCGCGCTCCGGGGCCTCCTGCCGCGAGGCCACCACGAGGTCCACCAGGGGAGCGATACGGGCCTGCCCCGCGACGCCCTGCAGGGAGGCCTCGAGCCGTTCGCGCTCACTGGAGGGGGCCGCTGACGACGGCAGTGGCAACAGCAACGCCAGCCCAAGCACCGCCACCACCAACCATCGCATCGGGGGCGATCGGCGGGGTCGGTCCGGCGCCATGCGGGGCCTCAGCGCTTCAGCTGGATCAGGGCCGAGGTGTCGAGCTCGCCGTCACCGCGGCGCTCGAGCTCGCTGTAGTCCGCCAGCGCGCGGTCGATCACCGGATGGCGGATGCCGGCGGCGTCGGCCATGGCCTGCACGATCCGCAGGTCCTTGGCCATGTGGGCGCACTTGAAGCCCGGCTTGAACTCGTCGCGCAGCATCGTCGCGCCGCGCTTGTCGAGGAACCAGTTGCTGGCCGCGCCGGCCATCAGCGTGGGCAGCAGGCGTTCCGGGTCGAGGCCCAGCTTCTCGGCAAAGGCCAAGCCCTCGCAGACCGCTTCGTTGATGCCGGCGACCAGGATCTGGTTCACGGCCTTGGTCGCCTGCCCGGCACCGGTCGGCCCCATCAGCGCGATGCGTGCGCCATAGGCGTCGAGCACCGGGCGAGCACGTCCGAGAGTCGCCTCGTCGCCGCCGACCATGATCGAGAGCCGACCGTTCTTCGCGCCCTCGACGCCACCCGACACCGGCGCATCGAGGAATTGGATGCCGCGAGCGGCCAAGCGCTTCGCCGCTTCGCGGGCGGTCTCGACCGCGACCGTGCTGTGGTCGATCACAATCGCCCCCGGGGATAGCACCGCGGCCAGACCGTCGACGTTCTCCAGCACATCAGCGTCGGCCGAAACGCAGAGCGCCACGACGTCGCAGCCGGCGTAGTCCGTGAAACCGGTCGCCGCCGCCACGTCGGCGCGGTCGGTAGCGAACGCCTGCGCCTTTGCGAGCGTGCGGTTACCGGCCACTCCGAGCAGGCCTCGGTCGGCAAGATGGCCCGCCATCGAGTGCCCCATGGCCCCGAGGCCGATGAATCCCGTCCGCATGTCCGCTCCTACGCTTCTCGCCGCTTGTGGGCGAAGTGTCCCACAGCGACCGGCCGCCGGGACCGATGGGCGTTGCGCATCGCGCGAACACCGCGTAATGAGGACGCTCAGGACCTTCTGGCCGGACGGAATGCGCCCCGTGAACACCCATTCCTGGCGGCTTCGTGCACGACATTGGATCGAAAGACTCGGCCACCCCGTACTGCTGGTCGGCGCAGGATTGGTCTGGTGGGGCATGGGGCGCAGCGCCGATGCGGTGCTGGTCGCCTTGGTCGTCGCCTTCGTCCTGCTGACGCTGCTGGAACACCTCGTGCCGGCGATGCCGGACTGGCGCCTGCGGCCGGGCCAGCGCCTGCAACTCGTTGGCCTATACCTGATGAGCTTCGTGCTGTTCGGCGTGCTCACCGGGGTGCATGAGTCCCTCCTCGTGGCGCCCTTGGCGGCGACACGCGAGGCGTTGGGCCTCGGTTGGCCCGATTCGCTGCCGGTCCTGGCCCAGGTGCTGCTGCTGTTCTTCGCCAGCGACTTCATCTACTACTGGATCCATCGCGCGATCCACCGGTGGGGCTGGCTATGGAAGGCCAGCGGGCACGGCTTCCACCACGCCTTCCAGAACCTGCATGCCTTGAACGTCGGAACCAACCACCCCTTCGAGATCGTGCTGCTCACCCTGCCGATGGTGCTGGTGGCCACGATGTTCGGCGCCGGGGCGGAAGCGGTAGGGGGCGCCAGCGTCCTGATCGTCGTGAACACCGCCGCGGCGCACGCGAACGTCCGGATGGAAACCCCCGGCCTGAACTGGCTGGTCACTTCCGCCAACCAGCACCGCCGGCATCACTCCGCCGTTTTCGAAGTCAGCAACACGAATTTCGCCTGCAACGCGATCCTCTGGGACCGGCTGTTCGGCACCTACTCGAGTGGCGACGTCACGCAAACCGGCATCGGACCGCGCGAACCGACCCTGCTGCAGAAGTTCCTGCTGCCCTTCCGCGAGCCGGACTTCGCCGACACTGCAGCGAGTCGCACGAAGAAGCCGCGGAACGATTACTCCAGCGGCTCTTCGGACAAATAGGTGTAGCCGGTCAGCCCGGCCTCGAGTGCGGCGAGGAACTCGGCCGCCGTCGCTTCCGGGAGGTTGGCGGCTTCGACGTTGGCGCGATAGCGCGCGCGCAAGTCGGTGAGCTTGTAGCCGACGTAGTCGAGCATCACGTCGGTGGTGTCGCCGCGACGCTGCGTGTCGAGCCGGTAGGCGCCGGCGCCGTCGAGGTGCACGGCCACGGTGTCGGTGTCGCCGAATAGGTTGTGGATGTCGCCGAGCGTCTCCTGGTACGCGCCCACCATCGCGATGGCCAGCAGGTAGGACTCGCCGGGCTTCAGCGCATGCAGCGGCATAGACGCGTCGAGCGCTTCGCTCTCGACGTAGGTATCGATGCGGCCGTCGGAGTCGCAAGTGAGGTCGGCGATCACGCCGCGACGTGTCGGCTCCTCGTCGAGGCGCTCGACCGGAACGATCGGGAACACCTGCTCGATGGCCCAGACGTCCGGGATCGACTCGAACACCGAGAAGTTGACGAAGTACTTGTCGACCAGGCGCTCGTTGAGCTCGTCGAGCACCGGGCGGTGGCTCTTCTCTTCGGCCGACAGGCGCTGCCGCACCGCGTGGGCGATGGCGTAGAAGAGATCATCCAACTGGGCACGCTGCTCGACGCCGAGCTGTCCCAGCGCGAACAGGGTCTGGCCCTCGGCGAGATGGTGCTGGGCCTCGTGGAAGAGCTCGACCGGCGGGCGCACGTCGAGCTCGGCCTGCACTTCGCGCAGATGGCGGATCACCGAAGGCTCGCCGGGCTGCGAAGGGCCGACACGGCCTTCCGGCGCACGCTCGACTTCCGACACATTCACCACCATCACCGCATGGTGCGCGGTCATCGCGCGGCCGGCCTCGGTGATCAGGCGCGGCTGCGGCAGGCCGTGTTCGGCGCAGGCTTCGGCCAGCGGCTGCAGCAGGGTGTAGGCGTACTGGTCGAGGCCGTAGTTGATCGAGCAGAAAGACCGCGAGCGCGTGCCTTCGTAGTCGACGCCGAGGCCACCGCCGGAATCCATCAGGCGGATCGGGCAGCCACGCTTCGACAGTTCGACGAAGTAGTTCACCGCCTCGCGCATGCCGCTGGCGATGTCGCGCACGTTGCTGATCTGCGAGCCCATGTGGAAATGCAGCATCGCGACGCTCTCGCCGAGGCCCGCGGCCTGCAGCTTGTCGACCGCATCCAGCACCTGGCGCGGCGAGAGGCCGAACTTGGCCTTGTCGCCGCCGCTGTTCTGCCACTTGCCGGCGCCGAGCGACGCCAGGCGCAGGCGGATGCCCACCACCGGCGTGATGCCGAGTTCGCGCGACTCCTCGATGATCAGCCCGACTTCCGAGGGCTTCTCGATCACGAGGATGGTGTCGAGGCCGAGCTTGCGGCTCATCAGGGCGAGGCGGATGAACTCGCGGTCCTTGTAGCCATTGCACACCACGACGCTGCCCGGCTGCGCCAGCGCCAGCACGGCCATCAGCTCCGGCTTGCTGCCGGCCTCGAGGCCGAAGTCCGCGGTGTAGGGCGCTTCGCCGACCGCCGCACCCACCCGCGCCAACTCACCGGCCACGCCGGCGTGCTGGTTCACTTTGATCGGGTACACCGCCGTATAGCCGCCGCGGTAGTCGAGTTCGCGCATGGCCTGCGCGAACGCCTGCTGCAGCTTGCCGAGGCGATGGCCGAGCACGTCGGAGAAGCGAACCAGCAGGGGCAGCTTGTGACCCATGCCGCGCGCCCGCTCCACCACGTCGGAGAGCGCGATCGCCGGGCCCTCGTCGCCATTGGGGCGCGCCACCAGGCGGCCGCGACCGTCGATGTCGAAATACCCGTCCGACCAGTACGGCACGGAATAGGTGTGGCGGGCGCGGTCGAGCGTCCAGGCGGTCATGGGCTGGGGGCCAGGTGGAAACAAAGGGCGCGTAGTGTACGACCGGGGGGTGAACAGGGGGACGATGGCCGGCGCCTCGCCGCGCAAAGGGGGGTAGACTGCGCGCCCCCGGGCGGGCGGGCCCGCGCGGCGGCGGCGAGCAGCATTCGCGCCGCGCATCCAGAGCGGGGCTCGCGCCCCACCGAGAGCAGAGCTCGCTCCCCACCCACCGGCTTCGACTACGAACCTTCGGAGAACCCTGATGACGTCCTCTTCCTCGACTTGGCTCCACGAGACCTTCGACCACACCGGCTCGGCCTTCGGCCTGCGCGTGACGGCGAAGCTGGACGAAGTGCAGTCGCCGTTCCAGAAGATCGAGATCTACGACAGCACCGACTGGGGCAAGGTCATGCTGATCGATGGCGCGATGATGGTGACCACGCGCGACAATTTCTTCTATCACGAGATGATGGCGCACGCGCCGCTGTTCACCCACGCCAACCCGGAGAACGTGGTGATCATCGGCGGCGGCGACTGCGGCACGCTGCGCGAAGTGCTCAAGCACCCGGGCGTGAAGACCGCCGTGCAGTGCGACATCGACGAGCAGGTCACGGTGATGGCCCGCAAGTACTTCCCGGAGCTGTGCGAGAGCAACGACGACCCGCGCGCGACGGTGATGTTCGACGACGGCATCGCCTACATGAAGAACGCCGCGCCGGAGAGCATCGACGTGGTCATCGTTGATTCGACCGACCCGGTGGGCCCGGCCGAGGGCCTGTTCAACCGCGCCTTCTACGAAGACTGCCTGCGCGCGCTGAAGCCGGGTGGCCTGCTCGTGCAGCAGAGCGAGAGCCCGCTGGCGCTGATGCACCTCATCCTCGACATGCGCGCCGCGATGCGCGACGCCGGCTTCCAGGACTTCCGCGTACTGCCCTTCCCGCAGCCCTGCTACCCGACGGGCTACTGGAGCTGCCTGATCGCGTCGAAGGAATCGCGCGATCTCACGCAGTTCCGCATGACCGACGCCGCCGCGCGCCCGTTCGAGACGCTGTACTACAGCGCCGCCATCCACCAGGCCGCGCTGGCCCTGCCGCCCTTCGTCGAGAAGGCGCTGGCGAAGTAATCCGGCCAACGCTGGCGATGCAAAGAGAAAGGGCGCCGCGAGGCGCCCTTCTCCGTTGCGCCGAGCCTTCGGCTTACAGCGCGTCGCCGTCCAGCTCGCCGGTGCGGATGCGCATCACCCGCTCGAGGTCGTAGACGAAGATCTTGCCGTCGCCGATCTTGCCGCTGTTCGCAGCGCCGGCAATGGCTTCGACGACGCGGTCGACCTGGTCGTTGGTGACCGCCACTTCCAGCTTGATCTTCGGCAGGAAGTCGACGACGTACTCGGCGCCGCGGTACAGCTCGGTGTGGCCTTTCTGCCGCCCAAAGCCCTTGACCTCGGTGGCGGTGATGCCGGTGACCCCCACCTCGGACAGCGCTTCGCGCACGTCGTCGAGCTTGAAGGGCTTGATGATGGCCGTGACCATTTTCATCGGGATGTCCTTTCGTCAGTTCAGTGCGAAGCCTAAGGCGCGGGGCATTCCCCGCGCCATGGCCGCGATCAGAGGTTGTAGCCGTTCTCGCCGTGCAGGGCGAGGTCGAGGCCTTCCTGCTCTTCTTCCGGCGTGGCGCGCAGCCCGCCGAACAGACCGGCGATCTTCAGCGTGATCACGGTGACCACCGCCGACCACACCACGGTGATGCCGACGGCCGCGGCCTGCCAGAACACCTGCTCGCCGATCGTGCGGTCGCCGGGCAGGCCGGCACCGCCGAGGGCGGCCGACGCGAACACGCCGGTCAGCAGGGCGCCGATGATGCCGCCCACGCCGTGCACGCCGAACACATCGAGCGAATCGTCGTAGCCGAAGATCCGCTTCAGCTTGGTGGCTGCGAAGAAGCAGACCACGCCCGAGATCGCACCGATGGCCAGCGCACCCATCGGACCGGCGGTGCCAGCGGCCGGCGTGATGGCGACCAGGCCGGCGACTGCGCCGGAGGCGATGCCCAGCACCGAGGGCTTTCCGTGGGTGATCCACTCCGCGGCGATCCAGCCCAGCGCCGCCGTGGCCGCCGCGATCTGCGTGACCAGCAGGGCCATCGCCGCGCCACCGTTGGCCGCGACCGCGCTACCGGCGTTGAAGCCGAACCAGCCCACCCAGAGCAGGCCGGCACCGATCAGCGTGTAGCCGAGGTGGTGCGGGGCCATCGCCGTGGTCGGCCAGCCCTTGCGCTTGCCCAGCATGATCGCCGCGACGAGGCCAGCGACACCGGCGTTGATGTGCACCACCGTGCCGCCCGCGAAGTCGATGACGCCCCAGTCCCAGAACAGGCCACCCACGCCGGCCCAGGTCATGTGTGCGATCGGCAGGTAGGCGAAGGTGAACCACAGCGCCGAGAACACCAGCAACGCGGCAAAGCGCATGCGTTCGGCGAAGGCACCGACGATCAGCGCCGGCGTGATGATGGCGAAGGTCATCTGGAAGGCCACGAACAGGCTTTCCGGGATGGCCAGCACCAGCGAATCGCGCGTCACGCCAGAGAGGAAGACCTTGTCAAAGCCACCGATGAAGCTGGCGAGGTTGATCTCGCCTTCCACCATCCCCGTGGTGTCGAAGGCCAGCGAATAGCCGTAAACCACCCAAAGCACCGTGATCAGTCCAGCAATCGCGAAGCACTGCATCAACACGGACAGCACGTTCTTGGCCCGCACCATGCCGGCGTAGAACAGCGCCAGGCCCGGCAGGGTCATCAGCAGCACCAGTGCCGTGGCCACCAGCATCCAGGCGGTATCACCCGCCGAGATCGTGGCCTCCTGGGCACTCGCCGCACTTGCCGCCGTCAGACCGGCCAAGCCGACCGCCCACGCCGACGCCCCTTTCGCGGCGCGTCGAAGCGCGCCCTCCCCTCGAACTCGCATTCGCATCGTTGTCTCCCCAGGTGAAGTGATCCCCACCGTCGATGCGACCAGAAACGGATCGATTGTCTACGTCACGCGGGCTGTGCTTTGATACGGGCCCTCGCTCGGGACCCCGGCCTGCCGGCATCGGCCCACCTCTCGCCGCGACGTCTCCTGACACTTTCGCGGCCCTCCCGCCGCCACGCTGTCGTCGACCGCCCACGGAGCGCCACCATGATCGACCTCAAGGCCATCGACGACCTCGCCCGCCGCCTCAACGACCTCGTGCCGCCCGGCCTCGAGGGCGCGCGCGCCGATCTCGAGAAGAATTTCCGCGCCGCGCTGCAAGCCGGCCTTGGCAAGCTCGACCTCGTCACCCGCGAGGAATTCGAAGTGCAGAAGGCCGTGCTTCGCCGCACCCGCGAGAAGCTCGAAGCGCTGGAACGCCAGCTCGAGGCCTTGGACGCCGCCTCGCGTCCTGCGTCACCCGACACCCGCAACTGAGTCGCCGCCATGGCGTTGGCGCTGGTGCACACCCGTGCACGCTGCGGCGTGCGCGCGCCCGAAGTGCGCGTGGAAGTCTTCATGGCCGGGGGCCTGCCGCAGGTGACCATCGCGGGGCTCGCCGGCACGGTCGCCCGCGAGTCGCGCGAGCGCATCCGCGCCGCCCTGCAGGCCAGCCAGTTCGAGCTGCCGAGCAAACGGGTCACGATCAACGTGGCGCCCGCGGAGTTGCCGAAGGACGGCGCGCGCTTCGATTTGCCTATGGCGGTCGGCCTGCTTGCCGCCGCGGGACAGATCCCGCTGAAGGCCCTGCGCGAGGTCGAACTGCTCGGCGAACTGTCGCTGTCCGGCGCCCTGCGCGGCATCAGTGGCGCGCTGCCGTCCGCCATCGCCGCCGGTGAAGCGGGGCGCGCGCTGATCGTGCCCGAGGAGAACGCCACCGACGCGGCATATGCGAGCCGGGCGAAGGTGTTCGGCGCCCGCACGCTGGCGCAGGTGGTCGCCCACCTGCGCGGCGAACGGTTGCTGGCACCCGTGCTTTCGCCGGTGGCGGAGGACGCCATGACCGCCACGACACGCGGCGCCGAAGGCGCGGACCTCGCCGACGTGATTGGCCAGACCCTCGGCAAGCGCGCGCTCGAGGTCGCTGCCGCCGGCATGCACGGGCTGAGGTTCACCGGCCCGCCGGGCTGCGGCAAGACACTGCTCGCGCGTTGCCTACCCGGGCTGATGCCGCCGCTCACCGAAGCGGAGGCATTGGAGCTGGCGGTGATCCGCAGCCTCGCCGCACCCCTGCGGGAGGCCGGTGGTTGGCCCACGGCACGACCGTTCCGCGCTCCGATGCACGGTGCCAGCGCGGTCGCGCTGGTTGGGGGGGGCGGGATTCCGCGCCCGGGCGAGCTTTCGCTGGCACACCATGGCGTTCTGTTCCTCGACGAACTCCCCGAGTGGAGCCGCAGCACCCTCGATGCCCTTCGCGAACCGCTGGAATCCGGCGATGTGCAGATCGCGCGTGCGGCGATGCAGGCGGTGTTTCCCGCGCGCCCTTTGCTCGTCACCGCGATGAACCCCTGCCCCTGCGGCTGGGCCGGCGATCCCGCGGGCCGCTGCGACTGTCCGACCGACGCCATCGCGCGCTACCAGTCACGCGTCAGCGGCCCGCTGCTGGACCGCATCGACCTCCATGTCGCGCTGGCCCGCGTGCCCGCTTCGGCCTTGATGGCACCGAGCGGTCCCGGCCTTCCTAACGATGCCGAGGCGTCGCGCGCGAACGAGTCCAGCGCCACCGTCCGCGCCCGCGTGCTGCGGGCCCGCGAGCGCCAACAAGCCCGGCAAGGCAAGCCGAACGCCCATCTGGCCCCGGGCGAGCTCGAGGCCGTCATCGCCGCCACGCCAGCGGCGCGGGCCTTGCTCGAACGCGCCGCCGATCGCCTCACGCTCTCGGCACGCGCAGTGCATCGCACGCTGCGGGTGGCACGCACCCTCGCCGACCTGGCCGGTGACGACGCAGTCGAAACGCCACACATGGCCGAGGCGATCGGCTTCCGCGCGATGAGCATCGACTCGAATCCGTCGTTGCAGGCTACGCTGCAAGCCTCGACGCAAACGGAGCACCGGGCCGGGCATGGAGTGGTTGGCACGCACTGACACGTGGTTGCTGGGCGGCGCCCTCGTCGCCCTGCTGGGCATTGGCTCGAGCCTCGTGGCTCGCCGCTTCGGCGCGCCGCTGCTGCTCGTGTTCCTCGCGCTCGGTGTCGCACTCGGCCCGGAGGGTGCCGGCTTCACGATGGCGCCGGGCATCGTCTACGCGATCGGCGCGCTGGCGCTGGCCATCATTCTGTTCGACGGCGGCCTGCAGACGCGGCTCGCGCCGCTGCGCCCGGCCATCGCCCCGGCGCTTTGGCTGGCGACGGCCGGCGTGGCCATCACCGCCGTGCTCACGGCCTTGGCGGCGATGTGGCTGCTCGGGATCGGCTGGGTGGAGGGCCTGCTGCTCGGCGCGGTGCTGGCTTCGACCGACGCCGCGGCGGTGTTCTTCCTGCTGCGCGGTGCCGGCATCGCGTTGCCGAAGCGCGTCAACGGCGTGCTGGAGATCGAATCCGGCAGCAACGATCCCGTCGCCGTGTTCCTGACGGTGCTGTTGTGCACCTGGCTGTCGGTGGGCAACGTCGGCGGGCCGGGCGGACTGGCGCTGACCCTCGTGCTCCACCTCGTGCTGGGTCTGGGCTTGGGGGTCCTCGGCGGGCGCCTGATCGCCCTCGGCCTCAATCGCCTGTCCTTGCCCGAGGGCTTGCACCCGCTGTTCGCGCTGGCGGGTGCCGTGGGCTTGTTCGCGGCGACCAACACCCTGCACGGCAGCGGCTTCCTCGCCGTCTATGTCGCCGGCCTCGTGCTGGGGCAGAAGCCGGTGCGCGCGATCGCCAACGTCACCACCGTGCTCAACGCATCCACCTGGCTGGCACAGGGCGGCATGTTCCTGCTGCTCGGCATGCTGGTCGTGCCCTCCACCCTGCTTGATGTGCTCGGCCCGGCGCTGGCCCTGGCCGCGGTGCTGATGCTGGTGGCGCGCCCCGTCGCCGTGGCCGCCTGCCTGGCGCCCTTCGGCTTCCACAAGCGCGAGATCGGCTTCGTTGGCTGGGTCGGCTTGCGCGGTGCGGTGGGCATTTTCCTCGCGTCGCTGCCCTTGCTCACCGACCTGCCGAACGCGGCCCTCTACTTCAACGTCGCCTTCGTTGTCGTGGTGACCTCGCTGCTGGTGCAAGGCTGGACCCTGAAGCCGGCGGCGAAGCTCTTCCGCGTGGCCCTGCCGCGCCGCGACACGGCCACGCGCCGCATCGAACTCGACCTGCCGGGCCAGCTCGAGTTCGAACTGGTGGGCTATCGCGTCGGGCCGACCAGCGCCGTGCTGACCAAGAACGCCGAGCTGCCCGGCTGGGCGCGCCCGGCGATGGTGGTGCGCGAGGGACGCATCCTGCTGCCGACCGAGGCCGGTCCCGCGCAGGCCGACGACACCGCCTATTTCCTCGCACCGCCGGGCGAGGTCTACCGCCTCGACTGGCTGTTCGCCGAGGGCAACGAGGCGCGCGAGGCCGAACACGAGACCTTCGGTGCCTTCAGCCTGGCGGGCGACGTGCCGCTGGGCGAACTGGCCGGCTTCTACGGGCTACCGATCCCGCCGCGCTACGCGGCCCACACCGCCAGCGAGATGTTCGCGACGCGCTTCGAAGGCGAAGTGCACATCGGCGACCGGATCGCCCTCGGCGGCGCCACCCTGGTGGCGCGACGCATCCGCGACGGCCGCGCCACCGAGATCGGCATCGTCTTCCACACCGACTCGCTGGGACGCTTGCAGCGCTGGATGTCAGGATGGCGTGAGCGTCTGCGTCGCGCGTTCTGATGCAGCGCAGCGCAGGACCGGCATCGAGGCCGGAGCAGGACTCCGCGCACTTGCAGGGTCGCGCGCTTCACGTTACACAGTAACGGTACGACCGTCGCGCCCCCGCTTCCGGTCGTCCTGTCCCCGCGAACCCGCCTAGGCGTCGATGCCAAGTCCATCGACCCGCGGGGGCGCGGACTTCATCTGAACGTTTCGTTGGGGAGTCATCCATGCGTCGCTTGCAGCAGAAGTGGTGTTCGATCGCGGTTTCGTCGGCCCTCGTGGCCATGGTGGGTGCGGCACAGGCGGCCTCGCTGGACAGCGCCGCGGTGGCGAAGTCCGATTCACCGGCGCTGAAGGCCTTCGCCGCGACGGGCCGCATGCCCTACATCGTGGGCTTCCGCGATGTGCCCGCCGTCACCTACGAGGCGCAGCTGAAGCAGGCGCCGACGCCGCCGCTGCGCGGGAAGATGGCCGTCGACCACGATGCCGCGGTGGCCGCCTACGCGACGCAGCTCGAAGGGCGCCAGCGCAACAACGAGGCGCGCCTGAAGGCGAGCGTCGGCCGCAATTTCGAGGTCCAGCACCGCATGCAGCATGCCTTCAACGGCATCATCGCCGAGCTGACGCCGGCGGAAGCGGCGGCCCTCGCCAACGACCCGACGGTCACGCTGGTCGAGCCCTACGCCGAATACCTGCTGGATGACGACGCCGCCCCCTCGGTGATTGGCGCCAACACGGTCTGGGAGGACGGCACCGGCTTCCACCGCGCCGCCTTCATGACGCGCGGCCGCACCGAAGTGTCGGTCTACAACCGTCGCGCGAAGGGCGAGGGCGTGCTGGTGGGCGTCATCGATTCCGGCATCAACTTCAACAGCCCCTCGTTCGCTGGCGTAGAGCCCGAAACGGGCTTCGAATTCAGCAATCCGTTCGGCGAGGGGAACTACCGTGGCCAGTGCGCCAGCGGCCGCATTGACGCTGGTCGTTGCAATGACAAGCTGGTGGGCGGCTACGACTTCGTCTATGCGGCGGTATGTACACCGAACGCCCCTGCGACGGACCCGTGCCGCCCGGGCGGCACATGGCGCGAGGATCCAAGCTTCGGCGACACCGACGGCCACGGTTCGCATACTGCAGGCACCAGCGTCGGCAACGCGCGCGAAGTCAGCTTCCGCGGCAACGCCCTGACGCTCAGCGGCATCGCGCCGCGCGCCAACGTCATCGCCTACGACGCCTGCTACACCATCATCGCAACGAACCAGGGCCCCTGCCCGAACGTTTCAACACTCGCGGCCATCAACCAGGCCGTCGCCGACGGCGTCGACGTCATCAACTACTCTATTGGCGGCGGCGCGCAGCCTTGGTCGGAAGCCATTTCCCAGGCATTCCTCGCCGCGGCCGATGCTGGCATCTTCATCTCCACTTCTGCCGGCAACAGCGGCCCGAACCCATCGACCAACGGGCACAACTCACCTTGGGTGATGACGGTCGCCGCTGCACAGTCGGGCCGCGCGAGCTATGAGTTCACCCTCAACACCAGCGGCGCCGGCGTGCCGACCAACCTCTCGCAGGTGCTGCTCAACGCGGGCACGGGCGGCGTCGAGCTGACCGGTTCGATCCCGAGCAGCGTGCTGCGCGCGGGCCCTGGCTTCACCGGCGCGGCCGACGGCTGCACCGCCAGCGGCGCGTTCCCGGCCGGCTTCTTCAGCAACCGCATCGCCCTCGTGCGCCGTGGTACCTGCCCCTTCACCGAGAAGGCCGCGAACGCGGCCGCGGCTGGTGCGCGTGCGGTGATCATCGTCAACAACGCGGCCGGCGGCATCGCGCCATCGGTGCCGGGCGCCACCGTGCCGGTGTTCGGCATGGCGCAGGACAGCGGCGTGGCCCTGCAGGCGCTGACGGTGTCGAACCCGGCGCTGACGTCGACGGTGCCCTTCCCGGCCACCCGCATCGACAATACCGCCGACGAACTCGCCGGCTTCAGCTCGCGCGGCCCGTCGCCGTTCTCGGTGCTGAAGCCAGACATCACCGGACATGGCGTCAACATCCTCGAGCCGCTGACGTGCACCGATCCGGCGCAGCTTCCCACGGCGGCCTGCGGCAACGCGATCGGCTTCCTCAGCGGTACGTCCATGTCCTCGCCGCAGGTGGCCGGTAGCGGTGCGCTGCTGCGCCAGCTGTTCCCGACCTGGACGCCCGCCGAGATCAAGTCGGCGCTGATGATGACGGCGCGTCAGGGCGTGCTCAATGAGTTGGGGGCTGTCGCCACGCCCTTCCAGGCCGGTGCGGGCCGCGTGCAGGTCGACGCCGCGGCGAAGGCCGGCCTCGTGCTCGACGAGCAGCGCGCCGACTACACGGCGGCGAACCCGGCGCTGGGCGGTGATGTCTCGGCGCTCAACCTCGCCAGCATGACCAACCGAGGCTGCAGCACGACCAGTTGCACCTTCACCCGCACCTTCCGCAGCACGCGCGGCACCTTCCAGACCTTCAGCCTCTCGCTGTCGGGCGTGACGGGCACGATCAGCACGCCGGTGTTCACCATCGCGCCCTTCGGTACGCAGACGGTCACGGTCACCGTGAACACCGCGGGCCAGCCGGCCGACGGCACCTACCGTTTCGGCACGCTGACGCTGGCTTCCACCGGAAACGATGCCAGCACGCGCTCGCCGACCCTGCGCCTGCCGATCGCGGTGGCCGTGCGCAACCCGGAGCTGGGCCTCAGCACCGAGACCATCGCCATCAGCGCGCCGGCCAACACCACGCGCAGCGCCAACTTCACCCTGTGGAGCAACAGCAACCCGGTCGACTTCACCACGAGCACCACGGGCACCGGGACCGGCGCAGTCGTTTCGCAAAGCAGCGCGGGCGCCACCAGCGGTTACGCCACGGGTCGCTACAGCGATCTCGGCATCGGCCAGTTCGCCGCCGATGACTTCGTGTTGACGCAGGCGACCACGCTCGCCAGCATCTCCAACGAGGGCTTCGTGCTGGGCACCGGCACGATCCCGGCGACGACGGTGATCGGCTGGTCGATCTTCGCGGACGCCGGCGGCGTGCCGGCCGGCAACCCGGAGACCTCGCCGAATGCGGCCGTGTGGCGCTACTCGGCGCCGGCCAACTCCGCGGGGATCAGCACCGCCGGTGGCGTGCTTCGCCTGAACCTTGCGGCCGCGGGCCAGAACGTCACCCTGCAGCCCGGGCGCTACTGGCTGGTTCCGCAGGTGAATGCCGTCTTCGCCAACCGGTTCGCTTGGTTCTTCTCGCAGCAGGGCAACGGCACGGCGCCGCGCACGATCATCCCCAGCAACGCGGCGCCCAACAACGTGTGGACGACCCCGGCCGGTGCGCCCACGGGCCTCGCCTACACGCTGAACGGTACGGTCGGCTGCGGTGCCCCGTGGATCAGCGGCCTGGCCCCGGCCTCGGGTCGCGCGGTGGCCGGTGCACCGTCCACGGTGAGCTTCAACGTCAACACTGCGGGCCTCGCGCCGGGCAACTACTCGGGCTTCGTCTGCCTGGGCAGCAACGACCCGAACCGCGCGACGGCCACCGTCCGCGTGAACCTGACCGTGACGCCGTAAGGCCCGCGGGATCAGCAAAAAAGAACGGGCCCTTCGGGGCCCGTTCTTTTGGCGCTGTTCGCGTTGATTGTGGTTGATTCGCTCACGCCATGGCCAACCTGAGCAGCGCTGCGGCTCCTGCGCCCGTTTGGGCGTTCCGCTCCAAGGCGCGGAACCAGCCCAGATAGTTCGGCAGATAGGACGTCGCCA
>NZ_JAPZQK010000042.1 GCF_027530345.1 Silanimonas sp. | reverse complement strand
GGGAGCAGTTCCGGGCGGGCGCGGGCACCAACCAAGAGCTCTCACCATCCGGGTTGCTTCAGGTCCGCGCTCCGGGCATCGTTCGCCTAACTACTCGCTCAAGCGGACAGTCCAATCGCTTCGCGATTGGAGCTGCCGCTTAACTCAGACGTTAGACCCCCTCTACTCGAACCCAGGCATACCTTCAAGAACGCGTGGCACCGGTGCCATCTGCGCACTCGATACCCGGAAGTCGACTTCGTCCTGCCACTTCGCTCTCGCAATGGAAGCAAGAAGCTCCGTCTCCAATGCCACGCCCAGATGTACTACGATCCACGCCGAAGCGTCGAAGACAACGTTTCTTGGGGCCATCGCTGAAACCTCTTGGAGTCCATCATGTCAACCCTTGAACGAAAGTGGTGGTTTGTCGGTCCGATCTCTGGAGTTGCAGTCTGGCTGAGCTTTCAGCTTATCGTGCAGGCCGGTATGGTCATTGCAACTCTGTCCATCAGTCAGTGGCTCGTCTACTGCTTGTGTTTCTTTGGTATCCAACGCGCCCTCTCCTTTGCCGGCTGGCTGATCTTCCTAGTCGTCGCCCCCGACTTGGCGAAGAAAGGGGTCTAGCCCCTCGCTCAAGCGGAGCGCCAACGGCGTGCCGGCAGGCCCGCGAGGCCGTGCTGTTTATCATCGGCCTCGCGGGCCTGCCGTCACACCGTCGTCGCCCGCTTAGCTCGAACGTTAGGCCCTAATTGGAGTTTCTCGCGATGAAGCAGTGGATTGGTCGTTGGCTGGTGGGTGTATCCGTCCTGCACATGCTCTTTGCCATCGCCGCGTTTCGAGGCGTTTACTCGGCGCTGGTTGATCGAGGCTTCGTCAACGCAGTGGGCGGCGACCCAATGTCGAGCGCTGCGGTGTGGTTCTTCCTGTTTGGACCCGCTCTTTTCCTTTGCGGCATCGCCGTGTCCGCGCTTGAGCGCTCGTCTCAACCCTTGCCCAAGCTTCTTGGCTTGGGCTTGCTGTTGCTCGCGGTGCTAGGCATTGCTCTCATGCCGGCATCGGGTTTCTGGCTCGTCCTTCCTCCGGCTGTAGCGATTTTGCTGCGCAAGCAGCCTGCATAGACCGGCACAGTGACGGGCCTAACTACTCGCTCAAGCGGACAGATCAATCGCTTTGCGATTGATGCTGCCGCTTAGCTCACGCGTTAGGCGGTTGGTTCTACGGTGGTCTGAGGCGAGTCCGTTCTCAGCGAGCCGAGACTCCCTCGCCGCGAGACATCCGGCCCGCCCGCGCTGTGTAGCTCCGCGTCGCAAATCCGATGGGCCGTCGAGTAGCCGGTGAGAGTTCCAGGCAGGCGCGGGCACTAGCCACCACCATCCGGCCTTGCCCGCTCGAGCGCGCTCCGGCACATTTCCGCCTAACTAGTCACTCAAGCGGACCAATCAATCGCTTCGCGATTGATGTGGCCGCTTAGCTCGATCGTTAGGCGGTCGGTTCTACGGTGGTCTGAGGCGAGTTCGGTCTCGGCAAGTGCGAGACCGCTCGCAGCGAGACATCCAGCCCGCCCGCGCTGTGTCAGTCCGCGTCGCAAGTCCGATGGGCTCCAAAGTAGCCGGTGTCAGGCCTAGGCAGGCGCGGGCACCAACAACCGCCATCCGGCCTTGCCTGCTCGGGCGCGCTCCGGCACATTTCCGCCTAACTAGTCACTCAAGCGGACCAATCAATCGCTTCGCGATTGATGTGGCCGCTTAGTTCGATCGTTAGGAGGCAGATTGGGCGGCGCGGCATTCATCCTCATCTTCGCTTACGTTGCTGTCTGGGCTGCGTTCGCTCTTGCAGTCTCGACAATCTCTAGTCTCGCGCTTTGGGCATGGGCATTGCTGGACGGCTCAACGAGGCCTCGATTCGCCGGAACGATCACCTTTGTTTCGCTGCTTGCGGTAAAGGCTCTGCTCTTGTCTTTAGAGATTCTTCTGAGTGCGGTTGCTTCGATTCCTCGTGCGCTCTACTGGATGCTCTTTCTTGGTGTGCTGTGGCTTTTCTTGAGAGCACTCTTTCGGCGATTCTTCCGCACGAGTGCGGCAGTCTCTCCGGCAATGCGTGTCGTGCCACCAGAGGCGGGCGTTCTTGCGTGTCTTCCGGTTGTTGTTGCCCTAGCTGGACTCTGCCTGTTGCTGCCATGGGTAGACTCCATGCTTCGGGGGGTAACAGCCTCCTAACTACTCACTCAAGCGGACCAATCAATCGCTTCGCGATTGATGTGGCCGCTTAGTTCACGCGTTAGGGCCGAGGCCAGCCGATGCCGCACATTGAACTTCTCTCGCAGCTAGTCGGCATTGCAGCCTTCCTTGTCTTCGCTGTGGCAGCCGTTTACGTGCGTCGCACGGGACATACGATCTTCACATCACGCCCAGTGGC
>NZ_JAPZQK010000035.1 GCF_027530345.1 Silanimonas sp. | reverse complement strand
CGATCGGCCCCAGCAGTCGCTTTGTGTTGTACCACTGCACCCAATCGGCCACCGCCCATTCGACGTCTTCGCGGCCGCGCCAGGTCTGCCGGTAGATCACTTCGGTCTTGAACAGGCCGATCACCGTCTCGGCCAGCGCGTTGTCGTAGGAATCGCCGACGCTGCCCACCGAGGGCTCGATCCCGGCGTCCAGCAGGCGATCGGTGTAGCGGATCGACACGTATTGGCTCCCGCGATCGCTGTGATGCACCAGTTTCTCCCCCGGCCGACGGCTCCACACCGCCTGCTCCAGCGCGTCCAGAACGAACTGCGTCTGCGCCGAGCCCGACACCCGCCAGCCGACGATCCGACGGGCGAAGACGTCGATCACGAAAGCGACGTAGACGAAGCCCTGCCATGTCGCCACATACGTGAAGTCCGAGACCCACAGCGCGTTCGGACGATCGGCCTTGAACTGCCGATTCACCTTGTCCAACGGCTTCTCCTCGACCTCGTCGATCGGCCGCCAGCGCTTCGGATCGCCGCGCCGAACGCCCTTCAGCCCGGCTCGCCGCATCAGCCGCTCGACCGTGCAGCGGGCGGCTGCGACGCCTTCGCGGTGAAGCTGCTTCCAGACCTTGTCTGCGCCGTACACCGACTTGTTCTCGCGCCAGACGCGCTCGATCGTGGCCGACAGCGCCTCGTCGCGGTGCCAGCGCGCCGGCTGCTTCTCGGGCGCGGCCTCGCGGGCTTTGTGCAGGTGATAGGTCGACGGGGCGATCTCCAGTTCCCTGCAGATCGGCTCGATCCCCAACCCGCGATGCGCGTCGATGAACGCGATCACCGCTTGCCGCGGCGGTCGAGCTCCGCCTGGGCAAAAAACGCCGACGCCTTGCGCAAGATCTCGTTCGCCTGCCGAAGCTCGCGGTTCTCCTTCTCGAGCTGCTTCAGCCGCGCCTTGTCGTCGGTCGTCGGGCCCGGCCGCAAGCCCTGGTTGCGCTCGGCCTGCCGCACCCAGATCCGCAGGGTCTCGGGCTGGCAGCCAATCTTCGCCGCCACCGCACCGATCGCCGCCCACTGCGACGAATACTCGGACTGGTGCTCCAGCACCATCCGAACCGAACGCTCACGCACCTCGGGTGCGTACCTCGCCAATCTGTTCATGCTCCAATCCTCTCAAGGTTCGGAGCCTCCGAGAAAGCCGGGGCGGTTCACCCCGATTCTTGCGTCCAGTCCAGAGAATCGATCAAGCAGCTTGCCGCGCTCGGAAGGCAGAACGGGGTTAAGGTCGTCCTTCTCGGCACCTACCAGCCTCATCCGGCTGCTTCACGCCGCATCGTTGAAGCAGAGTTGCAAGCAGCTGCTGAGGCTGGCATCCCCTACATCGAGGTCTCAGAGACATTTCAGGCTCTGCGGCGTGGCCATCCCGACCTCAGCTGGTTCTCGCCCGATGACGTTCATCCAGGGGCAGACTTGGCCCTGCTCAACGCATTACTGGTCTATCGGGAGTTGTCCGGACTCACTGCTTCGCCGGAGGCGTTGACCGTGAGAGCGCCGATCTATAGGTCAAGGAGCGGGCTCACGGAGGAGTTGAGGTCTTCTGGAGGGTGTCAGGATTTTTGTGTGAGGGGCCTACCATGACGATGTTCAGGAGCCCCCATGCCACGCAAGAAAACCCCGCCGGCGGCGAAGCCGGAATCCATTCTCCCCGACGAGCTGCTTGAGAAGCTGATTCCCGGTCCG
>NZ_JAPZQK010000004.1 GCF_027530345.1 Silanimonas sp. | reverse complement strand
CACTGCGACGAATACTCGGACTGGTGCTCCAGCACCATCCGAACCGAACGCTCACGCACCTCGGGTGCGTACCTCGCCAATCTGTTCATGCTCCAATCCTCTCAAGGTTCGGAGCCTCCGAGAAAGCCGGGGCGGTTCAGGAGCAGGCTCGGAAACCACCGGAGCTCAGGTTCAAACCACCGGAGCTTCGAAGATCCGAACCAAACCGTTTTGCTTGACGGGAGTGCCTTCGGAGCGCCGAGAAGCGCCGCCACCCCGAATATTGTTCAATAACTTCAACTACTTAGCCTGATCCTCGTCACTTGACTGGCACTTGACGGGTACTTGACGGAAGCCGCAAAGGACAGATGAACACTTCCACCCTCATCCAGCGCGTCTGGAACTTCTGCCACACCCTGCGGGACGACGGGGTGGGCTACGGCGACTACCTGGAGCAGCTGACCTACCTGCTGTTCCTGAAAATGGCCCACGAGTACGCCCAGCCGCCCTACGAGCGTGACCTCGGCATTCCAAAGAAGTACGACTGGGCCAGCCTTCGCCGCCTGTCCGGCGAGCCGCTGGAGGCGCACTACCTCGCCGTGCTGCATGAGCTGGGTCGCAAGGGCGGCATGCTGGGCGCGATCTTCTTCAAGGCGCAGAACAAGATCCAGGACCCGGCCAAGCTCAGCCGCCTCGTGCAGATGATCGACGAGCAGGACTGGGTGGGCATGGACGCCGACACCAAGGGCGATCTCTACGAAGGCCTGCTGCAGAAGAACGCCGAGGACACCAAGAGCGGTGCCGGCCAATACTTCACCCCCCGCCCGTTGATCCAGGCCATGGTTGCCTGCATGCGCCCGCAGCCCGGAGAGAGCATCGCGGACCCGTCCTGCGGCACCGGCGGCTTCTTCCTCGCCGCGAACGAGTGGCTGGTGGGCGGCGCCAGCTGGCTGAAGGCGAATGCCGATTGGTTGGGGCACGAGGGCCGCGCGCTGAACGCCAAGGAAAAGAAGGCGCTCAAGTCCGGCACTTTCCACGGCAACGAGATCGTGCCCGGCACGCGCCGCCTGTGCCTGATGAACCTCGTGCTGCATGGCATCGGCGACCTGCAGGGCGAGCCCGCGGTCGAGCGTTCAGACGCCCTGATCGCCGAGCCCAAGACGCCGGTCGTCCTGGTGTTGGCGAACCCGCCCTTCGGCAAGAAGAGCAGCATGACCATCACCAACGAGGAGGGCGAAGAAGACCGTGACGCGCTGACCTACGAGCGCCAGGACTTCTGGGAGACCACCTCGAACAAGCAGCTCAACTTCCTGCAGCACATCGTCAGCCTGCTCAAAGTGAATGGTCGCGCCGCCGTGGTGCTTCCCGACAACGTGCTGTTCGAGGGCGGGGCCGGCGAGAAGATCCGTCGCAAGCTGCTCGAGACCTGCGATGTGCACACCATCCTTCGCCTGCCCACCGGCATCTTTTACGCGCAGGGCGTCAAGGCGAACGTGGTGTTCTTCGACAACGCGCCGAAAGACGGCCGTGTGCACACGAAGGGCATCTGGTTCTACGACCTACGCACGAACCAGCACTTCACGCTGAAGACCCGGCCGCTGAAGCTGGAGGACCTGCGCGACTTCGTGCGCTGCTACCACCCAGCCAACCGCCACCAGCGCGAGGAAACCGAGCGCTTCCGCTACTTCCCCTACGAGCAGCTGGTGGCAAGAGACAAAGCCAGCCTCGACGTGTTCTGGTTGAAAGACGACAGCCTCGAGCGGCTGGATGACCTGCCGCCACCGGACGTGCTGCAGCAGGAGATCATCGAACACCTCGAAGCCGCACTGTCCGCCTTCCGTGACGTCGCGGCGGCGCTGCCGCGCTTCCCTCCACGCGAGGTCTGAGGGCGCGCGCCGCGCCCGCGGGGCGGCGGGCCAGCGACAAGCGAGCCATGGATGGCGAGCGCGCGGCTCGGGGCAGGATAGCCCCGAGTCCGCGAAGAGCGGCCCGCCACACCGCGAGGCAGGCGCACACGACGCCGCGACGTGCCACGGCACTCACCAGTCGTAACGGCGCTCGAAGGTGGCGACACTGCCGTCGGCACGGGTCAGGGTGCGGGCGTAGAGCTCGCGCGGGCCGAGGTCGTCGTCGACGAAGCCGTGCACCGTGACGGTCTCGCCGACGTCGGCCGGCACCCAGTTAGGGCCAACGTACACGCGGATGCTGCCGCTGGCGTCGGCAAGGCGGAACTCGTCCTCGTCGGTGATGCGCTCGACGGTGCCCTTGACGGTAACCATGCTGCCGCGCTGCGCATCGGCGATCGGGGTGATGCGCTCGGCGGCGAGGGCGAGTGTGGGCGCGAGGGCGAGTAGAAGAACGGCAGCAAAAGACTTCATGACGAAACTCCGTAGTTGAGGGTGCGTGTTACGCCAGAAGCCTCTGGCGCGGTCCACGGAAGTCATGTTGCAAGGCCGGCCTGACGACAGCCTGACGGGCTTCAGCGCTCCCTGAACCGAAGCACGAACGCCGCACCGCCGTCGGCGGGCGAATCGGCGAGCACCTCGCCGCCCTGCGCGCGCTGCACGCGTTCGACGATGGCGAGGCCGAGGCCCGCGCCACCGGGCGCGGCATCCGCCCCGCGCCAGAAGGGCTGGAACAGCGAACGCCCCGCACCGGGCGGAATCCCCGGCCCGCGATCGCGCACGCGCACCTCGGGGCCGGGCCCGACCGTGAGGTCGACCACGCCCGCCCCCCCGTGCACGATCGCGTTCTCGACGAGATTGGAGAGCGCAAGCTCGAGGGCATCGGGATCAGCCGCGACGACGATCGGCTCGGGCGGCAGCTCGAGGTCCAGTTCGACATCGCGCGAAGCAGCGAACGCCGCCAAGGCCGACGCCACGCGCGACGCCACCGCTCCAAGGTCGGCACGCAGGGATTCGTCCACCTGCAGAGCATCCGCATTCGCCGAAGCGAGCACTTGCCGGACGGTGCGCGCGAGCGCGACGACGTCGGCGCGCAGCTGGTCCGCGGCGGGCCCTGGCGGCAGCGCGTCGAGGCGGGCCGCCAGCACCGCCACCGGGGTGCGCAGGGCATGGGCGGCCTCGGCGGCGCGGCGCTTCTCGGCAGAGAGCGCGTCGTTGAGGCGGTCGAGCGAACGGCGGGTGGCGTCGACGAGGTCGACGATCTCGGAGGGCAGGTCACCGGCCGGCAGGGGCGCGGGCGGGTGGCCAGGCTGGATCGACCGGGCCCATCGCGCCGCCGTGGCCACGGGCGCGAGGCCGCGGCGGATCAGCACGGCATTCGCAGCGATGAGCAGCACGACCACCGGCACGATGGGCAGCCAGATGTGGCTAACGAACTCCGCGAGCAGCGCGCTCAGCATCAGCCGCGCCGGGTCGTCGCGCATCACGAAGACCAACCGGAAGTCGCCGCCCGACAAGCGCATCTTCTTCGATCCGATCAGCAGCTTCCGTGTGCCTGAACTTCGATGCGCCAACCAGTCGTCGGCGAAGGCGGCCTCCTCGAAGGCGCGGCGTGGGACGAGCCCGGGGTTGGCCGCGTCGATCACCCGCCCTTCCGCGTCGGCCACGACGAAGGCGTAGGCCTCGGGATGCGCCTCGTACAGGGCCCGCGCCGAGGCCTCGACGCGTCCCTCGGCGGGGTCGAAAGCCTCGGACACAAGGCCCAATCGATGCTCGACGACTTCGCCCTCCATCGCTCGGCGGTCGAATCCGTAGTAGAGACCCACGGCCAGCATGTTCACGACCAGCGCTGCGCCGGCGATCGCGAACAGGCGGGTCGTGAGTCGCGAAGCGAGGGAACGCGGCGATGCGCTCATGGCGCGACCTCCTTCACCAGCATCCAACCGAGACCGCGGACGGTCACGATCGGCGGCGGACATCCTGCGGCGGCCAAAGCACGGCGCAAGCGCGACATGCCAGCCTCGAGGGCGTTCGGCCCCACCTCATCATCGAAGCCGTAGATCGCCTCCTCGAGGGCGCCGCGCGCCACCACCCTGCCCGCCGCTCGCATCAATTGCTCCAGGATGGCCGTCTCGCGACGGCCCAGCACCACGGCGCGGCCATCGGCCACCACGCTTCGATTCACCGTGTCGAACGCGATCGGGCCCACCTGCAGCGTGGTCGCGGCCCGCTCGCCGGGGCGCCGCAAGACGGCGCGGCAGCGCGCTGCCAGCTCCCGCATCTCGACCGGCTTGAGGATGTAGTCGTCGGCTCCGCCATCGAGGCCGGCCAAGCGATCCTCGAGCGCGTCGCGGGCGGTCAGCACGATCACCGGGACGCGACCGCCGTCGCGCAAGGCCGGCAACAGGCGCAGGCCGTCGCCGTCCGGCAGTCCGAGGTCCAGCAGCACCAGTCCGTAGTCGGCCGTGCTCGCCATGGCGCGTGCCTCGCGGGCGGAGCCGGCGTGGTCGACGGTGAACCCAGCCCGGGCCAAGGCGTCGCCAATGGCCTCGGCAAGCGGCGGATGGTCTTCGACCAGTAGCAGGCGCATGTCGTTCCTCCTTGCGGCGAGCGTGCCGGCGGAGCCTGACACAGGCCTGACGTCCTGCAGGTCGACGAGACGCTAAGCTCGACCCCTCGCACCGCGACGTCGCCCCCATGATCGACCTGCACTACTGGCCCACGCCGAACGCGCACAAGGTCACGCTGTTCCTCGAGGAAAGCGGCCTGCCCTACACCGTGCACCCGGTGAACATCGGCGCCGGCGAACAGTTCCGGCCGGAGTTCCTGGCCATCGCCCCGAACAACCGCATGCCGGCGATCGTCGACCACGCGCCCGCCGATGGCGGCACACCGCTCAGCGTGTTCGAGTCCGGTGCCATCCTGCTCTACCTCGCCGAGAAGACCGGGCGCTTCCTGCCGGCCGACCTGCGCGGCCGCACGGCCACGCTGGAGTGGCTGTTCTGGCAGATGGCGGGCCTGGGGCCGATGACCGGCCAATACGGGCACTTCCACGTCTACGCGCCGGAGACGATCCCCTACGCACAGGAGCGCTACGCCCGCGAGGCCCAGCGCCTGCTTGGGGTGCTGGATCGCCGTCTCGAGGGTCGCGCCTTCCTCGCCGGCGACGGCTACACCATCGCCGACATGGCCTGCTACCCGTGGATCTCACCCTACGTGAAGGCGCCGCTCGACCTCGAGCCGCATGCGAACCTGCGCCGCTGGCGCGAGGCCATCGCCGCGCGCCCGGCCACGGCGCGCGCGTATGCGGTAGCGAAGGACCCCCGCTTCGCCCGGCCTGCCGAACTCAGCGACGAGCAGAAGCGCATCCTGTTCGGCATCACGCCGAAACCCTGATTCCTCCCGCCACGCACGACCACGACGGAACGCCGCGCATGCGCCTCCTTGCCACCCTCACCCTCGCCGCCTGCGGCGCCTTCGCCTCGCCCGCCATGAGCTCGACGCCCGCCCCGACCGCTGCCACGCCTGCCGCCACGCCGCAGCGACTCACGCTCGAAGCCATCACCGGCGACACGCCGCTGTCCGGCCCCACGCTCGTCCAGCCGAGGTTCTCCCCGGACGGCGCGCGCATCACCTTCCTCAAGGGCAAGGCCGAGAATCGCAACCAGCTCGACCTCTGGGCCTTCGACGTCGCCACGAAACAATCCGCGCTGCTGGTCGATTCGAAGACGCTGCTGCCAGAGGGCGAGGGCGAACTCAGCAACGAGGAGAAGGCACGCCGCGAGCGCCAGCGCACCGCCGCGCTGTCGGGCATCGTCGAGTACGCGTGGTTCCCCGACTCCCGCCGCCTGCTGTTCCCGCTGGGCGGCGAGCTCTACCTGTTCGACCTCGGCGCGCCCGCAGCGGGCGCCCGCAAGCTGACCACGGGCGAAGGCTTCGCCACCGACCCGAAGGTGTCGCCGAAGGGCGGCTTCGTCAGCTTCATCCGCGGTCGCAACCTGTGGGTGGTCGAAGTCGCATCGGGCGCTGAAGCGCAGCTCACCACCGATGGCAGCGAGGTGATCGGCAATGGCGTGGCCGAGTTCGTCGCCGACGAGGAGATGAACCGCCACACCGGCTACTGGTGGGCGCCGGACGACAGCGCCATCGCCTTCGCGCGCATCGACGAGACGCCGGTACCGATCCGCGAGCGCTTCGAGATCTACCCGGACCGTACCGAGGTCGTGCGGCAGCGCTACCCCGCGGCCGGCGAGCCGAATGTGCTGATCCAGCTCGGCGTCATCGCGCCGACGGCCGGCGCGGCCGCTCGCTGGCTCGACCTCGGCGACGAGAAGGACATCTACCTCACGCGCGTGGATTGGGCCTCGCCGCAGCGCCTGCTGTTCCAGCGCCAGAGCCGCAACCAGCAACAGCTGGCCCTGGTGGCCGCCGATCTCGCCAGCGGTGAGCAGGAGACGCTGGTGACCGAACGCAGCGACACCTGGGTGAACCTGCACGAGCTGCTGCACGTCTTCGCCGACGGCAGCCTGCTGTGGGGCAGCGAGCGCAGCGGCTTCCAGCACCTGTACCGGATGGACGCCGATGGCCGCGACGCCCGCGCGTTGACGCGCGGCAAGTGGATGGTGGAAGACCTGCTCGCGGTGGACGAGCCGCGCGGCGTCGTCTACGTCAGCGGCACCAAGGACGGCGCGTTGGAGCGGCACGTGTATCGCGTGCCCCTCGATGGCCGCAGCGAACCGGAACGGATCACCCGCGACGCCGGCATGCATGCCGCGAGCTTCGATGCGAAGGCCGAGCGCTTCGTTTCGCTGTGGTCGAACGCCACCACGCCGCCGCAGACCCAGCTGTTCGACCGCGACGGCGCGCTGCTCGCCACCCTTGTCGAGAACTCGCTTGCCGAGGGCCATCCCTACTACCCTTACCGCGCCATCCATACGCCGGTGGAGTTCGGCACGCTGAAAGCCGCGGACGGCCGCACCGACCTGAGCTACAGCGTGATCAAGCCGCCGGGCTTCGACCCGGGCCGGAAGTACCCGGTCGTGGTCTACGTCTACGGCGGACCGGCGGCGCAGACCGTGACCAACAGCTGGCCGGGCCGTGGCGACCACTTCTTCAGCCGCTACCTCGCTCAAGCCGGCTACGTGGTGTTCTCGCTGGACAACCGCGGCACGCCGCGCCGCGGGCAGGCCTTCCTCTCGGCGCTCTACCGCCAGCAGGGCACGGTGGAAGTGGAAGACCAGCTCAACGGCATCGCGTGGCTGCGCGCGCAACCGTGGGTGGATGCGCGCCGCATCGGCGTGCACGGCTGGAGCAACGGCGGCTACATGACCCTGATGCTCTTGGCCCGTAGCCGCGGCGCCTATGCCTGCGGGGTCTCCGGCGCGCCGGTGACGGACTGGGCGCTGTACGACACGCACTACACCGAGCGCTACATGGACTTGCCGCAGGCCAATCCCGAGGGTTACGACAAGGCCCGCGTGTTGGCGCACATCGAGGGTCTCACGGAGCCGCTGCTGCTGATCCACGGCATGGCCGACGACAACGTGCTGTTCTCGAACGCGACCGTACTGATGAGCGCCCTCCAGCAGCGCGCCCAGCCCTTCGAACTGATGACCTACCCCGGCGCGAAGCATGGCCTGCGCGGGGCCGACGCCCTGCACCGCTACCGGATGACCGAGGCCTTCTTCGGTCGCTGCCTGAAGTGACGTGGCGGGCGCACGCCGCCCGCTACAATCCGAGGCATGGACGTCTCCTTTCTCCTCGACGGGCTGAACGAAGCCCAGCGCGAGGCCGTTTCCGCGCCGCCGGGCCACTATCTCGTGCTCGCCGGCGCCGGCTCCGGCAAGACCCGCGTGCTCACGCACCGCATCGGTTGGCTGCATGCCGTCGACGGCGTGCCGCTGTACGGCCTGCTCGCCGTCACGTTCACCAACAAGGCGGCGCACGAGATGCGCCACCGCATCGCCGCCACGCTCGGCGTGGAGACGCGCGGCCTTTGGGTGGGCACCTTCCACGGCATCGCCCACCGCCTGCTGCGCCTGCACTGGCAGGAAGCGGGGCTTCCGGAAGGCTTCCAGATCCTCGACGCCGACGACCAGCTGCGGCTGGTGAAGCGCGTCATCGCCGACCTCGACCTCGATGATTCGCGCTTTCCGCCGCGACAGGTCGTGTGGTGGATCAACGCCCGCAAGGACGAAGGCCAGCGGCCCGAGCACATCCAGGTCGCCGGCGGCGACTACATGGGCAAGGAGATGCTGCGCGCCTATGCCGAGTACGAGGTGCGCTGCCGCCGCGCCGGGCTCATCGACTTCGCCGAGATCCTGCTGCGCGCGCACGAGACCCTGCGCGACCACGAAGCGCTTCTGGCGCACTACCAGCGCCGCTTCACGCACCTGCTGATCGACGAATTCCAGGACACCAACGCCATCCAGTACGCCTTCGTGCGCCTGCTGGCCGGCGCGCGAGGGCAGGTGTTCATCGTCGGCGACGACGACCAGGCCATCTACGGCTGGCGCGGCGCCAAGGTCGAGAACGTGCAGAAGGTGCTGGCCGACTACCCCGGCGCCCGCACGGTGAAGCTGGAGCAGAACTACCGCAGCACCGGCACGATCCTCGCCGCGGCGAACGCCGTGATCGGCCACAACACCGACCGCCTCGGCAAGAACCTGTGGACCGAGGCCGGCGACGGCAGCGCCATCGACGTCTACGCCGCGTACAACGAGATGGACGAAGCGCGCTACATCGTCGAGCGCGTGCGCCAGCACGTGGCGGCCGGTGGGCGGCTCGTCGACTGCGCCATCCTCTACCGCAGCAACGCGCAATCGCGCGCCATCGAAGAAGAATTGCTGAAGACGCAGGTGCCCTACCGCGTGTACGGCGGCCAACGCTTCTTCGAGCGCATGGAAGTGAAGGACGCGCTCGCCTACCTGCGCCTGTTCGCTTCGCGCAGCGACGACGCGGCCTTCGAGCGCGCGGTGAACACGCCGCCGCGCGGCATCGGCGAGAAGACGCTGGACGAAGTCCGCCGCGCCGCCCGCGAGGGCGCCGAGCCGCTGTGGAACGCCGCACGACGCCTTGCCGAGTCCGGCGCGCTGGCTGCCCGCGCCCGCAATGCACTGGCCGCGTTCCTCGACCTCGTCGATCGCCTGGCGGACGACGCCCGCGACCTCGACCTGCCGGCGCAGGTCGAGAAGGCCATCACCGACACCAAGCTGCGCGAGCACTACGACAAAGAGGGCAAGAACCAGCTCGACTCGCGCATCGACAACCTCGACGAACTCGTCTCGGTGGCCAGCCGCTATGCGCGCACCGAAGACGTCGACGCCGACATGCCCGAGCTGATCGCCTTCCTCGGCTATGCCGCCCTTGAAGCCGGCGAATCACAGGCCGATGTCGGCAGCGACGCGGTGCAGCTGATGACCCTGCACACCGCCAAGGGCCTGGAATTCCCGTTCGTTACGCTGGCTGGCGTCGAGGAAGGTCTGTTCCCGTCGATCCGCTCCACCGAAGGCGATCGCCTCGCGGAAGAGCGGCGCCTGGCCTACGTCGGTATCACCCGCGCCCGCGAACAGCTGCTGATCACTTACGCCGAATCGCGCCGCCTGCACGGGCAGGAGCTGCTCGGCGCGCCGTCGCGCTTCCTGCGCGAGGTACCGGAGTCCCTTCTGCGCGAGGTGCGGCCGAAGGTGGCGGTGTCACGTCCGGGCGGCACCAACGCCTGGGCCGGCGAGCGCGACGTGCAGTACGCCGACACCACGCCATTGAAGGGCTTCAAGCTCGGCCAGCGCGTCAAACATCCGAACTTCGGCGTGGGCGTGCTGAAGAGCGCCGAGGGCAGCGGCAACCACGTGCGCGTGCAGGTCGATTTCGAGAATGGCGGCGCGAAGTGGCTGGTGCTCGCCTACGCGCCGCTCTCGGCGGCTTGAGCGCGGCTTGAGGCGCGGGCTTCGCTAAGCCCGCTCAGCGCCCTTCGGGCGCTCCCACCACGCCGTCCAGTCGACCACGGATCGCCTCGTCGGCCTTCGCATCGGCATTGAGCGCCGTGTACTCGACCCGCGAGCGGAAACCCGGGCCCAGCGCGCGCCCGGCCGGGCCAAAGGCGCGCACGCTGAGCTGGCCGATCACCATCTCGCTGCTGCGGCCGTAGTACTGCAGCTGCTGCGTGCCGGTCTGGTCGAAGCTGACGCGGATGATGCGGTCGGCGCCGTCGGGGTTCTCGCTGAGCTGCCAGCCGGCATTGCTCGCGCGATCCTCGATGGCCTGCACCACGGGGATGATGATCGCCGGGTCGCCGCTGCCGACCACGGCCACGGTGGTGGCCACACGCACGGCGGCGCGGCGCTCCTGCCGGGCTTCGCGGCGCTCAGCCACGGGAGCGGGCGGTGGCGCGCCCACCGACGGGTCGACGAGGGTGCCATCGGCCGGCGGATTCGCGGCAGCCTCCGTACCCACCGCGGCCACGGCGGCGGTGGGCGGCTCGATCGGCGGCGCAGCCGTCGGGGGCGTGACCGCGGCCTCGGCGTTGGGCGTCGGGGATTCAGCAGATTCAGCAACCGGCGCTCCGGCCTCCGCCGCAGGCGCGACGAAAAAGCGATAGGCGCCGAAGGCCGCCGCGCCGAGCACGCCGAAGAGCAGCACGCCGGCCACGAGCATCGGGGCCTTCGACGGCGCATTACCGCGAGCCGGCGCAGGAGCAGGCGGCGGCGAGCCGCCCGGAATCGTCGGCGGTTCGTTCGACACCGCCGCGTTCGACGGACTGGAACCGACCACCGGCGGCGGCGTCGGGCGCCGCTTCGCGGTGGGCGTGGTCGGCGGTGCCGAATACAGCGTCGACGCCGCGCCGCTGGGCTTGCGGACCTGCAGCCCGAGCTGGGTGCCCTTGCCGGCGACGAGCGGATGCAGCTCGAGGTCGTCGATCAGGTCGGCGGCGCTCTGGTAGCGGTCGCCGGGGTCCTTCGCCACCAGCCTGGTGAGGATGGCGGCCGTGCCGGCGTCGACTTCCTTGTTGATGTCGCGGATGTCCGGGATCTCGGCCTGCACCACGTCGAGCATCAGTTTCAGCGGCGATTCGTCGGAGAACGGCAGCCGGCCGGTGAGCGCTTCGAACATCACGATGCCGAGCGCGAACAAGTCGGAGCGCGCGTCGACCGACTTGCCGAGGCAGATCTCGGGCGAGAGGTAGCCCGGCGTGCCGACGAACTCGCCAGTGCCGGTGAGCTTGGCGTCGAACTCCTGCCGCGCGAGCGCGATGCCGAAGTCGGCGATCTTCACGCGTCCGCGCAGGTCGAGCATCAGGTTCGCGGGCTTGATGTCGCGGTGCACGACGCCGCGCTCGTGCGCGGTCTGCAGGCCGCGCGCGGTCTGCAGCAGGATCTTCAGCACGTCGGCGATGGGCAGGCGGCCTTCGCGCTTGGTGAGCTGCGAGAGGCTCTCACCCTCGACGAACTCCATCGCGAAGAACGGCTGGTTGTTCTCCTGGCCGATGAAATAGACCTGGATGATGTGCGGGTCGTTGAGCGCCGCCATCGAGCGCGCTTCGCGCAGGAAGCGCTCGACGAGGTTTTGGTCGTGCGCCAGCGCCGGGGAGAGCTCCTTGATGGCGACGTAGCGTGTCAGCGCCGGCTCGTAGCCCTTGTAGACCACGCCCATGCCGCCGCGGCCGAGCTCGGCGACGATTTCGTAATGCCCGAGGGTTTCTTTCATGGTGGCGCGTCCGACGCGTCAGGGGGATGGGCGAATCCTACGCCCTCGGGGCGGGCCTGCAACGCGGCCGCGACGGGCGCCGTTGCTACACTCGGGCGATCGAACTGGAGGGGCAACGATGAAGCGTCGCGACATCCTGAAGGGCGTGGGCATGGCCGCCGCCGCCGCGGGCCTGGCGGCCTGCAGCCAGTCCGGCCAGAACACCGGAGCAGCGGTCGCGGACGAAGGACCGCGCCAGTGGAAGATGGTGACGAGCTGGCCGACCAACTTCCCCGGCCTCGGTACCGGCGCGGCGCGCCTGGCCGAACGCATCACCCAGGCGACGGGCGGACGCATCACGGTGAAGGTCTTCGGCTCGGGCGAGCTGGTGCCCCCGTTTGAAGTGTTCGACGCCGTCAGCCGCGGCACCGCCGAGATCGGCCACAGCGCCGCCTACTACTGGAAGGGCAAGGCCCCGGCAGCGCCGTTCTTCTGCGCCGTGCCCTTCGGCCTGAACGCGCAGGAGATGACGAGTTGGCTGCGCGTCGGCGGCGGCCTCGAGCTGTGGCGCGAGCTGTACGCGCCCTTCAACCTGGTGCCCTTCCCGGCCGGCAACACCGGCGTGCAGCTGGCGGGCTGGTTCCGCAAGCCGATCAATGGCATTGGCGATCTGCAGGGCCTGAAGATGCGCATCCCCGGCCTCGGCGGCGACGTGCTGCAGGCCGTCGGCGGCGTGCCGGTGAACCTGCCCGGCGCCGAGATCTTCAGCAGCCTGCAGAGCGGCGCGATCGATGCGGCCGAGTGGGTGGGGCCTTACAACGACCTCGCCTTCGGCCTGCACCGCGTAGCCAAGTACGCCTACTACCCCGGTTGGCAGGAGCCCGGCCCGACGCTCGAAGCGATCTTCAACAAGACCGCCTTCGATGCGCTTCCGGACGACCTCAAGGCCATCGTCGACGCCTGCTGCGCCGCGGTGAATGACGAGATGCTCGCCGAGTACACGGCGCGCAACCAGCAGGCGCTCGACAGCCTCGTGCGGGAGCACGGCACGCAGCTGCGCCGCCTGCCCGACGACGTGCTCGGCGCCCTGAAGCGCGCCGCCGAGGACGTGCTCGACAACCTCGCCAACAGCGATCCGTTCGCACGCCGGGCGTGGAACTCGATCCGCGCGTTCCGCGCGCAGGCGCAGGCCTGGCACTCGGTCTCGGAAGAGGCCTACTACCAGGCACGGCGATGAGCGCCCGGCCCGCAGCGCTCGTGCTGTTGCTGGCCGCCCTCGCCGGCTGCGCGCCAGCGCCCGAGGGACGGGGCGGCGCGGACGCCAGCGTGGCGTCGCAGCACGCCGCCGTGCGCGAGCGACTCGACCTCGATGAGCGGCAGGCCTTCGATGACGCCATGCGCGGTTTCGTCGCCGCGCCCTCGGGTGTCGTGCGCGATGCGTCCGGCGAGGTGATCTGGGATTTCGCCGCCTTCGATTTCGTCGACGGCGAAGCCCCACCCACGGTGAACCCCAGCCTCTGGCGTCAGGCGCGGCTCAACAACCACGCCGGCCTGTTCAAGGTGACGGACCGCATCTGGCAGCTGCGCGGCTTCGACATCGCCAACCTGTCGCTGATCGAGGGCGAGACCGGCTGGATCGTCGTCGATCCGCTGACCTCGCGCGAAACCGCCGCCACCGCGATGGCCTTCGCCCGCCAGCACCTCGGCGACCGTCCGGTGAGCGCGATCGTCTACACGCACAGCCACGTCGATCATTTCGGCGGCGTGCTTGGCGTGGTTTCGGCCGAAGAGGCTGCCGCCCGCGCCATCCCGGTGGTGGCCCCCGTCGGCTTCATGGAAGAAGCGACCAGCGAGAACGTGCTGCTCGGCGTGGCCATGGTGCGCCGCTCCGAATACATGTACGGCAAGCACCTCCCGCGCGACGCGCAGGGCCTAGTCGACAACGGCCTTGGCAAGGCGGTGGCCTACGGCAACATCGGACTGCTGCCGCCGACGCTCGTCGTCACTCAGCCGATCGAGGAGCACGTCATCGACGGCGTGCGCTTCGTGTTCCACAACGTCCCGGGCACCGAGGCGCCCTCTGAATTCACCTTCGCGCTGCCCGAACTGAAGGCCTTCAACGGCGCGGAGCTGGTCAGCCAGACGCTGCATAACCTCTACACGATCCGCGGCGCGAAGGTGCGCGACGCGCTGCGCTGGGCCAACGACATCGACGCCACGGCCGAGCGGCTGGGCGACGCCGAGGTCCTGTTCAACCAGCACCACTGGCCGGTGTGGGGGAATGACGAAATCCGCGGCTTCCTCGCCGCGCAGGGCGACGTGTACCGCTACCTGCACGACCAGACGGTGCGGCTGATGAACGCCGGGCTGACCGCGCCCGAAATCGCCGAGACACTCGAACTGCCCGAGGCGCTCGAGCGCCACCTCGCCACGCGCGGCTACTACGGCACGGTGCGCCACAACATCAAGGCGGTCTACCAGTTCTACCTCGGCTGGTACGACGCCCACCCGGCCAACCTCGATCCGCTGCCGCCGGTCCCTGCCGCGGAAGGATATGTCGCCCTCGCCGGCGGCATGGCACCGCTGCTCGACGCCGCTCGTGCGGCGCAGGCCCAAGGGCAGCACCGCTGGGCCGCGGAGCTGCTGAAGCACGCCGTCTACGCCGAGCCCGGCAACACGGAGGCCCGCGGCCTGCTGGCCATCAGTTTCGAACAGCTCGGCTTTGCCGCCGAGGCGAGCACCTGGCGCAATGCCTACCTGGCGGGCGCGCAGGAGGCCCGCGACGGCGCCCCGGCCAAGGGGTTCTCGCCGACGCGCATGCGCGAACTGCTGGCCCGGACGCCGGTGGAACGCTTCCTCGAGCGCATGGCCGCGTCGATCGACGGCCCGGCCGCCGGCGACCTCGACCTCACCATCAATCTCGTGCTCACCGATCGCGGCGAAAGCCACGTGCTGCAACTGCGGAACGGCGTGCTTCGCCATCGCGCGGCGCCGGAAGACCCCGCGGCCGACGCCACGCTGCGGCTCACGCACGCGGTGTTCCTCGACATGATGACGGGCCAAGCCGGCGCGGGCGCGCTGCTCACCTCGGACGAAGTCACGATCGAAGGCAGCACCCTCGACCTCGGCCGCTTCTTCAGCCTCGTCGAGAAGCCGCCGGGCAACTTCCCGATCCTGTCGCGCTGAGGGCGCGACGCCGGCTCAGCCGAGCGTCACCATCGCCGGCGCGTGGTCCGAGGGGCGCTCCCAGGTGCGCGGCTCGCGGTCAATCGAGGCCTCGGTGCAGCGGCCGGCGAGCGCCGTCGAGAGCAGCACGAGGTCGATGCGAAGGCCGAGGTTGCGGCGGAAACCCGCGGCCCGGTAGTCCCACCAGCTGAACACCCCGCCGTCCTCGTGCTTCAGCCGGTAGCTGTCGACGAGGCCGAGGTCGAGCAGCCGGCGCAGGGCGGCGCGCTCGGCGGTCGAAGTCAGGATGCTGTCGTCGTTCCCTGCCTTGGGGTCGTGCACGTCGCGATCGTCGGGCGCGATGTTGAAATCGCCCAGCACGACGAGGTTCGGGTAGCGGGCGATCTCCTCCGCCAACCAGCCGTGCACGGCCTCGAGCCAGCGCAGTTTGTAGTCGTACTTCTCGCTGCCCACGGCCTGGCCGTTGACCACGTAGAGGTTGACGATGCGCAGGTCGCCAACCGTCGCGGCGATGACGCGCTTCTGCTCGTCGGCGAAGCCGGGGATGCCGGCTTGCACATCGGTGGGCGCGAGGCCGCTGCCGCTGCGCACCAAGATCGCCACGCCGTTGTAGGTCTTCTGCCCCGCGAACACCGAGCGGTAGCCCAGCGCGGCGATTTCGCTGTCGGGAAAGCGGTGGTCCTCGAGCTTAGTCTCCTGCAGGCCGACCACGTCGGGCTGGCGGGAGCCGAGCCAGGCCAGCAGGTGCTCCTGGCGGGCGTTGAGCGAGTTGACGTTCCAGCTGGCGATCTTCATGCCCGGAAGTGTAGCGGCCGCGCCCTCGCGTTTGATCCGGGCCGGATTGCATGCGCGCCCGGAACCGCTACGCTCGACGAATTGACGCCCGGAGCCCCATGTCACCCCTCTTCGCCCACCTGCTGGCCCGCCTGCGGAAGGACTTCCGCCTCAGCATCATCACCGTCTTCGGGGTGTGTGCAGTGGTGGCGATCGCGCCGTTCGCTGCACTGCGCTTCGCGCAGGGGCAATGGCTGGCGGGTGTCGTCGACGCGCTGATCGTGCTGGGCATCTTCGGGCCCTCGATCTACGCCTGGCGGGGCGGCGACCTCGATCGCGCCGGGCTGTGCATCGCCATCACCAACACGACGGGCGCCTTGCTGATCGTCGCGCTGCTGGGAAAAACCGGCGTGTTCTGGCTGTTCCCCACCCTGCTCGCGAACTCCTTCCTGATCCGCCCCGGCATCGCCGGCAGCCTCGCGTTGGGGGCGGTCGCACTCACGCAGCTGCAGCCAGCCGCCTTCGAATCGCACGGCCAGCGGCTGACGGTGACGACCACCCTGCTGCTGGTCTCGCTGTTCGCCTACATCTTCGCCAAGCGCACCGCGATGCAGCGCAGCGCGTTGGAGGAGATCGCCGCGCTCGATCCGCTCACCGGCGCGCGCAACCGCCGCGCCATGGAAGAAGAGGTTGCGATCGCCCTTAACGCCCACCAGCGCACCGGGCGCCCGGTGACCCTGGCGCTGCTCGACCTCGACCATTTCAAGCGCGTCAACGACCGCCACGGCCACGAGGCCGGCGATCGCCTGCTCTGCACCTTCGTCGAGCTCGTGCGCCGTTCGACGCGCGCAACGGACCGCCTCTTCCGCTTCGGTGGCGAGGAGTTCGTCCTGCTGATGGAGCACACCGATGAGATCGGGGCGATGCGCGCCTTCGCCAACCTGCAGCGCCGCATCCACGAGGAGCTGCGGGCCGGAGGGGAGCCGGTGACCGCCTCCATGGGCGCCGCGGTCCTGCGCCACGGCGAAAGCCGCGATGCCTGGTTCGCCCGGGCCGACGCCGCGCTGTATCGGGCCAAGCAGAACGGTCGCGACCGCCTCGTGCTCGACGAGACCGCGCCATGACCCCGCGCGCCTTGCTCGCGCTGCTGCGGCAACGCACCCGGTCGGACTTCCGCCTGGGGGTCTACGTCGTTTTCGGGGCGCTGGCCGTGCTGATCCTGCTGCCCATCGCCTTCGTGCGCCTCGCCCAAGGAGCGACGCTGCACGCGGCCGTGGATTTTGCCGTCGTGGCCTTCATCCTCGGCGCCACGGTGCATGCCTGGCGCGGCGGCAACCTCGACCGCCTCGGTATGGTCGTGGCGTTCGCCGTGGCCTCGGGCGGCTGCCTGGTGGCCACGATCAGCCCCGCGGGCCTGTACTGGCTCTACCCCATCGTGATGGCCATCGCCTTCATGGTGCGGCCGCGCGTCTCGATCCCACTCTATGCCGGCGTGGTCCTTTGGCTGGTGATCGAAGGTGACGCCCTCGCACAGACCGGGCAGCCGCTCGCCGCCCTGGCCGCGATCATCGTCAACGGCGTGTTCGCGATGATCTTCGCGGAACGCACCGGCGAGCGCCGCGTCCAGCTCGAACAGCTGGCGACGCTCGATGCCCTGACCGGCGCCGAGAACCGGCGCGCACTGGAAACGGAGCTGGAGATCGCCATCGCCGGCTTTCGCCGCGACGCTCGCCCGGTAGCGCTCGCCGTGCTCGACCTAGACCATTTCAAGACCATCAACGACCGCTTCGGCCACGACGAAGGCGACCGCGTGCTGCAGCGCTTCGTGCAGCTCGTGCAGTCCTCGGTGCGCCGCACGGATCGCCTCTACCGCTACGGCGGCGAGGAATTCGTGCTGCTGATGCCGGCGACCGACGAGCTCAGCCTGCAGCTGGCGATGAGCCACCTGCGTTCGCAGATCCGCAATGGCCTGACGGTGCGCGGCGAGCCGGTGACGGTGTCGATCGGCGGCGCCATCCTGCGCACGGGCGAGAGGCGCGAAGCCTGGTTCGCCCGCGCCGACGACGCCCTGTACCGGGCGAAGCAAGCCGGACGCAACCGGCTGGAGATCGACGGCGTGGACTGAGCCGGGGCCTCAGGCGGGCAGGCGGCCGAGAAGTTCCGCCACGTCGCGCGAGAGTGCCGCGGAGCGCATCGGTGCCAGGGCAGCGAGGGCCAGCTCGCGAGCCGCCACCGTCCACCGCGGCAGGCCCTCGAACGCGCCGAGCAGGCGCGCGGCAACCTGCGGATTGATCGCATCCATGGCCTGCACCTGGGCGGCGACGAAGCGATAGCCCGCGCCGTCGCCGCGATGGAACGCCGCGGGGTTGAGTCGCGCCAGGCTGCCGACGATGGCGCGGACGCGGTTCGGATTCGTCGGGTGCCAGCAGGGCCCGGCCACCAGCGCCTCGACATCGTCCAGCGCGTCGGTGGCGGGCCGCGTCGCCACGACGGCCAACCACTTGTCGGTGACCAAGGCGTGGTCGGCGAATTCCCGAGCGAAGGCCTCGCGCGCTGCCGGCGCACCGTCGGCCTTCGCGTGCAGCAGGGCGCGCAGCGCGGCCATGCGCTCGGTCATCGATCCGGCATCGGCCCACAGGCGACGCGCGGCCGCACCGCCATCGACCCGGGAAAGCCACGCAAGTGCGGCATGACGGAGGCTGCGCGCGGCCATCGCGGCATCATCGAGCCCGCCACGCGCGTCGGCGCGGAGCGCATCGACGTGCCGCTGCAGCGCCTCGCGATGGGCCGCGGCAAGCGAGAGGCCCAATCGCTCTCGGGCGGCCACGAGCGCCCCCGGATCGACCACGTCGACCGCGTCGGCCAAGGTGTCGAAATCGGGCAGCGCCAGGCACTCGGCGACGAAGGCCGGATGCGCCTGCGTGTCCGCCAGCAGGGCGCCCAGCGCCGCCGACAGCGCGGCCTCCGCGGCATCGACGTCACCCAGACCGTCCACGGACTCGCCCGCGCGTGCGAGCAGCACGTCGAGCGCGAGGTGTTGCAGGGCGTCCCAACGCGCGAAGCCGTCACTCTCGACCTGCACGATGCGAGCCCGCTCCTCGGGCCGCATCGGCATCCGAAGGCGGATCGGCGCGGCGAATCCACGGTTCAGCACCGGCAGGGGCTCGGCGTCAAGGCCCTGCCAGCGCAGCGTGTGCGTAGCGTGGCGCAGCAGCAAGCCGTCTGGGATCGGCTCGGCGTCGTGCGTGGCGGGCGGCGGCAAGGCGCGGCCGTCCGGGGCATACAGCGCGAGGCGGAACGGGATCGGCAGCGGGGCCGCATGGGGCACGTTCGCCGGCGGACGTTGGCGAAGCACCAGCGTGTAGCCGCCCGTCGACGGATCGAAGGACCGTTCGACGTCCAGCACGGGCGTGCCGGCCTGCGCGTACCACGCGAGCATGTCGGCGCAGTCGATGCCGGTGGCCGCGCTGTGCGCGGCGTAGAAGTCCTCCAGCGTGGCACTCCGGCCGTCGTTGTCGGCGAAGTAACGGTCCATGCCAGCGCGGAAGGCGGCCTCGCCCAAGCGCGAATGCAGCATGCGGACGATCTCGGCGCCCTTCTCGTAGATCGTCAGCGTGTAGAAATTGTTGATCTCACGGTATTCCGCAGGCCGCACCGGATGGGCCAGCGCGCCGGCATCCTCGGCGAACTGGCGGGCGCGCAGCAGGCGGACGTCGTCGATGCGTTTCAAGTCGCGCGAGTGCAGGTCGGCGGTGAACTCCTGGTCACGGAACACCGTCAGCCCTTCCTTCAGCGAGAGCTGGAACCAGTCGCGCAGCGTGACGCGGTTGCCCGACCAGTTGTGGAAGTACTCATGGCCCACCACCGATTCGATGCCCATGAAGTCGGCATCCGTGGCGGTGCGTTCGTCGGCGAGGATGTAGCGGGCGTTGAAGATGTTCAGGCCCTTGTTCTCCATCGCGCCCATGGTGAAGTCCTGCGCGGCCACGACGTTGAACACCCCGAGGTCGTAGCAGCGGCCGAAGCGCGATTCGTCCCAGCGAAGCGCGCGCTCGACCGCACCGAGCGCGTAGCGGCAGGGCTCGGCATCGTCGCCCTCCACCCAGACGTTCAGCTCGATCGCACGGCCATCGGCGCCAGTGATCGCCTTCGACACGCGCGCCATCGGCCCGGCGGCCAGCGCGAACAGGTAGCAGGGCGTCGGGTGCGGGTTGTGCCACTCGGCCTCGTGGCGACCGTCACCGAGGTCGCGCTCGGCCACGCGATCGCCGCCGGCGAGCAGCACCGGATAACGTGCGCGCTCCGCGCGCAGCGTGGTGCGCCAGCGCGCCTGCACGTCCGGGCGATCGACGAAGAACGTGATGCGCCGGAAGCCCTCGGCCTCGCACTGCGTCAGCAGCAGGCTGCCGCTGGTGTAGAGCCCTTCGAGGCGGGTGTTCGCGGCCGGAAGCACGCGCACGCGCGTACGCAACAAGCACGAATCGAAGCCGCGCGCGGCGTGCACGACCAGGCCCGTTGCGTCTTGCGTGTAGTCCTCCGCCGCCAAGGCGCGGCCGTCGAGTTCGATGGCGAGCAGCTCGAGATCCTCGCCGTCGAGCCGCAGGGTCGCCTCGGGCGCATCGCAGCGCAGCATCAACGTCGCTTCGACCTCGCTCGATTCCCGACCCAGGTCGAACACCAAGGCCACGTCGGTGATGGTCCATGCCGGCGGGCGGTACTCAGCAAGGCGGATCGGCGGCGAGGCGGTGTCTGACATCGGGGCGTGGTGATGACGGAGCCGCGCAGCATAGCCCTCGCCGCCGGTGGGCGACGTATGCACGTCTGGATTTGCGGACCGGACCGCGGCAATCGGACACCCGGGCATACTTCCCCCATGAACGCCGACGCCCCTCCCGTGGCTGCGCGCTGTCTCCAGCGCGACGACACGCCCACCCTCGACGAAGTCCGTGACGCCGCGGCGCGCATCGCCGGCATCGCCCACGTCACGCCGGTGCTGCGCTCGCGCTCGCTCGACGAACTCGCCGGCTGCCAGCTGTTCTTCAAGGCCGAGAACCTGCAACGCGCCGGCGCGTTCAAGTTCCGCGGCGCCGCCAATGCGGTGTTCTCGCTGACGCCCGAACAAGCCGCGCGCGGCGTGGTGACCCAGAGTTCCGGCAACCACGGTGCGGCCGTCGCGCTGGCCTGCCAGCTCCGCGGCATCGCCTGCACCGTCGTCGTTCCGGGTGCGGCGCCACGCATCAAGCGCGAGGCCATCGCCCGCAACGGCGCGCGTATCGTGGACTGCGAGGTCGCGCAGTCCGCGCGCAACGAGGCCACGGCGCGCGTGCTCGCCGAGAACGGCGGCGAACTGGTGCATCCCTACAACGACGCGCGGGTGATCGCCGGGCAAGGCACGGCCACGCTGGAGCTGCTGCACCAGGCATGCCGTCGCGGCAAATCGCGCGAAGCCACGCCGGCGCTCGACGTCGTGATGGCGCCGCTGTCCGGTGGCGGCCTGATGAGCGGCACGGCCATCGCGGCGAAGGGCATCGACCCGCGCATCCTCGCCATCGCCGCCGAACCCGAAGGCGCACGCGACGGCCACGACTCGCTGAAGTCCGGCGCCCGGATCACCGGCCGCACCGCGAACACCATCAGCGACGGCCTGCGCGCCGAACTCGGCCCGCTGACCTTCGCCATCCTGCGGGAGCACTGCGATGACGTGCTGCTGGTCGACGATGCCGAAACCGTCGCCGCCATGCGCCTCGTCTGGGAGCGCCTGAAGATCGTCATCGAGCCCAGCTGCGCCGTGCCACTTGCCGCGGTGCTCAAGTACCGCGAACGCTTCGCCGGACTGCGCGTCGGGATCATCCTCTCCGGTGGCAACGTCGATCTCGACGCCCTGCCCGCCCTCCTCGCCCTCGCCCCGCCCAACGCATGAACGCCCACGACGCCACCCTCGCCCTGATCACCCGCTACTACGCGGCGTTCAACGCCGGCGACCGCGAGGCCATGCTCGCCTGCCTCACCGACGACGTCGTCCACGACCTGAACCAGGGGCCGCGCGAACACGGCAAAGCCGCGTTCCGCAGCTTCATGGCGCGCATGGACCGCTGCTACCGCGAACGCCTCGAGGGCCTACGCTTCCTCGCCTCGCCGGACGGCACGCACGCCGCCGCCGAGTACGTGGTGCACGGCGAGTACCTGGCCGACGACGACGGCCTGCCGCCCGCGAAGGGCCAGCGCTACGTGCTTCCGGGCGGTGCGTTCTTCGACATCCGCGACGGGCGCATCACGCGCGTCACGAACACGTACAACCTCGAGGACTGGATCCGCCAGGTGGCGGGCTGAGGCGGGCGGGGTAGGCTAAGTCACCCCCCAACGTTGGAGCCATGCCATGACGCCCACGCCACCCCGATCCTCCTTCGTCACCGCGCTCGCTTGGACCTTCCTCGTGCTCAGCGGGCTCGGCAGCGTCATCGGCGTGCTGCAAAACCTGATGGCCCACATGCTCATGCTGCCGATGATGCGCAACGATCCGCTGCATGGCGAAGCAATGGCGCAGCTGCCGGGACCAGCGGCCCTGATGTTCGATGCCATGCCCTGGTTCTTCCTCATGACCCTCGCGGTGTCCCTGCTGGGCGTCGTGGCCTCCCTCGGCCTGCTGAAGCGCCGCCCGTGGGGCCGACGCCTGTTCATCGCGCTGATGGGCGTCCTGATCGCGTGGCAGGTGGCCGGCTTCGTGTTCCAGCTCGTCCTCCAACGCGACATCCAAGCCACCTTCGCCGGCAGCGGCATGCCGCCGGAATCGGGCATCGTCTTCGTCATCATGCAGTGTCCATCGGCCTTTTCGCCACAGCGTTCATCGGCCTGTTCGGCTGGATCATCCACCGCCTGACCCGGCCGGCCATCGTCGCGGAGTTCGCGCCATGACGCGCTGGGAATACCATGTGGTGAAGTCCGCGACGTCCGGCTTCTGGCTGGGCGGACATTTCGACGCCGAGGCGTTCGGGACGCACCTCAACGAACTCGGGGCCAAGGGCTGGGAACTGGTGTCGTGCTTCGACACCAACCAGCACCAAGGCGCATCGCGCGACGTGATCGCCATCTTGAAGAGGACACTCTGATGCGCCAGCGCTTCCTTCCCGCGATCCTTCTGCTGCTCGCCCTGCTCAGCGCCTGCGCGAAGCCACTCCCCGCCGATCGCGCCGACTACGCCGGCGACTGGCGCGGCAATGGGGTGTCGCTACTCATCACGCCGGAAGGGCAGGTCGTCTACCACCGCCAAGAGGGCGGCTCGACGGTTTCGATCGACGCGCCACTCAAGGCCTTCGACGGCGACGATTTCGAGGTGGGCATCGGGCCGCTGGTGACCCGCTTCGACGTCGGCCAGCCGCCCACCGAAGCCGACGGCGAATGGACCATGGAAGTGGATGGCCGCATGTTGCGCCGCGAGGACGGCGAGGCGCCGAAGGCCCAGGGCGAGATCGCGACGTGACGCGGGTGCAGACGGTCATCCCACAGCTGCGCATGACCGACGCGGAACGCAGCCTGCGCTTCTATACCGAAGGCCTCGGCTTCGCCGAGGACTGGCGCCACCAGTTCGAACCGGGCCTGCCGCTGTTCGTGCAGCTCACTCGCGAAGGCCAGACGATTTTCCTGAGCGGCCACGCCGGCGACGGCAACGTCGGCGGCGCGGTGTTCTTCATCGTTCCGGACGTCGATGCCGTGTACCGCGCCCTGCCGGACTGGCTGGTCCTGCACGTGCCACCACCGGCCGACATGCCTTGGGGCACGCGCGAGATGGCGCTGATGGACCCGGACGGCAACCGGCTGCGGTTCGCGACGTACGCGGACGACGAGAACGCATGAGCGTCAGCGCTTCCTGATGGTCAGCTTCTCGACCGGGAAGGTCGCGATGTCGGCGCCGCCCTCGCGCCGCGCCGCACCCGGCGGCGGCGCCCAGGCCATCGCGGTGACGACTTCCCAGGTGCTCGGCAGCACGCCATTGCGGCGCAGGGGCTCGTAGGCCGCGGCCATGGCGCGATGCCGCCCACGCCCGCTCAGTCCGCGCGGGCGGTCGTCGCGCGCGTCGGTCGCGCCGATGGCCTTCAACTCGCGCATCAGCGCCGTGGTGTCGGGGTAGGTGAGCGTGTACACGTCGCGCTCGATCACCGGGTTCTTGAAGCCCTGCGCCACCAGCGCATCGCCCACCTGCTGGATCGCCGCGAAGGGCGAGAGCGGCGGCTCGATGCCGGCCTGCGCGTAGGCCTCGCGCAGTTCGACCAGCGTGTCCGGCCCGAAGGTGCTGAACACCAGCAGTCCGCCTTCGCGCATCACGCGGCGAAGCTCACCCAGGGCCTTCGGAAGATCGGCCACCCATTGCAGGCAGAGGCTGGAGAAGACGAGATCGAAGGCCGCATCGGCGAACGGCAGCGCCTGCGCGTCGCCCTGCACGGCATGGATCGGCCGCCAGAAACGCGACTTCGCGCGCGCCTCGCGCAGCATCGGCAACGCGAGGTCCATGGCGACGACGTCACTCTTTCGGCCCCACTTCGCTTTCAATGCCGCCGCCGCGCTACCGGGGCCACTGCCGAGATCCAGCACGCGCGCCGGCACGCGGTCGTCGAGGTAGCCGAGCTGCTCGAGCAGGCGCGACTCCACCTCGCGCTGAAGCGCGGCGGCTTGGGTGTAGGTCGACGCCGCGCGGCCGAAGGCGCGGCGAACGGCGCGGGGATCGAAGACGCTCATGGCGCGCAGTCTGCCGCGAAGGCCGTGAGCGCTTCGGCGACGGCGCCGGGCTCGGTGAGGAAGGGCGCGTGGCCGGCGTGGTCGTATTGCTGGAAGCGCGAGCGCGGGGCGAGCGCCGCAGCGGCCTGCATCGCCTGCGGGCTCACCAACCGGTCGCGGCGGCCGGCGATCCACAGGCTGGGCATGGCGAGGCCCGGCAGCGCGGCGCGCAGGTCGCTGTCGTGCAGCAGGCCCAAGCCCTCCTGCAGGGCGCGCGGCGCCGGTTCGCCACGGGCGTAGACCGCGTCACGCAGGTAGCGCAGTTCCTCGCGCAGATGTGCCGAGCCCTGTGCCTCGAGCATCAGGAAGCGGTCGAGCGTGCCGCGGTAGTCGCGACCGAGCTCTTCGCCGAAGAGTTCGAACACGCGCGGGTCCATGCCGGCCGGCCAATCGGGGCCCTGCACGAAGCGCGGGCTGGCCGCGAGCATCGCCAAGCCGCGCACGCGATCGGGATGCCGCGCCGCCAGGGCCGTGGCGGCCAGCCCGCCGAGCGACCAGCCGGCCACCAGCGCGCGCTTCGACGGCTGTTCGTCGATGAGCGCAGCCAAGGCATCGGACACCGGGTCCAGCGCCAGCGGCAGGGCACTGTCACGGCTGCCGCCGTGGCCGGGCAGGTCGACGGTGATGACATTGAATGCCACTTCGAGCGCGCGGACGAGCGGCGCGAACACGCCGCCGTGCATCGCCCAGCCATGCACCAACAGGAGCGCCGGGCCCTGCCCGGTGCGTTCGACATGCAGCGCGCTCATGCCCCGGTGTCGATGTCTTCGAGACAGGAGGCCAGCACGTCGACGAGGGCGTCGACTTCGATCTCGGTGTGCGCGGCGGTCAGCGTGATGCGCAGGCGGGCTTTGCCGTCGGGCACGGTCGGCGGCCGGATCGGCGCCACCCAGAAGCCCTGTTGCTCGAGCACGCGGGCCACGGCCAGCGCGCGCGAATTCCCGCCCAGCACGAGCGGTTGGATCGGCGTGTTCGATTCCAGCACCGGCAGGCCGTGGCGCAGCGCACCGCGCCGGAAACGCGCCACCAGCGAGGCCAGCTTGGCGCGCCGCCAGCCCTGGGTGCGCAGCGTTTCGAGGTTCGCCGACATGGCCGCGGCCAGCGCCGGCGCACCGGCCGTGCTGAACACGTAGGGCCGCGCGCTCTGCAACAGGTGTTCGATGAGGGGCGTGCCGCCGAACACCAGCGCACCCTGCCCGCCGAAGGCCTTGCCGAGCGGCGCCACCAGCGCCGGCACGTCGCGCGCCGAAAGGCCCGCCGCCGCGCAGGCACCGCGGCCCTCCGGACCCATCACGCCCACGCCGTGGGCCTCGTCGACGACGAACAGCGCGTGCTCGCCGGTGGCCGCCAGCGCGAGTTCGCGCAGCGGCGCCACATCACCATCCATGCTGAACACCGAATCGGTGGCGAGCACCGCCGCCGCCTCGGGCATCGACTGCAGCTGGCGCAGCGCGCCGCCGAAGTCACGGTGCGGATAACGCTTCAGTTCCGCGCCGGAGAGGCGTGCACCGTCGAGAAGACAGGCGTGGTTGAGCTTGTCCTGCACGCAGAGGTCGCCGGCCTCCAGCAACGCCTGCAGGACCGCGAGGTTGGCGGTGTAGCCGCTCGGGAAGTACAGCGCGCGTTCGTAGCCCATCCACTCGGCGGCCTCGCGCTCGAAGCGCGCATGCAGCACATGGTGGCCGCTGACGAGCGCCGAAGCGCCGCTGCCGACGCCGTGCCACGCGGCCGCTTCCTGCAACGCGCTGACGGCGTCGAGCGAACCGGCGAGGCCGAGGTAGTCGTTGCTGCAGAAGTTGATCAGCGGCTGCCCGTCGACGACCACGTGCACGCCCTCGACCCGCTCGACCACGCGGCGGCGGCGCAGCGCATCGCTGCGCGCGCGGCTGGCCTGCGCGACGGCGAGTCGTTCGCTCCAGCGCGGTCGCGACATGCGGCTCAGGCCGCCTGCGGCGCGGGGCAGACGATGTCGGCGTGCACCGTCTTCGACTCCTCGACGACGGCCATCGGCTTCAGGCCAAGGCGGGCGAACAGGGCCTGGTCGGCCTCGACGTCCGGGTTGCCGGTGGTGAGCAGTTTCTCGCCGTAGAAGATCGAGTTGGCGCCGGCGAGGAAGCACAGGGCCTGCAGTTCCTCGCTCATCTCGTTGCGGCCGGCCGAGAGCCGCACCATCGAGGCCGGCATCATCAGGCGCGCCACGGCGATCGTGCGTACGAACTCGAACGGATCAAGCAGGGCCGTGCCATGCAGCGGCGTGCCTTCGACCTGCACGAGGCGGTTGATCGGCACGGAGCCAGGATGCTCCGGCAGGTTCGCCAGCGTCTGCAGCAGGCCGGCGCGCTGCTCGCGCGTCTCGCCCATGCCGACGATGCCGCCGCAGCAGGTCTTCAGGCCGGCGGTGCGCACCGCCTCCAGCGTGTCGAGGCGGTCCTGGTACTCACGGGTCTTGATCACGTCGCCGTAGAACTCCGGCGCGGTGTCGAGGTTGTGGTTGTAGTAGTCGAGGCCGGCCACCTTCAGCGAAGCGGCCTGCTCCGGCTTCAGCATGCCCAGCGTGGCGCAGGTCTCGAGGCCCATCGCCTTGACGGCACCCACCATCTTCGCCACTTCCGCCACGTCCTTGTCCTTCGGCGAACGCCACGCCGCGCCCATGCAGAAGCGCGTGGCACCGGCCGCCTTCGCCGCCGCGGCCTTGGCGATGACGTCGTCGAGCGCCATCAGCTTCTCGGCCTTCAGGCCGGTGCTGTAGCGCGCGCTCTGCGGGCAGTAGGCGCAGTCCTCGGGGCAGCCGCCGGTCTTGATCGAAAGCAGGGTGCTGACCTGTACCTCGGTGGGATCGAAGCGCTCCCGATGCACGAGGCTGGCGCGGTGCAGCAATTCGGGGAAGGGCAGGTCGAACAGCGCGAGGGTTTCCTCTCGCGTCCAGTCATGGCGGATGACGGCAGGCATGGGAGATTTCCGACGGCGGAAGGCCGTGAGCCCGGGCAGTCTGGAAACCGCCCCCTGCCCTGTCAACCGCGATGCCCGCACCATTCGCCACCGTCTGGCGCACGTTCGAAGCCTGGGCCCTGCCCTCGGCCTGCCTCGGCTGCGATGCCCCGGCCGCGCCCGACACCTTGCTGTGCCTCCCCTGCCGGGCCCTGCTCCGCCCCGCGCCCCCGGCACCGGTCCCCGCCCTGCTGGCGCTCGGCACCGCGGTGCACGTGGCCTTCCGCTACGACGGGGCCTCGGCGCCGCTGCTCACGCGCTACAAGTTCCATGAGGACCTCGCCGCCGGCCGCTGCCTCGCGTCCCTGTCGCTGCCCGCGTTCCGCGAGGCGTCCCGGCCGCAGGCACTGGTGCCGGTGCCCCTGCACCGCCGACGCCTGCGCCAGCGCGGCCACGACCAGGCCCTCGGCTTGGCCCGCGACTGGGGCCGCGCCCTGGGCTTGCCCGTTCTCGTCGACGCCCTGCGCCGCGAACGCGACACCCGGCCTCAGACCGAGCTCGACGCCCGCGACCGACAGCGCAACCTCGAGGCCGCCTTCCGCGTCCGGGCGCCGCTGCCGGCCCATGTGGCCCTCGTCGACGACGTGCTCACCACCGGCAGCACGGCCGCGGCGGCGGTGCGCACCCTGCAGGCGGCGGGCGTGGCACGGGTGGACGTGTGGGTCGTGGCCCAGGCGCCCGCGCCGGGGAACGGCGCCCTCAGAGCGGAAAGCCCACGCCCAACCACAGACGTCGATCGGAACGATGGGGCAGCGTGTTGAACTGGGCGCCGGCCGAGGGCTGGCGAACGTCCTCGCCCGTGAGGTTCTCGACGCTCACCGTGAGCGAGGCGCGGTCCGGTGCGCGCCCGAACCAGGCGCCGACATCCGCGGTGACGTGCGCGCGAGCGATGGCGTAGCGGGAGGCGGGCGGGTTCAACGCCGGTCGCACCGGCGTGATCGTCGAGCGGGTGGCTGCCGCGCCGGCGGACTCGACGGCCACGCCAGCCGACCAGCCATCGGCGAAATAGGCCGCCTGGAGCTTGCCGATATCGCGCGGTTCGAGGGTGTCGTCCGCCCGGGCGAGGTTCTGCCATGACGCGTCGAGGTCCCAGCGCGCCGTCGGGCGCCATCGCAGCTGCACCTCGCTGCCCGCGATGTCCGCCGACACCAGGTTGCGGAACTCCCGCTGGCCCGCGCCGAGACTCACCAGGACGATCACATCCGACAGTCGTTGGCGGAAAAGACGCCCCGACCAGGCCCATTCATCGGAGGCGTAGGCCACCTCGAACGCATCCAGCTGGCCGCGCTCCGGAACGAGGGCGGGGTTACCGCGCTGGAACGATGCCGAGCTGAACAACTCGGCCGGCCCGGGATTGCGGAACGTCCTGCCGCTGACGGCCTTGACGTGCCAGGGCGACGACGCGGGCGCCCAGACCAGGCTCGCCTGCGGCGTCACATCGCTGAAGCCATTCCCGATCCGCTGCCACTGCAGGCCCGCGCCCAGCGTCCAGTTCACACGGACATCGAAGTACGCCTGCGCGAACACCGAACGCGTCTGCTCCGACCAACGCGGGAACAGCCCGTCGACCTGTCCGTTCGCTGATTCGTACTGGGCGCCGAACCAGCCGCGCAGTCGCCCGTCGGCCGGCGCCTCGAGTGCCAATCGCGCCGCGCTGCGGCGGGATCATCCCTTGAACGTGTCGTAGTCGAGCCGGCTCCAACCATGCTGGCCGGAGGCATGCAGCGTCCAAGCACCGACAGGCTTCGCGTGCTGGACCTGCGCGAGCGCCGAGCGGTCCTGGGCACGCGGCCTGGTCGGCGACGAGAGCGTCCCGATCGTCGATGCCAGGCTGTCCATGCCCAGAAGATCGATGGCGGTCCGGCCGCTGCGCGCGGAGAGCGAGAGGCTGCGTCCGCGCTGAGAGACATCACCGGCGATCGGAGTGTTGGCCGCGACCCGCGTTCCCTCCGGGATCGCCCAGGCATCGAGGCCCTGCTGCTGGGCGGCCGTCAGCCGAAGGCCTTTCTCGCCCTCGCCCCAGTGCATGGAGAGCGCGCCGTCCACGCCCCCCTGGTTCGACACGCGCGCCATCGCTTCGGACGCCGCGTCGCTACGGACCACGATGTTGAGGATGCCCGCCACGGCGTTGCTTCCGTGCAGGGTGACCGTCTGCCCGCGGACCAGTTCGACGCGCTCGACGACGGCCAGCGGCAACGCGTCGTAGAGGAGGCGATTGCTGCCGCCGACGGAGGAGGTCCGCCAGGGCAAGCCATTGACGAGGATCAGCAGGTGGTTGTCGTTGTCGTTGATCGCCGTGCCATGCAACGACGTGAAGGCATTGGTGAAGGTCGACCGCTGCAGCACGCGCGTCCCGGGCAGCAGGGCGACGACGTCCACCAGCGTCCGGGCGCCCATCGCCTCCCATTCCTTTCGCGTCACGACATCCACGATCGCCGCCGAGCTCCGGGCGCCCTCGGCGCTCAAGCCGACGCCGCTGACCTCCAGGGCAAGCAGGTCGTCGAGGCTGAGGTCGAGCAGGGCGCCTTCCGCCGACGCATCGACGGCACTCCGCGCCTCGGCCGCGGCGAGCGCGGCGCCGAGGCACAGCAGCAGACGGGCACACCGATGGGGCATCGCCAATCTCCGCGCATTCAGCCTTCGGGAAGCCTCCCCCAAAGGCATCCCGGGATCAAGTCGAGACGACGAAGAAATGCAGGGCCACTCCGCCAAACACGGCGGCACCGACCCGGTTGTTGGCGAGGAAGGCGGCGAAGCAGTCGTCCGGATGCCGCGAGCGGCCTTGGGCGAACTGCTGCGCCACGAACACGGCGGCCGCCGCGAGGCCCAGCCAGTAGACGAGGCCGAGCTCGAGCCGATGGCCCAGCAAGCCCATCGCCAGCCCCGCCAGAGCGAACAGCACGGCGATCACCGGCACGTCGAGGTCGCCGAACAGCAGGGCCGTACTCTTGGCGCCGGCGCGGCGGTCGTCCTCGCGGTCCACCATCGCGTACCAGGTGTCGTAGGCCGTGGTCCACAGCAGGTTCGCGCACAGCAGCAGCCAGGCCTCCTGCGGCGGCCAGGCATCGCGCGCCGCGGTGTAGGCCATCGGGATGCCCCAGCCGAAGGCCAACCCCAGCCAGACCTGCGGCAGGTAGGTGTGGCGCTTCATGTACGGGTAGGCCGCGGCCAGCGCGAGGGCGACGCCGCTCAGCGCGATGGTCTTCGCGTTCGTCGTCAGCACGAGGGCGAAGGCCACCAGCATCAGGCCCGCGAACAGGCCCAACGCGAAGCGGCCGGACAGTTCCCCGGCCACCAGCGGCCGGGCCTTGGTGCGCTTCACCCGGCCATCGAGCCAGCGATCGGCGTAGTCGTTGATGACGCAGCCCGCTGCGCGCGTCAGCCAGACCCCGCCCGCGAACACGACCAGCAGGTGCAAGGAAGGCAGGCCTTCCGACGCCAGCCACAGGGCCACCAGCGTCGGCCACAGCAGCAGCAGCCAGCCGATCGGCCGGTCGGCGCGCATCAGCCGCCAGCTGGCGTCGTAGCGGGCACGCCATGCCGGCGGCAGGTGCGCCGCCAGCGGCGCCGAGGACAGATCAGTCTTCATTGCGGATCAGGTTGCCGAAGTTGAGCGTCCACGTGTCGTTGCCGCGGTTGGTGCGGCCGTAGCCGAACAGGATCGGGCCGAACGGGCTGCTCATGCCAACGAACACGCCACCGGCGCGCGTCGAGCGCTCCCAGCTGAAATCGAGCGCGTCGTCGCCGACCTGGCCGATCTCCGCGCTGGCGCCGAGGTAGGTGGGCACGGCGAACAGTGCATTGGCATCGCCGAGCCGGTAGTAGTAGACGGCGCGGCCGTAACCCAGCGTCTGCCCGGTGAGGCTGCGTTCCAGCGTGCCCGACATGTTGAGGAAGCCCCCGAGCGTGGAGAACGCGGCGAGACCCGGCGGCGTGTCGCGCGTGTCGGCCCAGCGCGTGCCGAGCAGCAGGTGGTGCTTGCCGCGCGAGAGCACCGTATCGGAACGCCAGCGCGCGACCCAGCCTTCGCCTTCGGCGCCCAGCACCGGTTCGTAGCGGTCGATCGACAGCACCGCGCGCGAGCCCTGGCTGGGGAAGCTCAGCCGGTCGAGCGTGTCCCAAACGGCGCGCACGCCGAACGAACTCGTCTGCTGCGTCAGGTCCTCGACGTCGAAGGTGCCGACCACCTCGCGGCCGAGGAAGCGCGAGCGGCGCATCGTGGCCTCCAGCGCCCAGCGCGGATCGGTCTGCAAGCCCACGCGCGCGCCGAAGGTGGTACGGGAGACGCGGAAATCGGCCACCCGCGTGGTGCCGATGACGAAGGGCACGTCGAAGGCGCGGTAGCCGGTGTCGAGGCTGGCGTAGAAGCGGCGGTCGAGGTCGATGGGCGCGAACCAGTCGGCGGAGACTTCCATCACCTGGCCGAGGCGCAGCAGGGCGCGCAGCTCGTCGCCATCGCCGCTCACGCCGGTCTTCAGCAGCTCGGCGGTGAGCTGGTAGTCGCTGTTGCCGGCGAAATCGTCGGAGATCTGCAATCCCACATTGAAGAACACGGGGCCCCAGGCCTTGTCGACCGGCAGCAGTTCGATGCCGGTCTGGCCATCGCGCCGGACCGGGCGCCAGCCGAGGCTCTGGTAGGCGCCTTCCGCATAGGTGCCGGCGACGGCGGCGTCGATCGCCGCGGGATCGAGCGGCCCACCCACCAGTGCGTGCGCGCGATAGGCCACCAGGCGCTCCGTGCGCGAGCGGCCCGACGCCACGTCGACGAACGCGATGGTCGTCGCGGGATCGAGCCGGGCGATGCGCCGGCCGCTCCGCCACGCCGCGTACTCGGCTTCGGGGAGTGCGAGGTGGCGGAAACGCGGCGCCTCGGCCTCGGCGGCGTCCACGCCCTTGCCGATCACTGACACCGACTCGTCGAAAGCCGCGCTGGAAAAGGTGCCCAACGGCGGCACGATCAGCACGTCGCCTGCCTCGAGGGAGGTGATGGAACGGTTGGTCTTCTCCTGCATCAGCACCGAGACCATCTGGTAGGCGACATCGAGCGGCGTGCGGATGTCCTCGCGCGCCAGCAGCGGACTGCCCACGTCCACCGCGATCACCACGTCGGCGCCCATCCCGCGCACGACGCCGACCGGCAGGTTGTCGACGATGCCGCCGTCGACGAGGATGCGGCCGTCGATCTCCGCCGGCGCGAACACCGCGGGCACCGCCATCGAGGCGCGCACGGCCATCGCCAGATCCCCTTCCGCGAACACCACGCGCTCACCGCTGACGATGTCGGTAGCAATGGCGCGGAACGGGATCGGCAGGTCGTCGAAGTGCGAGGTTTGCGAAGCGCCGAGCATCAGGCGTCGCAGCAGCAGGCCCAGCTTTTGCCCCTGCACGGCGCCGGAAGGCAGCACTGGCGCACCGTCCCGCCAACCGGCTTCCAGCTCGGCGCGGTAGTTGAGCTGCGCCTCCTTGCGACGCATCGGCAGGCCGGCGCGGACGGGGTCGTCCTTGAACAGGTCCTGCCAATCGACGGAGGCGAGGGCGGCCTCGATCTCGGCGGGGCGCATGCCGCTGGCGTACAGCGAACCCACCACCGCGCCCATGCTGGTGCCGGCGATGGCGCAAACGGGGATGCGCTCGCGCTCCAGCACCTTCAGCACGCCGACGTGTGCAGCCCCCCGGGCCCCACCGCCGCCCAGCACGAGGCCGACGCAGGGGCGTTCGCCCGTAGCCGTGGCCGCGGCGGCCGGAAGGGCCGGGGCCAGCGCCAGCACGAAGGCAACGAGCAGGACCGAGTTGAGGGTTCGACGCATGCGTTTCCGCTCCGATGGTTCGGCGTGAATGATGCCCGGTCGCGGACCTTCGACCGCATCGATGCGGCACCGCAGCATGATTTTCCGTCGTTCGGCCCAACGAACGGCGGCGTATGGCGGCCACCCGTAACTTTGTTTTAATGTGACCCCCGTCGCGGCCCCTCCCGGCGACCGCGCCTTGCTGCCACCCCTCGCACCGTCCTGTCCAGGAGTTACCGATGCCCCGCACCCGTCTCATCGTCGGCGCCGTCGCGCTGGCCCTCGCCGCTTCGTCGGCCCATGCGCAGCGCTTCAGCCGCGTCGTCAGCTTCGGCGACAGTCTGTCGGACGCCGGCAACATCGGCCTCGCTCCGGCCCAGGCCGGCGGCCTCGGCGGCGCGTTCGGCCCGAGCCAGAGCTTCACCACCAACCCCGACCCGGTGATGGTCGAGCTGCTGGCGCGCTACTTCGGCTACGCCAACAACGCCTCGCTCGCCGGCGGCACCAACTTCGCTTGGGGCGGTGCCTGCGCCCGTCCGGCCGCGGCCGCGCCCTGCACCAACAACCCGAACCCGGCGACGCGCCTCGACGCGCAGATCGGCCAGCACCTCGGTGCCGGCTCGGCCGACCCGCGCGCGCTCTACACCGTGTGGATGGGTGCGAACGACCTGTTCGGCGCCATCCCGGTGTGGGCCTCGAACCCGGCCACCGCCTCGGCCAACGCGTCGGCCGGCGGCATCCCGGTCGCGCAGGCCGTCGTCGGCCAGGTGGGCCGCCTGCAGGCCGCCGGTGCGCGCAACATCATCGTGCTGAACCTGCCGGACCTCGGCGTCACGCCGCAGTTCTCGTCCGGCCCGGCCGCCGCCGCCGGCCCGCTGGCCTCGCTGGCGACCGTCAGCTTCAACGGCGCGCTGTCGCAGGGCCTGTCGCAGCTCGGCACCGGCATCATCCCGGTCAACGTGTTCGGTTTCGTCAATGAAGTGCGCGCCAACCCGGGCGCGTTCGGCCTCACCAACGTCACCGGCGTGGCCTGCACCACCAGCAGCTCCATCCTCTGCACGCCGAACTCGCTGGCGGCGCCGAACGCCAACAACACCTACCTGTTCGCCGACGGCGTGCACCCGACGGGTGCGGCGCATCGCCTGCTGGCGGAAGTCGCGGTGGCCACGATCAATGCCCCGACGATCGTCTCGATGGCGCCGGAAGCCGCCATCGCCGCCTATGACGACCACGGCTCCGCGATCGCCAACGGCCTGTTCGACGAGTACCGCTTCGACCGCGAAGACGGCACGGTGCGCGGCTACTTCCGCGCCACGGGCTCGAGCGGCGACATCGCCGGCTCCAGCTTCGCGCCGGGCGCCGACACCAGCGGCTTCAGCCTGACCGGCGGCGCCAACTACCAGGTCAACGAGACCTTCACCTTCGGCGTCGCGGCGAGCATCGGCAACCAGAACCTCGACCCGGTCGGCGGCACCATCGACGGCAACACCGTGCTGTTCTCCGGCTACGGCGTCCTGAACTTCGGTGGCTTCTACCTCAACGCGATCGCCAGCGGCGGCAGCACCAACCTCGACCTGGCGCGCAACATCGTGCTCGGCCCGACGGTCCGCTCGGAGACGGGCGAGACCGACGCCGACCATGTCGCCGGCGAGCTCGGCATCGGCTACGTGTTCAAGGGCGAGAACCTGACCCACGGTCCGTTCGCGGGCGTCGTCTGGCAGGAAGTGACGGTCGGCCAGTACTCCGAGGACGCCATCACCTCGACGGCGATGAACTTCCGCGAGTTCACCCGCGAGTCGATGGTCACGCGCTTCGGTTACCAGGCGAAGGCCGATCTCGGCAGCATCCAGCCCTACGCCCGCGTGGCTTGGAACAGCGAAGACGAGGACGGCCGCACGGTCGTCAACGCTGGCTCGAACAGCATGGGCGGTCGCTTCGCACTGGACGGCTTCGCCCCGGCGGAAGACTGGACCAGCGCCGACGTCGGTCTCGGCTTCACCTTCTCGGAGCGCTTCAGCGGCCACCTGACGTATACCGGCCGATTCGGCGACGACGTGGTGGATCGCGACTCGCTCAGCTTCGGCCTGACGATGAGCTTCTGATCGAAGTCACCGGCGCACACCGCCTGAACGAAGGCCGCCTCCGGGCGGCCTTCGTCATTCTGGCATCCTGCCTCCATGCCTGATCCTGCCTTCGTGGCGCTGGTGCAGCGCCAACTCGACGCCTACAACCACCGCGACGCGGTGGCGTTCGCCGCGTGCTTCAGCGCCGACGTGCGCTGCCACCGGCATCCGGACGAAGCGCCCTTCCTGCAGGGCCGCGGGGCGCTGCAAGCCTTCTACGCGCGCGAGCGTTTCGTCCATGCGGGCCTGCACGCCCGGCTTCTGCACCGGATCGACCTGGGCCGACGCGTCCTCGACCACGAACACGTCGTCGGCCTGCCGGGCGGCGAGCGCGAGGTCGTCGCGGTCTACGAACAGGGCGCGGACGGCCTGATCGGCCGGGTGTGGTTCATCGCGCCGGCCTGAGCGGTCGCGACGGGCGGCTCAGTCGCGCTCGAACTTCGCTTCGAGCTCGATGCGCTGCTCGATGCCGGTTTCGACCTGCGCGGCCAACCAGCGCCGCAGCGCGTAGGTGACGGTGACGACCTGTCCGGTGCCCGAAAGCGCCATGCCGTAACTCACGTAGAGCTTCGGCGTGATGCGCTTGCCGACGGTGAGCGCGGTGCCGCCCAGTGCGCGCGACTCGCCGACGCTGGCGGTGTCCAGCCCGACCTTGCCGGCCACCGCCTGCGCCACGGCGCTGCCTCCGAGCGAGGTCGCGGCCTCCTGCAGCTGGGCGGCGTCATTGCCGTCCGTGGCGGCGAGCGGACGGCCGAACATCAGCCACGACAGCGCCTCGGCCTGCGGCAGCGCGGGGCGCGACCAGACATCGACGATCGGCGACACGCCGGTGCCGGTGACGGCCACACCGACTTCCGGCTCGGAATCCGGACGCACGGCGCGCACGTCGATGGTCGGTTCGTCGATCGCGACGTTGCCCCAGCGCAGGGTGCCGCGTTCGAGATCCAGCTGCTGGCCATAGGCGCGGACCTCGCCGGCCAACTCGAGCGTGCCGCGGGCGCGGGGCTCGCGGTCGATGCGATCGCGGAGCTTCAGCTCGCCGGACAGGCGGCCATCGAAGCCGAAGCCGCGCAGGCGCACGTCGTCACCGAGCGCGACGGTGAAATCGGCATCCAGCTGCAGGCCCGCGGTGGAGGCCTCGGCGGCCGGATCGTCGATGACCACGACATCGGACGAGGCCGCCGCGCCCTGTTCGAAACGATCGAGCGCGAGCTCGGCGCGCGGCACGTCGACGCGGCCGCGCAGCCGGGCGACGCCGTCGGCCACCTCGAGGTCGAGCGCCGGGCTGATCCACGCGCGACCGTCCGGCGTGTCGAGCACGCGCACGTCGGTGCCGCGGATCGTCACCCGGTTCGGGCGGTCGTCCTCGCTCCACTGGCCGGCGATCTCCAACGCGCCGTCGCCGGTCGGCAATCGCCCACGCAGACGAAGCTGACCGTCTTCGCCGCCTTCGATGCGCAGCTCGCCCTCGTCGATGGCGATGCCGAGCGCCGGCAGCTCGACCGCGAACGGTGCCGCCGCCAAGGCGCCCTGCCAGCGCGGCGCCTCGACCGTGCCAGAGAGGACGAGGCGGCCGTCGATGGTGCCGCGCGGCGCGACGAGATCGGCGCTGACGACTTCGAGCAGGCTCAGGTCCGTGGCGCGCAGGGCGATCTGGCCGTCCAGCACCCCCGCGGCGTCGGCCGAGGCGCGCGCTTCGAGCCGGCCATCCGGCAGCAGGTCGGCGCGCAGGTCGACGCGCCAGCCGTCCGACTGCGTGGCCTCGAGCACGAGACCGTTCCACCCGAACACCGTCTCCGGCGCGACGCCACCCACGCGCAGGCGGCCCTGCGGGGCGTCGATGCGCGCCGTCGTGACGACATCGCCATCGATACGCCGACGCACGGCCTGCAGCGTCACGAGGCCACTGGGCGCCAGCGGGGTGTCGAGATCCTCGGGCAGGAAGGGCGCGAGCCACACGAGGTCGAGTGCCTCCCCGGCAAGGCGCGCGTCGTCGGCATCGCCTTCTGCGCAGAGGCGACCGCTCTTGGCAAGCCGCAGGCAAACCGTCGATGGCAAGGACCAGTCGGCACCGCGCCAAGCCACGGTGGCGGGAGCGTCGAGCGCGAGGAGCGGCAACGCCGGCAACTCGCCGTCGAGCGTGTCGAGTGTGAGTTCGCCGCGCTCGAAGGCATCGCTGCTGCGCCAAGCGCCGCGCGCCTCGAGGCGACCGCGCGCGCCGGGCGTCGGTGCCGGCAGGTTGGGCGCGTCGATGCCCCGGGTGGCGAGGGTGAAGCGCCCGCTGTCGACGCGTCCCTCCAGCGTGAGTTCGATCGACGCGATGCGGGACTTGCCCTGCGCCAGGGCGTCGGCGCGCAGCGCGATGCGGCCATCGCCGCGCGCCGGCAGAGAACCACGGGCGGTGAGGCGCTGCAGGGTGACGTCCTGCCAGCCGCCGTCGAGCAGGGCGAGATCCGCCTCGATCGCGGGCCGCTCGGCGGTGCCTGCCACCTGCAGGCGACCATCGAGCACGCCGCGGGCGCCATCGAGCCAGGGCGCCACCTCCAGCGTGCGGAGCGCGATTTCCAGATCCAGCGCGGGCGCCAAGGCGCCGTCGACGGCGATGCGGCCTTCGCCCAGCGCGAGCGCGGCCTGGACCTGCAGCGCGTCACCCCGTGCCTCCACCTGCGCTTCGCCCTCGATGCGCTGGCCGCGCAGAGTGCCGGTGAGCGACGCGAGCTCCGCGACGTAGCGCAGCGGCGCATCGGCCGGCGCGGCACCGTCGACGCGCAACGTCCCCTCGATCCGGCCCGGCCACTCCGGCGCCAGCCACCCCGGGTCGAGTTCGCGCATCGTGGCGTCGAGCGCGAATGCCGCCGCGGCGTCGCGCGCATAGCGTGCCTCGCCCTCGAGAGCACCGCCGGGCGTCGCCAGCGTGAACGGCGCGAGCACGATGGCCTCGGCGTCGCCGCGAGCCAATCCGGTGAGCGTGGCCCGCTGTCCGCCGCGCGCGAGGTCGAGATCGAGCTCGGCCGACCAATCATCGACGTGGCCCGCGAACGTGGCCGTGCCATCCGCCTGCACCCGCGCCTCGCCCTCGCCCCACGACACGGCATCGGCCCGCGCGACGAGGTCGGCGGCGCCGCCATCGAGTTCATAGGTGCCGGTCAGGTCGACGCGTCCGTCGAGCAGGGACAGGGCCAAGGGTTCGGCATGCAGCACGCCGTCGTGCAGCCGCAGGTGCGAATCACGCAGCGCCACGTCCACGCCATCCTGCGCGACGCGTCCGGTCAGGCCGACGCGAAGACCGGGCGTCGCCATCGACTCGTCAGCGGGGGCGGCGGCGCTGTGAGCGCGAAGCGTGGCGTCGATGGGGGCCTGCTCGGGCAGGCCGAGCGAGGCGATTTCGAGCTGCGTCGCATCGATCGCGAAGGTCCAGGCCAGCGTGTCGAGCCGCGCGGCGTCCTGCCAGTCGAAGGCCATCGCCACCGGGCCGCCGGTTCGGCCTTCGAGCCTGGCGCCGCCCTTCGCCAGCGTGCCGTCGATCCGCAGCGCCACACGTGCGCCTGCCGCCAGTTCACCATCGAGCGCGAGTCGCGTGGCGAAGTCTTCCGACGGGAGGTACTGCAGCGCGCCACGCACGCGGCCCTGCGGTGCGTCGAGTTCGAGTGAGTCCAGCGCAAGGCGGCCAGGCTGCAGCGCCAGCGCGCCCGCCACGCGGTCGATCACGATCGGCGGCGACGCCTCGCCGGCCGGGTGCACGACGATGTCGCGGACCTCGACGGTGTCGACGCGCACCGAGATCGGCAGGTCGAGCCGCGGCAGGACCTGCGGCCACGGCGGCGTCGGCTCGTCGGGCGCATCCTTGGGCCACACGCGCAGTCCGCGCAGCCGCAGCGCCGCGAGGTTCACCGTCGGCTCGCCGAGCCCGGGAAGGCGAGGCGTGGCGTACAGCACGCCGATCTCGACGCGCACGGTCGCGTCCTCGTACACCACGTCGCGCAGGCGCAGGCCGCCGGCGAGGCTGCCCTCGCGGTCCACGATGCGCAGCGCGCCGTCAGGCAGCGCGGCGATCACGCGCTCGAGCGCGGCATCGCGCCCACCGCCGCTGCCCAGCAGCCACCACCCGCCGAGAGCGGCGGACACGACCAGCGCGACGACGCCCAGCAGCGTCCAGCGCCGCAGGCCTGCGATGAGCGCCCGCGGCGCCATCAGAAACCCACCCCGAAGCTGAGGTGCAGGCGCGTGCCACCGCCGGCCGCTTCGTCGAGGCCCTGCGCGACATCGACGCCGACGAGGCCGACCGGCGAACGCCAGCGCGCGCCGACGCCCACGCCGATCTTCGGATCGAAAGCGCGCCGCGTGTTGAACACGTCACCCGCATCGACGAACACGGCCGCGCCCCATTCGTCGGTGAAGAAGTACTGGTACTCGGCGCTGGCCACGATGCGGTGCAGGCCGCCCAGCACCTCGCCTTCGAAGCGCGGCCCGATCTCGCGATAGCCGTAGCCGCGGATGCTGCGATCGCCGCCGGCGAAGTAGCGCAGCGAGGTCGGGAAGGCCAGCGATTCCAGCGGGCCGTCGTAAGTCGTCGTGGCCGCGTCGGCGCGCAGGATCACCGCCTGCGAGTCACCGAGGCTGTGCAGCCACTGCGCGCCCATCTCCATCTGCGCGAAGCGCTCGCGGCGCGAGGCGGCCTCGATCACGCCCGCCCGCAGCGTCATCGTCAGCTGCAGCGAATCATCCGGGTTCAGCGGATCCTCGACGCGGCGGTAGGTGGCGCTGAGTTCCGGATACAGCATGGTCTGGCGCGCATCCGGGAAGCGGTCGCGACGCAGCAGCTTGGTGCGCTCCTCGGCGAACACGACACGGGCCGAAAGGGTGTAGGGATCACGCCGCCCCTGCCAACCCGCGCCAACGCCGAGGCGTTCGTAGCCGAGCGCCGACTCCGGGTCCTCGGCGAGGTACTCGATGCGCGTGCCCCACCATCCGGGCAAGCGCCGCAGCGACGGGACGCGGTACTGCGTGGTGAACCCGCTGCGTCGCTGCGACCACTCGAAATCGGACAGCCATTTGTGCCCGCGATCGTTGACCCACCGGCGGTTCATCGAACCGCGCACGCCCACGCCGGTGTCGCTGCCGAAACGCAGCGCCGCCGTGTAGGCCGTGCGCTTCGCCGGCGTGGTGGTGATGTCGATCGGCACGCGCTGGTCCTCGCCCTTTCCGTCCTCGGCAGGCACGACTTCCACCAAGGCGAAATAGTCGAGCTGCGACAAGCGGGCGCGCAGGCGGTCGAGCTTGTTGCGGTGGTAGGGCTCGCCTTCGGTCCAGTCGACCAGCGGCGGCAGCAAACCGGGGCGGAACTGGTTCGCGGCGAAGCGGGCCTCGCCCATCGCGTGGCGCGGGCCGGACTCCCAGCGAAGCAGGACATCCGCAGTCTTGCCAGCACGGCTCACCGCCACCCGCGCGGTGGTGCGCTTGGCCTCGAAGTAACCGCGGTCGGCCAGCTTGCGCTCGACGCGGAACTTCGACGCCTCGTAATCGAGGTGGACGAACCGTTCGCCGACGTCGGGCTCCAGCTTCGGCAACTCGCGCATCACGAAGCGATCGTCCCGGGCTTCGCCGGTGATGTCAGCGTCGAGCGTCTTCACCCGCACCGGCTCGCCGGGGTCGACGCTCACCCGGATGCGCACCCCGTCACGCGCGGGCTCGCGGCGCACGTCGACCATCGGCGAATACCAGCCGAAGGGCTCGAGCGCTTTCGTCACTTCGCCCGGGATGCGCCGCAGCAGGAACTGCAGTCGCGCTTCGCTGAGGTCGCTGCGCTGCTTCACCGACAAGCGCGCCAGCGTCATGCCAAGGCGCGCGTTGGCGGCCTCCTCGTCCGGCAGGCCAGACAAGGTGATGTCGACGACGCGGATGCGCGGCGCGGCCGGCTCGGCGGCCAGCGGCGAGGCGGCGTCCTCGGCGCGGACGGCCGACGCTCCGAAGGCCATCGCCATGCCGAGCGCGAGCAGCCAGCCCGGCAGCGCGAAGGGATGCCTCCGGCAGCGGGGGGCTGGCGGCACGGGGCTCAGGTGGCGAGCTGCTCGATCGCCGCCACCGCCGCGAAGCGGTCGGCCAGGGCCTTCAGCAGGGCGAGGCGGTTGTCGCGCACCGCAGCGTCCTCGGCCATCACCATCACGCCATCGAAGAACGCATCGACCGGCGCGCGGAGCGCCGCGAGACGGCTCAGCACGGCCACGTAGTCGCGCGCGGCGAGCGAGGCGTCGGTGTCGGCCAGCGCGGCGACGAGCGCCGCGTGCAGTTCGCGTTCGGCGGGTTCGACGAGCTTCGACGCATCGATGGTGTCGGGCAGCGCACCCTCCACCTTCTTCAGGATGTTGCGAGCGCGCTTGTTGGCCGCGGCCAACGCGGCGGCCTCCGGCAGCTCGGCGAAACGCTGCAGCGCCGAAAGCCGCTCGGCGAAATCGGCCAACGAGACCGGCTTCGTCGCCGCGACGGCGTCAAACAGCGCCGCACCCACGCCGCGGTCAGCGAAGTAGCTGCGCAGGCGGTCGAGGATGAAGTCGTAGAGCTCGCCGGTGTCGAGCGCGAGGCCGGCGGGAAGCGCGGCCTTGGCGGCCTCGAGCATGCCGACGAGGTTGAGGTCTAGCCCGCCCTCGATCAGCGTGCGGGCGAGGCCGAGCGCGTTGCGGCGCAGGGCGAAGGGGTCCTTGTTGCCCGAGGGCTTGAGCCCTGCGGCGAAGCCGCCGGCCAGCGTGTCGAGGCGCTCGGCAAGGGCCAGCACCTGGCCCAAGCGCGAGGCCGCGATCGCATCGCCGGCGAAGCGCGGCGCGTACACCTCATCCAGCGCCACGGCGACGGCATTGCGCGCCTCGGTCGGCAGCTCGGCGAGGCCGGCGTCGTGCGCGGCGTAGTAGCGGCCCGCGATACCCTGCAGTTCCGGGAACTCGTTGACCATGCGGCTCTGCAGGTCGGCCTTGCACAGCAGGGCCGCGACCTGCGCGAGGTCGGCGTCGGCGTCGAGCGCGGTGGCGATCGCACGCGCCAGCTGCGCGATGCGCGCCACTTTGTCGGCGTAGCTGCCGAGCTTCTGCTGGTAGGTGACCGTGGCGAGGCCGGCGTTCATCGCCGACAGGCCTTGCTTCAGATCCTCGTCGAAGAAGAAGGCGGCGTCGGCGAAGCGCGGGCGGATCACGCGCTCGTAGCCCTTGCGCACTTCCGACTCATTCGTCGAAACGATGTTGGCGATGCCGATGAAAGCCTCGGTGATCCGGCCCTGCGCGTCGAGCACCGGGAAGAACTTCTGGTTGGCTTCCATCGTGGAGATCAGCGCTTCCTGCGGCACGCGCAGGAAGGCCTTCTCGAAGCCGCAGAGCACGGCCTTCGGCCACTCGACGAGGCCGTTCACCTGCTCGAGGTTGTCTTCAGTGATGCGGGCGGTGCCGCCGGCCTGCGCGGCGGCAGCCTCGACCTCGGCGCGGATCGCGTCGCGACGCTTGCCGGCATCGACCAGCACCTTCGCGCCGTGCATCGCCTCAACGTAGGCATCGGCATCCGAAACCCACACCGCCTTGTCGTGCATGAAGCGATGGCCGCGGCTCATGCGGTCGGCGGTCTTGCCGAAGGCCACCAGCGGCACGACGTCCGCGCCGTACAGCGCCACCAGCCACAGCGCCGGCCGCGCGAAGGCGTGCTCGTGCGCGCCCCAGCGCATCGGCTTCGGGATCGGCATGGCCTTCAGGGCCTCGTCGAGCACCGCCTGCAGCAGGTCGACGGTGCGCGCGCCCGGCTTCACCGCGCGGTGCACGAAGCGCTCGCCCTTGGCATCCGTCGTGCGCTCGAGCTCCGTCCACGCCACGCCGGCCTTGGCCGCGAAGCCTTCCAGCGCCTTGGTCGGCGCGCCCAACGCGTCGAGGCCGATGTTGAGGTACGGGCCCAGCACTTCCGAGCGCTGCTCGGGCTGCTCGGCGGCAACGCCTTCGATCTGCACCGCGAGGCGGCGCGGCGAGTACAGCGTGCGCGAGGCACCGATGGACACACCACGCTTCGACAAGCCGTCGGCAATGCCGTTTGCGAAGGCGGCGGCGAGCTCCGGCAGCGCCTTGACCGGCAGTTCCTCGACGCCGAGTTCGATCAACAGGGAGGCGCTCATGCCGCGGCCTCCTGCGTGTCGAGGCCGAGCCGGGCGCGTTCCCCCGCGTCCTTCACGCCGGGGAAGCCGAGCTTCTGGCGCTGCGCGAAATAGGCTTCGGCCACGCTGCGCGCCAGCGTGCGCACGCGCAGGATGTAGCGCTGGCGCTCGGTCACCGAGATCGCGCGGCGCGCGTCGAGCAGGTTGAAGGAATGCGAGGCCTTGCAGACCTGGTCGTAGGCCGGCAGCGGCAGGCCGAGTTCAACGAGCTTCAGCGCTTCCTTCTCGCAGGCGTCGAAGCGATGGAACAGCTCGGCCACGTCGGCGTGTTCGAAGTTGTACGCACTCTGCTCGCGCTCGTTCTGCAGGAACACATCGCCATAGGTCACGTCGCCGTGCGGGCCGCGCGTCCAGATGAGGTCGTAGACGTTGTCGCAGCTCTGGAGGTACATGCACAGGCGCTCGAGGCCGTAGGTGATCTCGCCGGTCACCGGCTTGCACTCGAGGCCACCGGCCTGCTGGAAGTAGGTGAACTGCGTGACTTCCATGCCGTTCAACCACACCTCCCAGCCGAGGCCCCAGGCGCCGAGCGTCGGCGATTCCCAGTTGTCCTCGACGAGGCGCAGGTCGTGCACCTGCGGGTCGATGCCCAGCGCCTTCAACGAGCCGAAGTAGAGCTCGACGATGTTGTCGGGGTTCGGCTTCATCACCACCTGGTACTGGTAGTAGTGCTGCAGGCGGTTCGGGTTCTCGCCGTAGCGGCCGTCACCGGGGCGGCGCGAAGGCTGCACGTAGGCGGCGTTCCAGGCCTCGGGGCCGAGCGCGCGAAGGAAAGTGGCGGGGTGGAAGGTGCCGGCGCCGACTTCGAGATCGAGCGGCTGGATCAGCACGCAGCCCTGCTCGGCCCAGTAGGCGTTCAGGCGCGTGATGAGTTCCTGGAAAGTGGGGGCGGACATCGGGCTCGACGCAGGAAAGTTGACGCGCCAGTATAGCCGCGAGGCCTATCCCGCCTGATTTCCCGCCGTATCGCCACTTGAGCCACCGCGCGTCCTTCCTGATCCTCGAAACCGGCCGGCCCGTGCCCAGCATGCGGCGCCGTGGCCCGTTTCCGCACCTGATCCGCACCGCCGCCGGCCTGCCGCGCCACGCGGCAGAGGTCGTTCCGGTCCTCGACGGCCACGCGCCGCCAGACCCGAGCGGCTTCGCGGGCGTGATCGTCACCGGCTCGGGCGCGATGGTCACCGACCGCGAACCCTGGTCGGAGACCACGGCCGACTGGCTGCGACGCGCGGCCGACCACGGCCTGCCGATGCTCGGCATCTGCTATGGCCACCAGCTGATCGCGCAAGCCTTCGGCGGTGAAGTGGCCTGGAACCCGGCGGGCCGCGAGATGGGCACGGTGCCGGTGCGCCTGCACGCCGAGGCCGCGCACGACCCTTTGTTTAGGCACCTGCCCAGCGAGTTTCCGGCGCAGACCACGCACCTGCAGACGGTGCTCAGCGCACCGCCCGGCGCGGTGGTGCTGGCACGCTCGGCGCTCGATGGCTGCCAAGCCTTCCGCCTCGGCGAACGGGTCTGGGGCCTGCAGTTCCATCCCGAATTCGGCGTCGTGCACATGCGCGGCTACATCGATGCGCGACGCGAGGCACTGAAGCGCGAGGGGCACTGCCACCTGCGGATGCTAGAGTCCGTGCGCCCCGCCCCGGCCGCGCGCGACGTGCTGCGTCGCTTCGTCCGCCACGCCCTCGCGCAGCGCCACGGCTGAGCGCCCCGCCCTTTCTTTCCTCCCCGGAACTTCACCGCATGACGCCCCGCTGGGCCGGCCTGACCGCCCCCTTCCGCTGGCTGATCGACGCCGTCGACGTCGGCCGCCACCAGCCCGCCGTGATCATTTCGGCGATCCTCTTCACCGTGGCGGTCGGCTTCCTGCCGTCCTTGCCGCTGCAGCTGATGACGATGGCCGGCTCGCCGCCGGGCATGGCGGTGCAGCTGCTGTTCCAGGCGATCGGCCTCATCGTGTCGCTGGCGATCTCGCCGGTGCTGGTCGCCGGCATCTACCGTCTGCTGGACGGCGCCGAACAGGGCCGCCCGGTGGCCGTAGCGCAGATCGGCGACGGCTTCCGCGACGGCAGCTGGGGCGCGATCGTGCTCGTCACCGTGCTCGGCTACGTGCTGATGTTCGCCATCCTGTTCACCATGATGATGACGATGGCCGCGGTCGCCGGCCTCGAGACGCTACAGGCGCTGCAGGCGTGGCTGGAGCAGGTGATGGCCCTGCAGGCCAAAGCGCAGGAGAGCGGCGTGCCGATGCAGCCCGACGCCCTGCCGAAGCCGCCGGACGGCCTGGGCGGTGTGGTTCTCGTGCTGCTGGCCTTCCTGCCGCTTTGGTCCTTGGTCGCGTTGGGCCTCGGCTGGGCGCTCGTCTCGGTGGCGATGCGCGGCACGCCGCCGGTGGCGGCGATCCTCGGCGGCCTGCGTGCGGCCGCGCTCAACGCGCTGCCGCTGTTCGTGTTCGCGGCGGCCCTGCTGCTGCCCGGCCTGCTCGTGGCCGGGCTCTTCGGACTGGTGATGGCGGCGGTCGTGGCCCTCGCCTCACTGCTCGGCCCGCTGGTCGGTGGTGTGGTCGCGATGGCCATGGTGCTGGCCTTCACCGTGGTTTTCTCGGCGATCAGCTACGGCTTTACGCTCAACGGCTGGCGCGCGGCCTGCGACGACGGCGCGGGCCCCGACGCCTCGGGCGATCGCCCGGATATTGCCGGCTTCGAAGCCTGATCCGCGGCCCCGGCCGGACGCCGGGGCTCAGAGACCGAGCACCATCACGGCCTGCATTGCCGTCCACGCCACCCAGCCCAGCAGCGCCGCCACGGCGGCGACCTGCAAGCCCAGCCACGCCCTCGCCCAAGCCGGGATCACCGCATCACCGTCGACGCGCGTGCCCGCCGCGAGGTCGTGTCCGGCGCGATGGTCGTCGCGGAACATCACCAGCGCATGGCCAAGGTGGAGCAGCAACCAGCTGGGCCCCGCGGCGAGGAATCGCAGCAACACGCGCGGCAGGCCGGCCTTGCCGCCATCGCTCGCCAGCACGCGCAGGCCGAGCGCGCGCTTGCCCGGCGTCGCGCGCCACGTCGAGGCCTCGAAGCCCACGAAGTACGCGGCCACCACGAGCCAGGCCCACAGGCCTGCACTGAACAGCGCGGCGAGCAGCGCCTCCATGCCCTGCGTCATCGCCGCCATGAAGGCGGCATCGGCCTTCAAGGCGCCGGCGAGGTCGAGCAGGGCGATGTGCCCGGCGCCAAAAGCACGATCCAGCGCGAGCTGCATGGCGCCTTCCATGCCCCGCCACGCCGCATGCGCGACCTGCAGCGGCCGCCAGGCCGCAGCGGCGATGAACGGCGACAGCAGGACGAGATCCAGGGTATAGGCGGCGTAGCGCGCCTTGAAGGCGGCGGCGCTCATGCCGCTTCGGCGGGCTTGGCGCGCAGCAGCAGCCGGCCCACCAGCAGGCCGGCTTCGTACAGCAGCCACATCGGGATCATCAGCAGCACCATCGACAGGCCGTCCGGCGGCGTCAGCAGGGCGGCAAGGATGGCGATGACGACGATGACGTAGCCGCGCCATTCGGAGAGCTGCGCCGGCGTGACCCAACCGAGCATCAGCGCAACGAGCACGGCGATCGGCATCTCGAAGGCGAGGCCGGCGGCGAGCCCCATCACCAGCACGAAGCTCAGGTACGCGTTGATGTCCGGCATCATCGTCACGCCCTCCGGCACCGTCGCGGTGAGGAAGGCGAACATCGCCGGCAGCAGCACGAAGTAAGCGAAGGCGATGCCGACGTAGAACAGCAGCACCGCGGCGACCAGCAGGGGCAGCGCGAGGCGTTTCTCGTTGCGGTACAGCCCCGGGGCGACGAAGGCCCAAGCCTGGTAGAGCATGAAGGGCACGGCCACGAGCAGCGCGACGAACAGCGTGAGCTTCATCGGCGCGAAGAACGGCGAGGCGACATCCACCGCGATCAGCTGGCCGCTGTCGGGCAGGTGGGCCAGCAGCGGCGCCGCAAGGCGCGCATACAGGTCGTTGGCGAAGGGCAGCAGGCCGAGGAAGGCGACGCCCAGCGCCAGCAGCGCGCGCATCGTGCGCATCCGGAGTTCGAGCAGGTGGCCCATCAGGCCCAGCCCGGTGTCGGCGTCGTCGCTCATGGGACGGGCGGCTTGGGATCGGCGGCGCGGCCCGCGGCCTCGTCGGTTGCGGGCGTGGCGTCGTTGCGGGTGGCCTCGCGCACGCCCGACTGCAGCTCGCGCGCCTCGTCGTCGAGCTGCTTCACCGCGTCGCGGATCGCTTCCCGCTCGGCGTGCAGGGAGGCCTTCATTTCCTCCGCCGCCAGCTCACGCTCCATCTCGGACTTCACCGCGAACCACTGTGCGCGCGCCTTGCGCACCCACAGGCCGGCGAAGCGCGCCGCCTTCGGCAGGCGTTCGGGGCCGAGCACCACCAGGGCGATCACCCCGATGATGCCGATCTCCAGCCAGCCGAGCTCGAACATGGTGGTGGGTCAGCCGCGCCGGCGCTCAGGCGCCGGGACGGTCGTTTTCCTTCCGCTCGGTGCTGGCGTCGACGCCCGGCTGCGGTGCCGGGGGGTCGAGCTTGGCGGGCTCGTCCTGCGCGTCGCGCATGCCCTTCTTGAAGCTCTGGATGGCCTTACCGAGGTCACCGCCGGCGCTGATCAGCCGCTTCGTGCCGAAAATCACCAGCACGATCAGGAGGATGATGACGAGTTCGCGGAATCCCAGCATGGACGTGCTCCGAAGTCAGGGGCCAAGGATAGCCCGTCCGCTTGACGGCCCGAAGGCCGCCGGCGGATTTCAGCGCGCGGCCTGCGCGCTGGCTTCCTCGAGCTTGTCGCGGAAACCGACGACGGCGTTCACCTGCGGGCGCACGCGGTTCTCGAGGATCATGCGCGCGGTGACGTCGCGGCCGTAGACGCGGCGGTTGGCGCGGTTGTCGATGGCGATCACCGCGCCATCGAGCGCGATGCCGGCGAACAGGCCGCGGGCGCGGGAATAGCTGTAGATCTCGGCCTTGAGCTGGCCGTCGGTGCTGGCCTGCGCGCTGCGGCCCACCGGGCCGGCGGCCACCGAGGCGTCGGCGCCGAGGGTGAACTTGCCGTTGACGATGTTGTCGACGCCGCGGCGGTTGCGGAACACCAGCACCACGTCGGCCGACTGCACGCCGGCCTGGAAGCCGAAGCTGCCGCCACCCAAGGTGATGAAGGTGGGGTTCGACCAGGTGCCGTCGCTGCCACGCACGGCCATCAGCCCCTTGCCGCCGCGGCCGCCGAAGATCAGGCCGGCCTTGACCACGTCCGGCATCACGGCGATGGCCTCGGCTTCACGCAGCAGGCGCTCGGGGATGGATTCCTCGGGGATGGCAAGGATCTCGGAGAGCACGCGCACGGCGTTGTCGGCGCGTTGGATCTCCCTTTCCTGCGCGTTCGCGGCGAAGGGCAGCATCAGGGCCAGCAGGGCGGTCAGCACCAGGCGCATGGGGCGCTCCTTGGGAATTGGGGACGATCGAGTGTGGAAAACCGCGCTTGAGCGGGGCATGAACCCGGCCGTGACGCGCGCGCCGATCATAATGGCCCCCCGCCTCCGACGCCGAACCCGCATGCACACGGCTTTCCGCCCCGCGCCGCCCGCCACGCCGAACGAGGACGCGGGCCGCACCGGCGTCCTGCTGGTCAACCTCGGCACGCCCGACGCGCCGACGCCAGCCGCCGTCCGGCGCTACCTGGCGGAATTCCTCCACGACCACCGGGTCGTCGACCTCACCCGCTGGCTCTGGTGCCCGGTGCTGCACTTCATCATCCTGCCGCTGCGCTCGCCGAAGGTGGCGAAGAACTACGCCAGCATCTGGACGCCGGAGGGCTCGCCGCTGCTGGCCCTGTCGCAACGCCTCGCCAACGGCGTGGCGCGTGCGCTGCCCGGCGTCGACGTGCGCCTGGCCATGCGCTACGGCAATCCGTCCGTTCCGGACGTGATGCGCGCGATGGAGGCCGACGGCTGCCGCCGCTTCGTCGTCCTGCCGCTGTACCCGCAGTACGCCGCCAGCACCTCGGCGAGCTCGCACGATGCGGTGATGCGCGAGGTGATGCGCTGGCGCCGCCAGCCCGAACTGCGCCTGGTCCAGGACTACCACCGCGATGCCGGCTGGGTGGGCGCCGTCGCCGACAGCATCCGCGCGCACTGGGCCGCGAAGGGCCGCGGCGACCGCCTGCTGATGAGCTTCCACGGCATCCCGCAGCGCTTCGTCGCCGGTGGCGACCCCTACGCCGCGCAGTGCCGGGCCAGCGCCGAAGCCATCGCCGCGGCGCTGGGCCTCGGCGAGAACGAATGGGCGCTCACTTTCCAGTCGCGCTTCGGCCGCGAGCCCTGGCTGCAGCCCTACACCGACAAGACGCTGGAGCAGTGGGGCCGCGAGAAGGCCGGTACCGTCGACGTGGTCTGCCCGGGCTTCGCGGTGGACTGCCTCGAGACGCTGGAGGAAATCGCGGTCGAGAACGCCCACGCTTACGTCGAGGCGGGGGGCACGGCGCTGCGCTACGTGCCGGCCTTGAACGACGATGCCGCGCACGTCGACGCGCTGGCCGCGCTGCTTCGCCGCCATCTCTCGGGCTGGTCCGATGCGTGAGATCCGCCTGCCGGGCGGTCGCGGTGAACTCGCCGCCCTGCGCTTCGGCGATCCCGACGGCACCAAGCTGCTGGCCCTGCACGGCTGGCTCGACAACGCCGCGAGCTTCGTGCCGCTGGCGGCTTCGCTGGAAGATTTCGATGTCGTCGCGCTCGACCTGCCGGGGCACGGCGCGTCCGCGCACCGCGCCGCGGGCTACGACTACGTCTACGTCGACTGGCTGCACGACGTGCTCGACGCGCTCGACGCGCTGGGCTGGGCGCGCGTGCACCTGCTCGGGCATTCGATGGGCGCCACGCTGGCCAGCACGCTGGCCGCCGCGGCGCCCGAACGCGTGGCGAAGCTGGCGCTGGTCGAAGGCCTCGGGCCGCTGGGCGGCCCGGCCGAAAGCGCCGGCACGCGCCTGCGCGAGGCGGTCGCGGCGCGCCGCGCGTCATCAAGGACATCGACACCGCGCTCGCCGCGCGCCTGCAGGCGACGCCGATGCGCGAGGCGGATGCGCGACTGATCGTCGAACGCAACCTGCAGGCGGTGCCGGGCGGCTGGTCGTGGCGTTCCGACCCGCGGCTGCGCCTGCCCTCGTCGACGCGCCTGCCGGAAGCGGCGATCCGGGCGATCCTGCAGGCCATCGAGGCACCGACGCTGCTGGTGGCGGCGGAGCCGTCGCCGCCCTACTTTCCGCCGTCCCTGCGCGCCGAGCGCGTCGCCTGCCTCCGCGACGCGAGCCTCCACGTGCTCGAAGGCGGGCACCACCTGCACATGGAACGCGCGCCGGAAATCGGCGCGCTGCTGCGGGATTTCCTGCGCGCTTAGGGCGCGGTCTCGGCCTCGGGGGCCTTTTCCTCGACGGCGTGGCTGATCACGACGCCGAGCTGGCCGTCCGGCTTGGTTTCGATCATGTAGTTCACGCTGCGATCGTCGCGCTGCCAAAGCAGGGTGCTCGAGCCGGGCTCGCTCATCGCCATCAGCGAGGTCCAGCCCGCGGCCTTCATGTGCGTATCGATGCGGGTGGTCAGCTCGGCGACATCCCCGGGCATCGTCCCACCGACGAAGGTGTTCGCGCCGACCACCATCGAGGTGTCGAGCACGAGGCCTTCGGGCACCAGCACGTCGGACGGGAAGTCCGCCGGGATCGTCGCGGCATCGCCCTGCGAGGCGGAAAAGGCACGGCCCTGCTCGTCCACGCCGGAGACAGTCTGCCCACCGTCTTCGATGTCGATTTCGGCATCGGTCATCGATTCGATGGCCGCTTCCGCCACCGCCTCGGCGGCAGTCTCCTCGGCGGCGTCCTGGGCCTTGCCGCAAGCAGCGAGCAGCGAGAAGGAAATGGCGGTGACGGCGAGGACGCGAAGCGCGGTCAGCGAGAGCAGCGGGGCGCGGGACATGGAGGCCTTCGGGGGATGGAGGGGGCGGAAACAGAGTGAGGCGTGGTGATGCCTCGTGTCAGCCCCATCCATGGGGACGGTTCAGCCGCCGCTCAAGCCTTGGTCAAGGCACGGAGTTGCGCCTTCAGTCCGAGGCCACCATCGCTGCGAAGGAAGGTGCGCTCTTCGCGCCAGCCCGGGCTGCGCGCCTCCACTTCGCGCCAGAACGCCGCGGAGTGGTTGGCATGGATCAGGTGGCAGAGCTCGTGAACCAGCACGTACTCGAAAGCCGCGGGCGGCCCGAGCACGAGCGAAAGATCAAGCGAGACGGTGCCGTCCGGCGCCAAGCTGCCCCACAGCGACGACAGCGCGCGCACGCGGAACTCGCGCGGCGGGCGCGGCAGTCCGGGAAGGTAAGCCGGCAGCCAGCGGTGGATCGCCGCACGCGCCTCCGCGCCGTAGAACTCCAGCAAGGCGCGACGCAAGGTGGCGGCCGATGCCGCGCGCGAGGCGTGGAACTGGAGACGCGCCCCTCCCTGCGGCCACGTCGTGCTGGGGCCATCGACGCGTTCGATCCGCGCGCTGCGCGCTTCCATCCATTCCACCGGCAGTGATTCGCCGCCCAGCGGCAGGGCGTCGACGGCACCGAACTGCCAGGCGACGGCCACGCGCGTATCGCGGAAGCGCTGCCACTGCGCCGTGATCCAACCGGCATGGTCGTGCACGAAGGCATGGGCCACGCGCTCGGAGACGCGCCACGGCACCGAAAGGCGTACGCCGCGCTCGCTGACGGTCAGGCGCAGGCGGCGCGCGCGACGATCACGCACGCGATGCAGCGGCACCGACGATCCGTCCGGCAGCAGGAAATCGACGCGAAGGCTTTCGCGCGAGACGTCGGGCGCGGGAGCGAGGCCGAAGAGCGAGCGCAGCGCGGCCGTCATCGCGAACGGGGCCGCCACGCAGCGAGGCGCGCGCCCGCCTGTTCGCGGATCTTGCGGCGCAGGACGCCACTCCAACCCAGCAACAGCCCCGGCGTGCCGAGCGCCTGCCGGCTCCAGCGCCAGACGTCGAACTGGTCGATATGGCGCACCACGAGGCCGTCGCGAAAGACGAAGGTGGCATCGATGCGGTTGTGCACGAGGCGGCCGGTCGCACTGAAGCGATAGTGCGCTTCCCAGTGCGCGCTGCCTTCGTGGGCATCGGCGCGGATGGCACTGGCCTCGAGGGACCAGACGTCGCGGCCCTTCGCCTCCACCGCCTCGCAGAGCATCGACCACATCGCCATGACCGCATCACGGCCGGCTAGGGCGAACACCGGATCCTCGAAGCGGACGTCGGGGGCATAGAGCGCGGCCATGCCCTCGGTGTCGAGTGCCGCGAAGGCGGCGTAGAAGGCCTCGATGCGGCGGGCGTTCTCGTGCAGCACGTCGAGAGAGGTCATGGTGGGCATCCGCCGGATGGGCGAGGAGTAGCCGGAGTCTAGCGCGCGCTTGAGCGGCGGATGGCCCGCGAGCCGCTGCGGAAAAAGCGACGCCCCGCCGAAGCGGGGCGTCGCGGCAGCCAGCGGAAACGCTCAGCACGCGGGCGAGGGATTCCCTTGGTCGTTTACCACTGCAGGCGCAGGCCGAGCTTGAAGCTGTTGATGCCATCCCCGAGCTCGGTCGACAGGCCGGCCGACCATGCGCGATCGATGTGCCAGCGCACGCCCATCTCGCCCACCGCGCCGTCGAACAGGGTGTAGCCCGAGTCCTCGACCACGGTGTAGCCGATCTTCGCGATGCCTTCGAGGTTGTCGGCCATCAGACCGCGCAGGCCGATGCTGACCCGGTAGCCATCGACATTGGCGTCCTCGCTCTCCCCGTCGCGCGAGGCTTCGCCGCGGTAGTCAACATAGGCGACTTCACCGAGGACATGGAAGCGCTCGTCGATCGGCAGCGCGTATCCGACGCCGCCAGTCAGGCGGCCAAGGTCGAAGTCCACGTCAGCAAACTCGCCGCTGGCGGTTTCGTAGCCGGCAAAGCCGTAGAAGTCGCTTTCGCCGAACGCGAGGCTGGCGTTGATGCCGCCGCCATTGCCGCTGAGGTCGAGGTCATCGACGACGTCGATGTTGAGGTTGTTGTAGTGCACCTCAACGTAGGTGTAGGACAGGGGGGACTCGGCGGCGTGTGCGGCGGGGGCAGCGAGGGCGAGGCCCAGCAAGGCCGAGAGGGTGGTGCGGTTCATCGTGACGCTCCTTGGTGGAATGGCCGACGCGAGGGCGGCGGCCGGTGACCCGCCGTCATGGCGGGGAATTTCGGATCGATAGGGCGCTGCGGTTCAGTCCACGCGGCTGAGCTTCAGCGCCTTCTCCAGCACGCCGAACAGCGTGTGCAGCTCCGCACTGAACAGCGCGTAGCGCGCGTCGAGCTCGGCGGCCAGCGAGTCGCGCTCGGTGTTCTCGAGCTGGTCGACGGCGCCGTCGAGGAACTTCAGCTTGCGGACGATGAGATCTTCGCCGAGCACGAAGCTCACGTGGTCGTCGAGCACGAGGGCGAGCTTGGTCACCTGCTTGCCGGTCTCGAGGTGCTTGGTGATCTCGTCGGCGGTGAGCTCCTGGCGCTGCGCCTTCACCACCGCACCGCCATCGACGGGGTCCTTGAGTTCGCACTCGTCGCCGAGCGTGAGGCCCTCGGGCAGCGGCTCGCCGGTGAGCCAGCCGGTCATCACCGCGCGCACCGACACTTCGGGATTCACCGGCACCGCCGGGAAGCTGCCCATCGCGTGGCGCAGTTCGGAAACGACGTTCTCGGCCGACTTCTTCGACGACGCGTCGACGGCGACGATGCCGTGCTTGAGGTCGATCGAGGCCGAGGTGCGAGAGCCCTTGATGAAGGCCTTGGGCAGCATCTCGTGGATGAGGTCGTCCTTGAGTTGCTTCCGCGCCTTGCCGCCCAGCTTGCGGCCTTCCTTCGCTTCGATCTCGGCGAGCTTCTTCGCCAGCGCGTCGTTCACCACCGCGCCGGGCAGCAGGCGGTCTTCGCGGCCGAGGCTCACCCAGGTGAAGTCACCGAGGCGGTGCGTCATCGCCGTGCCCTCGCCGCCCATCGGCGGCACGAAGCCGCGGCTGCCGAGCTCGAGCGGGCCGACCGGCTTCAGCGGGTGCTCGACGAGGCGGTCTTCGAGGGTTTCCAGTGCGGCGTTGAGCGAGGACGGGAAGCGGAAGAACGTGAGGTTGCGGAAGAACATGCGGATCCTGGAGAAGGAGATTCAGCGGGGAAGCGCGGCGAGCTGGCGGTCGTGCCAGCGGCCGAGCGTCGCGAGCGCGAGGATGGCGCCGAAACCGGCCCAAGCCATGTCGCTTTGCGTATCCCAGGCGTAACCCTGGGTGCCAAGGAAGGCCTCGGCGGCCTCGTCCGAAAGCAGCGCCACCCACCATTCGATGAGTTCGTAGAAGGCCGAGAAACCGAGGCAGAACGAAACGATGAGGAACCCCCGCCAGCCGGCGCCGTTCACCACGTCGAGGCGCAGAAACAGCTCGCGGGCGATCATCGCCGGCACGAAGCCTTGGGCGAAGTGGCCGAGCTTGTCGTAGTTGTTGCGGGTGCCATCCATCCAATCGCGCACCCAGTCGCCGAGCGGCACTTCGGCATAGGTGTAGTGGCCGCCGACGATCAGGATGATCGAATGCAGCAGCACGAGGACATACAGCAGCGGCGTCAACGGGAAGCGGACGCGGGTGGCGGCCAGCACGACGAAGAAGCCCAATGCCGGCGCCACCTCCAGCCACCAGGTGAGCCGGTCCTTCGGGCCGATGGCCGACCACGCCAGCACGGCGAGGAGCACCGCGCCCCAGGCCAGCGCGCCGGGCGAACGCAACGACGGGTTGCTCACGGGTTCCAGATCGGGTCGAAGGCCTTGGCGCGCAGCGCGGCCAGGGCATCAGGCTTGGGCGCGGCGGGCGTCAGCTCGTCATCGGCGGCGGCAGGCGAATGGGCCATCCAGGCCTCCGGGTCGGGCAGCGGTGCATCGCCGCGGCGGCCCAGCGCCATGAAGTCGAACAGGGTCCGGTCGGAAAGCTGCGAGGGGCGCACGTCGCCGAGCGCGCGGCTGATCGTCTCGAGGCGGCCGGGCGAGTCCTTCTCCCATTGCTCAAGCATGCGCTTCACGACCTTGCGCTGCAGGTTCTCCTGCGAGCCGCACAGCGTGCAGGGGATGATCGGGAAGGACTTCGCCTCCGCATACGCCGCGATGTCGGCTTCCTTCACGTAGGCCAGCGGGCGGATCACCGTGTGCTTGCCGTCATCGCTCTGCAGCTTGGGCGGCATGCCGCTCAGCTTCGCGTGGAAGAACAGGTTGAGGAAGAAGGTGGCCAGCAGGTCGTCGCGATGGTGGCCCAGCGCGATCTTGGTGAAGCCGTTCTGCTCGGCGTAGGTGTAGAGCGCGCCGCGACGCAGGCGCGAGCACAGCGAGCACATCGTCTTGCCCTCGGGCACGACGCGCTTCACCACCGAGTACGTGTCCTGCTCGAGGATGTGGAAGGGCTGCTCGATGCTGTCCAGATACTCGGGCAGCACGTGCTCGGGAAAGCCCGGCTGCTTCTGGTCGAGGTTTACCGCCACCAGTTCGAAGCGCACCGGGGCCTTGGCCTGCAGTTGGCGCAGGACGTCGAGCATCGTGTAGCTGTCCTTGCCACCGGAGAGGCAGACCATGACGCGGTCGCCGTCCTCGATCATCCCGAAGTCGGCGATGGCCTGGCCCACCTGGTGGCGCAGGCGCTTCTGCAGTTTGCTGAATTCGTGCGCGTCGGCCGCGGCGGGGGCGGGGCGCGTCTCGGCGAGGGCCATGGGGCAGCGGGGTGTCGCGACGTGGGGCGCCATTCTAGCGCCCCCGGGCCCCCCCCCCCTGCCCGGAGCCCGACGGCCGGGTGTAGGCTCGGGAGCGGCATGCACCCCTACGACCTCGGCCAACTCGCGCACCGCCTCGTGGAGCTCAAGAGCGAGCACCGCGACCTCGACGCCGCCATCTCGGCGCTGGCGGCCAGCCCGGACTGCGACGAGCTGCGGCTCAAGCGCATGAAGAAGCGGAAGCTGGCCGTGAAGGACCAGATCGCCTGGATCGAGAACCAGCTGATCCCCGACCTCGACGCCTGAGGCGCGCCGCCCTCAGCCCTTGAACGCCGGCCGCTCGCCGGTCGTGCGCCCACCACCACCGCCGGTCTCGCCGGTGATGTGCGTGATGGTCTGCCGCAGTTCGCGGCCCAGCACGATCTTGGCGTCCTTGTCCCAGGCCATCAGGGCCTCGTCGAAGTCGAGCTTGCCGTTCGGGCACAGCCAGACGAGGTTGAGCTCGCGCAGTTTGGCGATGAAGCCGCGGAACAGCGTCTTGTCGAAGAACTCCGGCGCGGCCGGCGCGTACAGCAGCGACAGCCGCTGCGCCGCCAGCTGGCAGAAGCTCTCGAGCTCGCTGGCGCTGATGCTGCGCGGGCCACGGCGCACGAGGGTGGCGATGGCGATGAAGTAGCGCTCGAAGGCCTGCTGCAGCGAATGCGCGATGGCACGCAGGCGGAAGACCTCGTCGGTCTGGCCCGGGCCGCGCGTCAGGAAGCCGCCGTCGTCCTCGCTGGCCACCGAGAGCAGGCCCTCGGCCACGAACAGGTTGATCGTGGCGTCGAGGCGCTCGGCGAACTCGGCATCGTTCCAGGGCAGGAACAGCTCGGCCTTGATGAACGGGTAGATCGTCTTGCCGAGGCGCAGCACGCCGGCGCGGCTGATGCGGCGGTTGTTCTGGAAGCACAGCGCGATCCACGCCGGTGCGGCGAACAGGTGCAGCACGTTGTTGCGGAAGTAGCTCTGCAGGACGGCGGTGTCGCCTTCCATCGAGAACACGTCGCCGAGCGGGTGCTTCACGCGGCGGATCACGCCCATCGTCTCGCCGTAAGCCACGATCTGCTCGGGCGACATCGGCGTGACGGTGACGCGGTCGCTGTAGGGCAGCGCGGCCAGCAGCTTCTTCGACAGCGCGAGCTGGGCCAGCAGGTCGGCCTCGTCCATCGCGTGCTTCGGCGTGGCCAGCAGGGCCACGGCGAGCAGGTTGATGGGGTTCACGTCGGCGGCGCGGTTGATGTTGACGTGGATGCGCTGCGCCAGCTCGTCGACGACGTCGCCGAACCAATCGGGCTTGGCATCGGGGCCCAGCGCCTCGCCGGACCAGCCTTCGGCGCGCTCGGCGAGGACCTCGCTGAGATGGATGGGCTCGCCGAAGCTCACCGCCACCTGGCCGTAGCGGCGTCGCAGCGTGCCCATCGCCGCCACCACGAGGGCGCCGATGCTCTCCTTCTGCTTCGGCCGGCCGGTGAGCTCGTCGAGGTAGCTGTCGCCTTCGATCAGCTTCTCGTAGCCGATGTAGATCGGCTGGAAGACCACCGGCCGACGCGGCGCGCGCAAGAAGGCGCGCAGGGTCATCGCGATCATGCCGCCCTTGGGCTGCAGCAGGCGCCCGGTGCGCGAGCGGCCACCCTCGATGAAGTACTCGATCGAGAAGCCTTCGCCCACGAGCTGCGCCACGTACTCACCGAGCACGGCGGCATACAGGGCATTGCCCTTGATGCTGCGGCGGATGAAGAACGCGCCGCCACGGCGGAGGATCGGGCCGATCACCGGCATGTTGAGGTTGATGCCGGCCACGATGTGCGGTGGGACGATGCCGTTCTTGTAGAGCAGGTAGCTCAGCAAGAGGTAGTCCATGTGGCTGCGGTGGCTCGGCACGTAGATCACCTCGCGCCCGGGCGCCACGGCCTTGAGGCTATCGAGGTGGTGCATCTGCACGCCGTCGTAGATGCGGTTCCAGAACGCGGTGAGGCCGAAGCTCAGCGAGCGCACCACGGGGTGCGAGTAGTCGGCGGCGATCTCCCACGCGTACTTGTAGGCCTTCTTCCAAGCCTCGGCCGGCGTGGTGTTCTCGCGGCGCGCGGTGTCGGCGATCGCCTTGCGCACCGGCTCGGCGTCGACCACGCGGTCGACCAGCAGGCGGCGCGTGGAAAGATCCGGCCCGATGATGGCCTCGCGGACGCGGCGGAAGTGACCGCGCAGCACGCGCGCGGTCTTGCGAACGGCGCGCTCGTGCGGAAGCTCCTCGGTGAGGATATCGCGCACCGGGAAGCCAGGGGAGAAACGCACCACGGTGCCGCGGCCGTTGAGCAGGATCGCCAACAGCCTCCGGAAGCGACCAACGAGGGCCCAGTTCTCGGAGAACAGCACCGAGAACCAGCCGCTCTGCCGATCCGGGGCGCGGCCCACCAGGATCGACACCGGCACCAGCTGCACGTCCTGCTTCGGGTTCAGGCGATGCGCCATCAGCAGGCGCGCGAGCGCGTCGGAGTGCGTCTTGTTCGCCGGGCGGCCGATGCTGCCGTTGCGACGCCGCGACAGCGCCACGTAGGCGCGCCCGCGGCCCAGCGGGTCGCCCGGCAGCGGGGCCAACGGCGACGGCAGGCCGGCTTCGCGGCAGGCGCGGTCGAGGATCAGCATGTTGCTGATGCCGTAGTGCTCGAGCACGTAGCAGACCGGGCGATCGAGCGTGATCGGCGGAACGTCGGGATCGCGGGTGATCTCGATCCACGGGTTCAGCAGCCACTCCAGCAGGCGGGCCCACCAGGGCGGACGCACGTAGCCGGTCACGGGCGAATCAGTAGCCATCGGGTCGCCGTTCGCGCGTCAGTTCGCCGGCGCAGCCGCTGAATCGGCCGTCCCAGTGGCCGGCGCGGCGCCCAGTTCAGCCACCGAGCGTTCCAGCGCTTCGATGGCGTCCTCGCGGTACCAGCCACCGTCGATCTGGCGCATCGGTTGCTCGAAGCTGACTTCCTTGCCGAGCAGCGGGTAGCGCACGCGCACCACGGCGCTCGGGCCGTCGATGGCGATCACCTCGGCCTGCACCTGCGACAAGGCCGCGTCGGCATCGATGCCGTAGGCCGCCATCACTTCCTTGAACGAACGGAAGGCGACGCCTGCCTTCTCGAGCATCGGGTCGTACTCCAGCGCCTCGATGGCCGCGACGTCCGGCAGCTCGAGCTCGCGGGCGGTGCGCACGGCGACGCCCAAGGCCTGCTTCGCGCGCTCGCGGTCGGTGAACTGGGCCTGGTCGCCGGCCCATTCGGCCAGCGCGGTGACGACGCCGGTGGCGTGGCCCTTCTCGGCCTCGCTCATCGTCTCGCTGGCGCTGATGGCGGTGGTGGCGAAGCCCGACAGCATGGTGACCCCGAGCGTCCACTTCGGGCCGAGCTCCTGTTCGAGCGCGACGAGTTTCGGCTCGGCCTTGGCCCAGAGCGCGGCCTCGGCATCGGGCGCGGTGAGTTGGGCCATCAGCTCGGCATAGCGCTGCGCCTGCTCGGCGTCGACCGGATTCTTCGCCGCCACCTGCTGGCGCCACAGCGCCTTCTGCTGGGCGTGCATCGCCGGCGGCAGGCTGAGTTCGGCGTAGCGCTTCAGGTCGCCTTCGCGAAGGGCCTCGGCGAGCGCCTCCACGGCGGCCACGGGCTCATCGGGCGCGCCCGGCACGGGCTCGGCCTCACGCTGGCAGGCGGCCAGCGCCAGCAGGGCCAGCAGCAGGCCGAGGCGGCCGATGCGGGTCGACAACGGGCGGGTCCAAAGCGTCAGCAAGGGAAGAATCCAGCGCAGCTCGAAGGACGGCGGAGGGTAGCAGATCGCCCCTTAAGCCTTGGTTCGGCGGCCGGGCCCGCGCCTCAGTCCCGCAGCGCCGCGCGCTTCGCGGCGCGCTGGGCGTCGGGCGACAGGCTGCGATCATTGCCGTACAGGGCCGACTCCCAGCTGCCGTAGCTCGGGTTGGCCAGCATGAACCAACGCTGCCCCACCCAGGCGTCGAAGCCCTGAAGCTGCGTGGCGCGGGCCTCGAGGGCGTTGTCGGAGACCGAGACGAAATCACCGAGCTGGTCGCCGAACTGCATCAGCACGCGGTAGCGCTGCGCCACGAACTGGCGGCGGCAGCCCTTGTCGCTGCCCTTGGGCACGCAGCCCGGCGTCTCGACGCCGAGACCCAGGAACTGCGATTCCGCCGCCGGTGGGAAGCCCACGGCTTCAAGGTTCCGGCGCGTCACGGCCGACTTCGCGTGCTCGCGGTTGGTCAGGTAGATCATCGTGATGCCGCGCTTGGCCGCTGCCTGTGCGAACTCCGGCGCCCCGGCGACGGCGGTGGCGCGGGCCTCGTCGACCCAGGTGTTCCAGGTGGCGTCGTCGAAGCGGCCGTCCTCGCGGATCAGTCGCACCTGGTAGGGGCTGTTGTCGAGGACGGTCTCGTCGACGTCGACGATGATCGCCGGCGGCAGGCCGGCGACCGGCGCCACGCGGTCGTTCGGTGCCAGGGCGTCCCACGAGGCATCGGCGAGGGCGGCGTCGAGCAGGCGCTCGGCGCTGCGCCAGGCCTGGCGGTGCGCCATGCGCGCCTCGACCGAGGACTGCACCCAGGCCGTGGCATTCAGGTTGTCGTGCGCGGGCACCGCCGGCTCGGACGCCTGCGGCTTGGGCATCGGCGTGGCCGCGGGCGCCTCGGCGACGGTCTGGCAACCGGCAAGGGCCGCGGACAGGGCGAGGACGAGGGCGGCGGAGCGAAGGCGGGTCATGGCGGGGCGCTTGCGGGGTCGGACCAAGGGGAGGGCTGGGAGTCTAGCGGCGGTGTCGTGGCGACTTCGTGGCGGGCGTGCCGGCGGTTCAGCCGAGCGGCAACGGCGCCTGCATCGGGTCGATGTGGCCTTCGCCGGCCATGATCTTCTTGAACTCGCCGCGCGACACGGAGACGTAGCGGTCGTTGCCGCCGATCTCCACCTGCGGGCCGTCGGTGACGGCGTGGCCGTGCTCATCGACGCGGACCACCATCGTCGCCTTGCGACCGGTATGGCAGATGGTCTTGATCTCGACGAGGTTGTCGGCCCAGGCCAGCAGGTACTGGCTGCCCTCGAAGAGCTCGCCGCGGAAGTCGGTGCGCAGGCCGTACGCCAGCACCGGAACGTTCAGCGCATCGACGATCTCGGTGAGCTGCCAGACCTGCGCTTTCGACAGGAACTGCGCCTCGTCGACCAGCACGCAGCCCAATGGGCCGCGCGCCGCGACGTCGTCGCGCGCGAGGCGCTCGAGGTCGTCGTCGCGGGTGAACACGGTGCCCTTCGCCTGCAAGCCAATGCGCGAGGCCACCACGCCCTCGCCGGCGCGGGTGTCCAGGCGCGGCGTGAGGATGAGCGTGCGCATCCCGCGCTCGTGGTAGTTGTGCGCGCTTTGCAGCAGCGTCGTGGTCTTCCCGGCGTTCATCGCCGAGTAGTAGAAGTAGAGCTTGGCCATGCGCCCATTCTACCGGGCGCAAGGCCTGCGGCCGCCGGGGTTCAGCGCGGCGAACCGTCCGTGTCGTCGTCGCGCGGCGGCGTCGGATTGGCCGTGGTGGTGAGGGGCCCGACGTCAACCATCGCCGGACGCGCCTCCTTCCAGACGCGCTCCTGCCACGCCCAGTAGGTGTCCGCTTCCCAATAGCGGTCGTCGTAGTAGTCCTTGGCCGAAATCGTCTCCGTACCGCCCGGGCCGGGGATCTGGATGCTCACCGCTCCGGACACGGCACCGGTGCGACTGCCGACGACGTTCTTGCGCTCGCGCGACATAACCTGCTCTTTGCGCGGCTTCGCCACCGCGTCGCCGTACTCGGCGTAAAGCTTCTGGCCCTCTTCGAGCGCGCGCTCGCGCTCGTCGGCGCTGAGCTCGTTCCAGTACATCTCGCGCTTGATGACGAAGGGGCGCCACATGCGCTCGGCGGCCAGGTCCATCCACGCGTAAGCCATCGCGCGATCCTGCGCCACGCCCTGCCCGGTCCAATACATCTCGCCCAACATGCCCTGTGAAGGCTTGTCGGCGAAGCGAGCAGCACGCGTGAAGCGCACGAAGGCCTCTTCATAGTCGCCGTCACGGAAACGCTCGACGCCGCGGCTGCGGTACATCAAGTCCGGATGGGCATTCATGAAGCCCGCCGCCATGACCTCCGCGCCGGGCTCGTTGACCGGCCCCTGGTCGCCGGACTGGGCGGCCGCCGGGAGGGCGAGGGACAGGGAGAGCGCCAGCAGGCTGGCGGCAAGCGGGCGCGTGAGGTTCAGGGGCATTGGGGGCCTTCCTTCGGCAAGTCAAACAGGGGGTTCTACGTAGTGTGCCGAAAACGGGCACCCCCGGCGCCCCCCGGAAGTCACGCCGTGACCATGGTCATGCCGCCTGCGACAATGCAGCCCGTCGTTCCGTCGCAAGACCCCCATGTCCCTCAACGCCCCGCAGCGCGAAGCCGTGCTGTACACGCAGGGCCCGCTGCTCGTGCTCGCCGGCGCCGGCTCCGGCAAGACCCGCGTGATCACCGAGAAGATCGCCCACCTCATCGCGAGCGGCCAGCGCGAGGCCCGGCACATCGCGGCCATCACCTTCACCAACAAGTCGGCGAAGGAGATGAAGGAGCGCGTGGCGAAGCGGGTGCGCGGCGACGCGGCGGAAGGCCTGACGATCAGCACCTTCCATGCCCTGGGGCTGCGCTTCCTGCAGCAGGAAGCCGGCCGCGCCGGCCTCAAGCGCGGCTTCTCGGTGTTCGACAGCGACGACCAGATGGGCATCGTCAAGGACCTGATGCCGCCGGGCACCAAGAACGACGTGCTGGAGCGGCTGCGCGGCCTCGTCTCGCGCGCCAAGAACGAGGCACTGAGCCCCGAGCAGGCGATGGAACTCGCCAAATCCGCCGTCGAGCGCGAAGCGGCGAACCTCTACGCGAAGTACCAGCAGCGCCTCGCCGCCTTCAACGCGGTGGATTTCGACGACCTGATCCGCCTGCCCGTGACGATGCTGGAGGCCGACCCCGACTTCGCCGCCGGATGGCGCGAGCGCCTGCGCTACCTGCTGGTCGACGAGTGCCAGGACACCAACGGCGCGCAGTACCGACTGCTGAAGCAGCTCGCCGGCCCGAAGGGCAGCTTCACCTGCGTGGGCGACGACGACCAGAGCATCTACGCCTGGCGCGGCGCGCAGCCGGAGAACCTGAACCTGCTCGGCAGCGATTACCCCGCGCTGAAGATCATCAAGCTCGAGCAGAACTACCGCTGCGGTGCGCGCATCCTGCGGCTGGCGAACACCCTGATCGCCAACAACCCGCACGAGCACCTGAAGACGCTGTGGAGCGACCAGCGCGAAGGCGACAAGATCAAGGTCTGGCGCTGCGAGAACAACGAGCACGAAGCCGACCGCGTCGCCGCCGAGATCGACTACCTGAACAAGGCCAAGGAGATCCCGTTCGGCGAATTCGCGGTGCTGTTCCGCGGCAACCACCAGAGCCGCGCGCTGGAGAAATCGCTGCAGCTGCTGCGCATCCCCTACCACCTCACGGGCGGCACCGCCTTCCTCGAACGTGCGGAAGTGAAGGACGCCCTGGCCTGGCTGCGCCTCGTGGCCAATGCCGACGACGACGCGGCCTTCCTTCGCTCCGTCTCGTCACCCGCGCGCGGCATCGGCGGCACCTCGCTGGCCAAGCTCGCGGAGCTGGCTCAAGCGCATCACCTGTCGCTGGACGGCGCGGCGCGGCAGATGTCGATCTTGAAGCAGCTGCAGCCGCGCATCGCCGCCGCGCTCGGCGAATTCACCGGGATCGTCGATCGCCTTCGCGATGATTCGGAGCGCATGCCGGCCAAGGACCTCGTGCTTGCCCTGGCGGAGCGCAGCGGCATGCTCGAGGCCTTCCGCGCGATGAGCAAGGACAAGGCCGGCTTCGAGCGGCGCAAAGCGAACCTCGACGAGTTGGCCGACTGGTTCGACGGCCCGAAGAGCAGCGTCGGCGACCTCGCTGCGCAGATGATGCTGCTCAGCCACGCCGACCGCGGCGAGCCCGGAAACGCGGTGCGGCTGATGAGCCTGCACGGCAGCAAGGGCCTCGAGTTCCGCGCCGTGTTCCTCGTCGGCCTCGAGGACGGCACCCTGCCGCACGAGGCCAGCATGGAAGAGGGCCGCATCGACGAGGAGCGCCGCCTGCTCTACGTCGGCATCACCCGCGCCAAGGAGCACCTCGTGCTCTCACACTCGCTGGAAACGAAGCGCTGGGGCGACACGATCAAGCTGCAGCCCAGCCGTTTCCTCGACGAGCTGCCGCCATCGGACCTCCAGCGCGACGGTGCCGATCCGGAAGCGGAAGCCGAATCGAAGAAGCAGCGCGGCCGCGCGCACCTCGCTGCCATGGCGGCGCTGTTCGACGCGCCGAAGTAGCTGCCGGCGCGATCAGCCCGTCAACGCTGGCAGCGCGGGCACCACACGGTGGCGCGCTGCCCGAGGCGCAGGCCCTTCAGTGCCGTGCCGCAGACCTTGCAGGCCTCGCCCTCGCGGCCGTAGACGAACAGTTCCTGCTCGAAATAGCCCGGCAGTCCGTCCGGGTTGAGGAAATCGCGCAGGGTCGTGCCGCCGCGCTCGATGGCGTAGCCGAGGATGCGCTTCACGGCGGCGGCGAGGCGGTCGTAGCGCTCCCGCGTGACGCGGCCGGCCGGGGTCGTGGGCCGGATGCCGGCCTCGAACAGGGCTTCCGCGGCGTAGATGTTGCCGACACCAACCACGACGGCCTGGTCCATCACGAAGGTCTTCACGGAGGCTTTCTTGCCGCGCGACGCCACGAACAGCGTGTCGCCACTGAAGGCATCGGACAGCGGTTCGGGGCCGAGGCTGGCGAGCAGCTCGTGCACTTCGCCGGGCGCTTGCCAGAGCAGGCAGCCGAAGCGGCGCGGGTCGGTGAAGCGGAGCACGCGGCCATCGTCGAGGCCGAGATCGACATGGTCGTGCGGCCCGAGCGGCGCCGACGCCGGCAGGACCCGCATCACCCCGCTCATGCCGAGATGCCACAGCGCGCTGCCGGCCGCGGTATGCGTCAGGAGGTACTTGGCCCGGCGTTCGACGGCCTCGATGCGCTGGCCGGGAAGGCGCTCTCGCACTGCGGCGGGGATCGGCCAGCGGAGGTCGGGCCGGCGCAAGGTGACGCCGGTGACGCGACGACCTTCCAAATGCGGCGCAAGGCCGCGCCGCGTGGTCTCGACTTCGGGCAGTTCAGGCATCGGCGGCGGACGTGTGAAAGAGGGTCGCAGTGTAGGCCCGGCGGCCCGCCTCGCATTGCGGTACCTCCGGGGCGGCCTTACGCTCCGCCCTCACCCCGGGAAGCCCGATGGACACCAGCCCCGACGACGCCCAGCGACGGATCGTCCAGAACGCGGCGCACATGCGCCTGCTCGGGCTTTGGCTGGTCCTCCTTCCGGTCGCGGTGGTCCTGTACGAGCTTCAGGCACCGGCGATCATGTGGGCCCTCGCCGCCGCGAACGTGCTCGTCTGGCCCTGGGTGGCGCGCCGGATGGCGCTCAACCATCCGCAACCGCTGGCCATGGAACGCCGCAACCTGCTCATCGACTCGCTGATGGCCGGCCTGTGGGTCGCGCTGATGCAGTTCAACGCCGTGCCGTCGCTGATGCTCGCCTCCATCATCCTGATGGACAAGTTCGCCTTCGGTGGGCCGCGGCTCGCCTTGCGCTGCGGACTCGTCTTCCTCGCTTCCGCCGCCGCCGTGGCGGCGCTGGGCGAGTTCGCCTTCGCGCCCGAAAGCTCCTGGGCGGCCATTGCCGCATCGGCGCCGGCCTTGCTGGTCTACCCCTCCGCCATCGCGTTCTCGGCATGGCGCCTTTCGCAGCAGCTCGGCGGCCATCGCCGGGCGCTGGCCTCGCTGGTCCGCACCGATCCGCTCACCGGCGTGGCCAACCCGCGGGCGCTGCAGGAAGCGACCGAGCACGAGTTCCGCCGCTTCCGTCGCAGCGGCCATCGCGCCAGCTTCATGGTGGTGGACGTCGACCGTTTCCGACTGCTCAACGACGTGCACGGCCGCGCCGCCGGCGACGCCGCCCTGCAGGCCATTGCCGCGGTGCTCCGCAAGACCCTGCGCGACACCGACACCTGCGGCCGCCTCGGCGGCGATCGTTTCGGCCTCGTGTTGACGGATGCCAGCGGCAGCGGCGTGGGCGAGCTCGCCGAACGCCTGCGCCATGCGCTCGCCGAGCGCCTGCTCAATGACGCCAGCGGCGCCCATCCGACGGTGAGCATCGGCTACGCGCAGATCGACGCCGGCATGCTCACGAGTACGCAGTGGATCGCGGCGGCCGAGTCGGCGCTGCGCGCCGCGAAGTCGGCGGGGCGCAACCGCAGCATGTCGGCGCCTGCCTTCGGCAGCCTCGGCCCATGACCATGACCGGCCGGCGGGCCGCGGCGCTCCTGTTCGCCGCGCTCGGCATCGGGGCGGCGCTGGCGGCGGCCCCGACCCCGGCGCAACTGGACGCCCTGCAGGCACTGCGCCTGAGCAACCCGGGCGCCTTCCTCGCGCAGCTGCGGGCCGTCGAGGCCGGGCCACCGTCGACCGACCCGCTGCTACGCGACCAGCTGGGCCTGCTCGTGGCGCAGGCGATGGCGCTGGAATCGCGCTTCCCCGAGGCACTGCAACGCGCCGACCAATTGGCCCGCGACGCCGCCGACGAGGCCACCCGCCTGCGAGCCGCGGCCCTCGCGGTGAACGTGCAGGCCGCCAGCCGCGAGTTCCTCGATGGACAGAAGCGCCTCGAAGTCCTGCTCGCCACCGTCGAGCCCCTGCCCGACAGCGCCTTGCGCCGGCACATCGACCTCATCGCCGCGGTGTTCTACAACCAGTTGTCGCGTTCCGAGATCGCCCTGCGGCACGCGGAACGGGTACTCGCCGGCGACGCCGCTCCCGTGGAACGGTGCAACGCCACCGTGCAGGCGCTGGTGGCCCGGCTGTCGCGCGCCGCACACCAGATCGACGACGCGGAGTTCAACGCCGTGTCGGCGCTTTGCGTCGGTTCGACCACCGTGCTTCCGGCGCGCTACGTGGACGTCCTCCGGGCGCGCTGGTGGACCGCGCGGGGCGAGGCCGGGCGCGCCGTGGCCCATCTGCAGGCGCAGATGCCGGCCCTGCAGGCCATCGGCTACGTGCCCTTGACTGCCGAAGCCCACGCGGAGCTCGCGAAGGCCCTGCAGGCCGTGGGGCGGCTCGACGAGGCACAGGCGCAGACCGACGCCGTGCTGGCCCTCAGCGCAGGCCTGCCCAGCGGCCTGCCCCTGCTCTCGGCACGACGCACCCGCTACGAGATCGCGCTGGCCCGGGGCGATGACCGGGTGGCCCTGGGCGAACTGCAGGCGGTGCTCACGGCGGAGCGCGCCTACGAGGACGAGGTGCGGCATCTGCTCGTCGCCTACGAGGCCGGTCGCCAGGAGTCACTCGCCCGCCAGCAGGCCCTGGCGCTGGTCGAGCAACGCAACGCGCAGCTGGTGTTGGATGCGAAGCACAGCGAACGCACGGCCACGCTCTTCACCCTGCTGGCGGTGCCACTGGGCCTCGCCTTCGTCGCCCTGCTGGGCTGGACCTGGCATTCGCGTCGACTGCGGCACCGACATCGCGAGCGCCTGCGGGTCGACCGGCTGACCACGCTGTGGACGCGCCAGTATTTCTCCCAACAGGCGGCCGCGGCCTTGGCTGCCGCCGAGCGGCGCGCCCAGCCGATGGCGCTGGTGCTCTTCGACCTTGACCACTTCTCGCAGGTGAACTCGCAGCACGGCCACCTGTCGGGCGATGCCCTGTTGGCCGCGGTGGGAGCGGCGCTCGCCCGCCTGCAGGAGCCCGGTCGCCAGTTCGGCCGCCTCGGTGGCGAGGAGTTCGCCGTGCTGCTGCCGGGTGCGGGCCTCGATGAGGGCCTGGCATTCGCGGAACGCTGCCGCAGCGCCATCGGTGCCGTCCGCGCCACCGCCTACGACGGCCGCGCCGCGCTGGCCATTACAGCGAGCTTCGGGGTGGTCTCGACCACCGCCGCTGGCTATCGCCTACGCGACCTGCTGGCGAACGCCGACCAAGCGCTGTACCGCGCCAAGGGCGCGGGGCGGAACCGCGTAGCCGCCGCCGTGGTGGTGCCGGTGGATGGCAACGAGGCTGCGGCGTGAACCGTTCCCTCCCGCTGGCCGTCGCCTTGGTGGCCACGTCGGGCCTGGCGTCGGCCACACCGACCACCTACGCCGCGGGCCCGCGCGAACTGATGCAGCGCTTCGATCGCGACGGCAGCGGTGGCGTCGACGAGGCGGAGTACGTCGCCTACCTGTCGGTCGGCTTCCAAGCCCGCGACGCCGACGGCAATGGCGTGCTCGAGAGCGACGAGCTGCCGCCGGGCGCGAAGCCCATCGCGCGCGCCGAGAACGAGGCGCGGCTGCGCCGTCAGTTCGCCCGGCAGGACGTGGACCGCGACGGCGCGCTCGATGCGCGCGAGCTGCTCGCCCCGCCGCGCGGCTGAGCCAGTCCGACAGGTCCGTGTGAGCGGCGGGCGATTGTCGCGCCGGCATGACGATCCGTTGCGGTGCGGGGGCTGCGCTCGAGTGCGCGCGGACGGAGGATGCCCGCCATCGCCGGCCCACCCGGCTTCCGCATCGAGGAAAGCACCATGATCACCCCCCGCCCCGGCCACGAGCGCGGCCGCGCTTCCCACGGTTGGCTGCACAGCTTCCACAGCTTCTCGTTCGCCGACTACTTCGATCCGAAGCACGTGCAGTTCGGCCCGCTGCGCGTCATCAACGAGGACCGCATCGCCGCCGGCACCGGATTCGGCAAGCACGGGCATCGCGACATGGAGATCGTCATCTACGTGCTCGACGGTGCACTGGCGCACGAGGATTCGATGGGCAACCGCGCCAGCATCGTGCCGGGCGAAGTGCAGCGCATGAGCGCCGGCACCGGCGTGCTGCACTCGGAGTTCAACCACAACCCGAGCGGGGAGACGCACTTCCTGCAGATCTGGATCCTTCCGGACCAGGGCGGCATCGCCCCGGGCTACGAGCAGAAGATGTTCACCGCCGAGGAAAAGCGCGGCCGCCTTCGCCTCGTGCTCAGCCCCGACGGCGTGGAGGGCTCGGTGCGCATCCAGCAGCAGGCGCGGATGTATGCCGGGCTGTTCGACGGCGACGAGAGCGCCACGCTGCCGCTGGCTGCAGACCGTCTCGGCTACGTGCACCTCGCGCGCGGAGCGGCCAAGGTCAACGGCCACGTGCTGCGCGCCGGCGATGCGCTGAAGTTCGAGGGCGAACCCAACGTCGACATCGAAGCCGGCGACGGCGCCGAGGTGCTGGTGTTCGACCTGCCGCGGGGCTGAGGGCGCGGCTTCCAGCGCCCTACCTTGCCCCGCCAGGCGGCGGGCACACTGGCCGCATGCCGACGCCCGCGCCTCCCGCCTCGACCCTTGCCGCGCCGCCCTTCCGCCTCCGCCCGTTCGCCGAGGGCGACCTCGCGCTGTACGCCGCGTTGTTCACCGACGTCGAGGTGATGCGGGCGGTGGGTGAGCCGTTTGCGCCGGACCGCGCCGCGCGCGCAGCCGCGGCCTCCCTGCGCCACCAGGGCGATGCCGGGGGGCGGTTCCGGCATTGGATCATCGAACATCCCCAGGGCTCGGCCGGGCTGCTGGGCCTCGCGCTTCGAGGCGAGGCCTGGCGCGATGGCGAGGCCGAGCTGGGCGTGCTGCTGTGGCCGGCGTGGCAGGCGCGCGGGGCGGCGACGGCCGCGATCACGGCCGTCCGGCCCTGGGCGTTCGATGTCGCGGGCCTGGCGGCCCTCACTTGCCACCACGCCGAAGCGCATGCCGGCGCCGCGGCCCTGATGCGCCGGGTCGGCTTCACCCCTTGCCTCCCTCGCGCGGACGCCCCGCTCCCGGTGGGATGGGAGAGCCGACCCCGCACGACGGCTCCCGCGCTGGGCTAGGCTCAGGGAATCCAAGACCGCACCAGCCCCATGTCCTCCGACCTTCCGTCCGCCGCGCCCCGAGGCCACCTCGCCTGTGTCGGCCTCGGCATGATGCTCGGCGCCCACCTCACCCCGCGCTCGCGAGGTTGGCTGGAAGCCGCGGAGGTCGTTTTCGTGGCCGCCAGCGACGCGCTGGTCGAGCAGTGGGTGGCAACGATCAACCCACGGATGGTCAGCCTGCAGGGCTTCTACGCCGAAGGGAAACCGCGCCAGCAGACCTATCGCGACATGGCCGAGGCCATGCTCGCCGAAGTGCGCGCCGGCAAGCGCGTCGTGGGCGCGTTCTACGGGCATCCCGGCGTGTTCGCACAGGTGCCGCACGCGGCGATCGCACAGGCCCGCGCGGAAGGCTTCGAGGCCGTGATGGACCCCGGCATCTCGGCCGAGGACTGCCTCTACGCCGATCTCGGGTTCGACCCCGGCAAGGTCGGCTGCGCGCACTTCGAAGCCAGCCAGCTGCTGTTCTACCGACGCATCATCGACACCAGCGCTTGGCTGGTGCTGTGGCAGATCGGGCTCGCCGGCGACCGCACCTACGCGGTGCGCGCGAGCACGGTCGAGCAGCGCCAGCGCTTGGTGGATCGGCTGCTGCGGGATTACCCCGCCGACCACCCGGTGACGATCTACGAGGCAGCGACCCTGCCCATCGGCCGGTCGCGCATCGACACCCTGCCGCTCGCGCAACTCGCCCACGCCGCGCTGCACATGCACAGCACGCTGGTTGTGCCGCCGGCCCGGTCCCTGGAGCCCGAGCCCGCGCACCTCGAGGTGACCTGAGCCATGAATCGCTGGGCGTTGGTCCTGCTGGGCGTGGCCCTCGCCATCGAGGGCCCGGTGGCCGTGGCCGCCGAACGCGCTGCGGATACCCTCGACAACGCACTCCAGGCGGAGATGGCGCGGCTCTACGCGCTGAGGACCGTCGACCCACTGGCGTTCGTCGCGCGCACCCGCGAACTTGAAGCGGGGCCGCCGCCGCGCTTGGCGCAGCGCCAGTTCCTGCAGTTCCTTGCCGCCAATCGCGAGGGCTTGGAGGGCCGATTCGTCGAGGCCATGGCTCGTGTCGAGCCTTTGGCGGCCACGGCCGAAGACCCAGCGCTGCGCCTGATGGCCGGGACCTACGTCATCAATATGCGTGCCGGCACCCGCGAGTTCGAAGCGGGACTGCGTGACCTGGACCGCTTGCTGAAGGCGCACCCCAAGGCCGAAGGCCCGCTTCGCGAGGCGGTTCACACACTTTGGGCGACGGCATCGATCTTCTACGCCGAGCTGGGAAAGCCGGAGTTGTCGGCGTGGCATGCCCAGCGCCTCGCCGACGCCGTGCCATCGCCCCGCAACGCGTGCACCGCGCAACACTTCATCATCCGGGCGCGCCAGGCCACGGCCGACCGCACGCTGTCCGGGAGTGATTTCGAGCGTGCGGACCAAGCCTGCCGCGCGGCCAACGAGAACGGCGTTTTCCTGGGGTTTTCGGCCCTCTCCCACGCCCGCTTCCTGCGCGACACGGAAGGCAACGACGCGGCGCTGGCACTGGTGATGGCCCAACGTGACGGGATCGAATCCACTCGCTATCCACGCCTCGTGGCCGAGGCCCACGCGCTGGCCGCGGAGCTGCTCCTCGCCGCCGGCCGCATGACGCAGGCCGAGAGCGAGGCACAGCGCGCCATCGAGACGTCGAAAGACACACCCACCAGCCTGCCGGTCGCCATGGCCGAGAAGGTGCTGTTCGACATCCATCGCCAGCGCGGCGATGCCAGCGGTGCGCTGCGGCATCTCCAGCGCCACATCGCCGCCAATCGCGCCTTGGCCGAGGAGGGCCTCACCAAGGAACGCGCCTTCCGAACCGTGCAGCACGAGAGCCTCCAGCGCGAACAGCAGCTCGCCCTCGCCACGGAACGGAACCAAATGCTCGACCTCGAGGCCCGGCTCGCCAAGGCCGAGTCGCGCAACGCCGCGGCCCTGTCGGCTTTGCTGCTGCTCACTGTCGCCGGCCTCGTGCTTTGGGGATGGCGCCTGTGGGCCGACGCCCAGCGGTTCCGCGCACTCGCGCAGACCGATCCGCTGACCGGCCTCGCCACCCGGCAGCACTTCGCCGAGCTCGCCGCCGCGGCGCTGGAGCGCGGACGCGCGGACGGACGGCCGCTGGCGCTGGTGGCTTTCGACCTCGATCAGTTCAAGGGCGTCAACGACCGCCACGGCCATCGGGCCGGCGATGCCGTCCTGCGCACCATCAGCGAGGCGGTGCGCGCCGTGCCGGCACCATTGCCGTGCATCTTCGGCCGCATCGGCGGCGAGGAGTTCGCCGTGCTGCTCGATGGCGCGACCGAAGCGCAGGCCGCCACCTACGCCGAAGCCTTGCGCCGCGCCATCGCCTCTGCCGAAGCGGTCGTTGAAGGAGGACGGGCCGTCACGGTCACCGCCAGTTTCGGCCTGAGTGGCACGCATGACGCGAGCCACGACCTGCAGGCGCTGCTCGACCTCAGCGACCGCGCGCTCTATCGCGCCAAGAACGGGGGCCGCGACCGCGTCATGGCCTCCGACGCCGCCTGAGCCAGCCAACGTCGACCTCCGGGCCCGGGCACGATCGGCCGAAGAGCGCTAGCATCGGGGCCCTCGACCCCGAAACCGGACGCCAGCGCCTGCCATGACCACGCCGTTGATCGCTTTCCTCGACACCCTGGGCCGCCTGCCGCCGATGGCCGATTTCGAGGCCAATGTCGCTGCGCTCGACGTGGATGCACCCACGCGTGAAGCCCTGATCGCTCGCGATAGCGAGGCACTGGCGCGCGCCTTCGGAACGGCGCCCGCGATGTGGTGCGCCGTGCATGCGCCTGAGGACGAGCCCAAGCCCATCGACGACGTCCCCGGCGACGAGCCGGCGCGCGAGCCCGACCAGCGTCCGGGCCCCGACCCGTCCCACTGAGCCATGCGTGCGGCCTCGGCCCTGCTGCTGACCCTGGCGCTCGCCATCGGCGCAGGAGGGCTGCGGGCCGGCGAAGCGAGCCGCGACGGCACCGATACGGCGCTCCAGCAGGAAATGGAGCGCCTGTACGCGCTGCGAACCGTCGACGCGCCGGCGTTCGTGGCCCAGACCCGCGCCCTCGAGGCCCGGCCGAAGCCCTCGAACCTCGCGCAGCGCCAGTTCCTTCAGTTCCTCGCGGCCAACCGGGCGACCTTCGAGGGCCGCAGTCCGGACGCCATCGCGCTGGCCCAGCCGCTGGCTGAGTCGGCCGAGGATCCGAAATTGAGGCTTTCGGCTGGCATCTTCGTCATCAACATGCGGGCTGGAACGCGCGAGTTCGAAGCCGGGCTGCGCGATCTGGACCGCCTGTTGAAAGCGAACCCGAAGGCGGAGGGGGCGCTTCGTGATGAGATCATCGGTATCTGGAATGTGGCGGCGATTTTCTATGCCGAGCTTGAGCAGCCCGCGCTGTCGGCCTGGTATGCGCAGCGCCTGCTCGAAAGCCGTCATTCGCCCCGGATGGACTGCTTCGGGCAACACTTCGCGATTCGCGCCCGCCAAGCCGTGGCCGATCCGACGCTGTCGTCGATCGATTTCGACCGGAATTACCAGCGCTGCCGCGACGCCGGGGAAGTGGGCGTCCTGCCCGGCCTGGTCGGGCTTTCTCACGCCCGCTTCCTGCGCGACGCCAACCGCTCCGACGAGGCCCTTGGACTGCTTGAGGATCGCGTCGGGCACATCGAATCGACCCGCTACCCTCGCCTCGTGGCCGAAGCCTATGCACTGGATGCAGAGCTGCTGTTCGCCGCCGGCCGCGTGGCGCAGGCCGAACGCCAGGCGCAACGGGCCATCGAGACGTCGAAGGACACCCCCACCAGCCTGCCGGTCGCGATGGCCGAGAAGGTGCTGTTCGAGATCCACCGCCAACGGGGCGACAGCAGTGCCGCGCTGCGACACCTGCAGCGCTACATCGGCGCCAATCGCGCCCTCGCCGAGGAAAGCCTCGCCAAGGAGCGCGCCTTCCGCACCGTCCAGCACGAGAGCCTGCAGCGCGAGCAGCAGCTCGCCCTCGCCACCGAACGGAATCGCGTGCTCGACCTCGAAGCCCGGCTTGCCAAGGCCGAGTCGCGCAACGCGATCGTCCTCGCCGGCGTACTGCTCCTCACCGTCGGCGGCCTCATCGCCTGGGGCCGACGCCTGTGGACCGACGCGAAGCGCTTCCGCGAACTCGCGCAGACCGATCCGCTCACCGGCTTCGCTTCGCGCCAGCACTTCACCGAGCTCGCTGCCGCGGCGGTGGCCCGCGCACGCACCGAAGCCCGGCCGCTGATGCTGGTCGCCTTCGACCTCGACCACTTCAAGCGCATCAACGACCGCCACGGCCACTTGGCCGGCGATGCCGTCCTTCGTGCCGTGAGCGAGGCGGCACGCGCCGTGCCCGCCCCGGTGCCGCGCACGATCGGCCGCATCGGCGGCGAAGAGTTCGCCATCCTGCTCGATGGCGCGACCGAAACGCAGGCCGCCAACTACGCCGAGGCCTTGCGCCGCGCCATCGCGTCTGCCGAAGCGGTTGCGGACGGGGGCGCTCCTTTGAAGGTCACCGCCAGTTTCGGCCTCACCGGCACGCATGAAGCGGGCCACGAGCTGCAGGCCCTCCTCGATCGCAGCGACCGCGCGCTCTACCGCGCCAAGAACGAGGGTCGGGACCGCATCATCGCCACCGACCGCGCCCACGCCCTCGAAGCGGCCTGACCGGCGTCATCCTGCAGCGCGGGGCCGGTGCCTCCAAGCGCCAACATCGATCCAAAAGGAACGCTCCATGCCCAAGCCGTCGCTGCGCCCGATCGCCCTCGCCCTCGTCCTCGGCCTGCCGCTCGGGGCCAGCGCCGATGCGCAGGCTGCCAGCACCGTCGTCAGCGCCGATCGCCTGTTCGACGCCCGCAGCGGCCGCATCCAGGCGGATGCGGAATTGCTCGTGGTTGACGGCCGCATCGCCGCCATCGCCACCGGCGGCAAAGCGGTGGCGGCACCGGCCGACGCGACGCGGGTCGACCTCGGCGACATGACCGTGCTGCCCGGACTGATCGACATGCATGTGCACATCGACAGCGACCCGACCTACAGCGGCTACACGGGCCTGCAGTTCAACGACCGCTACTGGTCGGTGGTCGCGGTGCCGCACGCGCAGCGCACGCTGGAGGCCGGCTTCACCACCATCCGCACCCTGGGCGCCGACGCCTGGAATGACGTCGGTCTGCGGCAGGCGATCGACGAAGGCAAGGTGCCCGGGCCGCGCATCATGACGGCCGCGTACGCCTTCGGCGCCACCGGCGGCCACTGCGACAGCACCTACTTCCCGCCCTCGATGGCGCAGCGCAGCCGCTACAACGCGGACAGCCCGGACGAGGGCCGCCAGCGCGTGCGCGAGCTGCGCAAGTACGGCGCGCAGGTGATCAAGATCTGCGCCACCGGCGGCGTGTTCTCGCGGAACACCGAACCCGGGCAGCAGCAGATGCGCTTCGAGGAGATGAAGGCCGTCGTCGACGAAGCGCACCAGTGGGGCCTCACCGTCGCGGCACACGCGCACGGCGCTTCGGGCATCCGCGAGGCGATCCGCGCCGGCGTCGACACCATCGAACACGCCAGCCTGATCGACGACGAGGGCATCCGCCTCGCCAAGGCGAATGGCGCGTGGCTGTCGATGGACATCTACAACACCGAGTACACGCAGTCCGAAGGCGCGAAGAACGGCGTTCTTACGGACAACCTGCGCAAGGACCGCGAGATCGCCGAGGCGCAGCGCCAGAACTTCAAGCGCGCGCACGAGGCCGGCGTGGGCATGGTGTACGGCACCGACGCCGGCATCTTCCCGCACGGCGAAAACGGCAAGCAGTTCGCGGTGATGGTGCGCTACGGCATGTCGCCCGTCGAGGCCATCCAGGCCGCGACGATCAACGCCGCGACGGCCATGAAGCGCGAGGACGTGGGCGCGCTGGAGACCGGCCGCTTCGCCGACCTGATCGCCGTGCCCGGCGACCCGACGCAGGACGTGACCCTGCTCGAGCGCGTGCCTTTCGTGATGAAGGGCGGCGACGTGGTCAAGGACGCGCGCTGAGGGCGCGCGCCTCGACCCAGGCGGGGAGCTTTTCTTCCGGCATGGGCTCGGCGATCCCGTAGCCCTGCAGGGCATCGCAGCCGAGGGCGCGGAGGTAGTCGCGCTGCGCGTCGGTCTCGACGAACTCGGCCGTGGCATGCAGGCCGAAGGCCTTCGCGAGGCCGAGGATGGAGCGGATGATGCGATCGCCATCGCCTTGGTGGTCGCGGACGAACTGGCCGTCGATCTTCAATGCGGAGGGCTTCAGTTCGGCGAGACGCGCCATCGACGAGTAGCCGGTACCGAAATCATCCAAGGCGATGCGCAAGCCGAGGGAACGGAGCCGCTCGATGACGCCGGTGATGGCATTCGGGTCGGCAGCGAGCGCGCTCTCGGTGACTTCCAGCAGCATCGCTTCCGGCGGCACGCCCGCGGCGCGGACGAGCCCGTCGATGCGCTCGACGATGCCAGGGCTGAGCAGGGACGGCGGTGCGAGGTTGACCTGCAACACGAGGGCGGGCGTCTCACGGCGCAACGCCACGAGGGCCGGGAGCGCCTTGGCCAGGACCTGCAGGTCGAGCTCGGCACTGAAGCCCGCCTCCTCGGCCACCGGGACGAAGCGTGACGGCGGCACCCGTCCGCGCTCGGCGTCGTTCCAGCGCGCCAGCGCTTCGACGGCGGTAAGCCGCCCATCGACGGCGGAAACGATCGGCTGGAAGGCCACGTCGATCCGGCCTTCGTCCAGCGCGCGGCGGAGGCGGCGTTCGATCGACTCGCGCTCGACGAGGGCCTCGCGCATCGACGGCACGTAATCGACGTGGCGGCTTCCGCCGGCCCGCTTCGCCTCGTACATGGCGATGTCGGCCCGACGCAGCCAGTCTCCCGGCGAATCGAGGTCCGTGGACAGCGACGCCCGCCCGAGGCTGGCGCGGAGGCGGAGCGCGTGCCCGGCAGCGTCCAGCACCCGGACGTGCGCCACCGCGTCGAGCACCTCGCGGCCGATGTCGTCGCCGTGGTTCGCGAGGATGGCGTACTCGTCCCCACCGAGCCGGAAGACCTCGGCGCGCTCGCCCAGCTTGGCGGCGAGGCTTCGCGACAGCGCCACGAGCATCGCGTCGCCGGTGGCGTGGCCATGCACGTCGTTGATCGCCTTGAAGCCGTCGAGGTCGAGCAGGTGCAGCGAGGCCGGCCAGCTGCGTCCCGCGGTCATCAGCACTTCGAGCCTGGCCTGCAGCGCGGCCCGGTTGCCGAGGCCGGTGAGCGGGTCGCGCAGGGCGGCCTTCCGCCACTCGGTACGCGCTCCGTCGAGCGTGCGGTAGATCGCGCCGAACTCCTCGCCGAGCAGCGTCAGTTCGTCGCGAGGCCCTGGCAGGTCCATGCGACGGATGGTGCCGACGCGAAGCGCTTCGACTTCGCGTCGCAAGGCCTGGATGCGGACCAGCACCTGCCGCTTCAGCAGCTCGATCAGCAGGTAGAGCAAGGCGCCGAGCAGCAGCGTCTGCTGCACGACGGTCACCACCTGCACCTGGCCCAGCAAGCCCGAGAGTTCGTAAGGATGGCGGGCGATCGCCATCACCTCGGTGCCGAGGATCGGGTCATCGATAGGCACGGCCAGCAGGGCGGCATCCTCTGCAGCCTGAATCGCCAGCCGATCCGGATCGAAGGCGACGATGCGGTAGTCGACCTGCGATTCCACGGCACGCGCCGCGAGTCGTTCGCGGTCGACGGCGCGAAGGATCATCACCAGACCGCCGTTCGGCGGCTGCCCTTGGTAGCCCACGGCGCCGATCGCAACCTGGATCCACTGGCCCCGATGCTCGATCCACGTGATGCCGCTGTCGCCACCATCGCGCACGACCGCGGCCTTGGGCAGTTGGCGCAGCCGTTCGACCAGCGCCGGCGCCAGTGCGACCAGTCCCATCGCACCATCGAACGCCGGTTCGGGCAGGGCGGCGTCGCCGAAGCCCGTGGCGGCGCGCTCCGCGACGCCAGCGACCAGCACCTCGCCCCGCGGCGACAAGACGAGCACGCCGTCGGTGTCGGCGTTATCGAGGAACCAGACGTCGAAGGTGTCGCGACGGAAGTCTGGGGCGCCGCTCTCGACGAACGCCGCCATGTCGTTCCAATAGGCGTAGTCATCGACGACCGTGCGCAGCAGGTCGGCCTTCGCGCGCTCGATGCTGGCAACGCGATCCCAGGCGCGCTTCGCCTCCTTCGCTTCGACGGCTTCGACCATTCGACCGATCAGTCCGAAGGTGATCGCCGCCATGACCACGACAAGTGCTGCCCCAATCGCGAGGAAGGCACGGACGAGCCGGGACTGCAGGCTGACGACCGGCGACAGCGGGGCGTTGGTTCGTGGCGCGCTCGTCATGCGGCGCGATCCTCGGAAGGGAGTACAGGCAGGCAGTTGACTGACGCAGTACTTCAGTCCTCTGACAAGGCGACAACGGCGCGTGAATCGCTCGCAAAGCGCGCTGCGACGCACCCAAGCCGCGTGACCGCGGTCACACGCGATGGCGCACGGCGCGATAGGTGGCGCCTATCGAAAAGAGTCAAACAATCCATTTCCCCATTGTCATGAGAGGGGCGTAGGTTGCTGGGCACGCGGCATCCCGCCGCGCCAGCGCCGCACCCCCGCCGCGCGGATCCTCACAGGAGCCTCCCATGTCCACCGAACCGAAGTGCCCGTTTTCCTCAGGTAGCCGCACGAACGCCCAGGCCGGCCACGGCGGCAACGCCGCGTGGTGGCCCGAGCAGCTGAAGCTCTCGATCCTCCACCAGCATTCGACGAAGTCGAACCCGCTGGGCGGCGACTTCGATTACCGCAAGGCCTTCGCTGCACTCGACCTCGATGCCGTCGTCGCCGACCTCAAGGCACTGATGACCGACTCGCAGGACTGGTGGCCGGCCGACTACGGCCATTACGGCCCGTTCTTCGTCCGCATGACCTGGCACGCGGCCGGCACCTACCGCATCCACGACGGCCGCGGCGGCGGCGGCCATGGCGGCCAGCGCTTCGCGCCGGAGAACAGCTGGCCGGACAACGGCAACCTCGACAAGGCGCGCCGCCTGCTGTGGCCGATCAAGGCGAAGTACGGCCAGGCCCTGAGCTGGGCCGACCTGTTCATCCTCACCGGCAACGTCGCCATGGAGACGATGGGCTTCAAGACCTTCGGCTTCGCCGGTGGCCGCCCGGACATCTGGGAGGCGCAGGACGACATCGACTGGGGCCCGGAGACCACGTGGCTCGGCGACATGCGCTACAGCGGCGACCGCGAGCTCGCGAATCCGCTTGGCGCGGTGCAGATGGGCCTGATCTATGTGAACCCGGAAGGCCCTAACGGCAACCCGGACCCGGTCGCCTCGGCCCGCGACATCCGCGAGACCTTCGCCCGAATGGCGATGAACGACGAGGAGACCGTGGCTCTAGTGGCCGGCGGCCACACCTTCGGCAAGGCGCACGGCGCCGGCCCCGCGGACCACGTCGGCCGCGAGCCGGAAGGCGCGCCCGTCGAGGCGCAGGGCTTCGGCTGGGCCAACAGCTTCGGCAGCGGCAAGGGCGGCGACACCATCACCTCGGGCATCGAAGGCGCGTGGAAGCCGAACCCGACGACCTGGGACAACGGCTACTTCGACACCCTGTTCGGCTACGAGTGGGAACTGACGAAGAGCCCGGCCGGCGCACACCAGTGGACGCCGAAGGGCGGCGCCGGTGCCGGCACCGTCGTCGACGCGCATGACCCCAACAAGCGCCACGCGCCGATGATGACCACGGCCGACCTCGCGCTTCGCTTCGACCCGGCTTACGAGAAGATCTCGCGCCGCTTCCACCAGAACCCGGCGGAGTTCGCCGATGCCTTCGCCCGCGCGTGGTTCAAGCTGACGCACCGCGACATGGGCCCGCGCGCCCGCTACCTCGGCAAGCTGGTGCCGAAGGAAGTGCTGGTGTGGCAGGACCCGGTGCCGGCCATCGACCACGCGCTCGTGGACGCCGGCGACATCGCCGCGCTGAAGGCGCAGGTGCTGGCCTCTGGCGTGGGCATCCCCGCCCTCGTCTTCGCGGCATGGGCTTCGGCCTCGACCTTCCGCGGCAGCGACAAGCGCGGTGGCGCCAACGGTGCGCGCATCCGTCTCGCCCCGCAGAAGGATTGGGCGGCCAACAACCCGGCCGAGCTGTCCAAGACGCTGGCCGTGCTCGAGGGCATCCAGAAGGACTTCAACGCCAAGGCTCCGGGCGGCAAGAAGATCTCGCAGGCCGACCTGATCGTGCTGGCCGGTGGCGCCGCCATCGAAGCCGCGGCCAAGGCTGCGGGCCAGTCGGTGACCGTGCCCTTCCACCCCGGCCGCACCGATGCCGGCGCCGAGCACACCGATGCCGCTTCGTTCGCGGTGCTCGAGCCACACGCCGACGGCTTCCGCAACTTCGCCAAGCCGGGCTGCGAGGTCAAGGCTGCAGAGATGCTGGTCGACAAGGCCCAGCTGCTCACGCTGACGGCGCCGGAGATGACGGCGCTGGTCGGTGGCCTGCGCGTGCTCGGCGCCAACACCGGCGGCAGCGCGCACGGCGTGTTCACCCACCGCGCCGGCGTGCTGAGCAACGACTTCTTCGTGAACCTGCTCGACATGGGCACGGCGTGGTCGCGCTCGGCCTCGAACCCGAACGTGCTGGAAGGCCGCGACCGCAAGAGCGGCGCCGTGCGCTGGACGGCCACGGTGGTCGACCTGGTGTTCGGTTCGAACTCGCAGCTGCGTTCGCTGGCCGAGGTCTACGCGCAGAGCGATTCGGCGGCGAAGTTCACCGCCGACTTCGTGGCGGCGTGGACGAAGGTGATGGAGCTGGACCGCTTCGACCTGCGCTGATCGAACGCGTCATCGCTGAAAACGCACGGGGTGGGCTGGCGAAAGCTGGCTCACCCCGTTTTCGTTGGCGCCCTCATCCGCGTGGGCGGCGTGCGGGGCTGACCCGCCCCGTCACCGGCGACGCGAGGTTTCTGGCGGTCGGCTCAAAGGGGGCGTCCTGCCCCTTGAGCCGATCGCGCATCCTGCGCGACCCCTTCGGGGCTTGCGCCTCAACAGCGCGCAGGGGCTCCTTATTCGCCACGCACGCCGCCCACGCGGATGGCGCGCTACACCGAGGCGAGCCCAAGCATCGTTGCGACGCCGAGACCGCGCATCCATGCAACACCGTCGCAGCGCGCGTGGTGTCGCGAAGCGGAGGCTCGCGGCGCTGTTGGAGCGGCGAGACGCTCTTGCCTCTGGCGCGGGGGAGCGAATGAGGAGCCCCGACGCACCGTCCAGGCGATAGCCCGGAGGGCGGCGCATGGATGCGCCGCCGCTCGAGCGACACGGACGTCGCATTCGAGCGGGCCGCCGGGTTTTACTCCAAGCGGGTGACGGGGCGGGTCAGCTGCACCGCGCCAGAGGCAAGAGCGTCTCGCTGCTCGAGTTAACGCCGCTAGAATCCGCCACACACCCTCACCGCGAGCCACGCCATGCCCATCCGCCCCTTCCGCGACAAGACGCCCGTGCTCGGCGAACGCTGCTACGTCGACGAGGGCGCGCACGTGATCGGCGACGTGGTGCTGGGCGACGACGCCTCGCTTTGGCCTGGCGTGGTGGTGCGCGGCGACGTCAACCACATCCGCATCGGCGCGCGTACCAACGTGCAGGACGGCACGATCATCCACGTGACGCACGACGGCCCGTACACGAAGCCCGACGGCTTCCCGACGATCATCGGCGCGGATGTCACCATCGGCCACGCGGCCTGCATCCATGCCTGCACCATCGAGGACGCCTGCCTGATCGGCATGAAGGCCCTGGTGCTCGATGGCGCGGTGGTGCGCAAGCACGGCTTCGTCGGCGCGGGTGCGGTGGTGCCGCCGGGGAAGGTCGTCGAAAGCGGCGAGCTGTGGTTGGGCAATCCGGCCAAGCCGGTGCGCCGCCTGAGCGACCGCGAGATCGAACAGCTCTACTACTCGGCCAAGCACTACGTGCGCCTCAAGGACGCCTACCTCGGCCTGCCGCTGGAATGAGCGGCGGCCGCCCAGCCGCGGCGGTCACTCCGCCGTGTGCAGGGCCACCGCGCCGGCGCGAAGTTCGCTGTAGATCGGGTCGGTGTCGGGCGCCTGCCCGTGCCAGAGCCGGAAGGCTTCGGCGGCCTGCTCCACCAGCATGCCGAGCCCATCGAGCGCGGTCTCGCAATCCTGCGAACGCGCCCACGACAGGAAGGCGATGGCGGCTTCGCCGTAGCTCAGGTCGACCGCGAGGGTGCGCTCCGTTGCCAGCGACGACGGCAGCGCCATCGCGCTGGCGCTGCGCCCCGCCGAGGTCGCGTTGACGATCATGTCGAACACGCCGAGGTTGGGCAGGTCGTCCCAGTAGCGCGTATGCACGCGGCCGGGCTCGCCGAGGCGATCGCTCAACGCATCGGCGCGGTCCGGGCTGCGATTGACGATCCACAGCGATTCGATGCCGGCATCGAGCAGTGCGGGAGCCACGCCGTGCGCAGCGCCACCGGCGCCGAGCAGCAGCACCTTGCGCGCGCGCAGGTCGAGCCGATGGCGCTCGGTGAGGTCATGCACGAGGCCGGCACCGTCGGTGTTGTCGCCATGCCAGCCATTGCTGCCGCGGATGAGGGTATTCACCGCACCACAGCGGCGCGCACGCTCCGAGAGCGTGGCGCACAGCGCCCGCGCGGCTTCCTTGTGCGGGAGCGTCACGTTGAGGCCTGCGCCGCCACTGCGGGCGAAGGCGGCGACCGCGGCGTCGAAGTCCTCCGGTGCGACGTCGATGAGCCCGTACTCGAGGGCAATGCCGCACTGCGCGCCGAAGGCGGCGTGGATGCGTGGCGACAGCGAATGCGCGACAGGCTGGCCAACCAGGACATAGCGTCCGCTCATGGCGTTCTCTCCTTGGCGAAGCGGTGGAAGCATTCGCTCAGCCTGCGCGCAACCAGCGCGCGGCGTCCAGCGCGAAGTAGGTCAGGATGGCGTCCGCCCCGGCACGCTTGATCGACAGCAGCGCCTCGAGGGCGCAGGCGCGCTCGTCGAGCCAGCCGTTCTCCGCCGCGGCCTTGAGCATCGCGTACTCGCCGCTCACCTGGTAGACGAAGGTCGGCGCGCCGTAGGCGTCTTTGACGCGCCGCACGATGTCGAGGTAGGGCAGGCCCGGCTTCACCATCACCATGTCGGCGCCCTCGTCGAGGTCGAGGCCGACCTCGCGGATCGCCTCGTCGCTGTTCGCCGGGTCCATCTGGTAGGTGTATTTGTTGCCCTTGCCGAGGTTGCCGGCACTGCCCACCGCATCGCGGAACGGCCCGTAGAAGCTGCTGGCGTACTTCGCCGAGTAGGCGAGGATGCGGGTGTGCACGTGGCCCGCGGCTTCGAGCGCGTCGCGGATGGCACCGATGCGGCCGTCCATCATGTCGCTGGGCGCCACCACGTCGGCACCGGCCTCGGCGTGGCTGAGCGCCTGCTTCACCAGCGCGTCGACGGTGGCGTCGTTGACGACATAGCCGCTGTCGTCGATGAGCCCGTCCTGGCCGTGGGTTGTGAAGGGGTCGAGCGCGACGTCGGTGATGACGCCGAGCTGCGGGTAGGCGGCCTTCAGCGCGCGCACGGCGCGCTGGGCGAGGCCCTGCGGGTTCCAGGCCTCGGCCGCGTCGAGGCTCTTGGCCTCGGGCGGGGTGACGGGGAACAGGGCGAGCGCCGGGATGCCGAGCGCCACGGCCTCCCCGGCCACCTTCAGCAGCTCGTCGATCGACACCCGCTCGACGCCGGGCATGGAGCCGATGGCCTCGCGGCCCGGAAGCTCGTGGACGAACACGGGCAGGATCAGGTCGTCGGCGGTGAGGCGGTTCTCGCGCACCAGGCGGCGTGAAAAGTCGTCACGACGCAGGCGACGCGGGCGTTGGCGGAGGGCACTCATTCGGGAAAACGTCGGCGGGCAGGGGATGAATGCCGATGGTACGCCGCCGGGGGCGGGCGGCAGGGCAAGACGGCCGTCCCATTCCACCCCGGGCAACCGGGCTTACACTCGGCCGGATGACGACGCCACCCTCCCCTCGCAGGACCGCGCCGGGACCCGCACCGCAGGACCCGGTGCCGCCGCCCGGGCAGGCGTTGGCAGACGCGGAGCGGGAAATCGCCCGCCTGCGCACGGAGCTGGACCGCCGCGCCAACGCGATGCGTTTCCAGGAGGCCCTGTTCGCCATCTCCGAGGTGGCCAGCTCGTCGAAGCCGACGGCCGAGGTCATGGCGGCGATGCACCGCATCGTCGGCACGCTGATGTACGCGGAGAACTTCTTCATCGCGCTGCGTGATCCGGAACGTCGCACCCTGCGCTTCGTCTATTTCGCCGACAGCGAGGACGCCGACGGCCTCGACCCGGACCTGGAGATCCCGGAATCCGAGCTCCTCGGCAGCCTCACGGTGCAGGTGATCCAGCGCCAGCAGGCGCTGCGCGGGCCGTCCGAGCAGCTGGCCGCCAGCCTCGGCATGCAGGACGAGGCGCAAGGCCCGGAGAGCAACGACTGGCTCGGCGTGCCGATGACCAGCGACGGCATCACCCAAGGCGCGGTGGTCGTGCAGAGCTACCGGCCCGAGCACACCTACAGCGCCGAGGACGAACAGCTGCTGTCCTACGTGGCCGAGCACATCGCCACCGCCCTGGCCCGCCGCCAGTCGACGATCGAACTCGAGCGCCGCGTGCAGCAGCGCACCGAGGCACTGCAGACCGAGGTGGTCGAGCGCGAACGCGCCGAGCGCCTGCAAACCGCGCTGTACCGCATCACCGCGCTGGCCAGCCGCCATGAGTCGGACGACGACGCGCGCTTCTACGCCGACGTGCACAGCATCGTCGGCGAGTTGATCGATGCGCGGAACTTCTACATCGCGCTGTGGGACGAGACGACGGACGAGACCTCCTTCCCGTACTCCGTCGACGAGCGGACGCCGACGCGCCCGTCCCGGAAGGCCGGCCAGGGCCTGACGGAGTACGTGCTGCACAGCGGCGAACCGCTGCTCGCCACCGAGTCGGTGATGCGCGAACTGAACGCACTGGGCGCGACCCTGCCCGGCCAGCAGTCCGCGAGCTGCTGGCTGGGCGTGCCGATGATGGTGGACGACGCGCCGGTGGGCGTGATCGCGGTGCAGAGCTACCGGGCGGACGTGCGCTACACCCACCGCGACCTCGAACTGCTGAGCTTCGTCGGCACGCACATCGCCGCGGCGATCGGTCGCCGACGGGCCGGTGTCGCTCTGCGTCAGGCTTACCTCGACCTCGAACACCGCGTGTCGGAGCGCACGCGCGAGCTCGGGCTCGCCAACGAGACGCTGCGCCAGCAGATCAGCGCTCGCGAAGGCGTGGAGCGCCAGCTCAAGCACCAGGCCCTGCACGACAGCCTCACCGGCCTGCCCAACCGCCAGTACCTGCTCGACCGCCTCGTGGCCTCGATGGCCCAGCACGAGGCGCAGCCGGAACGGTTGTTCGCGGTGCTGTTCCTCGACCTCGACCGCTTCAAGGTGATCAACGATTCCGAAGGCCACCTCGTCGGCGATGCGCTGCTGCGCGAGGCCGCGAAGCGGATCGGCGAATGCGTGCGCAACCCGGACGTGCTCGCCCGCCTCGGCGGCGACGAGTTCGCCGTGCTGCTGGAGCGCATCCGCAGCGTCGAGGACGCCATCCAGGTCGCCGAACGCATCATGCAGGTGCTCGACCAGCCCTTCTTCATCGAAGGGCGCGAGCTGCACAGTTCGGCCAGCGTCGGCGTCGCCGTCGCGCAGCCGCACTACGCGTCGGCCGAGGAGATCCTGCGCGATGCCGACGCCGCCATGTACCGCGCCAAGGCCGATGGCCGGAAGCGCTATGCGCTGTTCGACGAGGACCTCCGCCATCTCGCGCAGCAGCGGCTCGAGCTCGAGCGCGAAATGCGCCGGGCGATGGTCCACCAGGAGTTCGAGCCCTACTACCAGCCGATCGTCAGCATCGCCAACGGCGCCGTGCTGGGCTACGAGGCGCTGCTGCGCTGGAACCGGCCGGACGGCAGCGTGCGCGCCCCCGGCGCCTTCCTCGGCCTCGCCGAGGAAACGGGAATGATCGAGGAGATCGACTGGCGCATGTACGCGAGCGCGATCGGCGACCTCGTCCGCCTGACGCCAAGCCATGCCTACGTCTCGGTGAACCTGTCGCCGCGCCACCTGCTCGCCCCGGATTTCGCGACGCGTTTCCTCGCCCTGGTGCGCGACCAGCGCGCGCACCCCTCGCGCGTCTGCGTGGAGGTGACCGAAGGCGCGCTGATCGACCGCAAGGACCTCGCCCGCGCCGCCCTAGAAACCCTGCACCGCGCCGGCGTGCGCATCATGCTCGACGACTTCGGCACCGGTTACTCGGCGCTCTCCTACCTGCAGCACTTCCCGCTGCACGGGCTGAAGATCGACCGCAGCTTCGCCACGTCGCTGGAAAGCGGCGCGGAAACCCGCGGCGGTTCGCGGCCGATCATCCGCGCGATCGTCGCGATGGCCGCGTCGCTCGAGCTCGAGGTCGTCAGCGAGGGCATCGAGACCGAGGAGCAGCGCAAGGCGCTGTGGACGCTCGGTATCCGCCAGGGCCAGGGCTACCACTTCGGCCGCCCCGCGCCGCTGCAGCACTGGATCGACCTCGGGGCGCGGCCGGCGGCGGTCTAGGGCCGCCTCAGCCTCGCCGCACCTCGACGAGGTGCCGTTCGCCCTCCAACCCCGGCACCGACAGGCGATGCACGGCGCCTCCGACCCAGCCGGCCGGCAGCTCGGCGATTTCCTCGGCGGGGTGCACACCCTTCATCGCCAGCAGGCGGCCGCCGGGGGCGATGAGATGGCCGCCGACCTCGAGGATGCCCACGAGGCGGTCGAGCGCCCGGGCGGTGATCGCCTCGAACGCGCCGGGTTCGGCCACAGATTCGGCGCGCGACTCGAGCACGCGCACGCGCGGGGCGAGGCCGAGCTGGCGCACGCACTCGCGGAGGAAGCGCGCTTTCTTGCCATTGCTCTCCACCAGCGCGACGGCGAGGCCCGGCGTGGCGAGCGCCAGCGGGATGCCGGGAAGGCCGGGGCCGGTGCCGAGGTCGGCGAGCGTGGCGAGGCCGCGCACGTGCGGCGCCATCGCCAGTGAATCGAACAGGTGCTTCACCAGCATCTCGCCGGGATCGCGGATGGCAGTGAGGTTGTAGGTACCGTTCCAACGCATCAGCAGGGCGAGGTAGGCCAGCAGGGCGCCGGCCAGCGTGCCGTCATCGCCGGCCGCCGGAGCGGTGCGTTCCACCGGCGCGCCGGGATCGAGGCCGAGAGCGGCGAGGCCGCGCCCGAGGTCGGGGCGCAGGAATCCAAGGTCGGTCGGAGCATTCATGCCCACGATTGTCGCGCCTCCGGCCGTTCGCGCCTACCGCCCATCCGGCGCGCGCGCCTCGACCAGGCGCTGAAGCAAGGCGATCTGCTCCTGCTGCGTGGCGATGAGCGTCGCCATCTGCTCCACCCGCAACGCGTCGAGCTTCTCGTGCAGCGCGATGATCCCGAGCTCGGCGCGCAGGTTCACCTCGTAGTCGTGCGCGGCCGCGATGCGGTCGCGTTCGGCCTGGCGGTTCTGGCTCATCAGGATCACCGGCGCCTGCACGGCCGCCAGCATCGAGAGCATCAGGTTCAGGAAGATGTAGGGATACGGGTCGAAGGCCGCCGTGCCCAGCAGCTCCGTGTTGACGAGCGACCACAGGACGATGACGAGGGCGAAAAGACCGATGAAGGTCCAGGACCCGCCGAAAGCCGCCACCCCGTCGGCCATCCGCTCGCCGAAGCTGCGCTGGGCGTCGGCCTGGAGCGCGGCGTCCTTGGCGACGGTCTTCTGGCGCAGGGCGACGTCGAGAACGCGCCGCTCGACCGCACTCGCCTCCGCGAGGGCTTTGCCGAACCATTTCTCCGCGGCTCGGGTGGGGGTGCTGGTCGGTGTGCCGTTCATCGGATCCATGGGGAGAGGTCTCGCGGCCGGGTGGTGCCGGGATTCTCCTCCGCCCGCCGGCCCGAAGCGTCAACCCACGTCATCCTGGGCCACGGCGCGACCGTGCTCACGTTCCGCAGGCCCCGGATGGGCCACCTTCGGCCTCCCCCCTGCTGCGAGCCTCCCCATGGCTGAAGTCCTGCTCACCGGAGCCACCGGCTTCGTCGGCCAGCATCTGTTGCGCGAACTGGTCCTCGCCGGCCACACGGTACGAGGCGTCTCGCGTTCGGAGTCGGGCGATGCCGCCATCCGCGCCTTGGGCGGCGAGCCCGTCCGCGCCGCGCTGGGCGAGGAGCGGCCCGCCGAATGGGCCCTCCTGCAGGCGGCGGTCGAAGGCTGCGACGCGATCTTCCACACCGCCGCGGACACCACCCAGTGGCGCCCGCACAACCCGATCCAAACGCGCACCAACGTGCGCGGGGCCGAACTGCTGCTGCGCGCGGCGGAAGCCGCCGGCATCCGGCGCTTCCTGCACACCAGCTCGGTCTCGGCGTACTCGCACCTCGTCCACGGCGTGCTGCGCGAGGACGTGCCGCAGCGCGGCGGCGAGAGCTGGGTGAACTACGAGCGCACCAAGTTCCTGGCCGAGCAGGCTGTGCGCGGCTCGCGCGTACCGTGGGTGGTCTTCCAGCCCTCCCACATCCTCGGCCCCGGCGACACGCGCAATTGGGCGCGGCTCATCCTGCTGGTCGACCAGGGCAAGCTGCCCGGCGCCCCACCCGGCTCCGGCGCCTTCGCGGATGTGCGCGAGATCGCCCGGGCCCAGGTGCGGGCTTTCGAGGACGGCATCGAGGGCGAGACCTTCCTGCTCGGTGGCGCACACGCCAGCTTCGTCGAGCTGATCGGCATGATCGGCGAGCGCCTGGGCCGCAAGGCGCCCGCCCGCGCCACCCCGGCCTGGGTGCTGAAGTCGGTGGCCTGGGCCAGTGACACCCTCTCGCGGGTCACCGGCAAGATGCCCGACATCACCCCGGAAGCCGCCGTGTTCCCGTGCCACGACCTGAAGGTGGACTCCTCGAAGGCCATCGCCCGGCTGGGCTACCGCGAGACCCCGCTGCCCGAGCTGCTGGACGCCACCATCGCCAGCCTGCGCGAGGCCGGCCTGCTGCGCCGCGGGGCCTGAAGAGGCGCCCGAACCCGCGGCCGGCCTGACCCGAGCCGGGGCTCCGGGGCGCTGTGGCATCATCCACGGCCTTGCCGGCCCCTCGGGCCGGCTGCACGGAACCCGCGTCCCGCATGGCCCGCATCCTCGCAATCGCCAACCAGAAAGGCGGCGTCGGCAAGACGACGACGGCCGTCAACCTGGCCGCCGCTCTCGCCACCACCCCGCGCCGCGTGCTGCTGGTCGACCTCGACCCGCAGGGCAACGCCACCATGGCTTCGGGCGTCGACAAGCGCGAGCTCGAGGCCTCGATGTGCGAGGTGTTGTTCGAAGAGGCGACCGCGGACGCCGCGATCGTCAAGACGCAGGAAGGCTACGACCTGCTGCCCACGAACATCGACCTGACGGCGGCCGAGATCCGCCTGATGGACGAGTCGCAGCGCGAGCAGCGACTGAAGAACGCACTCGACACGGTGCGCGACCGCTACGACTACATCCTGATCGACTGCCCGCCCTCGCTCTCGCTGCTGACGCTGAACGCGCTGGCCGCGGCGGACGGCGTGATCGTGCCGATGCAGTGCGAGTACTTCGCGCTGGAAGGCCTGTCGGCGCTGGTCAACACCATCAATGCGCTGAAGCAGAAGCTCAACCCGGCCCTCGAGATCAGCGGCATCGTCCGCACCATGTACGACGTGCGCAACAACCTCGCCAGCGCGGTGTCGAACGAGCTCACCGAGCACTTCGGCGACAAGGTCTTCCGCTCGATCGTGCCGCGCAACGTGCGCCTCGCCGAAGCGCCGTCGCATGGCCGCAGCATCATCGGGTATGACCGCGCCTCGCGCGGCGGCATCGCCTACCTCGGGCTGGCCGGCGAGATCGTCCGCGGCGAGAAGAAGCTGGCCAAGGAGGCCGCGCGATGAGCACGAAAGCACGCGGCCTCGGTCGCGGCCTCGATGCCCTGCTGGGCACCGGCAACAAGGGCGCGAAGGCCGACGAGCCGGCGCCGGGCGATGTCCTGAAGACACTGCCGATCGGCCAGCTGCAGGCCGGCAAGTACCAGCCACGCCAGCACTTCGACGGCGCGGCGCTCGACGAACTCGCCGAGTCGATCAAGGCCCAGGGCGTGATCCAGCCCATCCTGGTGCGCGCGGTCGGCAAGGACCGCTACGAGATCATTGCCGGCGAACGCCGCTGGCGCGCCGCCGAGCGCGCCGGCCTCGCCGAGGTGCCGGTGGTGCTGCGCAAGGTCGACGACCGCGCCGTCATCGCCATGGCGCTGATCGAGAACATCCAGCGCGAAGACCTCAATCCGCTGGAGGAAGCGCAGGCCCTGGCCCGCCTCATCGACGAATTCGCCTTGACGCACCAGCAGGCGGCCGAGGCCGTGGGCCGCTCGCGCGCTGCCGTTTCGAACCTGCTGCGCCTGCTCGAGCTGCCGGAGGCCATCCGCGCCCTCGTCGACGCCCGCAAGCTGGAGATGGGCCACGCCCGCGCCCTGCTGACGCTCAACCCGCAGGCCGCCATCGCGCTGGCCCAGCAGGCGGCCGAGGAAGGCTGGAGCGTGCGCGAGGTGGAGCGACGTGCCCACGAACTCGCCGCCGGCAAGCTGCCGGAGACGAAGCCCGGCAAGAAGCCCGCGGTGAAGCGCGACGCCGATGTCGCCCAACTCGAGCGCGAGCTCGGCGAACTGCTGGGCACGAAGGTGGAAGTGAAATCCGGCCGCGGCGGCAAGGGCCAGCTGGTGCTGCATTTCCACGGCAACGAGACGCTCGAGGGCTTGCTCGAGCGGCTGCGCGGCCGCAGCGAGGTCTAACTTCGGCCGGCGCTAGCGCCGGTCACCGATCAGCACGACCAGCACCGCGACGACGGACGCGGCACCGTGCCACAGCATCGTGGCCTGCGGATGGGCGAAGGGGCTGAAGACGGGCGCGCCGTTGAGCGCGAGGTAGGCGCCCAGCACGTAGAGCAGCTCCGCCGTTCGCGCATTGCCGGTGAGGCGTGCCAGCGCGAACCCGCACGCGGCGACGCTGAGCGCCGCCGCCGCCACGGCGAACGCGTGTTCCGGGGAGAGGATCAGGCTGGGCAGAGACAGGCCCAGCGCCAGCAGGCTCGCGGCCGCCAGGCGCGCCGCGCGCAACTGGCCGCGACGCCGCTCCCCGGACGCGAGCAGGTCGGCGGTGCCGCATTCATCGTCGCGCAGCAGCGCACGGGCGAAGTACGGTAGGCCGAGCGCGAGGGCGACCAACCACGCGGCATGGCGGCCTTCGCCCGGCGCACCGATTTGCGCGCCCAATGCCCCGAGGGCGAACAGCCACCACCACGCCCCGCGAGGGCGCAGGGCGAGGCGCAACTCGGCCGCCACCAGCCGACCGAAAGCGACACCTTCGAGCGGCTTCAGCACGAGATCCAGCCAACGCAAGCGCCAACCGACCTGCGACGCCGCATCGACGCGGTTGCGCGGCCGGCTCGCGGCCCAGTTCACGAGCGGCGTGGCCGCCAGGGCGAGGCCCAGCGCCAGCAGCATCAGGGCAAGCCGTGATACCACCGCACTGGCGTCCGGGTGCCACGCGTCCCAAGGGAATCGCGCGGACGGGTCATCCTCGCCGGAGCCGCCGATCTGGAAGTTGTCGGAGACGAGATCGGGCCGCGTAGCCGCCACCACCGGCAGGATGTCGGTGCGCATCACGGTGATGCCAGGGACGTCGGTGAGCAGCACGGTCGACTCGTCCGGCGCGGGCTGGGCCAGGTCGCCCTCCGACATGCCGGCGGGGCCCACCACGAGCAGCGTGATCCACACGAAGAAATACAGCACGTTGCCAGCCGTGGCCCGCAGCCAAGGCAGCAGGTCGAACCAGACGATGCAGGCCGCCGTCACCGCCATCGCCGGCAAGGTGAGCAGCAGGAGGGGCTTCAGCAATTCCCAGGGCGCGAACACCGCCACTTCGCCACGCACCCACTGGCCGACGAGGCCGGTGAGCGCCATCGCGCCGATGTAGAGCGCGAACACCGCCATCAAGCCCATGAACTTCGCCACGAGGTAGCCGGCGCGGGTCATCGGCGTCGCCATCAGCACTTCCCAGCCGCGGCTGTCGATGTCCTGCGCGATGCTGCCGCGCGCGGCGTAGAAGCCGAACAGCGTTAGCAGGGTCGAGGCGCACAGGGCCATGACCATTCCCACCCAGGCGCTGGAGTACCAGCCGCGGCCTTCGCCGACGGTGACGCGCATGCCGTTGCTGCTGCCCGCCTCGGGCAGGCACAGCCAGGCGCCCGCCACGAGCAGGGCCAGCACCCACCAGAAGCGCGGTTGCCGGGTGCGCTGGCGCAGGTCCGCGAGGCTGATCGCGGCAAGGCGACGCAGCGCGTCCATCAGGCAGCGTCCGTGAGGTGCAGGCAGGCGAGGTAGGCGTCTTCCAGCGCCGGGGCGATCGCTTCGGCCACGGGCTGCGGCGCGACGCGGGCGATGACGTGCACACGCAGCCCGCCCTCGACACGCTCCACGTGGCTCACCGGATGGCGCTCACGCAGGGCGGGCAATTCGCTGTCGCCGATCGTGCAGCGCCACACCTGGCCCACGGCGCGGGCGATCAGCTCGCCCGGCGTGACGTGGGCCAACAGGCGGCCATTGCGCATCACGGCGATGCGGTCGGCACTGGAATCGACGTCGCTGACGATATGGGTGGAGAGGATGACCAGTCGGTCGGCCGCCAGCTCGGTGAGGATCTGGCGAAATCGGAGGCGCTCCTCGGGGTCGAGGCCCACCGTCGGTTCGTCGACGATCAGCAGGCGCGGTTCGCTGAGCAGGGCCTGGGCGATGCCCACGCGCTGGCGCATGCCGCCGGAAAAATCGCCGAGCCGTCGATCGGCGGCGTGGGCCAGGCCCACGGCGGCGAGGCAGGCCTCGATCCGCTCGTCGCCACGGCGGCGGTCCAGGCCTTTCACCGCGGCGAGGTAGGCGAGGAACTCGCGCGCGCTCAGGGCCGGGTAGACGCCGAATTCCTGTGGCAGGTAGCCGAGTTCCCGGCGAAGTGCATTGGGATCTCGGGCGATGTCGCCGCCGTTCCAAGTGATGCGCCCGCGGCTCGGCGCGCTTAGCGTCGCCAGCAGCCGCATCAGCGTGGATTTGCCCGCACCGTTCGGGCCGAGCAGGCCGAGGATGCCGGCACCTTGCTGCAGCCGCAGGGCATGCAGGGTGTCGGGCTTTCGCCCGTAGCGGAACGAGACCTCGTCCAGCCGCAGTTCGACGGTCATCAGCCATCTCGGGATCAGGGAGGGCCAGTGTCGGCGGCGCTCCGGTGCTCGCGAAACCGCCGGCGGTCACCGTGACCTTCGGCGGGGAGCTCGTGCGGCCCGGCTCAGGTCCAGTCGACCACGCCGAACTCGTCCAGCAACTCGTCGCAGAGCACGGCCCACTCGTTGGCCACCGCGCTGTTCGACGGGTTCCGCCACACGGGCCTCTTCGCGGCGAGCGCGTCGGCCACGGCGATGGCGCGACGCAGGTGCGGCGTGCGCACCTTGAACTGCTGCATCAGGCGCTGCGCGGTGGTGGCGTGCTGCTTGGCCCGCGGATTGATGGCGTTGATGACGAACTCGGCCGGCGCGAGGTTCGGGTTCATGTGCTCGGAAATCGACACCGCCTCGGCCAGCAGCGAGGCCACGCCGTCGACGGCATAGCTTTCGGGCTGCAGCGGGATGACGAGTCGCTGCGAGGCGGCCAGCGCGGCGGTGAGGCGCAGGCCGATGGCCGGCGCGGTGTCGATGACGATGACGCTGAACTCCTTGTTGAGCGTCTTCAGGTGGCCGATGGCGGTGAAGGCCTGCGAGAGCTGGCCGCGGTCGGTGGCGTTGAGCGCGGCGGTCGCCGGCAGCACGTGGATGTTCGGATCGCCCCCCTGCATCGGGACCGGCACCCCGTCGGCCAAGAACAGGCGCTCGGCGCCGTCGGCCTTCAGGGCCTTGCCGCGGTCGGCCAGCGTGCCGGTGAGATTGCCCTGGGCGTCGAAATCCACGGCCAGCACCTTGTTGCCGCGCTCCGCGGCCCGGAAGGCCAAATGCGCGGCCAGCGAGGTCTTGCCCACGCCGCCCTTGTGGTTCGCCACCGTCACGATCATGCGGTTCTCCCCGGTTCGGTCCCGTCCGAGTGTCGGCGGGATGGGCCTAGGGTGGCAACGGTGCGCTGCCCGGCCGCCTGAACGCCCAACCCGGCGGACTTGTCCACAGGCCGGGACGCTGGCATAGTGCGCGGCTCCCTGCGTCCGCCCGTCGGCCGCATGGGGATGCACCGTCCCGCCCACGCGGGACCTTCCGCCCCACCGCCTTCAAGGGCACGGCCTCCGGGCCGCGGGGCGGGCCGAAGCCACCCAGGCAATGGGCGGCACCCACGAAGCACCCAGGAGGGCCACATGGGCCGCAAGTGTCAGCTGACCGGCAAGAGCGTGATGTCGGGCAACAATGTTTCCCACGCGAACAACAAGACGCGCCGTACCTTTTCGGCGAACATCCACGAGCGCCGCTTCTGGGTTGCCAGCGAGAACCGCTGGGTGAAGCTCAAGATTTCGGCGAACGCCCTGCGCACGATCGACAAGAACGGCATCGACGCTGTCCTCGCCGAGCTCCGCGCCTCCGGCGTCAAGGTCTAAGGGAGAACCACCATGGCTTCGAAGCGCGACAAGATCCGTCTGGTGTCGACGGCCGGTACCGGCCACTTCTACACCACCGACAAGAACAAGAAGACGATGACCGGCAAGTTCGAGATCAAGAAGTACGATCCGACGATCCGCAAGCACGTCGCCTACAAGGAAGCGAAGATCAAGTAAGCCTTCGGCCGAACGATCCGCCCCACGAAAAACCCGCCGAGAGGCGGGTTTTTTGTTGCCTCAGCCCGGGGCCACCACCACCCGGTTCCGGCCGCCGCGCTTCGCCTCGTAGAGCGCCTCGTCGGCGCGCTGCAGGGCGGCTTCCGGCGCTTCCGAGCCCTGCCACCACGCCGCAACGCCGACGCTGATCGTCACCTCGCCGGGGCCGATCCCATCGCCGCCGGCGGCGATCGCGCTGCGCAGGGCCTCGGCCAGCAGGCCGAGCTGGGCGGCGTCGCGCCCACTCACAAGCACGGCGAACTCCTCGCCGCCGTAGCGGTAGAGCTTGGCGCGGCCGCGCTCCGCCTCCGACTGCAGCGCGCGCTGCAGCGTCGCGGCGACCGCCATCAGCACCCGGTCGCCCTCGAGGTGGCCGCGCTGGTCGTTGATGGCCTTGAAGTGGTCGACGTCGGCCAGCAGCACGCCGAGGCGGGTGGCTTCCGCCCGCGGCGCAACCCGGCGGGCCATGGCCTCGTTGAAGCGTCGGCGGTTGAAGCAGCCGGTCAAGCCATCGCGGTCGCCAAACTCGCGCAGCATCATGCCGGCGCGCTCCTCGAGCAGGGCGTAGGTCGTCACGAAGCAGACCATCAGTCCGTAGACGCTGGCGAAGCGGACCACGTCGATCGGCTCCAGTTGGACCATCGCGACGCCGCAGACAAACAGCCCGAACACGAGCATGGCGGCCATCGCGCGCCAGGCCGGCAGCAAGAACACCACGACCACCGGGAACAGGAAGCCCCAGTAGTGCAGCGGGCGCTCGTGCCACCAGCCGAACCCGATGGCGAACACGATCAGGCCAAGGATGACGCCGAAGAAGGCCATGGTGCCGGCACGCCGCGGCAGCCAGAGCAGGCCCAGCAGGCTCGTGGCATTGAGCGTGAAGACGATCCAGGCCAGCCGCGCGGTATCGGTGAGGCCCAGCGAGGTATTGAGCAGGCCGAGGGCCAGCATCAGCGTCGACATGAGGGCGACCAGCACCAGCGCCACGCGCCAGCGCAGCGTTTCTCGGGTCTCGGCGTAGCTGGGCCGCGTGGTCGGCATTCCCTCTCCCCAGGGTGCCCACCAGCCTAAACGAGCACGGCGCCCCGTGGGGCGCCGTGCAAGCCGATGAAGCCCCGATCAGGCGTCGCGGTGGGCCATCGCCATGAACTCGCGGGCGTTGCCCGTGTTCTTGGTGAGCAGGCTGGCGACGATGATCGACAGCAGGGCCGCCGGGACGCCATACAGCGCCGGGTTACCAAGCACGCGGATGCCCATGATGTCCGGCACGGCGGCGAAGCGGGCGAAGGTGAACACCAGCGACACCACCAGACCCACCACGAGACCGGCGATCACGCCTTCCTTGGTGAGGCCCTTCCACCAGACCGACAGGATCAGCACCGGGGCGAAGGTGCTGGCGGCGATGCCGAAGCACATGGCGACGAGGATGGCGACGTTCTGGTCCTTCAGCCACACCGACGCCAGCGAGGCGACCACCGTCAGCACCACGGCACCGATCTTCGCGAACACGAGGCGCTCGCGGTCGCTGCTGTTCGGGCGCAGCACGCCAGCATAGACGTCGTGCGACAGGCTGGTGGTCATCGAGATCAGCAGGCCCACCGCGGTGCTGAGCATCGCGGCCATGGCGCCGGCGGCGATCAGACCGAGGCCCACTTCACCCCCCAGTTCCATGCCCAGCAGCGGGATCGCCATGTTGGTGGCGCGGCCGCGATCGCCGGCGGCGAGCATCTGGATCAGCTCGTCGTAGAGAATCATCATCGTGGCGAAGCCGACGAACAGGACGGTGATGTAGAACACCGCGAGGCCGATGATCGTGAGCTGTGCACCCTTCTTGGCGTCGGTGGCGTCTTTCACCGTGTAGAAGCGGATCAAGATGTGCGGCAGTCCAGCGACGCCGAGCAGCAGGCCGAGCACGAGGCTCACCTGGCTCCACACGTCGGGCACGGCAAGGCCGGGCGTGAGCGCGTTCGGCAGGTCGGCGAAGCCCTGGCGCACGGCCTCGGCCAACACGAACGGCCCATGCGCCGCGCCTTCGGCCGCCGGCGGCACGACCACCTGGCCAATGACCTTCACGGCCTCGGTCGGCGGCACCGCGTCCATGGCCTGGCCGATGATCGCGAACGGGTTGCCACCGAAATACAGGACCGTCGCGAGCACAAACAGCGCCAGCATGGCCGCCAACAGGATCACGCCCTGGATGGCTTGGTTGTAGGTCGTCCCCATCATCCCGCCGAGGATCACCATAAGGCCCATGGTGACCGCCGAGACGACCACCGTCACGTTGTAGTCCCAGCCCAAGAGCAGCTGGAAGAGGTGGCCGGCACCGACGATCTGCGGCACCAGGTAGAGCGTGCCGATCACGACGGTGGTCGCCATGGCGAGGAACTTCAGGCTGCGACCGCCGAAGCGACCAACCAGCACGTCGGCCACCGTGAACTTGCCGGAGCTCTTCAGCGGACCCGCAAGGCCGACGAGCACGAAGATCCACGCGCCGAAGAAACCGATGGCAACCCACCAGCTGTCGACGCCAGCCAGCGCGATGGCACCCGCCACGCCGAGGAAGCTCGCGGCGCTGCAGTAGTCGCCGAACATGGCCCAGCCGTTGAGGCGCGCCGAGATCTTGCCGCCGGCCACGTAGAAGTCGGTGGTGGTCGTGGTGAAGCGCTTGCCCCACCAGCTGATGTACACCACGAGGGCCAGGCTGACGGCAAGGATGGAGAACGCAATGGGATTGTCCATGGCTTATTCCCCCTTGTCCTGCGCGAGGCACATGCGCGTGACGATGATGCCGACCACGAACACCAGCAAGCCGGTGTAGATGGCCAGCGGGATGCCGAAGATCAGGATGCCGGCGATGTCGGCGAACTTGGCAGTGGCAATGACGGCCGCCGAGAAGTACACGGTGCAGAAGAGGACGAGCAGCTTGATCGCTGCCCCCATCTTGCGCTTGAAGGCGGCTTCGTCGAAGACGACCCCTTCAGGCGGATTCCCGGGTGTTTGGGTGCTCATGCGGGTAACCCTCAGAAGTTGTAGCGGACGTGGAAGTGCAGGCGGGCGAGGTCGCCCTCGGCGCCGTTCTCGAGCCAGCGGCGACCCAGCCGCCCCTCGAAGCCGACGTCGACGCGCGGGAGCGGGCTGTAGACGAGGTTGGCCGCGATGGAGCCGACCTTCTCCGTGGCGCCGGCACCGCTCAGCGCGACATCGTTGTCGAAGGTGGCGAGGCTGCCGTAGAGGTTGCCGCGCAGCTTCGGATTGAAGACATGCCGCACGCCGGCGAAGCCCGCCATCATGTCGACCGCCTCGAGCCGGTTGCCGGCGTCCAGCAGGACGTCGGGCGCGATGCCGAGGCCCACGTAGCGGCTGATGCCACGGCCGGCGGTGACGCCGAAGCGCAGGTCGTTGCTGGCGTTGATCACGCGACGGCCCGTGAGGGACAGGCCGTAGCCCGCGCCGGTGTCGTCGATCCCGGTGGTGGTCTCGTGGCGCAATTCGCGCAGCACGCCAGCCACGCTGACGTGGCCCCAGTCGCCGCGACGGGTCCAGCGCGCCGTGAGGTCGGGCAGGCGGTTGTCGTCCGACGAGATGCGCGCGCCGTTTCCGCGGAAGTTGCCGACGGTGGTCTCCGGATTCTCCAGCGCGAACGCCCAGGCGCCCGAGGTGTAGCGCAACTGCGCCTGCCGCACGAACACGGTGCCGTCGGTGGCACCGATCAGGTCGATGGTGTCGACCAGCGAGGCCGGATCCTGGAAGTTGCTCCAGTTCTGGCCGACCATCCACGGGCCCCAGCTCGCCCACGCGTGGCGCACGGTGACGCCGTAGGTGTTGGTGGTGGCTTCGGCGCCGAGCGCGCTGCCGAACAGGTCGAACTCGAGGTAGCCGCGCACCGGCGTGCCGCTCTCGGTGGCCGCATCGCTGCTGAACCAGAAGCGCGAGAACTGCGCCGTCGCATCGAGGTCCATGCCCTCGTCGGGGCCGCCGACCGGCGTGGCCGAGGGCACGTAGAGCAGGCGCGCGTTGCTGGCGTCGGGGATCTCGCCGCCATCGGTGTTGGTGGCCACGCCCTCCATCTTGATGAAGCCGCCGAAGGAGAAGCGCGTTCCCGGCCAGCCCGCAGTGTTGATGACCGTGGACTGGATCGGCGGCGCGGGCGGCGCGGCGCCGGGGGCCGGTGCCGCAGGTGCCGGAGTGGCCGCCGCGGTGGGCGCGGTAGCCGGCGCGCCCTGCTTCGCCGCCAGCTCGCGCACCATCTGCTCGAGCGCCGCGATTCGGGCCTCCAGGGCCTGTTCGCGTTCACTCGGCGGCGCGGCGGCAGGGGCCTGCGCCTGCAAGGCGGCGGGCGCGAGCGCAGCAGCCAACAGGATCCCTGTTGCGCGCGCCAAAGGACGGACGTGATTTCGATGCATCGGCTCTCCCCTTCCGAACGGGTGGTTCACAGTCCGGGCAGGCTCCACCGAGCGCGAGGCCCGGGCCATTCGCCTTTGGTCGAAAGCGCCGCGAACGTTCCACCAAAGTCGAAGGCGCGGCGCGAGACAGTTCCCGGCCCGCGCCGCACACTGCGGCCATCCCGATTGGAGACGACCGATGGCCACCCCCGACGAGCGCCTGCCCGTTCCCGCCGACTTCGCCGCACGAGCGCACTACGACAGCGCCCGCCTGGCGCAGGCCCGTGCCACCTTCGAGCGCGATCCGAATGCGTGGTGGCGCTCGCTGGCCGAGCGCCTCGACTGGTCGCGCTTCCCGACCGAGATGGAGGACGTCGACTTCGATGCCGAGCGCTTCCGCATCCGCTGGTACGGCGACGGCGAACTCAACGTCGCGGCCAACTGCCTCGACCGCCAGCTCGCCACGAATGGCGACAAGACGGCGATCCTGTTCGAACCGGATGACCCGAAGGAACCGGCGCAGCGCATCAGTTACCGCGAACTGCACGCCCGCGTCTGCCGTCTCGCGAACGCCCTAACCAACCTCGGCGTGAAGCGCGGTGATCGCATCACCATCTACCTGCCAATGATCCCCGAAGCCGCCGTGGCCATGCTGGCCTGCGCGCGCATCGGCGCCGTGCATTCGGTGGTGTTCGGCGGCTTCGCGCCGCACGCGGTGGCCGACCGCATCGCCGACTGCGGAAGCACGCTGGTGATCACTGCCGACGAGGCACGTCGCGGCGGCAAGCGCATCCCGCTGAAGGCCACCATCGACGAAGCCTTGGCGATGCCGGGCACCACGACCGTCTCGACGGTGCTGGTGGTGCGCAACACCGGCGCCGCGGTGCCCATGCAGATGCCGCGCGACCGCTGGTATGAATCGGTGGTCGAAGGCCAACCCGACACGCACGACGCGCCGGTGATGGGCGCCGAGGATCCGCTGTTCATCCTCTACACCTCGGGTTCGACCGGAAAGCCGAAGGGCGTGCTGCACACCTCGGGCGGCTACCTCGCGTGGGCGAGCTGGACCTTCCACGCCGTGTTCGACCATCGTCCCGACGATGTGTTCTTCTGCACCGCCGACGTCGGCTGGATCACCGGGCACAGCTACATCGTCTACGGCCCCTTGAGCAACGGCGCCACCGCGGTGATGTTCGAAGGCGTGCCGACGTGGCCGGATTCGGGCCGCCTTTGGGACATCGTCGACCGCCACGGCGTCACCATCCTCTACACCGCGCCCACCGCCATCCGCGCGCTGATGCGCGACGGCGACGAACCGGTGAAGAAGCGCTCACGCAAGACGCTGCGCCTGCTCGGCACCGTCGGCGAACCGATCAATCCCGAGGCCTGGCGGTGGTACCACCGCGTGGTCGGCGACGAGCGCTGCCCGGTGGTCGACACCTGGTGGCAGACCGAAACCGGCGGGATGCTGATTTCGCCCGTTCCCGGCGCCGTCGAGGCGAAGCCGGGCTCTGCCACGCAGCCCCTGCCCGGCATCCGTCCGGCGCTGGTCGATGCCGACGGCAAGATCCTCGAAGGAGCCACGAGCGGCAACCTCGTGTTGCTGGGCTCCTGGCCGGGGCAGATGCGCACGGTGTTCGGTGACCACGCGCGATTCATCGACACCTATTTCAAGGCCTATCGCGGCATGTACTTCACCGGCGACGGCTGCCGTCGCGACGAAGACGGCTACTACTGGATCACCGGCCGCGTCGACGACGTCATCAACGTGTCGGGGCATCGCATCGGCACCGCGGAAGTGGAAAGCGCGCTGGTGTCGCACACCAAGGTGGCCGAAGCCGCCGTCGTCGGCTTCCCGCACGACATCAAGGGCCAGGGCATCTACGCCTACGTGACGCTGAAGGCCGGCATCGCCATGGACGACGCGCTGCTGGCCGAGCTGAAGCAGCAGGTGCGCCACGAGATCGGGCCGATCGCCCAGCCCGACCACATCCAGTTCGCACCAGGGCTGCCGAAGACGCGCAGCGGCAAGATCATGCGCCGCATCCTGCGCAAGATCGCCGAGAACGCGCCCGATCAACTCGGCGACACCAGCACGCTGGCCGATCCGGCGGTGGTGCAGCACCTCGTGGAGCACCGGTTGGTGCGGTGAGCGCTCGTCGGCGCTGACCAGCGGCACAGTCTTGCATTAGTCCCACCATGGGACTATCGTTGAGTCCTCGCAAGACCAAGAACTGCCATGCGGGTCATCGCCCGGAGCACGCTCGAGGCGTTCTGGAAGCAACACGCCGACAGCGAACAGCCCTTGAAGGCCTGGTATGCCGAGGCGAACCAGGCCGTGTGGAAGAACACCAACGACATCAAGAAGGCCTACGCCAGCGCCAGCTTTCTGCAGGACAACCGTGTGGTCTTCAACATCAAGGGCAACACCTACCGGCTCGTCACCCACGTCCACTACGGCACCGAAACGGTGCTCATCAAGTTCATCGGCACCCATGCCGACTACGACAAGATCGACGCCAAGACGATCGGCAAGCCTTGAGAACGGAGACCCCATGGACATTCGCCCCATCCGCACCAAGGCCGATCACAAGGCCGCCCTTCGCGAGATCAGCGCGCTCATGGAGGCTGACCCGAAGCGCGGAACGGCCGAATTCGACAAGCTCGACATCCTTGTCACCCTCGTCGACGCCTACGAGGAAAAGCGCCACGCCATCGCGCCACCCGACCCCATCGAAGCAATCCGCTTCCGGATGGAGCAGCTGGGCCTGACCGCCAAGGATCTCGCTGTGTCCATCGGCCAGACCAACCGCGTCTATGAAGTGCTCAACCACAAGCGCTCCCTCACAGTGCCGATGATTCGGAAGCTTTATGCCCAGCTGGGCATCCCGGCGGAAATCCTGATCCGCGAGTCAGAGCAGGCTTGATCGCTGAGATTAGGGCCAGCGCACTCACGCCGACCAGCGCACCCCATCCGCATCCGGCGTGGCGCGCCCCACCGCCGCCAACATGTCCAACAGCGCTGGCAGGCGCTTCTTCCACGGCCCGCGCGAGGTGAAGCGCGCGGCGATGTCGTCTACCGTCATCGGCGTGCGGTTCGCCGCCAACACCTCGGCCACGGCGCGCACCTGCGCCACCGGCTCCTTCGGCCACGGCGCCGGCTTGAGGACGGGCGTAGCGACCACAGCGAGCTCGTCGTCGGGCGCGTTGTCGTCGCTGCGCTCGGTGGGCATCTCAGCCTGCTCGGGCCCGCGCTGAGCCGCCGGGTTCTGGAACTCGGGCCGCAGCCACAGTACTTCGCCGCGCGCCTCGGCCGCGGCGCGCTCGGCGTTCAGCATCACCAGCCGCTCCAGCACCGCCTCCTCGAACGCGCGCTTGGCGTCATCGCGATTCTGGCCGTCGGCGGGTGCCTCATTGCCATGCGCCACGCGCAGTACGGGCAGCAGATCGGCCCAGTCGTAGGCGGTGAGCACGGCGGCGTCGAGCTCGTCGTGGATCTGGCGCAGCACCGACACCAGGCCCTGCTCGTGGATCACGCGCTCCTTGGGCGACAGCGGCTCGCCGCTGCGGAGCGTTTCGAGCACGTTGTACATGCCGGTGAGCGTGAGGCCCGGATGCGCGGCCTGCTGGCGCTTGCGGTGGGCGTCGAGGTGTTCGCCAAGCTCGCGGATGCGAGACAGCAATGCAGCGTCATCACGCAAGTCGGGAAAGGGAAAGGTCTCAAAGCAGCGACGTTTGTTGTACCGGGGATCGTTACCGACGCCGAGGTGACTTCCTTGAACAAGCGCCCACGCAAGGTGAGTGCTTGATGAAAGAACACCAAGGTTGAAAGCGTCCTCCGTCCCGAAGACCACCAGCATTTGATCGGGCAGGACGCTAGGCTCTAGAAACTGAAAGTACCTGTGCTTGGACGTCATGACCGTTACAACGTACCGGCCAAGGCCACGAATGGCACGACGCATCTCTTCGTTGCTTCGCCTGTGAAGCCACCACTTTTCGCGAAGATCGACGTCCTTGTTTGCATCTCTCTCGGGCTTCACCCGAGTAAGCAACCACTGATAAAGCGTAGGAAATCTTTCGCGAACCTCTGAATCGCTTAGACCGTAACAGTCAATGACCTTGAGGCGTCGTGGAATAGATGCGATGTCCTTCCCGTTTCGGTAATCACGAACCGGGGCATTCGGCTCGAAAGTCGAAGCGACGTCGCCAGACACCGTCATCCCTGAGCCATGAGGGATAACGCCAGTAGCGCTGATTACAGAGTTTGATCGCAGCATCTTTGCAACAAGCACATCAACGCCAACTCGCAGGTCGGAATGAATCTTTCCCTTGCGGCCAACGACTCCCAACCCTTGTTCCTGCGAGCCTTCGCGATCGATCGACGGAACACCTAAGGTTCCCGTGCAATTGCCAGAAACTGCAACAGTCATCGAAACGCGGACATCTGCTCCTTCACTGGCCTCAACCCACGGGTGATCTGCAATAGCAAAAGCCAGCGATACGGGCATTTTGGTATCGCCAAGAAACTTCTCAATTACGCGCCGATTGAAGGTCTGCCGAAGAGAGTTTGTTGTGATGAATCCGAATGCTTGAATGGCATCCGTTGCAGCCAACGCCGCCGCTCCATGCCACCAGTACATGACGAAATCGGCTGAGTCGGGAACTTCTCCCCAAGCACTCCTCAGCGCATCGACATATCCGTCGCCCAACGCTTCGCGAATCTTGAGCTTGCCAATAAACGGCGGATTCCCCACAACGAAATCCGCTCCCGGCCATTCGGCCTTGCGCGGGTTCACGTAGCGCTCCACCGGCACGCGGGCGCTGTCGTCGGGGATGGGTTCGCCGGTCACCGGCGAGGGCTTCATGGTCTTGCCGTCCCAGCGCGTGATGGGCACGCCGCGCTCATCGGTCACGTACTCCACACGGTCGTAGGCCAGTACCGCGTCGCGATTCTCGATGTTGCGGAAGTCGCGAATCACCGGCGTGGGCGGGCTCACCTCGCCACGCGTGCGGAAGTGCCACTGCAGGTAGCCGATCCACAGCACCACTTCGGCAATCGCTGCGGCGCGGGGGTTGATCTCGATGCCGAGCAGGTTGTGCGGGTCGACGGTTTCGGCCGCGGTGTTGTCGGCGCGGTCGCTGCCGAGCGCCAAAGCGAACTGCCCGTAGCCTAGCTCGTCCAGCGCGTTCAGCACTTCGCCTTCCAGCCGCTTCAGGTGCTCGAGCGTGACGTAAAGAAAGTTGCCGCTGCCGCAGGCCGGGTCGAGCACGCGCACGCGGCACAGGCGATGGTGGTACTTCAGCAGCTCGGCGATGGCGGCCTTGCTGTCACCTTCCGAGGCGAGCGTTAGCGCGGCGGCCTGTGCGTCGCGCCATTCCTCGCGCAGCGGCTCGATGACGGTGGGCAGCACCAGCCGCTCGACGTAAGCGCGCGGTGTGTAGTGCGCGCCCAGCTTGTGGCGCTCGACGGGGTTGAGCGCGCGCTCCAGCAGGGTGCCGAAGATCGCCGGCTCGACGTGCTTCCAATCGGCCTTGGCGGCATCGATGAGCAGGGCGATCTGCACGGCATCGAGCGGCAGCGTGTCGGGCTGCTTGAAGAGCTTTCCATTGAAGCGCAGCACGTCGTTCGCCAGCACGGCCGAGAAGCCGCCGCTGTCCATGTCGCGCCACATCTGGCCCAACATGCGCATGGCCACCTCGGGCTGCGCGGCGTACTTGGCCAGCAGATCGCGGAAGCTGTCGGCCGGCAGCAGGCGCACGTCTTCGGCGAACATGGTGAACAAGCAACGCATCAGGAATTGCGCCACGGCTTCGGCCGGGTGACCGGCGCGTTCCAGGCTCTTGGCCAGCTCGGCAAGCCGTTCGGCGATCTCGCGGGTAACGCGCGCCGATTCTCGGCTGGGGTCGAGCGAGAGCGGGTCGGTCCAGAGCCGCGTGAGCCGCTCGATGATCTCGGGGCGGCGCAGGTCGTCGAGCGCGATGCGGTGGCTGCGCGGGTCGGGGAAGGGCGTGTAGGTGCCGCCCGAGCGCGAGAACTCGGCGTAGAGCTCGATGCGCTGGCCCACATCCACCACCACGATGAAGGGCGGGCGGCCTTCGGCGGCGGGCAGCGCGCGGGCGTAGCCCTCGGCTTGGCTCCGTGCGCGCAGCAGGGCTTCGTCGAAGGCCTTGGTGTGGGCAACGGCCTTGAGCTTTTTCGATTCGAGAACGAAGTGGCCGCGCCGGTAAAGGTCGATGCGCCCGGCGCTCGTGCTGCCGTCGCCATGCGCGAAGGTGATGGGGCGCTCGAACAGGTAGTCCTGCTCGGGCGTGGGGTGGGGTTTTTCCACGCCCAGCAGCTCGCAGAGGTCGAGCAGGAAGCTCTGCGAGGTGGAAAGCTCCGAGGCTTTCACGCCCTGCCATTTGGCGATGAAGGTGTCGGCGTCCATGCGGTGCGGAACCAGAGAAGGAAAGGGCGTCGACGCCAAGGGTAGCGGGCCCGCGACGACAACGGGTCACTCCATCGGATCGATCACGAACCCGCTGCCGAGGCGCTCGCGCACCTCGGCGAGGCGACGCCGGCTGATCGGCACGCGCTCGCCGCCGCGCAGTTCGCAGGCCCAGCCCTTTGCGCTCTTCGAGACCCGGCGCAGGTGGGCGAACGCGACCCAGTGCGATCGATGCACGCGCAGGCCCGCATGCGCCAGCGCGGCCTCGACTTCGGCGAGGCTGCCCAGCACCGTCGCCCGGCCCAACGCGGTGCGCACTTGCAGGTAGTGCAGGTCGGCATCGATGCGCACGAGATCGCGGCCGATGGCGGTGGGAAGGCGTTCGAAGAAGGACGATGCGAGCGGCTCGGGCGGCGGCGTGATCGGGGCATCGCCGTTCGCGGCGTCGACTTCCTCGACTTCCTCGACTTCCTCGACCGCCGGCGGGATCGACGCGCCACCCGCGGGCGCCGCGGTGGGCTCACGGATCACCGTGGGCGCCAGCGGCACGAGGTTCAACAGCGCCCAGCTGACGAGGTAGCTCGGCGCGAGTTGCAGCCATTCGGCCACCAAGGCCAGTCCGCCACCCGCCTCTGCCCAATGATCCAGGACGTCGTCAGGGGGGCTTTCCACCGGCATCGGGAACAGGCGCTCGAACCCGAGGGCCAGCGGGGCGAAAGCGAGGCTGCCCAGCAGGCCACCGACCAGCAGGCGTGACCAGGCCGGCGCCGCGCTCAGGATGGACCAACGCGCCGTGGCATGGGTGGCGACGATGGCCAGCGCGAGCCCGACCCCGATGTGCACAATCCACACCGCCCAGGCGGCGAACCAGGGCAACGTCCGCGTCGGCTCCGGCTCGAGTTGGGCGAACAGCAGGGCCAGCGCGATGACGACGATCGGCCAGGTGCGGGCGTAATGGGCGGTCATGGCGGGAGTTTAGGGCGGCCGTTCGTGCAGGCAACGTGCCGCTGGTGCAGCCGGCACGCGGTGGTCACACCAGCGGTGGGGCGACGTGGGCAGCTTAGACCCACCGCGCACCCCGACGCGGTCTGACCCGGAGACCCCTGAAATGACTCGACACCCGACCCCGAACCGCTCCCTCCGCCGCGCCGCCCTGTGCCTCGGGCTGGCCCTGGCTGCCGCGCCCGTCGCCCAGGCCAGCGACGAGGGCCTCTACGCCACCGCCCTGCTCGGGCTGGCCAACCAGTCCGACCAGACGCTCACCTGGAGCGGCGTCGGCGCTCCGCCGGTCGGCACCCAGTCGCGCAACCTCGCCCTCGACAGCGGCCTGCTCGGCGGCGGCGCCCTCGGCTGGGCCTTCGGGAACGGCTGGCGGGTGGAGGGCGAATTCGTCTACCAGAGCGTCGACGCCGGCAACCCCGGTTTTGCCGCGCCTGGCCCGCAGGGCGCCGGCGACAACTTCGCCTCCACCTCCTTCGGCCTGAACCTGCTCTACGACGTCGACCTGTTCGGGTCGGACAAGGCGAAGACCTACGTCGGCCTCGGCTATGCCCGGCTGACCGAGGTCGACATGGACATCGGCGGCTCGTCCTACAGCGGTACCGGCGATGGCTTCCAGGTGCTCTTCGGAGCGCGCTACGACCTCGGCGAGAACCTGTTCATGGATGCCGGCGTGCGCTGGCTGGATGCCGGCAAGGTGACGCTCGATGCGGAACGCGGCAACGGCCGCATCAAAACCGACTATGCCCCGTGGGCCCTCACGGTCGGGCTGGGCTGGCGCTTCTGACGCGGGGCCCATCGCTGACGATGCGCCCGTCGACCAGCTCGATCACCCGATCGCAGCGGTCGGCGAGGCGCGGGTCATGCGTCACCACCAGCACGGCGAAGCCGCGCTCGGCGTGCAGGCGACGCAGCAGGGCAAAGACCTCGTCGGCCGTCTGCGTGTCGAGGTTGCCGGTGGGCTCGTCGGCGAGCAGCAGGGCGGGCCGCGCCATCAGCGCGCGGACGATGGCCACGCGCTGCTGCTGGCCACCGGAGAGCGCCATCGGCTTGCGGTCGGCCAATGCGCCAAGGCCCACGGCCTCGAGCAGCTCCTTCGCCTCGGCGACGAGGGCGGGCGTGGGCCGGCCCTCGCGGGCCAGCCTCGGCATCATCACGTTCTCGAGGGCCGTGAAGGCCGGCAGCAGGTGGTGGAACTGGAAGACGAAGCCGATGGCCTCGCCGCGCAGCCGCGTGCGGGTGTCGTTGTCGAGCGCGCGCGTCGGTTGGCCGAGCAGTTCGATCTCGCCCTCGGTGGGCGAGTCGAGCTGGCCGAGCAGATTCAACAGCGTCGTCTTGCCCGAGCCCGACGGGCCGATCAGCGCGGCGAACTCGCCGCGGCGCAATTCGAAGTCGAGGCCGTGCAGCACCTCGATCTCGCTGGGCAGGCCGACGTTGTAGCGCTTGCGCACGCCGTCGAGGCGCAGGACGAGGTCATCCGCCACGCATCGCCTCCACCGGGTCGAGTCGTGCCGCGCGACGCGCCGGGGCCATTGCCGCGAGCATGCCCACCACCGTCGCCATGGCCGAGGCGCCGAAGAACAGCGCCGGCGTGACGACGAGGGCGAAAGCGCCGCGGCCCGAACGCGCCAAGCCCATCAGCTCCCACAAACCCAGCAAGCCAGCGCCGATCAGGCAGCCGAAGGCCGCACCGATCAGGCCGACCAACGCGCCCTGCAGCAGGAAGATCCGCAGCACCTGGCCGCGTTGCGTGCCCATCGCCCGCAGGATGCCGATCTCGCGGCCTCGCTGCACCACGCTCACGGCGAGCACGCTGGCGATGCCGAAGGCGGCGGACAGCCCCACGAACACCTTGATCAGGTTGGTCGACATGCTCTGCGCCGCGAGGGCGCCGAGGATGTTGCTGTTGAGCGTCATCCAGCTCTCGGCCTGGATGCCGAGGCGCGCGGCGATGCGCTGGGCGACGTCTTCGGCCTCGAAGATCTCGCGCACGCGAAGGTCGATGCTGGTGGCACCGCCCGGCAGGTCGAGCAGGCTCTGCGCCGGCTTCATCGCGAGGTAAACGAAGCGGCCGTCGAGGTCGCGCACGCCGAGCTCGAACAGCGCGACGATGGTGAACACGTCGCTGCGGCCGTCGCCGGTGTCGAGACGGATGCGGTCGCCCAACTGTGCACCAAGATCTTTCGCGAGCTCGCGGCCGATGGCCACGTCGTTGCCGACGATGCGCCAACGGCCCTCCTTGACGTTGTCGGGCACCGGCACGATGCGCACGTAGCGCTCCGGATCGATACCCATCAGCACCACCGCGCGGCTGGCCGCACCGCGACGCGCGAGCGCCGGGCCGGACACCAGCGGCGAGATCGCCGTGACTTCGGGAAAGCCGGCCAGCGCGGTTTCGATGCGCTGCCATTGGTCGACCGAGCGCAGGCGTTGTGCGCGCTGGTCAACGCGGGAGAGCACCGCCGTCTCGCCCTCGACACGCAGCGGCCGGGCTACCTCGTCCGGCGCACTGATGCGGATGTGCGCCTGCGTGCCGAGCGTGCGGTCGATGATCTGCTTCTGCAGGCCACCGATCAGTGCAGTGAGGAAGACGATGACGGCCACGCCGACCCCGATGCCGGTGATGATCAGCAGGGTCTGGGCGCGGCCTTCCAGCAGCAGGCGGGTGGCCAGCGTCCATTCGAACCAGAATCGGGCCACGCTCATTCCGCCGCAGCGACGCGCACGCGCGCACCGTCGGCAGGCGCACCGGCCAGCGGCAGCACGGCTTCGCCTTCGGTGAGGCCTTCGAGCACTTCCACGCGGTCAACGCCGCGCAGGCCGAGCGTCACCGGCACGCGCTGCACGCGGCCCTCGCGAACAACGAGCACCGTCGACGGCCCGGCGCTGTCGCTCGCATCGACGGCATCGATTGGCAGTACCAGCGCGCGCTCGCGGCGCCCCACTTCGATGTCGATGGAGACCGTCATGTCCTGCCGCAGCGTGGCCGGCGGCTCGGGCACTTCGACGCGCACTTCCACGGTGCCGGTCTGCGGGTCGACGGCCGGGGCGATGAAGACCACGCGGGCCGGCAGACGCTGGCTGGGGAAGGCATCGGCGGAGACGAGGGCCGACTGGCCTTCGGCGAGACGGTCGAGGTTGCGTTCGTCGACCTGCGCGACGACCAGCAGGTCGCCCTCGCGGGCCAGTTCGACGATGCCGCGGCCGGCCTGCACCACGTCGCCGGGCTCGGCGAGCCGGCGCAGCACGGTACCGGCCACGCGGGTGCGGATCACGTTCTGCGCCAACGCCGCCTCGGCGGTGGCGACGCGATCGCGCAGCAGGCGCTCGGTGCTGCCGCCGGGGCCGGAGGCGCGCGCCTGCGCTTCCGCTCCCGCCAAAGCGGCGTCGGCCACCCGGCGGGCCTGTGCGGCCTGTTCGGCACGGTCGCGGGCCACGAGGCCCTTCGCTGCGAGTTCGGCGAAGCGCGCGGCATCGCGGCGCGCTTGTTCCGCCGCGCCGCGCGCCTGGACGAGGGTGGCCGCGTCCACGGGGCGTTCGCGTTCGAGCAGCTGCGCGAGGGTGGCGCGGGCTTCCTCGAGCTTCGCGCGCTCGTCGTCATCGGAGAGGCGGGCGACGACATCGCCGGCGGCCAGACGATCACCCTCGCGCACCGGGCGCTCGAGGACCGTGCCGGTGATCTCGCTGCCGACGGTGACGCGCGACGGCGTCTCGACACGGCCCGTCGCGACCACGTTCGCCAGCAGAGGCCGGGCCTCGACGCGATACCCCTCGACGGCGGGACCGAACACCCAGCCGGGCACGCGCGAGGCGACGAGGACCAGCACAAGCACCGCGACGGCCCAGGGCCAGCGGCGACGCAACGCGGTGAGGACGGAGGGCGAGGTGATCGACATCACGGGAGCGTAGCGCAGGGCGGGACTGGCACAGCGTGCAGAAGCGCGTCACGCTCGGCCTGCCTCGCGCCGCGTGCGCCGCCCCGGAGACGACCATGCCTGTCCACACCCCGCCGCTCGGTGCCCCATGCTGGTTCGAACTGGCGAGCACGGAGCCCGCGCGCTCCATCGCCTTCGCGAAAACGGTGTTCGGCTGGTCGGCCGACGAGCAGGGCACGCCGATGGGGCCCTACGCCTTCATGGCCAATGCAACCGCCGCGGTGGGCGCCATCTGCGGCCTACCGCCCGGCGCCGAGGGCGCGCCCTCGTTCTGGAGCGCCTATTTCCTCGTGGCCGATGTCGACGCGTCGCGCGCCAAGGCCATCGCGCTCGGGGCCACGCCCTTCGGCGAGCCCTTCGACGTGCCCGGGATGGGCCGCGGCGCCGTGCTGGCCGACCCGGGCGGTGCGGTCTTCAATTTGTGGCAGGCCGACGCGGCGGCCGGCGGCGATTTCGCGATGTTCGAAGACTTCAGCATCGGCTGGGTCGAACTCGCCACGCGCGACGTCGACGCCGCGCAGCGCTTCTACGGCGAACTGCTCGGCTGGAGCTTCAAGGACTCCGCGAACGCGCCCGCCGGCACGCGCTACAGCGAATACGCCGCCGGCGAGACGCACTACGGCGGCCTGCTGCAGATGACCGCTGAGTGGGGCGACCTGCCGGCGCACTGGTCGCTGTATGTGGTCGTGCCGGATCTCGCCATCGCATTGTCGGCCACCGACGCGGCCGGCGGCAGCGTGAGCGTGCCGGCCTTCGACGCGCCGGGCGTGGGCCGCATCGCCCGCATCGACGATCCGACCGGCGCCGGGCTTTACCTGATCGAACTCGCACGCTGACGCAGGAAGGCCACCAACGCCTCCGCGTTCGCACCGCCGCGCGTCATGGCGAAGGCGTGCTCGGTGTCGCGGTGGCGATCGAGCCAGATCTCGCCCTCGGACGACGGCTCGGGCCGCGTCGCCGCCAGCCAGAGCGCGGTGTCGGCGCCTTGCTCGCCGTTGCGCAGCACCCGGCGCAACACGCGGCGGAACCCCGGCAGGGAGGAGCGCACGCCATCGGTGTCGACCCAGCCCGGGTGCATCACGTGCGCACGGGGGCCGTGCGCCTCCGCGTTCCACGCACGGGTGAGCTCGATCTGCGCGCGCTTGTGCTGTGCGTAGGCCATGAAGCCGTCATGGTGGGCCGCGTCGCGCGCCTCGAGGGCGTCGAGATCGAGTTTCGCGCCGTAGGCGCCGCCGGAGCTCATTGCGATGATCAGGCTGCCGGCGTCGAGGGCGCCGGCCTCGCGCAAAGCCGCCGTCATCGCGAAGGGCACGAGCAGGTTGGTCGCGAAGCTGGTTTCCACGCCCTCGGACGTCAGCGTGTGCCCGTGGAGCATCACGCCGACGTTGTGCACCAGCACATCGAAACGCGGGGTGTGCGCCGCCCAAGCCTCGCCCTCCGCAATGCGGGAAAGATCCAGCGGAACGGCGTGCAGGCGGCGCGCGCCCTCACCGGCATCGCGACGCAGGGCCTCGAGCTTGGCCGCGTCGCGCGCCAGCGCATGCACCTCGGCACCACCGTGCAAGGCACCGAGCACGATGGCGCGGCCAATGCCGCCACTCGCCCCCGTGACGCACCAGCGCTGGCCGCGGAAATCGAAGGGCGCGGCGGGGCGGGCCGCCAGGCGGCGCCGATGGCCGAACGTGGAGAACGGCCCGAGGAAGCGGGCGTAGAAGAACAGTGAGGCGAGCGTCTTGAGCATGCGTGTAGCATCGCGCAATCCGCGGCGAGGCGCGGTGATCGGGATGCGAGCGCGGGGTGAGGGCGCGCGCCGAGGCCCCGGCTGCTAGGCTTCGGGCCCATGCCGCTCCTGCTCGTCGCCGATGACCACCCGCTGTTCCGCGATGCGCTGAAGCGCCTCGTCGGCGGCTTCTGGCCCGACGTCGCGGTGCGGGACGCCAGCGATGCCGAGGGGGTGTTCGCCCTCGCGGAAGCGCACCCCGACGCCGACCTGCTGCTGCTCGACCTGACCATGCCGGGGGCGCGCGGCTTCTCGGTGCTGGTGCACCTGCGCGCGCAGCACCCCGCCCTGCCGATCGTGATGGTCAGCGCCCGCGACGACGCCGACACCCGCCGCCGCGCGCTGGACCATGGCGCCGCGGGCTTCCTGTCGAAGTCGGCTTCGCCGGAGGAAATGCAGCGCACGCTCGATGCCGTGCTGGCCGGCGACCGGCCCCAGCCGCCCCTCGCCAGCGCGCCGGTGGGCCCGGATGAACGCGCCATCGCCGCGCGCATCGCCACGCTGACGCCGGCGCAGTTCCGGGTGCTCAGCCGGGTGGCCGCGGGCCTGCTGAACAAGCAGATCGCCTGGGAACTCGGCATCGGCGAGGCCACGGTGAAAGCACACATGGGCGCCGTGCTCGACAAGCTCGGTGCCACCAACCGCACGCAGGCGGTGCTGATGCTGGGCCAGCTCGGCCTCGAACCGCCGGCACCGATCCCCGACGAGGACTGAGCCCGGCGGCGCGCCGGCCCCTCAGGGACGAGCGCGCTCGATGGCCTGCGGTGCGGCGGGCGTCGCGGCCGCCGTGGCCGGCAGGAAGCGCAGCACGCGGCCGGCCTTCTCGTCGGTCAGCACGTAGAGGAAACCGTCGGGCCCGACCTCCACCTCGCGCACGCGCTGGCCGACGCGCAGCGCCGTCTCGCCCTGCACCCGGCCGGCGTCATCAAGGTCGATGCGGCGCACGTCGAGGCTGACCAGCGAGCCGGAGAACAGGTCGCCGCGCCAGTCGGGGAACGCATCGCCCGCGTACACCGCAAGGCCGGACGGCGCGACCGCGGTGTCCCACAGGAGGACCGGGTCGACCATGCCGTCGCGGCGCGTGGCCTCGCCGACCGGCTCGGCGGTGACGTAGTCGCGGGTCAGGCTGACCCGCGGCCAGCCGTGGTTGTTGCCGGCCTGCACGCGGTTCAGTTCGTCGCCGCCGAGGGAGCCGTGCTCGGTGGCCCACACGGCGTTGCGCGCGGCATCCACGGCGAGGCCCTGGATGTTGCGGTGGCCGATCGACCAGACGCCAGTGGCGCCGCCGGCGAAAGGCGCGTCCGTGGGCGCGCTGCCGTCGTCGTTGAGGCGCAGGATCTTGCCCCAGTGGCTGGCCGGGTCCTGGGCCTTCTCGCGGATGAAGGCGCCGTCCAGCATCGTCGGGGGATTGCCACCGTCGCCGATCGAGACGAGCAGCGAGCCGTCGGGCAGGAAGGCCAGCCGCGAGCCGAAGTGGCCGGCCGCGGGCTTGGGCTGGTTGCTCTCGAAGATCACCTCGAGACCTTCCAGCGCCGTGCCGGTGAAGCGCGCCCGAGCCACGCGCGTGGTGTTGGCCTCGGGCGTGCCGTGCGCGTAGGTGAGGTAGACGAGGCGGTTCCCGGCGAAGCCGGGATGCAGCGCGACGTCCAGCAGCCCGCCCTGGTTCTGCGCGAACACCTCGGGCACGCCGGCCACGGGCTCGGGCTGCAACACGCCGTCGCGGATCACGCGCAGGCGGCCGGGACGTTCGGTGACCAGCGCGCTACCGTCCGGCAGGAAGGCGAGGCCCCACGGATGCTCGAGGCCTTCGATCCAGACCTCGCGGCGGGCGCCGGTCTGGATCGGGACGTTGCGCGCGGACAACACGGTGCTTTCCGGCATGGCGGGCGCGGGCGCCGCGGTGGTGGCGAGGCTGGCGGCAAGCAGGGCGGTGGTCAGCGGCATGGGGAGGGGTGTCGGTCGAATGAGGGTGGAATCGCAACGGATCGCCCGTCAGCGGAGCGTGTTCAAGCGCGCGCGGCGGCCAGCCAGGCCCGCAGTGCCGCCGGCCGCACCGGCTTGTGGCTCAGCGTGAATCCGGCACGCATCGCCCGGTCGCGCAGCGCGTCGCCGCCTTCGGCCGTCAGCAGCAGCACGGGCATCACACCCCATCGCGCGACGAGCCCTTCGGCGAGCTCGATGCCGTCCATCGCGTCGTGCAGCTGGAAATCGACGATCAGCCGCGAGGGCCGTGAGGTGTCGGGGAGCGCCAAGGCCTCGGTCGCAGTCCCCACGCATTCGACGGCGACGCCCCAGCGCGCGAGCAGGGCCTGCAGCGCGTCGCGGATGTCGGCATCGTCGTCGACGCAGAGCACGCGCAGGCCGGCCATGGCATCGGCCGGTTCGCTCTCGCCGCTGGCGGATGACGCGCTCGAAGCCGGTGCGCTGCGCGGCACGGCGATGCCGAAAACGCTGCCATGCCCCACGCGCGACCGCAGCGACAGCGGATGCCCGAGACCATTGGCGAGGCGCTGGGCGATCGAGAGGCCGAGACCGAGGCCACGATCCCCCTCGGCGCCAGTCGCGCCGACGCGGCGGAACTCCTCGAAGATCAGCTCGCGGTGCGCCTCGGCGATTCCGGGGCCGGTGTCCCACACCTCGACCACCCAGCCATCGCGGCGCCAACGCACGCCGATGCGCACGCCGCCGTGGACGGTGTAGCGCAGCGCATTGGCGATGAAGTTCTGCAGCACGCGCCGGAGCAGCGCAGGGTCGCTGGTCGTCCATGCGCGGGTGTCGACGGCTTCGATCGACAGGCCACGGGCGCGCGCCAGCGGTTCGTACTGCTCGACCAGCCCGCGCAGCAGCGGCCCGAAGGCCAGCGCCTGCGGGCGCGCCTGCAGCTGGCCGGATTCGATGCGCGACAGGTCGAGCAAACCGTCCAGCAGCTCCTCGGCCGAGCGCAGCGACGCATCGATGCGGCCGCTGAGTTGGCGCTGCTCGCCGCGATCCTCCGCCTCGCGCAAAGCGGCCGAGAACAGCCGCGCGGCATGCAGGGGCTGCAGCAGGTCGTGGCTCAGCGAGGTCATGAAGCGCGTGGTCGCCTGTCGCGCCTGCTCGGCATGCCCTTGGGCGCGCGCCGTCTCTTCCAGCGCGATGGACAACGCGTGCGTGCGCTCTTCGACGCGTCGCTCCAGCTGGGCGGCGGCATCGCGCAGCTCCAGCTCGACGCGCTTGTAGTCGCTCACGTCGGTGTAGGTGGTGACATAGCCGCCGCCGGGGAGGGGCTGGCCGCGCATCTCGATCACCTGCCCGTTCGGACGGATGCGCTCGAACACGTGGGACGCGCCGCGCCGCAGGTGCTCGAGCCGGCGATGCACGTGGGCGTCGACATCGCCGGGTCCGCATTCGCCACGCACGGCGTTCCAACGGATCAGCTCGGCCACCGGCTTGCCGACGTAAAGCAGGCCATCGGGGTAGTCGAACAGGCGCTGGTAGGCATGGTTCCAGGCGATCAAGCGCAGGTCGGCGTCCACCACGCTGACACCATGACTGACGTGCTCAAGCGTCGTGGTCAGCAACTCGCGGTTGAAGCGGCGCTGCTGCCCGGCCTCGTCGAGCAGGGCCACCACTTCGCCAAAGGCCATGCCGCTGCCGCGCAGCGCGGCGGTGAGCAGGGTGCGCGCGGAAGCGGCCCCCACCGCCGACGCCAGCAGCCGCTCGCCGAACTGGAGGAAGCCCCGGTCGGCCGGCCCCTCGGGCTTCAGCGGCCGGCCGCGCTCTGCGGCGAAGGCCGAGAACTCGGCGCGCGCGGCGGTGTCGCCGAGCACACGGGCACAGAGCGCGAGCACGTCGCCCTCGGTGGCACGCCCGGTGGCTTCGGGGTCGGGTTCCTCGCGCGCGGCGTCCGGCGCGAGGAAAGGTTCGGCGGCGAGGCGCGCTTCCAGTCCCGGCCGGTAACGCAGCGACGCAGCGACGAAGGCCATCACGTTCACGAGCAAGGACAGCACGGTGCCGTGGGTGAGCGCGTCCCAGCCAACCAGTCCGAACATCGCCTCCGGACGCAGCATGGCGAGGCCGAACAGGCCGTGGGCCAGCCAGTCGGCACCGAAGCCGAAGCCGCGGGCGAGGGCCGGCAGCAACAGCGTGTAGAAAAACACCGCGAAGCCCAGCGCGATACCGAGCCTCGCACCGGCACGGCTGGCCCCGCGCCAGTAGAGCCCGCCGATGAGCGCCGGTGCGAACTGGGCCACGGCGGCGAAGGCCAGCAGCCCGTGCGAGGCTAGCGCCACGTTGCCGACGAAGGCGCGCGAGTAAGCCCACGCCCCGAGGCACAGCGCGACGATGCTCACGCGGCGCACCCAGAGGATGCGCTGACCGAGGCGCCCGGGATCGTCGGCGCCACGCAACAGCCACGGCATGGCGAGATCGTTGCTCACCATCGTCGCAATGGCGAGGCTGGCCACCAGCACCATCCCGGTGGCCGCCGAGACGCCCCCGAGGAAAGCCACCAGCGCGAGATCGACCCGGCCCTCCGACAGCGGCAGGGCCAGCACCCACGCATCGGGCGTCACGCTGCCGCGCAGCGCGACCTCGCCGGCCCAGGTGATCGGCAGCACCGCGAGGCACACCAGCACCAGGTAGAACGCGAAAGCCCAGCGGCCCGGGCGCAGGTCGTCGGCCGACTGGCACTCGACCACCAGCACCTGGAACTGGCGGGGCAGGCAGAGCAAAGCGAGGAACGCGAGCAGGGTCTGGGCCACGAACGGATCGGGCAGCGCCGGCAGCGGCGCCTCGCGCACCGCCGGCGGGATCTCGCCACCCAGCAGCCGCCACGCGAAAAAGCCGACCACGACGAGGGCCAGCAGCTTGACGATCGACTCCAGCCCGATGGCCCACATCAAGCCGCGGTGATGGCGGGTGGCGTCGACGTGGCGTGTTCCGAAAACGATGGCGAACAGCGAGAGCAGCCCCGCCGACAGCAGGGCCGGATCGTTCAGCGCATCGCCGCGCGGGATGCCGGTCAGCACCTCCACGGAGAGCGCGATGGCCTTCAGCTGCAGGGCGAAATAGGGAATCGCTGCGACCACGGCGATGATGGCCACCATCGCCGCGAGCTCTCGCGCACGGCCGTAGCGCGCCGCGAGGAAGTCGGCGATCGAGGCGGTGCGCTGCCGCTGCCCCACCACCACCATGCGGCGCAGCAGGTCGCCACCGAAGACGAGCAGCAGCAGCGGGCCGAGATAGATCGGCAGGTAGCTCCAGAGGTTGCCCGCCGCGCTACCGACCGCGCCGAGCAGGGTCCACGAACTGCAGTACACCGCGAGCGTGAGCGCATAGAGCATCGGCCGCACACGCGGGTTCGCGGGCCCGGCGCGATCGCCGCTCCAAGCCACGGCGAGCAGAACGCCCGCATAGAGCAGCGAAAACGCCAGCAGGCTCAGTCCATGGACCATCGATTCCCCCTTGGCCCGATTCTAGGCCTCGCCGGCGCGGGCGCGCAGGACGCACCAGGCCAGCGCCGTCGCGGCGGCGTCGGCAAGCGCATCGTGGCGCTGCATCGGCGGCACACCGGCCTCGGCGAGGATGGCGTCGAGATCGCGACGCTGGGCCGTTTCGGGGTGCCTGCCCTGCTGCCGCCGATAGTCCACGTCCGCGAGGTCGACGCGGCGGCTGGGCAGCGGGAAACCCGTAATCGCCCGAACGCTGCGATCGAGCAGGGCGATGTCGAAGTCGATGCAGTAACCCAGCAGCGGCCGTGACCCGAGCCAGCGCAGGAAGGCCTCGACCACCACGCGTTCTGCCTCGGCCGACGCCACGTCACCGGGCAGGATGCGGTGGTGGCGGATGGAGTCGATGCCGAAGGCGCGGCCCGGATCGACCCAGCGCTCGAAGCGCTCGGAAAGCACCACGCGCCCCCCGCGCACCGGTACGGCCGCCAAGCGCAGGATGCGGTCGGCCGAGACGTCGAGGCCGGTGGTCTCCAGGTCGAGGCTCACCACCTCGCCCGCAGGCGGAGCGGCGAAGAGGCCGGCCCACGGCCCGGCGCCATGGCGCCAGGCCAGCCAGCGCCGGCGGATCGCGTTCATGTCATGCCGCGCAGCTGCAAGGCGTCGCGCAGGTGGTCCTTGAACCGATTCACCACGCGCAGGGCATCGCGCAGCAGCTCGCGGTCGAGGTGCCTCAGCGCCGCCACGTCGAGGCGGTTGTCCGCTACCCGGCCCGCCGCGAGGGCATCGAGCTGCTGGCCGAGGCGCAAGCGTTGGAACACCGCGAGGGCCTGCGGCACGTTCCGCCCCAGCTCGCCCGGCAAGGCGCCGGCCGCCACGAGCCCTTCGCAGCGCGCGAAGCTGTTGCTGCGCGCCACGCCATGGCGCAGGGCCATCGTCCGTAGTCCGTGCACCAGCGGGAAGATGCCCCCCTTCTTGATGTCGGTCCCATCGCCACCGTCGCGCACGCGGCCGAACAGGGTGAGCGGCGTATCGAACTGGAAGGTGGCGAGGCCCATCTCGCGCATCAAGCCCTCATCGCGGCCCAGCGTGATCAGGTCCTCATGCAAGGGCTGCACGAGGTGACGGTCGCCGGCCACCGGGCGGGCATCGACCACCATCGACAGCTCCATCAGCGATACCGGGTCGCCGCGGCGGCGCCAGTCGGCGATGCGCCCGCGCCAGCCGTCGAGGGTCTGACGCCAATGCGGGTTGCTCGCCATGACGCCACCGGCGCAAGGCGGATAGCCGATCTCGGCGAGCCGCGCCGCGAAGCGCGCCATCGCCTCGGCGTAGGCGTCGGGTTCGACGCCGGGCGCGAGGATCAGCGCGTTGTCCTGGTCCGTCTTGAGGATCTGCTCGCGACGACCCTCGCTGCCCAGCACCAGCAGGCATGCGCCTTCGCGCAGGGCCTCGGGCACGCAGAAGCGGAACAACGCGGCGAGCAGGCGCGAGTTCAGCGCGCTCACCATCTCCATCAGGTAGCTGATCTTCGCGCCCTGCGCGAACAGCGTGCGCACCAGCGCGTCCGTTTCGCGCGCCGCAGCCACGACTTCCGCCTCGTCGGCCGCGCGGGCAAGGCGAAGGCTGATGAGATGCGACTGGCTGGCGTAGTGGCTCAGCACCTCCGCCAAACCGATCGTGCCGACCACCGCGTTGCCGCGGCGCACCGCCACGCGCTCGATGTGCGATTCGGTCATCGTCACCAGCGCCTGGAACAGCACGTCGTCCTCGCGGACGCCGATCAACGGACGATGCGCGAGCGGGCCCACCGGTGACGCGAGGCCATGGCCCTCGAGCGCCAGCGCATCCAACAGGTCGGTGCGGGTCACGATGCCCGGGCCCTCTTCGCCCGGCGAAGGCTCGACGATCAGGCACTCGACGCCGTGCCGGCGCAGGCCGGCCACCGCGTCGCCGATCGGCGTGTCCGCTGCCACCGCCACCGCCTCGGCCAGCTGGGCATCGCGGACGCGCGTGAGCATCAGCCGGTTGGCTTCGGAGGGTGCGCTCTTCTCCGCCAGCAGCTGTCGCTTCGCCGACAAGCCTTCGTGGAACCACGCCGCGAAGCGCGGCTGCTCGTCGAGCAGCGTGCGGAACACCGGCGCCGGGAGCACGAAGGCCAGCACTTCGCCGCGGGCGCGGTAGCGATGGCGCGCCCGGCCAGTGATCACCGCGAACGCGCCGAACACCTCGCCGGGACCGTAGTCGGAGAACAGCCGCTCGCGGCCGTCCTCGATGTCGCCGGCCTCGACCTCGCCGCGCAACACCACGTAGACCTGCGTCGACGGCTGCCCCGCTTCGATCAGCACCGTGCCCGGCGCGAAGAAGGCGAGGTCCAACGCGGCTTCGACGCGCGCGCGCGCCGCTGCGTCGAGCAGGTCGAATGGGGGAGCATGGAAGTCGAAGCCGGGCGTGGCCATGTCGCAAGGCTGCCACGGGGCCACGGCGGCGTCCCTTCGACCATCGGCGGAGGCTTGGCGCCTCGGCAGGCCGCACGTTCCACCGGGTTCATCCGCTCGTCGGCCCGGACTGGCGAAGGTGAAGGGCGCTTTGCTCAGATGCCCGCTTCGCCTGCCGCCCCCCGTGCCCCCAATGAACCACGACGCCGAGCTCGACCAGCTCCACGCCCAGTCCGCCGACATCGCCGCCGCACAACTCCCCTTGCTGGTGGCGTTCGGCTTCGCCATGACGGCCCTCGCGGGCTTCGCCCTCAGCTCGCCCGGCATCGGCATCGTCGGCTGGTTCGGGGGCTTCCTGATCGGGCTGTACGCCATCAGCCGCGGCGCCGCGGCCATCGAACTGCCGGCGCTGGCGAAGTATCCGGCGATGATCGCGACCTTTGTGCCCGGCTTCTGCGCGCTCGCCACGGGAGGCGTGTGGTGGCTGTCGCGCAATGCCGCGTCGGCGAATGCGGAAGCGATCACGCGCGTCGAGCGCGGCGCACGACTGGCGGCACAGCGGCCTGCTGCAGCGCCGGCTCCGGCGGCCACGCCACAGCGGGTACCAGCGGCGGCGGCCGCGGCCACGGGCACCCCCGCGACGCCCTCACCGATGCCGGAGAAGGCCTTCCCCGCCGTGCGCGCGGTGCTCGGCACCGCCGTCGCCGAGGGCGCGGCGCTGTCGATGACGCCGGGCATTCCCCGTCCGGAGGGCATGAGCGAAGCCGACTTCCAGACGATGCTGAAGGCCTCGGGGCCGGTGGCGCGCGCCACGCTCGGGCACTTCGTGGTCGTCTACCGGATGGACAACGGCGACAACTGGCTCTACGTCGACGAGCAGGCGCGGGAGAAATCCGGCCTCACCCGTGACGGCCTGCATCGCAAGGCATTGCAGAATCTGATGGCCATCGTGAAGCGCCCGGGCCAGCTGCGGCAGGTCGACCATCCGCCCTACCTCGGCTTCCTCCTCGATGGCGAACACGAGTCGTCGCTGGTCCTCGTCGACGAGATCTGGAAGGCCGTGCTGCGCAACGACTGCCCGAACGGCGCGGTGGTGGCCATCCCCGCGCGCGACCTGTGCATGTTCTGCGACGCCGATTCTCCGGAAGGCATCGTCGCGCTGCGCGAGATGTGCGCGAAGTTCCGCGACCAGCCCGGCTTTGTTTCCGACCAGCTGCTGCTCTACACCGCGCAGGGCTGGTCGGCGTTCCGCTGATCGCGTCGGCGCGAGGCGCCGGCAGCCGGCTTCACGGTGCGGCGACCGCGTCGCCGCCGAGATAATCGAGCGCCAGCCCCGCCATCACCCGCACGCCGAGGTCGAGACCGCGGTCGTCGATCTGGAATTCCGGCGTGTGGTGGCCGGGCGCCTGCGCTGCCGGCATGGCGGGGTCGCGGCCGCCGAGGAAGACGAACAGCCCCGGCGCTTCCTGCGCGAAGAACGAGAAGTCCTCGGCGCCGGTGACGGCCGGGCGCAGCACCACGTTCTCGGCTCCGGCGGCGCGCTGCAGGCTGGGCAGCATCCGCGCGGTGAGCTCGGGATCGTTGAAGGTGACCGGATAGGCCACGCCGTCGGGCACCGTCACTTCGGCTGTCGCACCCATGGCCCCCGCGATCTGGGTGGCGACGGCGCGCACGCGCTCGCGCAGCAGGGCACGAGTGTCGTCGTTGAGGGCGCGCAGCGTGCCCTCGAGTTCCACCTGCTCGGGGATGATGTTGGCGCGCACGCCACCGGTGATGCGGCCCACCGACACCACGGCGGCGCCCTCCGTGAGCTCGACGTTGCGGCTGACGATGGTCTGCAACCCCATCACCACCTGCGTGGCGGTGACGATCGGATCGACGCTGCTCCACGGATAGGCACCGTGCGCCTGCTTGCCCTTGATGACGATGCGGAACGACTCGGCGCTGGCCATCGTGCCGCCGGGACGATAGGCCACGTGGCCGACCGGCAGGACGGAATTGACGTGCAGGCCGAACACCGCCTCGACCTTCGGGTTCTGCATCACGCCTTCCCTCACCATCAGCTCGGCACCGCCCTCCTCGCCGGCGGGCGGGCCTTCCTCGGCCGGCTGGAAGAAGAACTTGATCGTGCCGGGAATCGAATCGCGGCGTGCCGCGAGCACTTCGGCCACACCCATCAGGATGGCCACGTGCGCGTCGTGGCCGCAGGCATGCATCACGCCCACGTCCTGGCCGTTGTAGGTGCTGCGCACCTTCGAGGCGTAGGGCAGGTCGACGCGCTCGGTCACGGGCAACGCATCCATGTCGGCGCGCAGCGCAATCACCGGGCCGGGCTTGCCGCCCACCAGGGTGCCGACCACGCCGGTGTGCGCGACACCCGTTTTCACGTCGAACCCGAGCCCTTTGAGGTGCTCGGCGACGAGCGCCGACGTGCGGAACTCGCGGTTGCCCAGCTCGGGATGCTGGTGGATGTCGCGACGCCACGCGACCACCTTCGGCTCGATGGCGGCGATGGCGGCGTCGAGCGACGGATCGGCCTGCACCGGGCGCGCGGTAGCGATCGCGGCGGCGATAAGGGCCAAGGACAAGGCGGCACGACAAGCAGGAGCAGGCATCGCGGGCACTCCAAGTTCAACGAAGGAGGCGCCGGGGGAGTGTGGACGCTAGCACGCCGTCCACGGGGGGGGAGCGTAGACTGCGAACCTTGACCGCCGCACCAGCCGGAACACGCCCATGGACAGCCGCGAACCCGCCCAGGCCCCGGCCCACACGCCGGCCTCGCTCGCCACCAGCCTCGCGACCCTGCGCGCGGCATGGCTGAAGCGGCGCCCCGATTTCGCCCAGCGCCGTACCGACCTCGACCATCTCGCCGCGGCCATCAAGGCGAAGCGCGAGGCCATCGTCGAGGCGATCAATGCCGATTTCGGCCGCCGTGCGAGTGTCGAAACGCTGGCCGCCGATGTCATGGTGACGCTCGAAGAGATCAAGCACGTCCGCAAGCATTTGCGCTCGTGGATGAAGCCGAAGCGTGCGCCGATCAACCTGCTGTTCCTGCCCGCGCGCGGCGAGATCCGCTACCTGCCGCTCGGCGTGGTCGGCATCGTCGCCCCGTGGAACTACCCCTTCCAGCTGGCGATCATCCCGCTCGTCGACGCGATCGCCGCGGGCAACCACGTGATGATCAAGCCCAGCGAGTTCACGCCGCGTACCAGCGCGCTGATCCGCGAACTCTGCGCCGCGGTGTTCCCGCCGGAGCGCGTCACCGTGGTCGAAGGCGGCGCCGAGGTCGGTGCTGCCTTCACCGCCCTGCCTTTCGACCATCTGCTGTTCACCGGCAGCACCGCCGTGGGCCGCAAGGTGATGGCCGCCGCCGCGCGGAACCTGACGCCGGTCACGCTGGAACTCGGCGGCAAGTCGCCGGCGCTGATCGCGCCCGGCTTCGACCTCGCGCTGGCCGCCGAGCGCATCGCTACCGGCAAGCTGTTCAACGCCGGCCAGACCTGCGTGGCACCCGACTACGTGCTGGTGCCGGAAGCGCAGCGCGAGGCCTTCATCGATCTCTTCTTCGCCGCCGTGGCCAAGCGGCTGCCGACGCTGGGCGACAACGCCGACCTCACCTGCGTGATCAACCCGCGGCAGTCGCAGCGCCTGCGCGAGTGGTTGGACGACGCGAAGCAGCGCGGCGTCGCCATCCGCCAACACGCGCCGGATGACGGCAGCGCCGCGCCGGGCGAGATCATCCCGCCGACGGTGCTGATCGATCCGCCGGACGACGCCCGCGTGATGCAGGAGGAGATCTTCGGCCCCCTGCTGCCGGTGAAGGGCTACCGCACGCATGACGAGGCGCTCGCCTACATCCTCGGCCGCGACCGGCCGCTGGCGTTCTATCCCTTCGACCGCGACCGCGCGCGCCTCGAGCGCACGCTCGACACCGTCGTCGCCGGCAGCGTGTGCGTCAACGACACCCTGATCCAGTTCGGCCAGCACGAGCTGCCGATCGGCGGCGTTGGCGCCTCGGGCATGGGCCACTACCACGGCCATCAGGGCTTCCTGACCTTCAGCAAGGCCATGCCGGTGATGCGGCAGGCGCGGTTGAACGGCATGTTCCTCTTCGACCAGCCTTACTCGGGGCTGATGAAGCGGGTGCTGGATGTCCTGACGCGCTGAGCGGCCCGGATAGGCGTGGCAGATGCGGGTCAGCTACAGTGTAGTACATTGCATCCAGTTGTTCGGGACCCCCGCCATGACCGTGACCAGCGTTCGCCTTCAGCCGGATGTCGAAACCGGCCTCGCGGCCATCAGCGAGAAGCTGCAGCGCAGCCGGAACTGGGTGATCAACGAGGCTGTGCGCGAGTACGTGGCCAAGCGCGCCGCGGACGATGCCCTGTGGGCAGACACGCTGGAAGCGATCGAGGATGTCGCCGCCGGGCGGGTGGTGGACGGTGAGGCTGTACATCGCTGGATGCGCTCCTGGGGCACCGCGGATGAGCTTCCGGCACCGAAGCCCGGCCCGTGAAGCTGATCTATTCGGCCCGTGCACTGGCCGATCTTGATCGCCTGAGGGTGTTCATCGCCGAGCACAGCCCCGGCGCCGCACTGCGCATCGTCAACGCGCTGATTGCGCGCATTGAACGCCTTGCGGATTTCCCTGCGATGGGCCGTGAAGTGAAGACGGCCGCACCACTGCAAGTCCGTCACTTTGCTTTCGACGCCTATGTCGTCCGTTACGTTCCCACCGCCGAGGCGCTGGTGATTCTTCGCGTCTGGCATCACCGCGAGCGGCGCTGAAGGCTGTCTGGTGCTTGGGGCTTGACGGTGCGTATGCGAACGGCAGGTTGCCCAGCGCCGAGTCCCGGCGCTCGGCGTGCCCCATGCTGGATGTGCAGGGCGCGACGCTAAAGACAGGGCATAACGACACTCATAACGCTTCGTGAACATTGCGTGACTAGACTATGCGCCGATTTCACGCAAAGGAATGTGTCCGCATGCCCCGTGTGCTGCTGTTTAACGTTTGTATCCTGAGTTTCCTTGTGGCGGCTTGCAGTCCGTCTGAGCCAACCACTGCCGGCGATTCCAGCGCAGTTGAGAGCGGCGCTAAGACGGTCGATGCCGCGCCTGAACCCGTCGAGGAACCCGAATCGACTTTGCCGCCGCTGCAGCTGTTTGACATCACGCTCAAGGGAGCTCCGCGCTCCGCGCTCCGCGCTTCGCACAGCCATCAAACAGGGCGGCATGCGCGCCAAACGTGAAAACGACAACTTCTGGACCGATACCTACGATCCGCGTGGGGTACTGCAAGGTGCTTCAGCGTTCGAGGTGGGCTACGTGGATGCCACCGAAACGTTTGCGTTTGCCGAATACACCTTCAGTTCCTTCATGGATACGCAACAGGTGCAACGTGTGGCCGATCTGGTGACGCAGAAATACGGCGAACCCACTTGGGTGGATGGCAACGTTCAGGTGGGTGACGTTGTTTTCCGTTGGGAGCGCGACGATGGCATGAGCATCCGCGTGTCACGCGGATGGCCGAGCACCACGACCTTCCTCAGTTTTGTCGATGAAGAAGCCTTCTCCGCGATGCAGGCCGAGCAGAATGCACAGGATCAAGCGCAACAAGCCGCGAAAGCTCGTGAGCAGTCACAGGCGTTCTGAATCCTCACGTCTCTCGGCGCCTTGGCGCCGGTAATGATTATGACGATGGCCGACAAATGCGCGTTCAGGCCCAGCGTCGAACCAATGCCTTTGGCGAGTGGGAGTGGGATGCGGGTAGCTGCTGAGCATCCCCCGTCGCGCGAACGGGATCATCCCTACGCGCTGAGGTCGCCACCTGACGTCATCACTGGATAGACCCGGATGCTGTGGCTCGCGCTTTCATTGACCTTCGCCTGCCTCGCGATCCGCGAGCTGCTTTCGCCCTGGAACCGCGACCACCCGCAGCCCATCCATCCGCCCTACCTGCTTCTCGTGAGTGCGATCGCCATCGGCTTCGCCTGGCCCCCGGTGTCCACGTGGCGCTTCGAGCGCTTCCTCGAATCACGGGCGCGCGTGTTGACGGAGGGCAGGCCGGTGTCGGTCCACTGCAATACCCTCTTCGACACGATGCTCGACCCGAACGCGCTGGCCGCCGGGCACGCCAACCTTGCGACCGGGGAGATCGTGCTGCAGAAACCGTGGTGCTCGACGCTGCGCGATTACCTCGATGACCCGGCGAGCGCCGACCAGCGCGGTATCCAGAGCCTGAACCTGTTCACCCATGAGGTGATGCACGTGCGCGGCTTGCTCGACGAGCGGGTCACCGAGTGCCACGCGGTGCAGTACAACCGGCGCATGGCCGAGCTGCTGGGTGTTCCCGCGCCGCTGGCGCTCGACCACGCCCGTCGCTACTACCGGGAGAGCTATGCCCAGCGGGCCGAGGTCGGTGGCCTCTCCGGCTCGTACTTCTCCCCGGAATGCGCCCCGGGCCGGGCCTTGGACCTGCGCCTGCCGCACTCAATCTGGCGGTAGACCCCGGGGGACTTCCGGCGGCCCGACGCAGTTCCGCCGTCAACGCCCAAGCCCGTGGTGCGTTGGTGGGTGGGAGTCGGGCATCAGCAAGGTGGGCCATGGCCCTTTCGAGGCACTTCTTGGTGTGGATGCTGGCGGTCTTGTCGCTGCCATTGGCCGATCCGGTCGTCGCTGCGCGGGTCGAGGCCGAGACGTGGACCGTCGGTGGCGTCGAACGCACCTTCCGGGTCGCGACCCCCGATGGCTGGGATGGGCAGACGCCCTTGCCGCTGGTGCTTGCCCTGCATCCCTTCGGCAGCAACGGGGACGCCTTCCTGCGCAGCTCCGGATGGCTGGACGTCTCCGATCGCCATCGCGTGATGGTGATTTCGCCGGATGGAAGCTCAGGCTCAAGAATCAAGTGCAACGCGTTGTTGAAAGAGTTCGATTTCCTCGCCAAGCGCTTCTTCTGGCGTCTTCCATCCCAAAGTCTTCCGCGGGCGGCCGTTGAGCTGTCTGGCGATGTCGCTTAATAGCGTCTGCGACACGCCCGACAGATCGGCGCCTTTTGGCAGGTACTGCCGCAGCAGTCCGTTCGTGTTCTCGTTGCTCCCGCGCTTCCAAGGCGAGTACGGATCAGCGAACCAGATGTCGATGTTCAAGCGACGCGCCAACTCGGCATGCTTCGCCATCTCGCTGCCGCGATCGTAGGTCAGGCTTTCCCGAAGAAACGCCGGCAATTTTTTCATCTGCCGCGTGAAGCTCGCCAATGCCGAATCGGCGCTGCAATCGTCCATCCGGCACAACACCACGAAGCGCGTTTTGCGCTCGACCAGCGTACCGACCGCCGACCGGTTGAAGGCGCCCTTGATCAGATCGCCCTCCCAATGCCCTGGAAGAAGTCGCTGCGCGATCTCTTCCGGTCGATGCTTGATGCCGCTGCCGTCGGGAATGCGCAATCCGCCGCGACCGGCCGCCGTCCGTCGCACGCGACCACGAGCAGGCTTTTCCTGCCGCAGCGCGGCGATCATGTCCTGCCGCAGTGCGCCTTTCGGATGCGCATAGATTGCGGCGTAGATCGTCTCGTGGCTGACGCGAGAGGCAAGGTCGTCGGGGTGCATGACGCGCAGTTTCCCTGCGATCTGCTCCGGCGACCACTGGCGATACAGCAGGTGGTCGCGGACGAAGCCGTAAATCGGCGTGCCCTCGATGAGCTTCCGTCTGCGGCGACACCCAACGCGACGCAGACGATAGGCCACGCCAGCCATCGGCGCTGCATAATTGCCGCCACCGTTGCGCTGCAGTTCGCGGGACAGCGTGGAGGGCGCGCGGCCGAGGAGTCGGGCGATGGCGGACATCGAATTGCCCCGCTGACGCTCCGCCATGATCACGCCGCGCTCTTCTGCAGAAAGGTGCTGGTACGTTCTGGGCATGCCCCAACCTTGACGTTCGGGCGTTGCACTTGGAAGTTGAAACTAGCAAGCCGTCGCGCTGGCGCCAACGGGTTCAACTGGAACAGTTACGCCTTCGACGGCAGCAGCCCCGACGACCTCGGTTTCTTGGCCGCGCTGCCGAGCGAGGTGGCCCGGCGCTGGCCCGTCGCCGCGACCCGCGTGTACGTCACCGGATTCTCGAATGGCGCGATGATGGCCAGTAGCCTGGCTTGCGCCCACACTCGCCTGTTCGCCGCCTATGCGCCAGTGTCCGGGGGGTGATTGAGCGCCTACGGCGGGTCGGAAGCACCCTGCACACCCGCTGCGCCGGTCGACATCTGGCTGTGGCGGGGTGAACGCGAATCGCAGGTCACGGGAACCTCCAACCCGCAGCCGCGGAATGTCCAGGATGCCGCGCAACGCGACTTATGGGTCGCTCACAACGGCGGCGGGATGCCGGTCTCGGTGACGGAGACGATCACCATCGACGGTCGGTCCGTGACCCATCGGACCCAGCGCTGGAACAGCGCCGCCGAGACGTGGTTCACCGAAGTCGCTGGCGCCAGCCATCAGTACTTTCCCGGTGCCGCAGAGCGCATCTGGAGCGAATTCTTCGTCGGCCGGCAGCTCGACGCGTCGACGCCTACCACGCCCGCCGACCCCGGGCTGGAGTACGCTTGGTCGCTGTTCGGCAACGGCGTCGCGAGAGGCGTCGCTCTGGCGGCCAATGGCGATGTGTGGGTGGCCGGGAGCTATGCCGGCTCGCTCGCCCTCGGCGGGCGTCAGATCACCAGCCGGGGTCAATCCGACGCCTTCGTGGCCCGCATCGACGCCAACGGACAGGTCTTGGCCCTGGCGGGCCTCGGGGGGGCTGCAAGCGACGTCGCGACCGACATCGTGGTCTCGGACGACGGCCGCATCTTCGTCACCGGAGGGTTCACAGGGGTATTGGGCGAAGGCACTCCCACCCTCCCGGCCTTCGGCCGGATGGACACCTTCGTCGCCGAACTCGACGCCTCGGCGGCGGTCGTCTCGGCAATCTCGATGGGCGGCACGGGGGACGACTACGGCAATGAGTTGGATGCGCGCGACGGCCGCGTGGCCGTCGCGGTAAACGCGAACTCGGGCATCAGCGTTCCACCCCTCGGTGCGCTGCCACATTCCGGCGGCGATGAAGGTTATGTCGTGGTCCTGGACGATCGCCTCCGCCCGCTGTCGTCGCACCAGGTGGGAGGCGCCGGCGCGGCGTCGGTGCGCGCCGTGGCCATCGGAGCCGGAATGATCACCTTCGCCGGCGAATGCTTGGGCGACCTGCAGATGCTCGGGGCATCGCGCCGCTGCGATGATTCCACCGACGGCTACGTCGCGGGGCTCTCCATCGCATCGGGCGAGGCCTGGGTCCGCTTCGCCGATGGCACCGGCCTGCAGTCGGTCCGCGGCGTTGGCATCGATGGGATGGGAAACGTCACGGCCTTGGGCCGCTTCGATGCCGCCGCACGACTCGACGCAGCGGTCCACCTGACCTCCTTCGGCAGCAAGGACCTGATGGTGTGGCGACTGGACTCGCGGGGCCGCACGCTGGGTGCGCTGCCGGTGGGAAGCGCCGGGAACGACGAAGGCGGCGAGCTCGTGGTGTTCCCCAATGGCGTGTTCTCCATCGCGGGGCACTTCCGGGGCGCGCCGGTCCTGAAGCGCCTGGATTCGCCGCCACACCAAGGTGGCGCCGACGAGGTCGTCCTGTCCTTTTCCGGTCGCGGCGATCTGATCGGCATCTCGCGCGGCGGCGGCGCGGGCGACGAGATCCACTACGCCATGGCGGAGTCGACCCGGGGCAACGTGACCGTGGGGACGTACTACGGCGACACCCGTTTCGGCAGCCGCGCGAGCAACGGGGAAGGGTTCTACGTCTCGTTCCGGAAGTTCGTCCCGATGATCGCGCCACGGGCTGCGGGAGGCGGCCCGGTGACGACCGGAGCGACGCCACCGGCGACCCGCAGCGATGCCGTCCGCACGGCCCGTCGAGATCCTACGCGGTGATCGATGCCAGCATCGTCGCTATCCTTGGGCGATGCGAACCACCGACAACCCCCTGCTCTCCCCGGCCCTGCTGCCGGACTTCCCCGCCATCACGCCCGCGCACGTCGTGCCCGCCGTCGAGGCGGTGCTCGCCGACTACCGCGCCGCCGTCGAACGGCTCGTCGCCGATCCCGCCGCCCGCGACTTCGATTCGCTCGTCGCGCCGCTCGAACAACTGGACGAGAAGCTCTCGCGTACGTGGTCGCCGGTGTCGCACCTGCACGGCGTGAAGGATTCGCCCGCCCTCCGCGAGGTGTATTCCGAGGCCGACGAGCACATCACCGAATTCACCACCGAGCTCGGCCAGCACCGCGGCCTGTACGACGCGATGAAGGCCGTGCGTGACGGCGCCGGCTTCGAAGCGCTCGACCGCGCGCAGCGGATGCTGGTCGAGGACAGCCTGCGCGGCTTCCGCAATTCCGGCGTCGCGCTGGAGGAGCCGGCGCGCACGCGCTTCCGCGAGATCCAGACCGAACTCTCGAAGCTGGACACCGCGTTCGAAGAGGCCGTGCTCGACGCCTCCGAGGCATGGACGCTGCCGCTGGCCGAAGCGCAGCTCGCCGGCCTGCCGCCCTCCGCGCGTGATCTGTTGGCGGGCCAAGCGAAAGCGAAGGGCAAAGACGGTTTCCTCGCCACGCTGAAGGGGCCGGTGGTGCAGGCGATCCTGGCCCACGCCGACGACCGCGCGCTGCGCGAGGCGGTGTACACCGCCTACAACACGCGCGCCTCCGACCAGGGGCCGCAGGCCGGCACGTTCGACAATTCGGAACGCATCGCCAGGATCCTCGCGCTGCGGCACGAGTCCGCGCAGCTGCTCGGCTTCCCGAGCGCGGCGCACGAATCCCTCGAGGACAAGATGGCCGGCACGCCCGAGCGCGTGCTCGCCTTCCTCCGCGAGCTCGCCGCCAAGGCGCGGCCGGTCGCACACCGCGAGCTGGAGGAGCTGCACGCCTTCGCCGCGAGCGAGCTCGGACTGCACGACCTGCAGCCCTGGGATGTCGGCTGGGCCAGCGAGAAGCTGCGCGTCGCGCGCTACGCCTTCGAAGAAGAGCAGCTCAAGCCCTACTTCGCGCAGCCGAGCGTGCTCAAGGGGGTACTCGACATCGCCACCGACGTCTTCGGCGTGCGCTTCCGCGAGCGTCATGACGTGGCGACCTGGCACGACGACGTGCAGTACTTCGACGTGCTCGACGCCGACGGCACGGTGCGCGCCGGCGTCTACTTCGACCACTACGCCCGCGAGGGCAAGCGCGGCGGCGCGTGGATGGACGTCTGCCGCACCCGGCTGGGGCTGACGGGGCAGATCCCGGTGGCCTACCTCACCTGCAATGCCGCGCCGCCGGTCGAGGGCCGCCCAAGCCTGCTCACGCACGACGACGTCATCACCCTGTTCCACGAGTTCGGCCACGGCCTGCACCACCTGCTCACCGAGATCGGCTGGCCGGCGGTGTCGGGCATCAATGGCGTGGAGTGGGACGCCGTCGAACTGCCCAGCCAGTTCATGGAGAACTTCGGCTGGAAGCGCGAGGCGCTGGACCGCTTCGCGCGGCACTGGCAAACGGGCGAGGCACTGCCCGACGACCTCTTCGCGAAGATGACCGCCGCGCGCCATTACCACGCCGGCCTGTTCCTCGTCCGCCAGTTGGAGTTCGCGCTGTACGACTTCCGTCTCCATCTCGAATTCGACCCGATGCACGGGCCACGCACCCTCGAGCTGCTGGACGCCGTGCGCGCCGAGGTGGCGGTAATCACGCCGCCCGCCTGGCATCGCTTCCCGCACGGGTTCACCCACATCTTCGCGGGCGGCTATGCGGCCGGCTACTACAGCTACCTGTGGGCCGAAGTGTTGAGTGCCGATGCTTTCGGCGCCTTCGAGGAAGCCGCGGCCGCCGCGGGTTCAGTGTTCGACGCGGCGACCGGTGCGCGCTACCGCCGCGAGATCCTCGCGGTCGGCGGTTCGCGCCCGGCGCTGGAGAGCTTCATCGCCTTCCGCGGCCGTGAGCCCGACCCGAACGCGCTGCTGCGAAGCTACGGTTTGGCCGCATAGCTGCCTTTGCCCTTGCTTGGACCCCCACCGCGCATGAAGTCCGCTCTCCGTCGAATCACCACGCCCCTGCTGGGTGCCTTGCTCATCGCCTGTACCCCTGCGGCGCCGCCCTTCCCCGAGGACGCTGCGGGCCAGCCGTTCTCCGATGATTTCGAAGGCGAGGGCCCGCTGCAGGGCTACACCACGGCCCGGGCGGAGGTGCTGCCCAGCGTGGCGCGCGCCGACGGCCGCTATCGCGCCGAGCTGAGCGACAACGCCAACAACAAGACCCTGCACTTCAACAAGGACCAGGGTCGTCTTGATGCCCGCCCGCTGCGCTTTCCCTTCGAGGTGATCGTGCGCAACGTGGGCATTGGCAGCCTCAAGGACAGCCAATCCCCGCCGCGCCCGGCAGACGCTTACGTCTTCGCCGGCCTGCAGGTGCATGCACCGGATCTGGAGGCGCCCGAGTCCGCGCATCTGGTGGTGGGGCACCGCGGCCGCACCCTGTTCACCGTGGAAGGCAAGAACACCCGCCGCGGACGCTCGGGCGTGACCGACGAGGGCGCGGGCGTGGCACCCGAAGGGCGCGCCGATCTGCGCATCGTCGGCCTCGAAGACCGCAGCCTTCGGGCGTACTGGCAATTGCCGAACCCGCAGCCCGGGGTGACGCCCGATGCATGGCGCGCCTACGGTGGCGACGGCCTACTGCCGGGACGAGCCCCGCGCTTTCCGGAATGGGTGTACGTCGGCCTGATCACTTACGCCCAGGGCGATGCCGGCTTGCCCTTCGTCGGCACCGCCGACGCCATTGAGCTCGTGGACGGGTTGCCGAAGCCCGAGTGAGCGGCGCCTCGCCGCAGGCCGGATGCGGCTCGCCGCCCAAGCCCTTGCAGCGCGCCGGCCCCAGCGATAGGTTACGTATTACGTAACCACTTCCGGAGGTCGCATGGGCCTGATCCAGGACGAGGGCGCACTGGCGCTGTCGAGCCGCCTCAAGCTGTTGTCCGAGCGCTGGTACGACCAGGTCGACGCGGCCTACCGTGAGCACGGCTCTGCCTTGCAGTCGCGCTGGTTTCCGCTGCTGCGCGCCCTGCAGGTGCAGGGGCCGTCGACCATCGGCGCCTTGGCCCGCGGCCTCGGCCTCACCCATCCGGCCGTGAGCCAGCTCGCCAATCGCCTGGTGCGCGACGGATGGCTGCTCACCGCACCCGGGGCCGACCGTCGCGAGCGTCGGCTCGCACTGAGCGCCAAGGCCGAAGCCGAACTCCTGAAGGCGCGGCCGATCTGGGCAGCGATGCGGGCGGGCGTGGAGGCACGACTCGCCGCCACCGGCGTCGACGTGCTCGCCGTGCTCGCCCAGCTCGAGCGCAGCCTCGACGAAAACCCCTTTCCCGCCGACGTCGCCCGCCGCTACCGCGAAGCCAGCGCGGGCTCGGCCGCCGTGCGACTGGTGCCGTGGTCACCCGACCTGCAGCCGCACTTCTACCGGCTCAACGCCGAATGGCTTTCGAAGTACTACCGCATCGAACCCTTCGACCATGAGGTGCTGTCCAATCCGCAAAAGCACATCGTCGACCCCGGCGGCACGATCCTCTTCGCGATGGTGGGCGATGAGGTGGTCGGCACCTGCGCGCTGATGCTCGATGCGCCCGGCGTCTACGAGCTGACCAAGATGGCGGTGACGGAGGCGCACCAGGGCCTCGGCCTCGGGCGACGGCTGATCGAAGCCGCCATCGACGAGTTCCGCCGGCGAGGCGCGCACACGCTGTTCCTGGAAACCAACGGGAAGTTGCAGACGGCCATCGCGATGTACCGGAAGGTCGGTTTCGAACAGCAGCCCGGGGTGAAGCCGGGAAGCCATTACGCCCGCGCCGACATCTACATGATCTGGCGCGATCCGGCGGGCGAAGCGACCCGATGAGGGCCGCGCGGGTCAGGCCCGAAGGCGATTCAACGCATCGCCGCCGAGAACGCCGCCACGGCGCGCGCGACGGCGGCATCGTCGATGTCGAGGTGCGTGGCGAGGCGCACGCGCGGGCCGCCGACGCTGGCGATGATCCCGTACTCATGGAGCGTTGCCCGCAGTCGCGGCAACGCGGCCTCCGGCACGGTGACGAACACCAGGTTGGTCTGCGGCGTCTCGACCGCGAGGCCGGCAATCGCCGCAAGTCCTTCGGCGAGAACGCGGGCGCGGCGATGATCGTCGGCGAGGCGTTCGACATGGTGGTCGAGCGCGTGCAGCGCCGCGGCGGCGAGCATGCCGGCCTGGCGCCAGCCGCCGCCCAACAGCTTCTTCAGGCGCTTGCCGCGGGCGATGAGTTCGGCACTGCCCAGCAGCACCGAGCCGACCGGCGCGCCGAGGCCTTTCGAGAGGCACACCGACACGCTGTGGAAGGGCGCGACCAGCGTGCGCACGGGCACGCCCTGCGCGACGGCGGCATTGAACAGCCGCGCGCCGTCGAGATGCAGGGCGAGGCCGCGCTCGTCGCAGAGCGCGCGCGCATCCGGGGCGTAGGCGAGCGGCAGCGGCTTGCCGTGCCAGGTGTTCTCCAGGCAGAGCACGCGGCTGCGCGCGAAGTGCGGATCGTCGGGCTTGATCGCCGCACCCACCGCCTCCAGCGGCAGCGTGCCGTCGGCCGCCTGCGGGATCGGCTGCGGCTGGATCGAGCCCAGCACCGCCGCGCCGCCGCCTTCGTATTTGTAGGTGTGCGCGTCGGCGCCGACGAGGTACTCGTCGCCGCGCTGGCAATGCGCCATCAGCGCGATCAGGTTGCTCTGCGTGCCGCTGGCGACGAACAGCCCCGCCTCGAAACCGAGATCCGCGGCCAGCCGCGACTGCAGCGCATTCACCGTCGGATCGTCGCCGTACACGTCGTCGCCTACGGCGGCGTGGAGCATTGCGGCACGCATGGCCGGCGTGGGGCGAGTGACGGTGTCGCTGCGGAAATCGGCGGTCGGCAGGGTCATGGTCGGCGAGGGTCGGCGTCAGAGCATCCGCTGCATGACGTCGTCGCGGCGGAGCCAGCGATGATAGACGGCAGCGAGCACGTGCAGGCCGATCACGCCGTAGAACACGCTCGCCAGCAGCTTGTGCGCGTCCTCGGCGACATCCTCGATGGCCGCGCCCGGCGCGAACAGCGGCGGGATGGCGAGGCTCGTGAACGGCACCGGGATGCCGCGACCTTCGCTCCACAGGATCAGCACGCCGAGGATCGGCTGCACCAGCAGGAAGGCGTAGAGCGCGACGTGCGTGAGGCTGCCCAGCATCGTCTCCCAGCGCGGCAGTGGCGGCGTGACGGGCGGTACGCCGTGGCGGGCACGAAGCGCGAAGCGCGGCAACAGCAGCAGCATCACGATGATGCCGGCCCAGAAATGCAGGGGCATCATCGCGCTGCGGATCGGCGTGCCGCGCGGAAACCAGCCGCGGAACTCTGCGAGCGCATAGGCCGCGGCGACGAGGCCCGCGACCGTCCAGTGGATCCAGCGTTGCGAAGCGGCGTAGCGGATCGTGCTCATGTCAGGCGTCCGTCGAAGGGAACCGGGGAGGATGCAGGATGGGGCATTCCCGTCGCCTCCGGTTTGCCGTCGATCAACGCGGAACGGCAATGCCTTCGCGAACGAAACGCAGACGCAGGGGACCAACGCCCTGCATGCCGCCCGCTCCCTTCCAACCTCGCGCCCCCTCCGCGCAACGGAGTTCCGCCACGCCCGGCGCCGCGGGCAGCTGCACGCTGGTTCCGCAACGCCACGCCAGACGCTGGGCGGCCGTGCGCAGCGCCCCCGCCTCGAACGCGGAGTCAGGCAGCGGCACACGCTGGCGCGTGGCGCGCGAGGCCTCCGCGTCGAGGACGAGGCTGACGCGCTCGCCACCCTCGGCCGAGGGCTCGACCACCAGCACGGCGCCCGGCGCGAGGTACCAGGCCTCGACCTCGTCGCGCATCGCCGCATCGCGGCGCATCACCCAACCGCCGGATTCACCCACCGCGCGGATCTCGCGACGACCGTCGCGCTCGCGCAACAGCAGAGCCGACGTCTCGTCCGCCCCATAGCCCCAGCGCGCGTCGGCGGCCTGCATCGCCATCAACAGTCGCAGCTCGCGCGCGCGCTCCGAGAAGTGGGTGTCGACGATCGCGTCTTCCGCCAGCCGCAGCCCACCGGCCGGCCACAGCGTCAGCACATCTTCGGGCAGACCGCCGCAGCGCCCGCCACGCGTGCAGCCCGGCTCCGGCGGCGGCGCCACGCGTGCGGCGCGCGACACGGCAGCTTCGACATCGCCATTGCCGAGCATCCACGAGCCACTCTGCACGGCCGCTCCCGCGCTGGTGCCACCGACGACCACCCGGCCTTCCGCATGCGCCTGACGCAGTTCCAGCAGCCAGTCGTTCGGCGAATCATCGGCCCGCACGAAGGCCTGCCGATGCCGCCACTGGTCACCCCCGGCGAAGAAAACGCCCTGCACCTGCAGCATCAGGGCCGGCTGCGAGGCGCAGTGCGCGCGCTGATAATCGGCGAGGTCGGGGTACACGGCCTCGCGGTTGGGAAGCCGGAGGCGTTCGACGCGAAGTCGCGGCAACGCCGCGCAATCCCCCGACTCGAACCGCGCCGCGGCCGCTGCGGCATCCACCGGCCACCACACCGCGTCGGCGCCGAGCTCGCGGAACACGTCGACGTAGAAATCCACCGCATCCATCGGGTCGAAGCCCGAGGCCGTCACCACGGCGATCTTCGGCCGTCCCGTGGTGCGCGCCTGCGCCTCCGCGACGAAAGCACGCAGCACATCGACACCGCCGCGCACGCGGCTGCGCGCCGGCAGTGCGCGTTCGAGCGGGCGCGCGCCACCCTCCGTGCGCTGGGGCACTTCCAGCGCGGCCATCACCGCCGCGCGTTCGACGTCCAGCAGCACCGACCACGGCCGGCGGCGGTCCGTTTCGGCGCAACCACCACCAAGGCAGGCCTCGGCGAATGCCGATTCCAGGCGCGCTGCATCGAACACGTCCCCAGCGTTTCCACCCGTCGCGTCCAAAGCGCGTTGCCCCTGCGCGAGCATCGCCGCCACGTCGTCGCGCGAGGGCGCACCGGGCAAGGACCACAGGGCCGGATCGAGCGCACGGGCGATGCCAGCGTCGTCGACGCGGAAGCGCGCGGGGCCGCGGGTCGCGTCGCTCGGTGCGGTCGCGCACGCACGTGGCGAGAGGTCGGAACAAACCGCCAGCGCACCGCCCGCCAGCAGCAGGCTGCGCGTCGGCCCGTCGGCCGGGACCGACGCCCAAGCGACGCTACCGATCCCCGTGAAGGCCAGCAAAGCAGCGCGCAAAAACAGTGAATCCATGTCCGAAACCACCCCGATCAGCGACGGAAGGCGCCGATGTTTAGCAGGTTTCATCCGTCGGCACTTGACGGCGTGGAAATGAACAAAGTATGAAAGCAGCACGTTTCCGGTCCACCGAAATGCCCAAGCCACGCAACCACATCCGGCACATCGCCCGGACTTTCTATCTCAGCGAGTGGTGGGACGAGTAGATCCCATCGGCTGAGCTCCTTCGTGCCGCAATGGCGCGAAGCGAGGTTGCGTTCGCGTTGCCGTCGTTCGACGGCGGCGCCGTGCATCGGGGCCATCCATGCCCCAAGACCAGACCCTGACGACTGCGCCCGTGGCGCGGTCGTCCGTCGACCCTGAGGAAACCGCCATGCTGTCCAAGAAGCCTCTCAGCGCCACGATCGCGCTGCTCCTCGCCACGTCCGTTGCCGCGCAGGCCCAGTCGCCTGCCGCCGAAACCGACGACGCCAAGACCCTCGACGCCGTCACCGTCACCGGCACCAACCTGCGTGGCGTCGATCTCGCCGAAGCGCAGCCGGTGCAGGTCATCGACGCGGTCAAGATCGAACGCCTCGGCCTCGCCTCGATCGGCGACGTGCTGAAGCTGATCTCCGAGACCGGTGGCGGCACCGGCAACTTCAGCACCGCCACCTCCGGCGCGCTGCAGGCCGATTCGCCGGCCGGCATGGCCGGCGCCTCGCTGCGCGGCCTCGGCGCCGGCTCCACGCTGACGCTGGTCAACGGCCGTCGCGTCGCTGCCAGCTCGTTCTCGAACGGCGTGCGCTCGGAGAACTTCGTCGACATCAACGCCATCCCGATGGCGGCCGTCGAGCGCATCGAAGTGCTGTCCGCCGGCGCCTCGGCCATCTACGGCGCCGACGCCGTCGCCGGCGTCATCAACGTCGTGCTGCGCCAGAGCTTCGACGGCGTGCGCACCGCCGTCAGCATCGGCGATTCGACCGCCGACGGCGACGAAGCCAAGCTCAACGCCAACCTGTTGGCTGGCTTCAGCACCGACACGGTCGAAGGCTTGGTCGTGATCGACGCCTTCCGCCGCAACGGCTTCTACAACCGCGACCGCGCGATCACCGCCAACGAGCGCGTGCCGTCGCAGCAGGGCATTTTCCCGAGCTACAACTGGGGCAGCTTCAGCCGCGACGACTTCGTCGAAGCCAGCTGCCCGTCGGGCCAGCGTTTCGACGGCCGCCCGGGCTTCCCGCTCGGCAGCCTCGGCGCCTATTGCGCCGTCGACCGCAGCGACTACACCGCCTTCGACCCGCAGCTCGAGCAGCTCGGCCTCTACGGCACGTTCAACGCGCGCCTTGGCGACAGCCTCGCCTTCTTCAGCGAAGTGCAGCTGCAGCGCAACGAGAGCTTCGCCACCAGCGCGCCGGCGCCGTGGTCGCAGGCCACCATCGCGTTCAACCACCCGAACATGCCGGCCGAACTTCGCACCCGCCTGCTGGCCGGTGGGCTCGGCGCCACGCAGGACATCGTCGGCTGGGGCCGCTTCCCCGACGAGCGCCAGATCGACGTGGAGACGAAGAATTGGCGCGCGCTCGCCGGCCTGCGCGGCGAGCTCAACGACGACTGGGGCTGGGAAGCCGCCGTCGGGTACGGCCGCAGCGAGTCCGAACAGATCGCCAGCGGTGGCATCTACAACCGCCTGCGCACGCTCGCCGCGCTCCGCGGCCGCCTCTGCGCCGATGGCACCACGACCTGTACGCCGACCACGGGCGGCCTCTGGTACAACCCGTTCGGCGGCCAAGCCACGCAGGATCCCAACGTGATGCGGCTGCTCCGCGACACGGTGCCGCGCAACGGTGAATCGACCACGCTGAGCGCCGACCTCAAGTTCAACGGCATCGCCGGCGCCATCGGCGACCGCGACATCGCCTGGGCCGTCGGTCTCGAAGGCCGCCGCGAGGACATCGCCGACCGTCCGTCGCCGCTCGCTGAGGTGAACCGCCTCACCGGCCAGCCCGGCGTGTTCGGCTTCGGCTCGAAGTCGGCGAATGCTGATCGCAATGCGTCGGCCGTGTTCGTCGAATCGCTGCTGCCCTTCACCGACACGTTCGACGTTCGTCTCGCCGGCCGCTACGACCACTACTCCGACTTCGGCGGCGACTTCAATCCGTCCGTTGGCCTGCGCTTCCGCCCGAGCGACGCGCTGGTCTTCCGCGCCGGCTGGAACACCGGCTTCCGCGCACCGTCGCTGGCGCAAGCGGGCAGCGGCACCACCGCGGCCTCGTTCACCCTGCCCTGCGCCTCGGGCAGCGAGTTCTTCGCCAACTGGTGCGGCAGCCGTTCGGGCCGCCCGACCATCCTGAGCCAGGTACTCGCCAATCCGGATCTCCAGCCGGAGACTTCGGAGGCGTGGAATGCCGGCATGGTGTGGTCGCCGCTGGAACGCACCACCGTCAGCATCGACTACTGGAACTTCGACCAGAAGAACACCGTCGACGTCGACTACTTCGGCCTGCTGCGTGCCGCGCTCACCAACCCGTCGCTGATCTACACCTTCGCGGATGGCAGCCGCCCGCGTCCGGTCAACGCGCCGGGCATCGAAACCGCCAGCGGCGGTGTCGGCCGCGTGTCGACCGGCGAAGTGTTCGCGCCGCTGCAGAACATCGGCGTCCAGCGCACCAACGGCTGGGACCTCGCCATCGACCACGGCCTCGCCGAGGACTTCCTCGGCGGCCGCCTCGACCTGTCGATCGACGCCACCCGCGTGCTCTCGTTCGAGCGCTCGGAATCGTGCTCGCCGCAGGTCGCACCGCTGCGCGGCGATGGAGCCTGCGTCGGCGGCCAGCGCCTCGTCGAGCTGAATGGCGAGTACCGCTATCCGAAGTGGCGCGGCACGGTGGCGCTGGACTGGACCAGCGAGGACTTCGACGCCGCCCTCTGGGCCAGCTACACCGGCTCGTACTACGACGATTTCCGCTTCGACCCGGCGGCGATCGCGACGACGGCGCGCGTGGCCTCGTGGACCACGTTCAACGCCTCGTGGGGCTGGAACATCAACGAAACGCACCGCGTCTCGCTGCAGGTGAAGAACCTCACCGACCGCGATCCGCCGCGTGCCCTCGGCGCCAGCGCGTGGGTCGACACGTTCAACCACGACGCGATGGGCCGCTTCGTCACGTTGAACTGGATCGGCCGCTTCTGATCCGCCGCGCCTGATCCCTCGCTTGGACGGCCCACCGGCGCACCGGTGGGCCTTCGGGGCACGGACGCCCCACCTTTCCTGCGCTACCGTGGCCGCCCAACGCGGCCACGGCGCGTCGCGCTTCGCCCCTTCGTCCCGGACTTGCGAATGACTTCCACCGCCGCGCCATCGCGCGCGCCCGACACGCTGCTGGTCCTGCTCGCCGTCGCCCTCGTGCTGGCAGCGATCGTGCCCTTCGTGCCTGCCGGCTTCTTCGCGCCCGGTCAGCCGATGTCGCTGGCCAGCTTCCAGCCCGGCGAGTCCGCGCTCGGGCTGCGCCTGTTCTCCAGCGACGCCGACCATCCTGGCGTGCTCAACCTGTTCTTCGATGGCTTCACGTCGGGCAGCCGCAACGGCGCCGCGATCGGCGTGATCGCCTTCGTGCTCACCGTCGGCGGCGCCTTCGGCCTGGTGCAGGCCAGTGGCGCCATCGACAACGGGCTTAAGCGCCTCATCGCGCGCTTCGGCCATCGCCCGCGCCTGCTGCTCGCCGTGCTGTTCGTCGCCTTCTCCACCGGCGGCGCGGTGTTCGGCATGGGCGAGGAGACCATCGCCTTCCTCGCCCTGTTGCTGCCGCTGATCCGCCGCCTCGGCTACCCGCCGGAGACCGGCGTGATGGTGACCTACATGGCCAGCCAGATCGGCTTCGGCACCTCGTGGATGAACCCCTTCAGCGTCGCCGTGGCGCAGGGCATCGCCGGATTGCCACTGCTCTCGGGCGCGCCGTTCCGGATGGCGATGTGGGCGGGCTTCACCGCGGTGGGGCTGGCCTTCGCCCTGCGTTACGCGACGGCGCACCGCCGTGCACCGGAGGCGACGGATGCGGGAGACGCGACGGCCACCGCCGGCACGGCGAGCGCGCCCCTCGGCTGGGTCGACCATGCCGTGCTGTGGGCGACGCTGGCCACGGTCGCGTGGATCGTCTGGGGCGTCACCGTCGCCGGCTACTACATCGCCGAGATCGCGACGCAGTTCTTCGCGCTCGGCCTGTTCGCCGGTGTCGCCGCGGTGCTTGGCGGCCGCATCAGCGCCAATGGCGCGGTGCAGGCGTTCACCGATGGCGTGCGCGCCCTCGTGCCGGTGGTGCTGGTGATCGCCGTGGCCAAGGGCATGCTCGGCATCCTCGGCGGCAGCGACCCGCACGCGCCGTCCGTGCTCAACACCGCGCTCTACAGCATGGGCAGCGCCATCGCCGGCATGCCCGAACTGGTCGCTGCGTGGGGCATGCTCGCGGTGCAGTCGGTGTTCAACTTCTTCGTGAGCTCCGGCAGCGCCCAGGCCACGATCACCATGCCCTTGATGGCGGGCCTCGGCGAGCTCGTCGGGGTCAGCAAGCAGGTCAGCGTGTTGTGCTTCCAACTCGGCGACGGGTTCACCAACCTGGTGATCCCCACCTCCGCCGCCATGATGGGTGCCATCGGCGTGGCCGGCCTCGGCTGGCTCGCGTGGGTGCGCATCATCTTCCGTTTCATGCTGCTGCTGATGGCGCTCTCCGCCCTCACCGTGGCCCTTGCCGTCGGGATCGGTTATGTCTGAACTGCTGTGGATCCGCGACGCGGAGTTGATGACGCCGGCACCCGCCGGGCGGGGCGATGTGCTGGTCGCGAACGGCCGTGTGTTGGCGATGGGCACGGGCCTCGATCCGCGCGGCTGCGGCGTGCCGGTGCGGATCATCGATGCCGCCGGGCATTGGCTCTGCCCCGGCCTCGTCGATGGTCTCGTGCACTTCGGCGGCGGCGGTGGCGAAGGCGGTTTCGCCACGCGCATGCCGCCGCTCGCAGCGTCCACGGCGCTCGCCGCGGGCGTGACGACGATGATCGGCGCACTCGGCACCGACGACGTCACGCGCAGCCACGCCGACCTGCTGGCCTGCGCGCGGGCGCTGGCCGCCAGCGGCCTGTCGGCCTACACGCTCACCGGGTCCTACCAGGTCCCACCGGTCACGCTCACCGGCAGTGTCCGCGGCGACCTCGCCTTCATTCCGGAGATGATCGGCCTCGGCGAGATCGCCATCGCCGACCACCGCGGCTCGCAGCCCAGTGCGGCAGAGCTGGCACGGCTCGCGTCGGACGCGCGCGTCGGCGGCATGCTCGCCGGCAAGTCGGGCACCGTGCTCGTGCACTGCGGTGAAGCGCCCGAAGGGCTGGCGTTGCTGCGCGAGGCGAGTTCGCGTTGGCCGGTGCCGATCAAGCAGTGGCATCCCACGCACGTGAACCGGAACGCCCGCCTGCTCGCGGACGGTTTCGCCTTCGTCCGCGAAGGTGGCAGCATCGATTTCACCACCAGCAGCACGCCGGATTTCGTCGCCGCGGGGGAAGTTCCCGCCGCGCTCGCCTTGGCCGACGCGCTCGCCGCCGGCTTGCCGATCGAACGATTGACGATGAGCTCCGACGGCCAGGCCAGCCTGCCGCACTTCGATGCGCAAGGACGGCTGGTCTCGCTCGAAGTCGCCCCGATCAGCAGCCTGCTGTCCAGCGTCCGCGAGGCCGTCGAGCTGCACCGGCTGCCCCTCGCCACCGCGCTCGCCGCGGCGACGTCCTCTCCCGCGGCGGTCTGGGGACTCGCGCACAAGGGCCGCATCGCACCGGGCCTCGATGCCGACCTCATCCTGCTCGACCGCGACACCCTCGCGCTGCGCTGGACGATGGCCGGCGGCCGACTCTGAACGGCGCGGCACGCGACGGCCGCTGAACAGCGGCGTCGCGACGGGGAGCTTTAAGTACGCATTCACTCCCGCGGCGGATGATGGATTGGCCCACCCGGAGACCGCCGCCATGCTGCGCCGCACCGCGTTCCTTGCCCTGTCGTCGCTGGTCCTGAGCGGCTGCGTCACCTACGAAGTCGTCGAGCGCCGCGTCTATCGCGAGGACGGAAGCTACACCCGCGTGTACGACCCCTACGAGGACGGTCGCCGCTACGAGGAGCGTTCGTACGATCGCTACGACGATCGCTATGGCGACCGTTACGACCGTGATGGACGGGTCCGCCGCTACGAGTACGACTCACCGCGCTACAGCGGTTACGACGACGACCCCTACGACCGCTGGTTCTACGGCTACCGCGGGTACGGCTCGGCGTGGGACCTCGACCCCTACTTCGGTTACAGCAGCGGTTCTTCGGTGCGCATCGTCTACGGCCACCGCGGGTACCGGCCCACGTGGTACCGGTCCTCGTGGTATTCACCGTCATGGTCGAACCGGTGGAGCTGGTCGCCCTCCTGGAGCAGCGGTTACCGGCCGTGGGGCGGCGGCTACTACGGCCATGGTTATGGGTACGGTTATGGGTACGGCTACACGCCGTCGCGGCCGCACGTGCCGCACCCGCACGTGCCGCGCCCGCACGTGCCGCGCCCGCAGGAGCCGCGCCCGATGGAACCGCGGCCGATGCCGAAGCCGGCCGTGCGCAGTGTCGGACTCGACGTCTCACTCCCGGTGATGACCGGCCCGAGCATTGGCGGCGAAGCGCTGCGCCCCGTGGCGCGCGAACAGCGCTGGGAGCAGCCCGACCAACCCGCGGCGATGCCGGAGGCTATGCCACGCGCGAAGCCGCAGCCCGGGTTCGTCGACGCGCCGCCGCAAGAGACGCCGATGCCGCGCTTCGATGAACCCCGCTTCGTGACGCCCCGCGACGAACCGCGTTTCGAACCCCGCGAGGAGCCCCGCTTCGAACCCCGCGAGGAACCGCGCTTCGAGCCGCGCGAGGAGCCCCGCGAGGAACCGCGCTTCGAGCCGCGCGAGGAGCCCCGCGAGGAGCAGCCCGTCGTCGAGGATCACCTCCAGTAGTCGACGGCCGGCGCCGCCCTGATATCGTCCGCAGATCGCAGGCTGCGGACGACCGACGTTGCCGAACCCTCTCCCGGAAACCGCCGCCGACCCGGCCGCCGTGACGCCGGGAGCCCGTGGCGTCGACTGGCGCGGGCGCAGCCTCGTCCTGCTCCAGTTCACCCTGCTCGCCTGCATCGCCAACAGCCTCGCGATGCAGCTCCCGGGCAGCACTCCCTTCCTCGTCGGGAACATGGCGGCGGTCGCCGTCGCGATGCGCTTCGGCCTGCGCATGAGCCTGCCGGTGGCGCTGGTCGCCAGCGGCATAACCGGAGACGTGCATTGGGTCTCGCTCGCCGTGCTCGAGTGCATGCTCGTCGCACGTTGGCGGCTGCAACCATGGAGCCCCTTCGGGCTCTGGTGGCGCGTCTGGCTGCCGCTGTCGCCGGTGGCCGCGTGGATCACCCTGCCCCCCGGCGTCAACGATCCCTGGCTCTGGCTGGCCGGGTTCGCCGTGGTGCTGGCGACCGGCGCCACCTCCATCGTCGGTGGCCGCCAGCTCGCCAGCGTCACGCGCTCGAGGCGGCAACGCGCGGGCCAGCCCATGGCCCTGCAGCTGTCCGTCCAACTCTCCACCCTGATGGCCGCGCCGGCGACGGTCGTCATCGCGATGCTGGTGCAATGGGGACACCAGGTCGACGTGCAACGCACGGCGTTCTTCATCGACGGCAAGGCCGAGCAGCTGGCGGTGGGCACGTCGGAGGAGGTCCGCCGTCACCGCGATGCCGTGGCGCAGGCCGCACTCACCGTCCCGAGCCTCGGCGTGGCGCCGGTGTTGCAACAGGTGTCCTCGGTGCAACCGGGATTCCTCTCGCTGCTCGGCGCCGACGCCCTCGGACAGGTGCAGTACTCGATGCTCCGGGGCGAAGCGCCTCGGCAGCGCGCCAGCGACGTTTCCGACCGCGCCTACTTCCGGGAAACCGTCGCGCGCGGCGAGCCCACCGTCTCGCCGGTGTTCCAGGGCCGCGGCATCGGCAGCGACCTGATCGTCGCGGTGGCCGCGCCCATCCGGGCGAACGATGGCCGTATCGATGGCGTATTGCAGGGCTCCCTCGCACTCGGCCAGCTGGTGCTGGAGGAACGGAACCGCCTCGATGCCGCGGCCTTGCGCTATGCCGTCAGCGATGCCGTCGGGCAGATCGTGATGTCCAGCCTCCCCGACCTGCCGGTGAAGACCGGCTCGGTGATCGCTCGCGAGCGCCTCGAAGGCCACGCCGCCCAGCCGTGGTGGGCGCAGCACCTCTATGCGGCACCAAGGTTGGTGTTCGATGCCAATCAGCAGTTCCTGGTGGCCGTGCACGATGTCGAAGGGATCGCCTGGCAGGTGCGCGTTCTGCAGCCGTTGCGTCCCCTCGAACGCCGGCAGACCCTGCGCTCCCTGCTGGCCGCCGTCCTCGTGCTGACCTTGATCATCGGACTGCAGCGGCTCGCGCGGCGCTTCGCCGAGAGCCACGCGCGCGGGCTGGCCCAAGTGGTGGATCGCCTTCGGGGGCTCGACCCCTCGCGGAACGGCTCCCGGCTCGCCGGCGCGATGGAAGCGAGCAGCGCCGAACTGTCGGAACTGATCCACGATTTCGAGGCGGCCGAGTCGCGGCTGCAAGCGATGCACGCGGCACTCCGCGACGCCGCCGAACAGCAGCAGGCGCTGAATCGCGAACTCGAGGCGCGCGTCGAAGACCGCACCATCGAACTCCGCCGGGCCTTGTCGCGCGCCGAGCATCTGGCCGCGGCGAAATCTAGCTTCCTCGCCAACATGAGCCACGAGCTGCGAACGCCGCTCGCAGCCATCCTCGGTTACTCGGAACAGGGCCTTCGCGACGACGCACGTCCCGGCGAGATGCGGCGCAGCCTGCAGACGGTCGTGCGCAACGGCCGCCACCTGCTCGAAATCGTCAACGACGTGCTCGATGCCAGCAAGATCGAAGCCGGTCAACTGCGCGTGCAGCAGCAACCGGTCGCGCCGCTGCCGCTGCTGGGCGAGGCCATCGAGCTGCTTCGTCCGCGCGCCCTGGAAAAGAACCTGCAGCTCGTGCTCTCGGCGCACTGGCCGCTGCCGGCGAAGGTGCTGGCCGACCCGCTGCGCCTGAAGCAGGTTCTGCTGAACCTGCTCAGCAACGCCATCAAGTTCACGCCGCAGGGTTTCGTCGCGGTGCGCATTCGTGCCGACGCCGCCACCCGCCAATGGTCGATCGAGGTCGAGGACACGGGCATCGGCATGGACGCGGCGCAATGCGAGTGCGTGTTCCAACGCTTCGAGCAGGCTGATGACTCGACCACGCGGCGCTACGGTGGCACCGGGCTCGGCCTGTACATCTCGCGCCAGCTCGCGCGGCAGATGGGCGGCGACCTGACGGCCACCAGCACGCCGGGCACCGGGAGCCGATTCCTGCTGACACTGCCGATCGGCCTCGATGCGCCCTGGCTCGAGGACGGCGAAGACCTCCCGACGACCGAAACGCCGGTGCCGCGCCAGACGCCGCGCCTGCGCGGCCGGGTGCTGCTGGCGGACGACGTCGACGACCTGCGCGCACTGCTGCGCGCCACGATCGAAGCCACGGGCGCGGAGGTCATCGAGGCCGTGAACGGCCGGGAGGCGCTGGACCGCCTCGCCGCCGCGGCGCCGGATCTCGTCCTGATGGACATGCACATGCCGGTGATGGACGGCCGCGACGCGGTGGCGCAGCTCCGCCGCGATGGTTATTCCATGCCGGTCTACGCCTGCAGCGCCGACGTGATGGAGGACGACGTCGCGGCATTCATCGCGCTCGGCTGCAACGGCGCGCTCGCCAAGCCGGTCGACATCGACGCGCTGCACGCCGTGCTGGCACGCCACCTGCTGGCGGCCGACACGCCGGCACCGATGGCACCTGCGCCCTCCCCCATCCCGGTGGCCCCCAGCACCCCGGCGGCGGCGCCCGACCCCTTGGCCGCGGCGCTCGCCCAGATCCGCCAGCGCTTCATCGCCAATGTGCCCGAGGAGCGCGCGACCTTGGCCGAAGCCCTCCAGCTCGCGTCGGCAGGCCAGGGCCGGGAGGCCCTCGTGCAGCTCGCGCATCGCCTCAAGGGCAGCGCCGGCACCTTCGGCTTCGACGCGGTGAGCAGCGCGGCGGGCGCCCTCGAACGGGCGGCCAAGGGGCCTGCGGAACCCACTGAGGGGCTCGCGGCGGCGCTCGACCATGAACTCGCCGCCCTACAATCCGACCGGTCGTCGACCCATCCGAAGGACGCCCCACCGTGAGCCTGCGCCCCCTCCGCCACATCCTCTGCGCCGATGACGACGCCGACATGCGGATGATCCTCGAGGTCGCGCTCGGCACTCTGGGCGGCTGGCGGGTCACCCTGGCCGCGGACGGGGAGGAGGCGATCGCCGCCGCGCGCTCCGACCGGCCCGACCTGATCCTTCTCGACGCCTCGATGGCCGGTGGCATGGGCGGCGCGCAAGCCCTCGGCGTGCTCCGCTCCGATCCCGAACTGGCCGCGATCCCGGTGGTCTTCGTCACGGGCCTGGCGACGGACGCCGATCGCGCCTCGTTCCAGCGCTTCGGTGCCGTCGACCTGATTGCCAAGCCGTTCGACCCGCTGACTCTCGCGGCGCGCGTGCGGGCCATCTGGCAGGACCTGCCGGGCTAAGCCCGGATTCCGGGCAAAAAAAAGCCAGGAGCTCCCCCCGGAACTCCCGGCTTGTGTTCCGGCCCTCCTGGCTGCGACGCTCTCGCGCGGCTGCCACGCCCCCCGGCGCTGGAATATGGCTGGAACGTTTCCATGATGCCTCAACCATAACGATTGCGCATCATGAATTTGTCAATCGCCGTCAAACCGTGCCGCGCATCGCACCCCGGGCCTGAGCCGCGCCGAGGCGGGGCGGGTTAGCGGCCGCCGCCGGCTAGGACGAAGCGCGAGGCGATCTCCGAAAGCTGGTGGGCTTGGTCGTTCATGGACTGCGCCGAAGCGGCCATCTCCTCCACGAGGGCGGAGTTGGCCTGGGTCGACTGGTCCATCTGGGTGACGGCGTTGTTGACCTCGCCGAGGCCCTTGGCCTGCTCGATGCTGGCCGCGGTGATCTCGCCGATGATGTCGGCCACCTTCTGCGATGAGCCGACGATCTCGCTCATGGTGCGGCCGGCGCGCTGCGCGACATTGGCGCCTTCGGCGATCTTCGTCACCGACTCGTTGATGAGCTGCGCGATCTCCTTCGCGGCCGTCGCCGAGCGCTGCGCCAACGCCCGCACTTCCGCGGCAACCACGGCGAAACCGCGCCCCTGCTCGCCAGCGCGAGCGGCTTCGACGGCCGCGTTCAGCGCGAGGATATTGGTCTGGAAGGCGATGCCGTCGATGGTGGTGGTGATGTCCGCCATGCGCCGCGAGCTGTCCTCGATGTCGCGCATCACGCGCACCACGGCCTCGACGGTCTGGCCACCGTCACCGGCCACTTCGGCGGCGCGCGTGGCGATCTGCTTGGCCTGCTGCGCGTGCTCGGCGCTCTGCTTGATCGTCGCCGTCATCTCCTCCATCGCCGCGGCGGTCTCCTCGATGCTGGCGGCGGCCTGCTCGGTGCGCTTGGAGAGATCCATGTTGCCGGAGGCGATCTCGGCCGCGGCATCGCTGATGGCGCCGACCGCCTGCTGCACCTCGCCGATCGCCTGCGCGAGGGCTTCGGCCGTGGCATTCGCGTTGCTGTTCAGCTCACCGAAGCTGCCCATCATCTTCGCGTTCGAGCGCACGGTGAGATTGCCTTCCGCGAGCGCGGCCATGGTGCGCTGCACTTCGTCGATGGCCTGCGCCGTGAGGTCCATCAGCGAGTTGAAGATGCGTGCCAGCTCGGAGTAGCGGTCCTCGCTCGCACTGGCTTCGACGCGGGCGGTGAGGATGCCGGCGGCGGCTTTCTGGGCCACGTTGCGCAGCTGGTGGCGGAAGTTCGTGTCCGCGGTGCGGTCCTGCCACTCGAGCGCGGTACCGATGCGCTGGCCCGCGGCATCGAACACCGGTGTCGCTGCAAGGTCGAAATGCATCTCGCCGAGCGAGAGGCGGGCCCGATGCGTGGCCTTGAGGCCGACGATCAGGTTGCGCTGCTGCCCGGGTTCGCCATCGAACGGGTCGAAGGCGCTGCCCATCACCCGGTCGGCGCGGAAATCGGGCTGGCGCTCGCGAACCGCCGCTTCGCCATCCTTGAGCACCTTGGCGACCGCCGGGTTCACGTAGACGATCTTCCCGTCGGCGTCGGCGATCATCATGCCGCTGGTGGCCACGTCGAGCGCACTGCGCACGCGGGCGTTCTCGGTGGCGATCTCGCGCTCGCGGTCGATGCGCTCCTTCAGTTCCTTTTGCATCACGCCAAGGGATGCGAGCAACCTCGCGAACTCGTCGTTCCCGGTGACTCGAATCGCTGCGTCTAGCTCCAACTTAGCTATCCGTTCCGCGACGGCCTGGGCGTAGGAAATCGGAGCAACGAAGCGGGAAGCCATGAAGGACGAGGCAAAGACGGCAAGGACGCCCACAACGAGCGCGGCGATCGACAGCACCCAGAACAGGCGCGTCGCCGGGGCAAACGCCACGGCCGTCTCGTAATAGGCGCGCAACCGCCAATCGACCCCGGAGCCAACGGACACCACCTGCTCGATGAGCAAGGCGGGGCGGCCGGCCGGAGAAACACCCAACGTATCGTCGCCATCGGCCATCGCGGGGATCCGCAAGGGATTGGCTTCCGAGAACGAGGCCGCGACGGTATGGGTCTCCGCCGCCAGGCGCGAGTCCGACCGCAGTCCGTCGTCCGCCCCCACGAGGACAAGGTCCTGGCCGTCGCTCAAGCCCGCGGGATTGCCGGCGATGCGTGAGACTCGATCCAGGCTCACCTGCACGATGGCCACGCCGACGGTTTCCCCCTCGATGCGGACCGGAGCGGAGATGAACATCGCCGGCGCTTCGTAGCTCGGCGCATAGCGGGCGTAGTCTTCGACATGGGCCACGCCTTCTTCACCGGCGTCCCGTGCGGCGCGAAAGGCCTTGGCGAGGCCGGAATCCCTGAAGTCGCCTTCCATGAGGTTGGTGGCGTAATCCAGTTCCTTGTAGACGCTGTAGACCAGCCGGCCATCCATGCCGACGAGGAAGATGTCGTAGTACTCCTGCCGCTGGAGATGGCTGCGGTAGATGGGATGGAACAGACGGTGCGCGTCGGCATAGGCGCCCCGCTGCTCTGGCGAGATCAGCGCGTCCTTCTCACCGAGGGGCGCCGGATTGGCTGCGATGAAGACGTCCTGGAGGGCGACGGCGGCTGGCTCGAGCCTCGACGCGAATCCGTCCTTGCCGCCCCAGGACCCGCCGGTGCGCTCGACGTAGCGACCATCGAAATCATCCGCCACGAAGGCGTCGACGCGTTCTGAGGCTCCCGGCGCCGGCGCCATCTGCGCGAAGGCCGCCTCGAACTGCCGCAGCGCCCGTCGCGTCATCTCACTTTCGGAGAGCGCAAGCACATCGTTGCGGACGGTAGAAAAGTAATCCTCGACCTGCTGGGCGCGGAGATCGACCTGCGTTCGCATCTGCTCGCTGGCGAGATCCTCCAGCTGCGCTTTTGCTCCGCTGTAGGCGAACCACGTCAGGCCGGCCATGGGGATGACGGCGAGCGCCAGGATGATGACCGTCAACTTCGCACGAACGCTTTGGAAAAAGGCCGCCACTTGCATTCCCCCCGGGTGAGCCAACGATGGCTTATGTCCAGCAAAAGCTAGCGATCCGAACCTCGTCCCCCGAAACCCGTGAAACCTCGGCTCTTGGATAGCCATCACACAACCTAGGGAGTTGAATCGCCTCTCCACAGTCAGAGCGTAAATCCATTGCCGAGTCCAGCAATGCGTCAGGGCTCACGTTTTGACCGGATTCCACCGCTGGCTTCGACGCGCCCTTCATCCCATGCGTCGCCGAAAACGACGTCCGCCTGGTTCGACACTCGCCGCCTGCACTGTCAAGGCGTGCCAAGGCGAAACCGACCGACGAGCGCCGTGCGCCGCGCTCCCGCATCGCAGGCACAGTCGATCTTGCCGAGGTAGAGCGCCGGGCGACCCGGCGCAGCGCCCTCAACAACACCACTCCACGCGGAGGCGAGCGCGTGCGCCTCCACGGCGGGAAGCACGCGTGGCGAGGCCGGGCGCAGGCTTGCGCCGACACCGGCCATCAATCCCAGCCAAGCCGCCAGCACGAACCACGCGCTGGCGGGGCGGGCGGTCACTCAGAACTCGGTCCACTCGCCCTCGGACGCGCTATCCGACTTGCCCCGCGAAGCCCCGGGTTTCGGCGTCTCGACGCGCGGCGCCGGACGCGCCGCCGGCTTCGCGGCGGCCTTCGGCGCGGGTGCTGCGGGGGCGGGCTTGGCCGGAGCACGCGGTGCCGGGCTGGTGGCGCGCATGTTACGCGTGCCGCCGGTGGACGGCGCGGCCATGGCGCTGCCGGCCGAGCGAGCCGGCGACGCTGCTGCAGCGACCGGCGCGGCGGTATCGGCGATCTTGAAGCGGCCCACCGCCTCGGCGAGCTGCTGGGCCTGGTCTTCCATCGAACGCGCGGCGGCGGTGGCTTCCTCGACCAGCGCGGCGTTCTGCTGCGTGGTCTCGTCCATCTGCGTGATGGTCTGGTTGACCTGCTCGATACCGGTGCTCTGCTCGGCCGAGGCCGCGCTGATCTCGGCCATGATGTCGGTGACGCGCTTCACCGAGCCGACGATCTCGGCCATGGTGGCGCCGGCTTGCTGCACGAGCCGCGAGCCCTCGCCAACGGTTTCCACGGAGGCTTCGATCAGCTCCTTGATCTCCTTCGCCGCCTGCGCCGAACGCCCGGCGAGGCTGCGGACCTCGCTGGCGACGACCGCGAAGCCGCGACCCTGCTCGCCGGCACGCGCGGCTTCCACCGCCGCGTTCAGCGCGAGGATGTTGGTCTGGAAGGCGATGCCATCGATGGTGCTGATGATGTCGGCGACGCGCTTCGACGAATCCTCGATCTCGCGCATCGTGGTAACGACCTTGCCCACCACTTCGCCGCCCTGCTCGGCGACGCCGGCGGCGCCGCTGGCGAGCTGGTTGGCCTGGCGCGCGGAATCGGCGTTCTGCTTCACCGTGGCGGTGAGCTCTTCCATCGAGGCGGCGGTCTCTTCGAGGTTGGCCGCCTGCTGCTCGGTGCGCGCCGACAGGTCCTGGTTGCCCGCGGCGATCTCGGAGGCCGCGGTGTTGATCTGGCCGGCCGCCATCTGGATCTGGCCGATCAGCGAACGCAGCTGGGTGACGCTGCCCTCGATGCTGTCGCGGATCTCGGCGAACTGGCCTTCGTAGTGGCCTTCCATCTTCGCCGTCAGGTCGCCCTGCGCAACGAGACCCATCACGCGGCCGATCTCGGTGAGGGTCGAGCGCGTTCCGGCGAAGCCGGCGTTCAAGGCCGTCGCCAGCGTCAGGAAGAAGCCGCTCTTGCCGGCCTCGGCGATGACCTTGGAGAAGTCGCCGCGGGCCGTGGCCTGCACCACGCCCTGCACTTCGGCTTCCACCGACACTTCGTCGGTGCGATCGCGCCAGTCGACGAGGATACCGAGGCGCTCGCCTTCGGCATTGCGGATCGGCGTGGCGCTGAGCTGGAAGATGCGGCCGACGAACTCGCGCTCGACCACCTGGGTGTCAGTAATGGCTGCCAGTGCGTCGGCGGCCAGCACGTCGATGCCGGTCAACTCGCCGAGCGAGGACCCGACGAGGTTCGCGGCGGTGAAGCCCGGCGCGCGCTGCGCAATGCGCTCCTCGAGGTCAGCGAAGCGGTGCGAAAGCGAGCCGTTGGCATAGATCACCTGGCCGCCGTCGTCGGCGATCAACACGGCCGCGCTGGCGCTGTCCAGGGCGTTCTTGATGCGCAGGTTGGCCTCGGCGACAAGGCGGTCGGCCTCGATGCGGCCGTTGAGGTCGTTCTGCATCCGGTTCAGCGCCGCCAGCAGGGCGCCGATCTCGTCATTGCGCTTGGTGTCGATGACGTTGTCGAGCTTGCCGCCCGCGACCGCGTTGGCGATGGTCACCGCCGAGTTCACGCCCTTCGAGATGGCGCGGGCGATCAGCAGGGCGAGCACGATAGCCAGCACGATGGCGACGAGCAGGCTGGTCCAGATCACGCCCTGCGCGGTCTTGTAGGCCTCCTCGGCCCCCGTGCGTGCGGCGGTGGAGCCCTGGATGCCGTAGTCGACGCGTTCCTGGATCAGCGTGGCCACTTCCTCGTACTTGACGCGGTTGTCGGCGAGGAACATGTCCAGCGCCTCGTCGACGAAGCCCATGTCGTAGGCCGAGGTGACCTCGCCGGTGTTGGCGACGTAGGCCTCCCAGGCGGCCTTGATCGCAGCGACCTTGGCCTTGTCCTCGTCAGTGACGGAGGTGGTCTCCAGCGAGAGCAGGAGATCCTCGAAGTTGAACTTGTGGTTCTCGATCTCGCCGCGCGCGGACTCCTTGGCCTCTTCCGACGTGCGGAGAACGAGGCTGAAGTTTTGCAGGCGGTACGCAGAGGCCTCCGACTTCAGGTCCTGTGCCGTGGTCAGCTCCACCATCCAGCGCTGGGAGATTTCGGTGGTGGCGGCGTTGAGCGTGCCGAGGCCGCGGAAGGCGCTGACGGCCAACACGATGATCAGGACAACGACCACACCGAAGGCGAGCAGCAGTTTCGGGGCGATCTTGAGGTTGCGCAGCCAGTCCATTCGGAATCCTTGCACTCGAACGTGGCCCCCGGCCCGGAAGGGCCGGAGGAAAACGGATTACTTGACCTTCAGGTTCCGCGCGCCGCGGACGACGATCTCCGGACGACCGTTGGCCGTGCGGATTTCCCCCGTCACGCAGACGGTCTTGCCGCTCAGCGTCTCGGGTGCCGGGTCGAAGTCGCCACGGTCGCGGCCCCAGATGCGGGCCGAGAACTTGTGGCTGGGGAAGTTGCCGCCCATGAAAAGGAAGGTCGGCTGGCCTTCGGCATTCTCGGCAAAGCGGGCGCCATCGACGACGCCACACACCGTGCCCTCCTTGCCGACGAACTGGGCGGCCTGGACGACGGGGATCTCACCGCGGATGCGGTTGCTGCCGGCCTGGGCCATGGCGGGAGGACTGGACGTCGCGCAGAACCACACGACGCAAAACGCAGCGACACCGGAACGCATGCTCACGAAGCACCCCCTGGTCGATTCGCCGGGACGGGCCCGGACGGTCAATGCATGATGAACCTATCCAAGCCGTGATCGGCGGCACCCGGACAGGCTTGAACGCGAATTGACGATTCCCCTTCGAGGGGATCGTGGCACAGGGCACGACGCTCCGCGAGGGGTGCGTCGCCCTTCGGCCGATTCCGTCACGAGACCTTGAGGTTGCGGGCCCCGCGGATGACGATCTCGGGCCGGCCATTGGCCGTGCGGATGTCGCCGGTCACGCAGACGGTGCGGCCGGCCAGGGTCTCGGGCGCCGGGTTGAAGTCACCGCGGTCGCGGCCCCAGATGCGGGCCGAGAACTTGTGGCCGGGAAAGTTGCCGCCCATGAAGAGGTAGGTTGGCTGGCCTTCGGCGTTCTCGGCGAAACGCGCACCATCGACGACGCCGCACACCGTGCCCTCCTTGCCGACGAACTGGGCGGCCTGGACGACGGGGATCTCACCGCGGATGCGGTTGCTTCCGGCCTGCGCGCTGGCGGACGAGGCGACGACGAGGCTGGCGACGGCGGCGGTGCAGAGCAGGAGGGTGCGCATGACAGTTTCCTTTCGGTCGAATGAGGTGGCACGGCGGGGTGGGCGGATGCTGGGCCGACGTGCCCCGCGCTTGCCAGCGCCGAACTCGCGTTCCGTGACGGGCTTGGCTGGGGCGTTGTTCATTCCGTGACGGAGTTCGACGCTTATGCTTCGCTCATGCCGGCCTACCCCCCTCTTGTCCTGCGCGCGACGCTGATCCTGCTCGCCCTGCTGCTCGGCGGCTGTGCCAGCCGCCAGGGGCCGGACCTCGAGACGCTGTACGCCCGGGCCGCAAGCGACCCGAGCCAGCCGCCCGTCATCGTCATCCCCGGCCTGATGGGCTCGCGACTCGTCGACCGCCGGACCGGCGAAGAGCAATGGCCCGGTTCGCTCTCGACCATGGCCTTCAGCGACTACGCGCGGCTCGCCCGCATCGGGCCCGACTGGGAGACGGACGACGGACTTGTGGCCGGACCGCTGATCAGGGAGCTCGGCGGCCTCGACATCTATGGCGAACTGCTCGGCACGCTGGAGGGCGCCGGCCGCTTCGCCCCCGGCGAGCCGGGCCACCCGCCCACCAACGGCTGGCGACGGCGCTACTACACGCTGGCCTACGACTGGCGGCAGCCGAATATTGTTGCGGTGCGGCAGCTGCACGCGCTGATCGACCAGATCCGCAAGGATTTCGACGACCCGAACCTTCGGGTGGACATCCTCGCCCACAGCAACGGCGGGCTGATCGCCAACTACTACCTGCGCTACGGCCCGGAAGACGTGCTGGAGGCCGCCCAGCCGCAGCCCTGGACCGATGGCGGCAAGCGCGTCCGGCGGGTGGCCATGCTCGGCACGCCGAACCTCGGCTCGGTGTCCAGCCTGCGCCGACTGCAGCAGGGCTTCCGCTTCGGCCTGCGCACGGTACCGATCGAGGCCTTGGCCAGCTTCTCGACCGTGTTCGAAACCCTGCCGCACCCGCACACGCAGGTGGTGTACGACCGCGAGGGCCGCGCCCTGCCGCTGGACCTCTACGACCCCACGATCTGGCGCGACAACCGCTGGTCGGTGTTCTCGCCCGAGGTGGAGGCGCGGGTGCGCGAGGCTTGGGGCGACGGCGCGGAAGCGCGGCTGGTGCTGTCGGTGATGCAGGCCAACTTCGAGCGCAACCTGCGCCGCGCGCGCCGATTCAACGAGGCCTTGGCCCGCCCCTTCCCGACGAAGGGGCTGCGCATGGCGGCCTTCGGCGGCGATTGCGAGCTGACGCTGTCCGGCGCGGTGCTGGAAACGGTGGGCGAACGCGCCATGCTGGCCTTCGAGCCCAGCGAGGTGGATGCGCCGATCGAAGGCGTCGACTACGAAGGGCTGATGCGCGCCGCCGGCGACGGGCTGGTGACGCGCGAATCGCAGGACGCCGGTGCGCACGGCTTCGTGCCGCTGCGGCAGAGCTTCTTCCTCTGCGAGAGCCACGGCCGGCTGCTGGCGAACCGCTACTTCCAGAACAACCTGCTGAACTTCCTGCTGAGCCCCTGAGCACCGGCGGGCACGGTGCCGTGACGCCCGCCCGCTAGAATCGCGGCATGACCTCGCCCCGCTCTCCCCTCGACGCGCTGAAGCCGCTGGCCGGCCGCCTGCTCGAAACCGCGCTCAACCGCGCCCTGGCGCTCGACCCGGAGACGCGCGCCGCCGTGGCGCCCTTGGACGGCCAACGCCTGCAGCTGCACCTCGAATCCCCGCCGCTGGCGATGGAACTGCGCGTCGACGGCGAGGCGCTGCGCGTCGGCCCGGCCCAAAGCGAAGAGCCCGACCTCTCGGTGCGCGCCGGGATCGGCGCCCTGCTCGGCCAGCTCCCGTTCCTGAAGGCCTCGGGCGCGACCCCGGTGGGCAAGGTGCGCATCAGCGGTGATGCCGAGCTGGCGCGCCAGCTGCAGCGCCTCGCCGAAGGCTTCGACCCGGACTGGGAGCAGCCCTTCGCCGACGCGCTCGGCCCGGTGATCGGCCCGCAGGTGGCCAAGGCCGTGCGCGCTGGGCTGCGGGAGGCGCGCGTGCAAGGCGGCGCCTTCGCCAAGGCGGGCGCCGAGTACCTCACCGAGGAATCGCGCGACCTCGTGCCGAAGGCCGAACAGCAGGCCTTCTTCGATGACGTCGATGCCTTGCGCGACCGCGTGGAGCGGCTGGCTGCCCGCGTGGCGCGCCACGCCTCGGGGCCCACCGGATGATCGCCGCGCCGCTGCGCGCGCTGCGCATCGTCCGCGTGCTGTTCAAGCACCGGCTCGACGCCCTGCTCGAGGGCACGCCGTTCGCCAAGTTGCGCTGGGTGCTGCGCCCGCTGGGCCGCGGCACCTCGGAGACGCCGCGCGGCGAACGCCTGCGCGCCGCGCTGGAAGAGCTGGGGCCGATCTTCGTGAAGTTCGGGCAGATCCTCAGCACCCGCCGCGACCTGCTGCCGCCCGACGTGGCCGATGCGCTGGCCCTGCTGCGCGACCGCGTGCAGCCCTTCGACGGCGCGGAGGCGCGCCGCATCATCGAGGCGCAGCTCGGCCAACCGATCGATGCGCTCTACGCCGAGTTCGACGAGACGCCGCTGGCCTCGGCCTCGATCGCGCAGGTGCATGCCGCTCGGCTGCGGAATGCCGATGGCAGCGCCGGCCGCGCGGTGGTGGTCAAGGTCGTCCGCCCCGGCATCGACGCCCAGATCGACGCCGACCTGCGGCTGCTGAAGGCGCTGGCCGAGGTCGCCGCGAAGACGCACCCGCGCGCCGACAAGATCCGCCCGCACGAGGTCGTGGCCGAGATCGAAACCACGCTGCGCGGCGAGCTCGACCTGCAACGCGAGGGCGCGAACGCTTCGGTGCTGCGCCGGTTCTGGCTCGATAGCGACGACCTCTACGTGCCCGAGGTGTTCTGGACGCATTCGCACGAGCGCGTGCTGACGCTCGAACGCGTCACCGGCATCCCGTCCGACGACATCGCCGCCCTCGAAGCGGCCGGCATTTCGCGCGAGAAGCTCGCGGCCAAAGGCGTGCGGGTGTTCTACACGCAGGTGTTCCGCGACAATTTCTTCCATGCCGACGCGCATGCCGGGAACATCTGGGTCGACGACGACCCGGCACGGCGCGACAACCCGCGCTTCATCGCGCTGGACTTCGGGATCATGGGCCAGCTCTCGGCCAACGATCAGTACTACCTCGCAGAGAACTTCATGGCGATCTTCCAGCGCGACTACCGCCGGATCGCCGAGCTGCACGTCGAGGCCGGCTGGATGCCGGCGCACCTGCGCCTCGACGACCTGGAGGCCGCGACGCGCGCGGTCTGCGAGCCCTACTTCACGCGCCCCCTGGCGGAGATCTCGCTCGGCGAGGTGCTGGTGAAGCTGTTCAAGACCGCGCAGCAATACGAACTCACGCTGCAGCCCCAGCTGATCCTGCTGCAGAAGACCCTGCTCAACATCGAGGGCGTGGCGCGCCACCTCGACCCGAAGCTCGACATCTGGGCCGTGGCGCAACCGGTGCTCACCGAGATCCTGAAGAAGCGCTACAGCGCGGCGTGGCTGGCCGAGGAATTCAAGAAGCGCCTGCCGGAGATCATCACCCGCGCGCCGGAGTTCCCGCGGCTGATCCACGGCTTCCTGTCGCAGCAGGTCGAGGGCCGGCATCGCATCCGCATCGACTCCACCGACATCGCCGAACTGGCGCGCATCTCGGCGATCAACCAGCGCGCCGCGGTGTACGCCATCCTCGGCGCCGGCCTGATGATCACGGCCGCGGTGCTGTTCGGCTTCGACGCCGGCGGCCCGGCCTGGGGCGGCGTGCGCGCAGCGACCTGGATCGCCGGCGCGGGCGCGCTGGCCTGCTTCGTCGCGGCCTGGCCGCGGCGCCGATGAGCGGCACCGACGCGGAAAGCACGCCCGACGACCTCGCCGTCCCGGTGCTGTACGCCGACGCGCAGCTCGCGGTCGTCGACAAGCCGGCGCGCTTGATGGCCCACGACAGCGGCCTCGCCCGCGGCGAGAACGACTTCCTCGCCGACCGCCTGCGCGCGCAGTTCGGCCGGCCCGTGCACCTGATCCACCGGCTTGATCGCGCCACCTCGGGTTGCCTGCTCCTCGCCTTCGACAAGGACACGGCCCGCGCCTTGGGTGAGCAGTTCATGACCCGCGCCGTCGAGAAGACCTACCTCGCGGTCTGCCGAGGTTGGCCGGAGCCCGCGGAGGACTTGATCGACCACCCGCTCGACGGTGGGCCCGGCAAGCCGGAGAAAAAGCCGGCGCAGACGGCGTACCGGGTGCTGGCCACCGGCGCGATGCCCTGGGCCTACGGCGAGCACACCGAATCGCGTTTCGCACTTTTGGAGTGCGCGCCGCACACCGGGCGTTTCCGGCAGATCCGGCGACACCTCAAGCACCGCCACCACCACCTGATCGGCGACACCAGCCACGGCGACGGCGCGCGCAACCGCATGTTCCGCATGCACCTTGGCGTGCACCGCATGCTGCTGCACGCGTGGCGCCTCGCCTTCATGCACCCGGTCGACGGCCGGCGCGTGGTCGTGGAGGCACCACTCGACGCGGAGTTCGTGAAGGCCCTGGCCGCGCTGGGTTGGACGAGTGCCGCCGCCTCGTGACGCGGGGCAGCTTGAATCGTCATGGGCCGCGCCCTAGCCCGGCCCATGGTCCGCTTCGCCGCCCTCGCCGCCGTCGTCCTGAGCACGCTGCTGCTCGGTGGCGGCGTATCGCCGGTCGAGGCGCAGACGCTGGCGCAACGCGTGGCGGAAAAGACGGTCCGCTACCCCGGTCGCGCCGAGGAGCCCGGCGACGTGCGCGGTGCGTTCGCCGCCGACCTGCTGGCGCTGGTGCTGGCGAAGTCGGACGAGGGTTTCCGCCTCGAGATCGTCGGCGGCAGGAACCAGCCACGGCGCATCCAGGCGGCGCACGACGGGCTCGTCGACGTCGTGGTGCTGCCGCACCAGGCGTCGGCGAAGTCGCGGTTGGTCCCCGTCCGCCATCCGCTGCAGCGCGGCCTCTTGGGCGTGCGCGTGCTGCTGGCCCGCCCGGAGATGGCCGAGCGCCTGATGACCATCGGATCAGTCGAGGAGCTCAAGCGCGGCTACGTGATGGGCTACGGCGCGAACTGGCTCGATCGCGACGTGATGGCCGGCCTCGGTTTCCGCATGGAGTACGGCAGCCGCTACACCGGCCTGTTCGAGATGCTGCGTGCCGGGCGCTTCGACTACCTGACCCGCGGCGTTGGCGAACTGCGCGCCGAACGGCAACAGCCGCAGCTGGCCGGGTCCGGCCTGGTCGTGGTGCCGGGCATCGCCCTGTACTACCCGCTGGACCACTATTTCCACGTTTCTCCCCAACGCCCGGCGCTGGCGCGATCGATCGAGCGCGGCTTCCAGCGCGCTCTGGCGGACGGCAGCTATGCCGCGTTGTTCGAACGCCACTACGGCGAGGCCATGCGTGAGATCGGCCTGAGCGAGCGCAGCATCGTCCATGTGCTCGGCTACCCGGTGCCGTCCGAAACGCCGCTCGAGGAATTCGACGTGCTCGGGCTCGTGCGCTCGCGGGGCGTCTTCCAGCCCCTGGGCGAGCCCGCCGACCCGGACTAGCACCGATGCGACGTCTCTGGATCGCGCTTCCCCTGCTGCTCGCCGCATTGGCGCTTTGCCCGGCCCTGCCCGTCGCGGCGCAGTCGGCGGCGGCAGCGCCCGCGGCCCGCGAGGTGCGCTTCCCCAGCCGCGGCGAGCCGGGCGACCAGCGCTTCGACTTCAGCGCCGAGCTGCTCGTACTGGTCCTGCAACGCGCCGGCGGCGGGTGGAACGTCGAGATCATCGACGCCATGAAGCAGCCGCGTGCGCTGCAGGCGGCGCGACAGGGCGATGTCGACGTCGTGGCCCTGCCCAGCCTCGCGTCGGACCGCAGCCGGCTGATCGTCGTTCGGAAGCCCTTGCGCCGCGGTCTCTTGGGCATGCGGCTGCTGTTGGCGCGCCCCGCGGATGCCGAACGCCTGATGCGGATCGAGAGCCTCGAATCGCTCAAGCGCGACTTCGTGATGGGCTATGGCGACACCTGGATGGATCGCGAGGCCCTGGCAGACCTCGGTTTCCGCGTGTCGACCGGCAACAACTACCCGGGCCTGTTCGACATGCTGCGGGCTGGCCGCTTCGACTACCTCAATCGCGGCGTCAACGAGCTGGGCCCCGAATTGGCCGACCCTCGGCTGGCCGGTAGCGGCCTGGTGGTGGTGCCGGGCATCGCCCTCTACTACCCGCTGGACGATTACTTCCACGTCACGCCGCGTCGCCCGGACCTGGCGCGCGCCATCGAGCGCGGCTTCCAGCGCGCACTCGCCGATGGCAGCTACTCCGCGCTGTTCCAGAAGCATTTCGAGGCCGCCATGCGCGAGGCGAGGCTGCAAGAGCGCAGCATCATCCACGTGAGCGGCTACCCGGTGCCGCCGGGCACGCCGCTCGAGGATTTCGACGTGCTCGGCCTGGTGCGGTCGACGGCGGTGTTCAACCCGCCGCCGGTCAACGCTCCACGATAGCGACGACGCCCATCCCGCCGGCGGTGCAGACCGAGATCAGCGCACGGCCCGAACCCTTCTGCTTCAACAGCTTCGCCGCCGTCGCCACAATGCGCGCGCCGGTGGCGGCGAACGGGTGGCCCAGTGCCAGCGAGCTGCCGACGACGTTGAGCTTGCTGCGGTCGATGCTACCGAGCGGCGCGTCGAGGCCAAGCTTCTCCTTGCAGAACTCCGCCGATTCCCAGGCCTTCAGCGTGCAGAGCACCTGCGCGGCGAAGGCCTCGTGGATCTCGTAGAAGTCGAAGTCCTGCAGCGTGAGGTTGTTGCGCTGGAGCATCTGCGCCACGGCCCAGGCCGGGGCCATCAGCAGGCCGTCGCCATGCACGAAGTCGACCGCCGCCACCTGCGCGTCGCGCAGGTAGGCCTGCACCTCGAGGCCGCGCGCGGCGGCCCATTCTTCCGAAGCGAGCAGGCAGGCCGAGGCACCATCGGTGAGCGGCGTGGAATTGCCTGCCGTGAGCGTGCCCTTGCCGGAGGTCTTGTCGAACGCGGGCTTCAGCGTGGCGAGCTTCTCGACCGTCGTCTCCGGGCGGAGGATGTTGTCGCGGTCGACGCCACGGAAGGGCACCACCAGGTCGGCGTAGAAGCCATCGGCGTAGGCCTTGGCGGCCTTTGCGTGCGATTCGTAGGCGAGCTGGTCCTGCTCGGCGCGGGTGACGCCCCACTCCTTGGCCATGATCTCGCAGCTCTCGCCCATGCTCTTGCCGGTGCGCGGCTCGGCCACGCCGGGGAACTCCGGCGCCAGCTCCTTGAGCGAGAAGCCCTTGAGCAGCGCCTTGATCCGGTCGACCGGGGTCTTGGCCATGTTCATGTTGAGCAGGCGGCGGCGGAAGCCCTTGCTGTGGACGATCGGCACGTCCGACGTGGTGTCGGAACCGCCGCCGATGCCGACCTCGATCTGGCCCAGCGCGATCTTGTTCGCCACCGCGATGACGGTATCGAGCGAGGTGCCGCAGGCGCGCTGCATGGTGATGCCCGGCGTGTAGGGCGACAGGCCCGATGAGAGCGCCGCTTCGCGGCCGATGTTCCAGTCGCTGGAATGCTTGAGCACCGCGCCCATCGCCACCTCGCCGAGCTGCACGCCATGGAGGCCGAACTTTTCGACCACGGCGCCAACCGCCTTGATCGACAGGCCGAGGTTGCCGACGTCGTAGTAGGCGGTGTTGTTGCGGCAGAAGGGGATGCGTTGGCCACCGAGGATGGCGACGCGACGGGCGGGGCGGGGATTCATGGACACGGGACTCCGGGAGACATCAGGCCGCGACGGGCGGCCAGAGATGGGGGTGACGGTGCCAGATCGCGTCGAGCCATGCGATATGGATGGCCACTTCGGGCGGCGGGCCGGGCTCGGCGCGCCAGCGGTCGAGCAGGGTGGCGGGGTGCAGGCCGCCGATCAGCACTTCGCAGGCCTCGGCGAAGCACTGCACCCAGCGCGGCGAGAAGCCGATGTCGGCGCGGGCGGCCTCGAGGCGCTCGGCCACGGCGGCGGAGCCGGCGGTGAGCGTCGATCGGTCGATCGGCTGCGGCGACGGCGCGACGGCCGGCAGCGGATGCTCCGGCTTGCGCGCCACCATACCGACGAGATGCGCGTCGATGTGCTCGAACACGAGTTCGAGGCCGGCGGCACGCACGTAGAGGCGCAGCTCCTCCGGCGTGCAGAACTGGTTGCGCGCCACGTCCTTGCGCTCGGCCGCGTCGCCGCGCGCCACCTGGTCGACCTCGTAGGCGAAGCGCTGCCAGCCGACGGGATGCGAGAGGTTCCAGTGGTCGAAGTAGAACAGGCCACCGGGCTTGAGCACGCGCGCGACGTCGCGCAGGTAGAGGACCATGTCCTCCTTGTCCATGTGGATGAACACGGCCACGCAGTAGCCCTTGTCCATCGACGCGTCGGCGAAGGGCTTGAGATGCGGGCCATCGACGGCGCTGGCAGTCGCGCCGGGATGCGATTCGACGCGCGCACGGGCGAGGGCCGCCATGTTCTCGGCGATGTCGATGCCGTGCCAGACGGCGACGTGGCCGGCCAGCTGCGCGCCGATGCGGCCCACCCCACAACCGATCTCGAACACGCGGTCGGAAGGCACGAGCTCGAGCGCAGCGTGCACCTGGCCCGCGGTGAACGCACCGGTGGCGGCGAGCACCGACTCGTCGGCGCTGCCATCGACGGCGGCCATGCCATCGGACAGCGTGGCCGACCGCGCGTTCCACGCGGCTTTGTAGTTTTCGGGGGAGGAGGACAAGGCGCAGGGCCGGTGACTTTGGACCACAATAGGGTAGACCGCCCCGCCGAGCCGCCCAAGCCCATGAGCCGAATGCCGACCCCGGAAGTGCTGACCACCCTGGGCGTGATCGCCATCGAGCTGGCCGGCGAGGCGCCTGTCGGGCGCAACGCGCTGCCGCAGGCCGAGGCCGGCGATTGGGCGGCCGGTATCGCCGCCGACCTCGCCCGCGTGGTGGCCGAAACCGCCTCGCTCGACCTCGTCGTGGCCGCGGCGCTCTACGACCCGTCGGAAATCCTCCGGCCGAACGTGCCGCGCCACGCCCTGCTCGAGGCCTACGCGGCGCGCGTGCCGGGCGACGCGGGCGGCCGCGTGATCGCCTTCGGTGCCGGGGCCGACGGCCTGCCCGCCGACTTCGTGCCGCAATCCGATCTCGCCGGTGGCCCGCTGCGCGTGCTGCCCTTCCTGCTGCGCGGGCCGGCCGAAGCCGTGAAGCGCGTCGGGGAAGCCCTGGAGGAGCGCCTGCTCGACACCGGCATGGCGAACGCCGGCACGGCCCTGGCGACGCAGTCCGCCTTCGGCCTGCGCGTCGAGCACATGCGCTATCTCACCCTGCACGACCTGATGGCGATGATGGCCATCCAGTACGAACACGCGGGGCTCGCCGGCCTGTGGCCGATGATCGAGGCCGCGCTGTTCGGCGACGACGACGAGCTGTGGCTCGATGCCCCGCCCGAGCCGCTGGTGCGCTATGCCAACGGCGCGGCGCAGATCGCGCTGATCGATGCCGACGCTTGGGCGCTCGGCGGCTTCGTGCCCCCGGGCGTCGACGCCGGCAAGCTCGGCGCCGAGGGCATGGAACGGTTGTTCGACCACTTCGAAGCCCGGCAGCGGCAGATCGCCGCGGTTCTCGGCGCCCACGGCCTCGAGGTGACCTTCGCCCACTGCCCCGTCGGCAAGGACGCGCGCGCCATCCTGCGCGGCTGAGGCCTGACGCGCTGAGTCGCCAACTCCGGCGTCACCCGGGGCTATAGTCGGGGCTCGGAAGCCTCACGCAGGAACCGGGCATGCGCACGGCGGTGGCGACGCAAGGCAAGGCGGGCTGGCGCGCGATAGCGCTCATGGCGGCGTTCTTGTGCGCGTGCGGAACCGCCGACGCCCCCAGTGCACCCACGCCGATGCGGCTGGGCATGGACCTCTGGGCCGGGTATTTCCCCGCGGTCATCGCCGAGCGCGAAGGACTGATGGCTGCGCAAGGCGTCGACCTCGAGGTCGTGGCCACGCGCGACACCAATGGCCTGATCGCCGAGTTCGCCGCCGGCCATTACGACCTCATCGCGGTGTCGCTTGGCGATGCCATCATCCTTTCGCGGAACCGGCCCGACGTGGTCGTGCTGCTGGTCGCCGACGAATCCTCCGGCGGCGACCAGCTGCTGCGCGCCCCCACCGCCGGCGCCGACCCCGCGGCCCCACCGCGCTTCGGCACCAATCTCGGCGGTTTCGGTGAGCTGTTCATCCGCGCTTGGCTGGAGCGCGAGGGCATCGCCCCCGGCGACGTGGTCTGGGCCAATGTCGACGCCTCCGATGTGCCGGCGGCCCTGGCCGAAGGCCGCATCGACTTCGGCCACACCTGGCAGCCCTACGCCGGCCAAGCGGTGGCGGCCGGTGCGACCCCGGTCTTCAGCAGTGCGGACACCCCGGGTCTGATCCTCGACGTGGTGCTGGCCACGCGTGCGGGGATGGAGCGCCATCCGGAGGCCTACCGCGGTTTCGTGCGGGCCTGGTTCGAGGCGGAGCACCGCTGGCGCGCCGACTCGGCGGCCGGCAACGCCGCCGCGGCCGCCGCCCTCGGGCTGGACGCCGCGACCGTCTCGCTGGCCGGGGTGAAGCTGTATTCGCTCGACGACAACCGCCATGCGATGGCGGGCGGCGCCGATTCCCCGCTGGCCTCGCTGATCGAACGCTACGCCACGTTCTTCATCGAACGCGGCAGCCTGAGCAAGCCGCCAGACCCGGCGGCGATGTTCGACCCGGCGGTACTGCCCGAGGCCGCGACCGCGCCATGAAGGCCCGTACCCGCGTCGCCGCGGCGATCCTTGCCTTCGCCGCGCTTCCGCTCATCCTCGTGAATGCGGGCAGCCTCGCCGACCGCCGCGACGATGCGGCGCGCAACGGCGACCTGCTGCTGTCCGGCAATGCCGACGAGCTCGCCGCCCTGCTCGCCGCCACGCGGACGCGCTGGCTGGAGAGCGTGCGCGCCGATGCCCGCCTGCCGATCTTCGAAGAGATGCTGACGAGCGATGCGGCCCCGTCGCCGCTGCGCCTGAGCCGCTTCTTCGCCGCCATGGGCAGCCGCGACACGGTGAACATCGGCGCCATCGGCGTGCTCGACCTCGAGGGCCGCGTGGTGCAGGACTCGCAGGCGGTGAACCTCGGCCGCGACGAGTCGCTGGAGCCCTGGTTCCTGCGGGTGGTGGCCTCCGGCCATCCGCAGATGGTCGGCCCCTACACCGCAACGGGCGAACGCCGACCGGCGCTCTACTTCACCGCACTGGTGCGCGATGCGGACGAAAAGCGTCGCGGCGTCCTGCGGATGCGCATGGAGCCGGCCGTGCTCGGCCAAGTGATGGCCACGGCCCTCGTCGCAACCCCCGGCCTGTCGGCCACACTCATGGACGAGGAGGGCCGCACGCTGGCCAGCGTCGGAGCCCTCGGCAATGCCGAACTAGCTTTGGGTGCGAAGGCCGACGGCATGGCGGAGCGCGTGCTCACGGTCGGCAACGAACGCGTGGCCATCAAGCCGGTGCCGAATGCGCCCTGGCGCGTGGTGGTGCGCCAGCCCTTGCCGGAATGGGTCGCGCCGCAGGACGAGTTGAATCGCCAATGGGTGCTGGAGACCGTGCTGCTGTTGGTCCTGCTGCTCGGCGCCTCCCTGCTGCTGGGTCGCCGCATCGCGGCGCCGCTGGCCCGGTTCAGCGATGTTGCCCGACGGTTGGCCGAAGGCGACTACAGCCCGGTGCCGCGTTGGCCCGGCGCCGAGGAGGCCCGCCAACTTGGCGAGGCGCTCGACGCACTCGCCGCGCGGCTGCGCGACACCATCGGCACGCTCTCCAAGGAGTTGCAGCAACGCCGGGACGCCGAGGCGGCGCTGTGGGCCAGCAAGGAGCAGTACCTCGACCTCGTCGAACAGCTGCCCGCAGCGGTGTATCGCTGCGGGAACGCCGCCGGTTGGCCGATGGAGTTCCTCAGCCCGCAGATCGTGGCCCTCACCGGATTCACGGCCTCCGACCTGCTGGCGGGCGATGGCAAACATTTCTCCCGGCTGATCCATCCCGAGGACATGGCGCACTGCGAGGCGGCGATTTCGGACGCCACGATCCGCCTTGGCAAGTACCAGCTGAATTACCGGATCCGCGACCGGGACGGCGAGACGCGCTGGGTGTGGGAACTGGGCAGCGTGCATGCCGACGCCGCGGGTCGCCCCACCCAACTCACCGGCGTGATGTTCGACGTGACGGAGCGGGAGACGGCCAACCAGGCCATGGCCCTGCTGCGAGGACGGATCGAAGCGCGGGTGGGCGGCGACTTCTTCCTCGCCCTCGCCACCGGGCTGGCGCGCGTGCTGGACGTCGAGCGGGTGATGATCGGGCGCTACCACGGTTCGCCGCCGACGCGAGTGATCTCGCTGGCGCTGGCGCACCGCGACGGCCCGAGCGAGCGGGCGGACTTCGCCATCGCCGGCACCCCCAGCGCGGCGGTGCTGGCGGAGGGGCAGATCGAGGTGCTGGACGGCGTCACCCAGCGATTCCCCGACGATGCGGCCTTGGCCGCCCGCGGCTTGCGGTCCTACATCGGTCGCCGATTGGATGACAGCCACGGCCGGCCGATCGGTGTGCTCGCGGTCCTGCACGGCCAGCCGATGGCCGCGGACGATGCCGCCGCCCGGCTTCTCGACCTGTTCCAGGCCCGCGTGGCCGCCGAGCTGGAGCGGGTCATCGCCGAGGAGGACCTGCAGCGGCTCGCCGACACCCTCGAGAACCGCGTGGCCGAGCGCACGCGCGAGCTCGAAGCAGCGAACGCCTCGCTCTCGCAGGCCATGGAGCAGCTGGTGCAGCGCGAGAAACTGGCCTCGCTGGGCAGCCTGGTCGCCGGCGTCGCGCACGAACTGAACACGCCGATCGGCAATGCGCTGACGGTCTCGACCGCCCTCAACGACATCCATCGCCAATTCGCCGACGTGCTCGCCAAAGGCGCGGTGAGGCGTTCGGCGCTCGACCGCTTCGTGGCCGAGAACAGCGAGGCCACCGAGCTGATCGAACGCAACCTGCAGCGCGCCGCTGCCTTGATCAGCCACTTCAAGCAGGTGGCCGTGGACCAGGCCAGCGTGCGGCGACGGCAGTTCGACCTCGCTGCCCTGGTGGAAGACGTGCTCTCCACGCTGAGCCCGCGGCTCAAGCGCTCCCCGCACCGGGTCGAGGTCGAGATCCCGCCCGGCTTGGTGCTCGAAAGCTACCCCGGGCCGCTGGAGCAGGTGCTGACCAACCTCGTCGAGAACAGCCTCGTGCACGGCTTCGAGCCGGGGCGCGCCGGCGTCATCCGCATCTCGGCCGAGGCGGCGGGACCCCTCATCCGGCTCCGCTACGCCGATGACGGGCTGGGCATCCCCGCGGCCCTGCGGCATCGGGTGTTCGACCCCTTCTTCACCACCAAACTCGGGCAGGGCGGCAGCGGCCTCGGCCTGTACCTGGTGTACAACCTCGTGCACGGCCGGCTGGGCGGCAGCATCGAGTTGCTGGACGGCGCTGGACCGGGAGCCAGCTTCATCGTGGAATTGCCGGCGGTCGCCCCGGCCGCCGGAGAGGAGACGCGCGGATGAACGACGAGTGGATCAGCTTCGCCAAGGAAGCGGAGGAAGGCGGCGATAGCGCGGTGCCCGGCTGGTGCATCGTGGTGGTCGACGATGACGAGGAAGTGCACGAAGCCACGCGCTTCGCGCTGCGCCACGTGCACGTGCACGGCCGGCCCCTCGAGCTGGTGCACCTGTTCTCCGCCACCGAGGCCCGGCGCGTCCTGCCCACGCTCGACATCCCGGCGGTGATCCTGCTCGACGTGGTGATGGAGACCGAGAACGCCGGGCTCGACCTCGTCGACTTCATCCGCAACGACTGCGAGCTCGCTGCGACACGCATCGTGCTGCGCACCGGCCAGCCCGGCTATGCGCCCGAGCTCAGCGTGTTCGCGCGCTACGACATCAACGACTACTTCACCAAGGCGGAGCTGTCGCGCACGCGCCTGATCACGGCGATCACTTCCGCGGTGAAGAGCCACGAGCAGATCCGCACCATCGACGAGAGCAGGCGCGGCCTCGAGCTGATCGTGCGCTCCTCGCCCAGCCTGCTGCAGCCGCAAGGGCTGGCCAATTTCGCCGAGGGCGTGCTCACCCAGGCCAAGGCCCTGCTGCGCGGCCCGATCGACGGCATCGTCTGCGCCCAGCGCGGCTCGCCGCTCGACCCGAACGACAACCGCCTGTACGTGGTCGGTGCCGCCGGCGCCCTCGCCGGCGCGGTGTGGCACCCTCTCTCCGACCTCCACGCCGAACCGGTGGTGGCGGCCATCGCCCGCGCGCTGCGCGAGCGCCGCAACGTCCACGGTGACGACTACAGCGTGCTCTACCTCTCGACGCGCGAGCGCGAGGCGGCCATCTACGTCGCCACGCCGACGCGCCTCAACGACGTCGACCACCAGCTGCTCGAAGTGTTCGCCTCCAATCTCTCGGCCTGCTTCAGCAACCTGCAGCATTTCGAGGAAGTGCACCGGCTCGCCTTCCGCGATCCACTCACCGGCCTGATGAACCGCTCCGGCCTGCTGCGCGAGCTCGACGGCGTGGCGGGACGGCAAGACCTGCGCCTGGTGCTGGTGGACATCGACCACTTCACCGACTTCAACGACGGCCTCGGGCAGGAAGCCGGCGACCTGCTGCTGAGCGCGGTCGGCCAGCGCCTGCGCGAGCGCTTCGGCGGGCACGCCTCGCTCGCCCGCATCGGTGCCGACGTGTTCGCGGTGGTGGGTGATGCGGAACGCCTCGCACCGTTCGAGCTGCAGGCCGCTTTCGAACCGCCTTTCGCCTGCGGCGAACACCTGACGCCGGCGCGCGTCACCCTCGGGCTGTGCGACCTCGGCGACTGCACCGACGGCGTCACCGCGCTGCGCCACGCCAATATCGCGCTGAAGGCGGCCAAGCGCAGCCTCAACGACTCGGCCCTGCTCTACCAGGCCGGGCTCGCGGAACACACCCGGCATCGGCTCGGGATGCTGGGGCAACTGCGCCGCGACCTGGAGGGCGACCGCCTCGAGGTGTGGTACCAGCCACAGGTGGGGCTGGCCGATGGCCGGACGCACTCCGTGGAGGCCCTGCTGCGCTGGCCCGACGGCCGCGGCGGCTGGGTGCAGCCGCCCAACGTGTTCATCCCCCTCGCGGAGTACTCCGGGCTGATCGTGCCGATGGGCGAGTTCGTGCTCGACCGCGCCTGCGGGATGCTCGCGGGGCTGGGCGACAGCGGCACGGCGCCAGCGCGCATGGCCGTCAACGTCGCGATGCCGCAGTTCCGCGACCCGGGCTTCGTCGCGATGGTCGAGCGCCTGCTGCGGCGCCACGGCCTCGACGGCGACCGCCTGGAACTCGAGATCACCGAATCCATCGCGATGGACGAAGCGCTGGCGCTGCGGCGCAGCCTCGAGCACCTGCGCGCCATGGGCGTGCGCGTCGCGATCGACGATTTCGGCACCGGCTACTCTTCGCTCGCGCAGCTCCGCGAGCTGCCGGTCGATGCGCTGAAGATCGACCGCCGCTTCGTTTCCGAGCGCAGCGAGGGGCCCGATGAAGCCTTCGTCGAGTGCATCGTGGGGTTGGCGCGACGACTGGGCTTGTCGACGGTCGCCGAGGGCATCGAAACCGAGGAACAGGCGCGACTCATGCAGGCACTCGGCTGCGAGCTGGGCCAAGGCTATTGGCACGCCCGGCCGATGCCGGAGGCGATGCTGAGGCAATGGCTGGCGCAGCGCGGGAAGGGCTGAGCCGCCTCAGTCCCGCCGGAACTCTGCCTCGAACACCCGGTAGTGCGCATCGCGCATGCCGAGCGCGGCGTACGTCGCCTGAGCGCGCGCGTTGTCGTTCTCGACGTACAGGCGCAGGCCGCACACGCCCGGCGTCGCCCGCGCCTCGTGCTCCACATGCGCGTAGAGCGCGCGGAACACGCCGAGCCGGCGCGCGTCCTCGGCGACGAACACGCTCTGGATCCACCACCACCAGCCGTTGCGCCAATCACTCCATTCGGTGGTGAGCATCAAGGTGCCGACCGCCCGGCCGTCGTGCTCGGCGACGAGGTAGCGCGCCTTGTGCGGGTCGGCGAGGCCGGCGGCGATGCCGCCGCGGATCGTCGCCGCGTCGAGCACCTTGGCTTCGGTTTCCAGCGCCATGGCCTCGGCCCAGCGGGCGAGGGTTTCGAGGTCGGCGGGCGTGACAACGCGGATCGTGATCGGGCTCATGGGCGCTCGGTTGGCAGCAAGGGGGCGTCGGAGTCGAGACCGTAGGCGCGCTCGACGCGGGCGATGCGGACGGCATAGCGGGCGTACCAGTGCTCGCGGCCGCGGCGCTGGGCGTCAAGGTGGTCGACGTCGCGTTTCCAGGCGCGCACCGCGTCCTCGTCACGCCAATACGAGACGGTGATGCCGAAGCCGTCGGCACCACGCGCGCTCTCGATGCCGAGGAACCCCGGCTGGACGGCGGCCAGCGCCACCATCCGTTCGGCCATCGCGGCGTAACCGTCGTCATCGACGCGGCGCTGCGAACTGAAGATCACGGCGATGTACGGGGGCGTCATCCGGGCTTCCTGCCGCGCCGGCCGGGGCCGAGCTTCCGGGCGACGGTGTTGCGGCCGATGCCGAGCTGCTCGGCCGCGCGTTGACGGTGCCCGCGATGGTGCGCGAGCGCGGTGGCGAGCAGTGTCTCGTCGAAAGACTCGCGCAAGGCTTCCGCGAAGCCCTGCGCGCCTTGCGCCAGACGCGCCTGCACCGCGGCTTCGAGCGCCTGGCGCCACGCGGAATCCGGCTCGCCCGACCCCGCGTTCACCACCCCGGCATCGCGCAGCGCGGCATCCACCGCGGCGGCGGGGATGCGCTCGCCGGCGGCGAGCGCCACGAGGCGGAAACAAAGGTTGCGCAGCTCGCGCACGTTGCCGGGGAAGGCATGCTGTTGCAGGCGTTCGACCGCCGCGGTGGCGAGGCGACGCGGCCCGAAGCCCATGGCTTGGGCCGCCTCGTTGATGAAGCGCGCGGCAAGCAGCGGGATGTCCTCGCGACGCTCGCGCAGCGGCGGCAGGCTGAGGCGCAGCACGTCGAGGCGGTGCAGCAAGTCTTCGCGGAAGCGGCCTTCGCGCACGCGCGCGGCGAGGTCCTGGTGCGTCGCGGCGATCACGCGAACGTCGACGCGGATCAGTTCGCGCCCACCGACGCGGAAGAACTCGCCCTCGGCCAGCACGCGCAGCAGGCGCGTCTGCAGGCCGGCGGGCATGTCGCCGATCTCGTCGAGGAACAGCGTGCCGCCGTCGGCCTGTTCGAATCGGCCGATGTGGCGCTTGGTGGCGCCCGTGAACGCGCCGGCCTCGTGGCCGAAGAGTTCGGACTCGAGCAGCTCGGCAGGGATCGCCGCGGTGTTCAAGGCCACGAACGGCCGCGTCGCGCGCGGCGACTCGGCATGCAGGGCGCGCGCGACGAGTTCCTTGCCGGTGCCGGTTTCGCCGGTGACGAGCACGGCCAGTGGCAGCTGGGCGTAGCGGCCGATGGCGCGGAACAGATCGCGCATCGGCGCGCTGCCGCCGACCAGCTGCGGCGGCCCTTCGGGTTCCGGCAGCGTGGATTCGGACCCGGCCGCCTTCGCCACGGCGCCGTCGCGCGCCTTGAGCAGGTCGCGGGCGAGCTGCACTGGCGCATCGAGGTCGAAGGGCTTCGGCAGGTAGTCGCGTGCGCCGCCGCGGAACGCGCCCGCCGTGGTGGCGACATCGGTGTAGGCGCTCATCACCACGACCGGCAGCGTCGCGTCGCGACGGCGCAAGGCCTCGAGGAAATCGAGCCCTCCGGTGCCGGGCATGCGCACGTCGGTGAACACGAGGTCGGCGCGTTCACCGGCAGCCAGCGCGGCGAGCGCGGCATCGGCGCTGTCGAAGGCCTGCACGGCGAAGCCGGCATCGCGCAGCGCCTCGGCCAGCACGAAGCGCACGGTGCGATCGTCGTCGACGACGAAGATGCGCGGGCTCACGTCGCGGCCTCCGCGCCATCATCCGGATCGGGCAGCGGCAGCAGCACGGTGAACACCGTGTGCCCGGGGCGCGAGCGATAGGCCAGCGAGCCGCCATGCTCGCGCGCAATCTGCTGCGCCAAGGGCAGGCCGAGGCCGGTGCCGTCCGCACGGCCCGAGACGAGCGGCAGGAAGAGACGCTCGACGAGATCCTCGGGCACGCCGCGGCCGTCGTCGCCCACCTCGACGCGCACCGCGAGGCGATGGCTGCGGTCGCCGATCAGCACCTGGTGTTCGGCGCGGGTGCGCAGGCCGACGGTGGTGGCGCCGCTCTCGAGCGCGTTGCGCACGAGGTTCCACACCGCCTGCGTGAGCCGGTCGGCGTCACCGAGGAGATCCGGCAGGCTGGGGTCGTAGTCGCGCACCACCTTCACCGACCAGCCGGCCTCGGCTTCGGCGAGCTGGCGCACGCGCTCCAGCACGGCGTGGATGTTCATCGGCTCGAAGGGGCGCGGCGCGGCGGGATGCAGGATGCGGTCGACGAGGCCGTTCAGGCGCTCGACTTCGCTGGCGATCAAACCGACCAGCTCGCGGCTGTCGGCGTCGCTGGTGCGCCGCGACAGCAGCTGCGCCGCGCCCTTCAGCCCGGCCAGCGGATTGCGCAATTCGTGCGCCAGCCCGCGCAACGAAGCGCTCAACGCCTGCGGCAGGGCGGTGACCGGGTCTTCGCCGGGAAACTCCTCGACCGGGTGCAGCTCGACGCGCACGCCGTCGCCCTCACGCACGCACCAGACGTCGGCGAAGCGCGCGGTCAGGCCGCCGAAGCCGAGCCCCACGCGCTGCAGGCGCAGCGCCTGCTCGTCGTGCGGCACGCGAGGCAGCGCCGACGCGAGGCGCTCGCCGCCGTCAAGCTCCGCGAGGGCGAGACCGACGAGGCGCCGAGCACTGACCCCGAGCCAACTGGCGAAGGCCGGGTTCAGCGCGGTGATGCGGCCGTCGCCATCCAGCCAGAACAGCGGCGTGGCGAGGCGGTCGAAGGCGACGAGGTCGGCGGGCATGGCCGAAGTATCGCACCAGCGAGGCGCAAATTTGCAGAGCGGCCGGGCCCGCCGGCTCAGCGCCCGAGGCGCTGCTGCTGCAGGTCGAACAGCAGGCGCCGGTCCTCGTCGTCGAACACCACGGGGGGGATGCCCACAGCGCCGGCGGCCGGCGTCGAGATCGGCGGCCGCGAATCCACCCCGCGGAATCGTCGCCGGAACGCGGCCAGTGAGGCGGCGAGATCCGTGGTGTCGTAACCGAGCAGGGCCAGCGCCAGCACCGGGTCGAATCCTTCCGGCGCCGGCGGCGCATCGGCCCGCGGCCACTCGCCGAAACCGGCGTTCGCCAGCCGGGCCCACGGGAATTGCGCGGAAGGATCGGCTTTGCGCGTGGGCGCGAGGTCGGCGTGGGCGATCACCGCCGTGCGCGGGATGGCGAGACGCGTGCACAGGTCGTCGAGCAGGCGGATCAAGGCGTCGATCTGCGCCTCGGCGAAGGGTTCGCTACCGTCGTTGTCGAGCTCGATGCCGATCGACGCGTCGTTGAGGTCGCCCATGCCGCGCCAACGGCCGACGCCCGCATGCCAGGCCCGCGCACGCTCGTCCACGAGCTGCACGATGCGGCCGTCCTCGGCGATCAGGTAGTGCGCGCTCACGCGGCCGTGGTCGTTCGCGGACTTCAGCGTGGCCAGTGCCTCATCGAACGAATCCATCTGCGTGTGGTGCAGCACGATGACCTGCGCCTGCCGCGCGTCGTGATTGGGCGATGGCGACCACGCGGCCAGCGGGCTGCGCTGCGGCGCGTTGGCACAGGCCGACAGCAGGGTGGCCGCGAGCGCGAGGGCGACGCCACGAACCCAGGGGGCGCGATGCCGGTTCACGGTTCGGCGGCGGGCGCTGCAGGCGCATCGACCGGCGGCGGGACGGCACGAGGCGGCAGGGCCAGCACCGCCTCGCCACTCGCTTGGCCGACGCCGCGGTCGCGCAAGGCCACCGACAGGCGATCCGTCGCGGGATCGAAGCGCAGCGGGCGCGGGCCATCGCGCAAGGCGGCGGGCAGGGCCTCGAAGCACTGCGCGTTGGAGAGCGCCGCATCCATCGCCTCCATTCGCAGGAAGGCCGCGAGCAGGCGGCGCTGCGCCACGAAGTCGAGCTGGCGCTCGGCATAGCTCGAATAGGCCGGCGCCGCGATCTGGTCGAGGATCACCGAGACCGGATGCGCCACTCGGTCGACCCAGCGCGGCTCGACGAGGGCGAACTCTATGGCGTCGTCCTCACGCGCGGCGTCCGCCGCGGCCTTGCCGCAATGCGGCGCGAAGCGCTCGGCGGTGCGGGCCATCAGCCAATCGGGATCGTGCAGCAGCGGAAGGGACCACGCCGGCGCGTCGCTGGATACTTGCGCGTTCATATCCGCCATCACCCGGGTGAGCCAATGCCACTCGCCGCGCAAGGCCGGGCACAGCGTGCCCTCGGCGGCCGGATCGGGCGAATCCGCGAGCGCAAGGCATGCGGCCGGCAGCGGATCGGCCGGCGCCCGCCGGCGCATGTCGGGGATCAGCGCGACGTGCTGGCGGAACACGGCGAGGCCGAGCATGCCGTCGATCAGCACGTCGGGATCCGAGGCGCGGCGCACCGCGCCGAGCGCATCCTCGCAGGCGGCGGCGAGGGCCGCCGTGGTTTGCCCCGTTGCGAAATCGAAGGCCCGCAGCACCCGCGTCTGGGTCATGGCCTGGTAGGGCGGCAGGGAATCCGCGGCGGTCGCCTCGCCGCGGAGATCGCGGAACGCCGGCGCGCGCAGCGCGCGGGCACCGGACTCGAGCCAGTCCCGGCGCGCGGCGATGGCCGCCGAGGCCTGCTCCGGCGCCGACTCGATCACCGCGATGCACGACACGTTGTCACCGCACACCGGCAGGGGCGGGGCCCCCGCATCCGGCGGGGCCGGCATGTCCATCAACACGTCGAAGCCGTTGTCCCCCGCGGGCTGGGGCGGACGGGCCTGCATCAACGCCACAGCCTCGCGCTGCGCCGGCGTGGGCGAGGTCAGGCGCCCATAGGCCCAGAGCGCCGCGACGGCGAGGAGCAAAGCCAAGAGGAGGAGAAGCAGGCGCGACAACCAGCGCCAAGCGATCGACATGGGGGCTTCCTTGCTGCACTGGGGGGCTCCAGCCTAAAGCGCCAGATCGTCAGAGGGCCAGCGTGCGCCGCACGGCAGAAGGATGGCATCGTAGTCGGACGCGGGCGGATGCCGGCCCGCCCTCGAAGTCCCTACGCGAAGCCCTCAATAGGAATGTCGATGCCACGCGAACCCGCCCGGCGCGAACTGGATGCCTTCACCCGAATCCCCTTGCGCATCGGCCTCGTCCTGATGGCGATGGGCACCATCACCGCCATCGGTGGCCTCGTGGCCGTGACGTCGTACGACCTCCGGATGGTGACGTGGATCGCTGGCGCCGCCATGGGCCTCGTCGGCTTCTTCGTCACGGGGTTCTCGCTGGTCGTCCGCGCGGCCAACCGCTCGCCGCGCGAGGGTTGATCGCGCGAACGCGGATCGCCGCGCCGCCCGCACAACGAAAACGGCCCGCTTTCGCGGGCCGCCTCCGTCGACATCCATTGTCGATAGCACCGGCGCTCCCCCGCCGGCACCGCGTGATCGTCAGATCGCGTAGTACAGCGCGTACTCGAGCGGGTGCGTGGCCGCGCGGAACTTGGTCACTTCCTGCATCTTCAGGTCGATGTAGCCGTCGATGAAATCGTCGGAGAACACGCCACCGGCCTTGAGGAACTCGCGGTCCTTGTCCAGCGCTTCCAGCGCCATGTCCAGCGAGTGGCAGACCTTCGGGATGTTCTTCTCTTCTTCCGGCGGCAGGTCGTACAGGTCCTTGTCGGACGCGGCACCCGGATCGATCTGGTTCTTGATGCCGTCGAGGCCGGCCATCATCAGCGCGGCGAAGGTCAGGTAGCCGGACTGCATCGGATCGGGGAAACGGATCTCGATGCGGCGCGCCTTCGGGTTCGACACGTACGGGATGCGGCAGCTGGCCGAACGATTGCGGGCCGAATAGGCCAGCATCACCGGGGCTTCGAAGCCCGGCACCAGGCGCTTGTAGCTGTTGGTGGTCGAGTTGGTGAAGGCGTTGATGGCCTTGGCGTGCTTGAAGATGCCGCCGATGTACCACAGCGCGATCTGCGAGAGGCCGCCGTAGCCGTCGCCCGAGAACAGGTTGGTGCCGCCCTTCGAGAGCGACTGGTGCACGTGCATGCCCGAGCCGTTGTCGCCGACGATCGGCTTCGGCATGAAGGTGGCGGTCTTGCCGTTGCGGTGGGCGACGTTCTTGACGATGTACTTCATCGTCGTCAGTTCGTCGGCCTTCTTCACCAGCGAGTTGAACTTGACGCCGATCTCGCACTGGCCGGCGTTCGCCACTTCGTGGTGGTGCACTTCGACTTCCTGGCCGACGGCGGCGAGCACCTTGCACATCTCGGCGCGCAGGTCATGCAGCGAGTCGGTAGGCGGCACCGGGAAGTAGCCACCCTTCACGGTCGGGCGGTAGCCGTGGTTGTTGCCGTCCTGCTTCTGGTTGGTGGCCCAGGCGGCCTCGTCCGAGAAGATCTCGTAGCCGACCTTGCCCATGTCGTTGCTGAAGCGGACGCCGTCGAAGATGAAGAACTCGGGCTCCGGGCCGAAGAAGGCCTGGTCGGCGATGCCGCTCGACTTCAGGAAGGCCTCGGCGCGCTTGGCGACGCCGCGCGGGCAGCGCGAGTAGCCCTGCATGGTCGACGGGTCGAGCACGTCGCAGAGCAGGACGATGGTCGGGTCGGCGAAGAACGGGTCGACGAAGGCCGAGGTGGCATCCGGGAGCAGGATCATGTCGCTCTCGTTGATGCCCTTCCAACCCGAGATCGAGCTGCCGTCGAACATCTTGCCTTCCTCGAACAGCGAGGCGTCGACGATGTTCGCGGGGAAGGTGACGTGGTGCTGGACGCCACGCATGTCGACGAAACGCAGGTCGACGAATTCAATCGCGTGGTCCTTGATCAGCTTCTGGACGTTCTCGAGGCTCATGGCCGCTCCGATGGGTGATGGATGCCCTACGGATAGCAAGGGCCGTGCCAAGCATCGCCGACGCCACTAACCAAATTGAATCAATCACTTAAGAACAAAGGCGCGAGACGCTTGCACCATTGACGAACACCTAATGCATATTCATGGTGCTTTTTGATTCGCCCGCAGCGCGGGCAACAGCCCGAACACGAGCTGCCCGGCCAGGCCGAGTTGCGCCTCGGCCGCGCGGTACAGCGCCCAGTGCGCCGCGAGGTCGCGACCGGCAAGCAGGGACACCCCCGCCTCGGCCGCGAGCAGCAGGAGCAGAGCGAGCGCTCCGGCCAGCGCGGCCGTGCCGCGCGACAGGGGCCATCGCCGCAGCAGGCGGCCCGCCATGAAGGCGCTGAACCCCAGCATCAGCGGCAGCTCGAGGGCCACGGCGGCGAGCGGCCCAACGGCTGGGGCCAGCCACAAGGTCCGCACCACGCCGAGCCCGAAGCCGGCGACGAACACCGCGCCGAAGTAGGCGACGGCGAAACGCAGCGGCGCGTAGAGGGCGGTGGGCGATGCATCCATGCCGGCATCGTGCGCGGTCGCCGCGGCTGCGTACACTGCCGCGTCCCCTGCCGCCGCCTCCCGCTTGAACGACCTGCTCATCGCCCTGCTGCTCGGGGTCCTCGAAGGCCTCACCGAGTTCCTTCCGGTGTCGTCCACCGGCCACCTGCTGATTGCGCAGCACTGGCTCGGGCCGGAGTCCGACCTCTTCAACATCGTGATCCAGAGCGGCGCGATCCTCGCGGTGCTGCTGGTGTTCCGCGCGCGCCTGCTCGCGCTGGCCACCGGTTGGCGCGAGCGCGCCGCGCAGGACTACGTGCTGAAGCTGGGCGTCGCCTTCGCAGTGACCGCCGCGGTGGGCCTGCCGGTGCGCAAGCTGGGCTGGGAACTGCCCGAAAGCGTTTGGCCGGTGGCCATCGCGCTGATCCTCGGCGGCATCGCGATGATCCTGATCGAACGCTTCGTCGAGGCGCGCGCCGCGCGTCGCGCGGTGTCGGCGGACACGGCCAACCACAGCCCGCTCGCGGCCACGCTGCCGGCGGTGAGCTGGAACGTGGCGGTGTGGGTGGGCCTGGCGCAGGTGCTGGCCGGCGTCTTCCCGGGCACGTCGCGCTCGGCGGCGGCGATCTTCGCGGCGATGCTCGCCGGCCTGGCCTCACGCCCGGCGGCCGCGGAGTTCGCCTTCCTGCTCGGCATTCCGACCATGTTCGCCGCCAGCGCCTACGCGCTGCTCGAGTACGCGCGCAATCCGGCGGCACCACGCGAGGACTGGGCCGCGCTGGCCGTGGCCTTCGCCGCCGCTGCGCTGACCGGTTTCGTCGTGGTGCGCTGGCTGCTGGCCTACGTGAAGTCGCGGCGGTTCACCGTGTTCGCGGTGTACCGAATCGTCCTCGGCCTGGGCCTGCTGCTGTTCCTGCCCGGGCAGTGAGCCGGCGCGGCGCGCGGAGCGCCGCACCGGCTGGCACTCATTCGGCCGGATAGCCGAGCCGCACCGCGATCTCGGCGAATGGCGCGAACAAGCCCTGCAGGGGCTCGGCGTAGCTCCGCCAGGTTCCGGCCGGGAAGTCATTCGGCAAGCCGCTCGGGCCACGGCCCAGCAGGAGGGCCGGCGTCGGGTCCGGGGCCGCGGGCAGGTCGAAGATCATCTGCAAGCGTGCGCTGAAGGCCGCAGGGTCGCTGTCGAGCAGGTCGGCGTCGATGCGCTCGACACGGACCCGCGGGTCGGCTTCGGCCGCCACGAGCTGCTCGAGGCTACGGTGCAGCCAGGCCGCCACCACGTCCGGAGCCGGGAAGCCCAGCCCGAGCGAACTCCCCCACGCCAACCAGTTCAACAGCAGGTCGCGCGGGTCGCGAAGCACGACCACCAGCGTCGTGCCATGGAGCATGGCCTGCGTCCAACCGTCCCAGAAGGGCAACGCATCCACGACGGCAGCTGGCACGAGACCCGCGCCCTCAAGGGCCGAACGCCAGCGCAGGGCCGTGCCCCCGCGATCATCGGCCGGACCGGCGCGGAACAGATTGAATCCGTCGTCACGGCGCGGCGCATGCCAGCGATCGAGCAGCAATCGCCCGCCGAGGGCCGGCATCAGCGCCGCCTGCACGCGCTCGATGCGACTGCCCGGAAGACCCCACAACAGCCGACCCTCGCCACCGTCTGCCGCGGGGCGCGCCGACTCGGCAGGCTCCGGATTCGGAAGCGGCAGGCCGAAGGCCGGCCCATCGGTCCACATTCGCCGCCAGGCCAGCAGGGCGTCGCGATGACGCCCGGCACGATGGCAGGCCTGGCCGAGCCAGCCCTGCAGCGCGCGGGCCTGTTCGGGCGTCGATGCCGCGGCGATGAGGCCCTGCACTCGAGCCACGGCCGCCTCGGGCGGCAGTGAGAGGGCTTGGCGCGCGAGCAGCAGCCGCGCCTCCGTGAGAAGCGGCTCCAGCGCGATGCCCCGCTCGGCATGGTCGATCGCCTCGGCGACCCGCCCTTCCTGTTCCGCGAGAAGCGCGGCGACTTCCTCGGCTTCGCCACTGTCCGGCGCCGCGGCGTGCCAACGCCGGACCATCGCCGCCACGTCGCCGGCGTCCACCAGGCCGAGCAGCAGACGCCATGGCAAGGACCACGCCGGATCCGTGGCCACGCGCGCCTCGAGGTCGGCCACCACGGCCGGGGTGCCACCCAGCCGGCCGCGGAGGCGGATGGCGAGTTCGAGCGCCTCGGCGTGTCGCGGCGCGTTGGCCAGCAGGGCGTCGAGCTCGGCCACGGACTCGTCCAGACGGCCGAGCAGCGCCAGCAGCCGCGCATGGTGCCACTGCGCCAGCAACGACTCCGGCTGCACGGCGCGCCAGGACAGCGCCTCCGCGAAAGAGAGGTCGAGGTGGCCCTGGGCATCGAAGGCTGCGATCAGGGCAGCGCGGAGGGCCGGCGAGGCGGGGCTCAGGTCGATGGCCCGGCGCAGCGCCTCGGCGGCAAAGGCGTAATGACGACGCTCGAGCAGGCCCAGGCCGAGTGCCGAAAGCACCATGGGATCCGACTGGGTGCGCTTGGCCGCCGCGTGAAGCAGCGCCAGCGAGCGATCGGCTTCGCCGTCGCTGCCCGCCATCCAGGCATCGAGCACCAACGCGCGCGGGTGCTGGGCATCGACACGCTTGGCATAGGCGAGGTGCTTCTCGGCATCCTTGCGGTCGCCGCGCGCCCAGGCCATGTGGGCCAGCGCGAGATAGGCGTCGATCTGGTTGGGGTCATGGGCCAGCGCGGCCTGGAAGCCGGCCTCGGCCTTCGCCGTGTCGCGCACCTGCAGGTCGACGAAGGCGCGCAGGGTGAGCAGGTCGGAACGGTCAGGGGTGGCGACGAGTGCTCGGTCCAAGGCCACGGCGGCGGCGGACAGGTCACCGGCACGCAGCGCGGTCAGGGCATCTTGCAGCATGGGATTCCTCGGAAAGGGCGGCCGGCGTCACGCCCGCGATCAGTGACCGGCGAGTGTACCGGCTCCGGCCGGGGCCGCCGAACCCAGCGCCGCGCGGAACCGGCTGCGGATCCAGCGCTCCGCGAAGCCCTCCAGCCGGGCGTTGAGGATGAAGCCGCAATGCCCGCCGTGCTGGGCGATCTCCAGCCGGGCCATGGGCGGCAGCTGGAGGTCGTGGAAATCCGCCACGGGTATCACCGGGTCGTCGGCCGCCGTCAGGATCGAGGCCGGCACCTGCAAACCCGCCAGCCGGTCGCCGGCGATGGCGTAGCCGTCGAGGTAGGCCTCGAGGCTGGGGAACTCGGTGTACTGCTCGACGAGGAAGCGCGTGAGCCCGCGCATGTCGCGGTCGAGGTCGGCCGTCACGAAGCGGTGGCGGTCCGGGAAGTGCCGGCGCTTGGCTTCGAGCGAGCGCCGCCACTTCTTCATGAAGTACCAGTGGTAGAGGGGGAAGCCGGTCTCCAGCGCGCGCAGGCCGGATTCGCCGTGCACCACCGGGCAGACCGCCGCCGCATGGGCGAGCCGCAAGCCCGCGGCCGGCGCGGCGCGCGCGACGCGCAGCGCGAAGTTGCCGCCCAGCGAGAACCCCGCCACGAACCAGGGCAGCGCGGGAAGCCGCGCCTGCGCGGACTTCGCCGCCTGCACGACTTCGTCGAGCCGGCAGGAGTGGAAGGGCTCCGGATTGAGGTGATGCGTCTCGCCGTGGTCGCGGAAGTTGAGCTGCACCACGTCGATGCCGGCCTTCAGCAGGGCGTTGGCGGTGTGCCGCACGTAGCTGGACCGGTGGCTGCCTTCCCAGCCGTGCAGCAGCAGGGCCACGCCCTGCGGCGGGCGCGAGGGCAGGGTCAGGTGGAAGGCCTGAAGGGTCGCGTCGCCGGCCGGCAGCAGCCATTCCTCGATGCGCGGCGCCAGCGCGCGCAGCAGGCGTTCGCCGGCAAGCCGGCGCGGGGGCGCGGCGGAAAGCAGCGACTGCACGTGGCCGTTGCGCAGCCAGGCGGGGGGGCGGTAATCGGAAGCGGTCAGCACGGTGAGGCGACGGTGGGGCGTCGCTCAGAGCCTAATGCAGTGAGACCTTGGCCGCGCTCTAGCGGGCCAAGGCCGCGGCGATCCGCTCGCGGCAGGCGTCGGCCATGCGGCGGCGGCCGTCCTCGCTGGCCGAGACCGGCTCGAGGAAATGCACCTCGGCCACCCGCGAGGGCTCGCCGAGCAAGCGCACGAAGTTGCCCATGAAGGTCTCGTTCGGCGCGAACGCGACGATGGTCTGGGCATCGCCACCGGCGCCGTAGCGCAGGGCCACGGGCTGGGCCGGCACGTTGGCCAGCACGGCGGGCTGGAAGATGCGGGCGTGGAAGACCCCGAGGCCCTCGCCGGACGTGGTCCGCCCCTCGGGAAAGACGGCGACGGGCCGGCCTTCTTCCAGACGCAGCACCATCTGGTGCATCACGCCATGCAGCGAGTCCTGGCTGCCGCGGTGGTGGTAGATGGTGCCCCCGAGGCTGGCCAGCCGGCCCACCAGCGGCCACTTCTCGACCTCGGCCTTGGAGACGAAGCCGGCCCAGAGCTGGCTGTGGAACAGCTCGATGTCGATCCAGCTCACGTGGTTGGCCACGAACAGCACGGCGCCCGGCAGCGGCGTGCCGGTGCGCTTCACGGTGAAGCCGAACACCCGCATCAGGCCCGCCGACCAGCGGCGGATCAGCCGGCCGTGCAGGCACTCGCCGTTCCAGGCCCAGCGGCGGCTGCCGGGGAAGACCAGAACGGCCACGAGCAGGGGCAGGAACACGCCCAGGTGCACCGCGAGGAACGGCAGGCGCAGCAGGGTGCGGAGAAGGCGCATGGCTCAGGCCTTGCGGACGGCGAGGGTCAGGCGGCTGGCGCAGACCAGCCGGCCCTGCTCGTCCTCGATCCGGATGTCCCAGACCTGCGTGCTGCGGCCCACATGCAGCGGGCGCGCGGTGCCGACGACCCAGCCCTCCGTCATCGCCCGCACATGGTTGCAGTTGAGCTCGAGGCCCACCGCCTGGCCGGCGCCCTCCTCCATGCAGAGGTTGGCGGCGATGCTTGCGAGGGTCTCGGCCAGCAGGGCCGAACTGCCGCCGTGCAACAGGCCATAGGGCTGCTTGGTGCGAGCGTCGACGGGCATGCGCCCGCGCAGGAAATCGGGGCCGAGCTCCGTGAGTTCGATGCCGAGATGGCCGACCGCGCAGCCCTCACGCTGCGCGTTCAGCACGTCGATCGGCGGGCGGCGCCGGAACGGCCCGCCCGAGGACGCCTGCACCGCCAAGGGGTCAGCGAACGTAGGTGCTGGGGCGCCAGACGTTCTTCAGGTAGCTGCGACGGCCGTAGCCCGAGCTGCTGCCGTAGCCCTGGCCTTCCTCACGCTCGCGGCGGCGATGCATGCGGTTCTGCAGCTCTTCGCGGCGGCCTTCCAGCCAGTCGGCGCGGCCGACCGTGGCCGGCTGCACGCCGCGGCGCTCGGCCTCGGCCTGGCGGTATTCGCAGAAATCGTCGTAGGCCTCGAACTCGTGGCCCAGTTCGCGCACGCACAGTTCGATGGCGATGGCGTCATCGAGGAAGCCCAGCACCGGCACGTGGTCCGGGATGATGTCCTTCGGGTCGGCGAAGTAGGCCAGGGCGCCGATGACGCGCTTGGCATCCGATTCCGGCAGCGCCCAGCCCTCGTCCTTGACCATCGCCACGAGGGTGTCGAGCTGGTCGAGGCGGTCGGCGATGAAGTCCGGCAGCTGGCTGGCCTGCGCCGTGGCGAGCAGGGCGGTGGCGGCAGCCATGACGTCGGCGGCCGACTTGTGTTCGGCGGCGACGCGCGCGGCCTCGATGGCCTTGGTGAAGTGCTCGAGGTCGCGGTCGGAGAGTTGGATCGTCAGGGTCAAGGACATGGCTGGCGCTGGGTGTGAGGGATCGCCGGGAGCCTAGGCGGGGGGCGTGGCGGCGTCAATCACAAGATCGGCGTCAGGCCCGCGCCGAAGCCCGTGATGATGCGGGTGTAGATGCGCTTGCTGCCCACCTCGACCTCCGGGAAATCGCCCACGTCCTCCCAGCATTCGAAGAAGCGCGGGTCGCCCCAGGGCAGGGGCTCGCAGCCCGGCCTCAGCGCGTAGCTCCTGGCGTAGGGGAAGGGCCAGATCCACAGGTCGAAGACCGGCAGCGCCTCGGACAGCTTGCCGAGGCTGTAGCTCAGCCCGGAGAGCAGGGGTGGCTTGGCGCGCGGGGCGATCAGCCAGGCGTTCTCCGGGGCCATGTCGCGTTCGATGGCGTCCGCGAGCGCGTCGGCGAAGGCGGCGTCCTCCACCACCACCAGGCTCTCGGTGTTCCAGTGGTCGGAGCGGGGGTCGAAGTTGTGGGTGCCGACGATGCCGATCCGGCGGTCGATGACGATCGACTTCGAATGCAGGCCCACCCGCACCCCGGCGCGGCGCAGGGGGACGGGGCCGTCGTTGCCGCCCCGGGTGGCGGAACCGAACAGCGGGAAGTCGGCCGCCGCCTGTGCGCCGAGCGCGCCCGTCGAGGCCGGGTCGATCGGCGTGTCGGTCGGATAGGGCTTGTACTCGTGGATGCGGAAGCCGAGCTCACGCAGGTAGGCGCGCTTGTACTTGTGGCTCATCGCGTAGACGGGGAAGGCATCCGTCGCCGCCAACGAGTTCGTGGAAACGCGCACCGTCGGCGGGTCGTCCCGCTCCTGCAGGTCCTGGAACAGCTCGCGCGCCGGCCGCGACATCACCAGGTAGGGCGTCTGCAGCAGCACGTCCTCGCGGGCGCCGGCGATGATGGCGCGCATGACCCGGCTGGCGTCGCGCCGCGCCGCCGCGCCGCTGGCGTGCTTCTCGGGCAGGTCGGCGATGAAGCGCACCGCCCCGACGTCGAACGTCACGTCGCGCAGGCCCGCGCGCAGCGCCGCATCGTCCGCCGCGGCCTGGCGCATGGTGCCCAGGCGGCCCTCGTGCAGCCGGTCGCGGAAATCCAGCCGCCCGGGCGGGGCCCCGCCGTCGCGGCGCCAGCGTTCCGCCACGTCGACCAGACCCTCGGCGGGCACGCTGCGTTCGGCATCCCAGAAGAGATCGAACTCGTCGCGCATCGCGCGCGCCGCGGGCCCTGCCACCAGCAGGTCGCGATCGCGGTAGTTGTAGACCGGGTCCCAGTCGAAATAGCGGTCCTGCACGTTGCGGCCGCCGGTGATGGCCACGGCGTCGTCCACCACGAGGTTCTTGCCGTGCATGCGCTGGTTGAAGCGGCGGAAGCAGCAGACGATGCCGGCGGCGAACTGCAGCGGCTGCGTGCGCGCCTCGTCGAAGGTCGGGTTGTACAGGCGCAGCTCGAAGTTGCGGTGGTGACTGGCCAGCGCCGCCTGCAGGTTCGGCTCCGAGAGGCCGTAGAGCTGGTCGAGCAGTACACGCACGCGCACCCCGCGCTCGGCGGCATCGAGCAGGGCGTCGAGCACCAGCTGGCCGCTGTCGTCGGCTTCGAAGATGAAGCTCTTCAGTTCGACGGTCTGCTGCGCCGAGCGGATCAAGGCGAGCCGCACGGCCAAGGCGTCGGGGCCGCGCTCCAGCAGCACCAGCTCGTGTCGCGGCGCTTCGGGCGTGGAGGCAGCGAGCTTCGCCATACCGGCCTCGCGGAAGCTCGAGGGCGTCGCGCAGCGTTCTGGCAGGGCGCAATCCACGACCGTGCTCCGCGCGGCGACCATCTCGGCGGCGATCGCCGCCCGCTCGGGCGCGGGCAGGCTCTGGCAGGCCGCCAGCAGCAGGACAGCGAACGCCAGCGCGCACGCGCGCACGCGCCGGGCGGCAGTGCCGCCGGGCCACGAGGGCGCAGCGCTCACGGCGCGGCCTCGAGGCGGATGGCGAAGTCGAAGCGGACGGTGTCCTTCACGGTGAAGCGGTAGGCCTGCATGCCGAAATCGCGCCGGCTCACCTCACCGCTGACGCGGATCGCGCAAGCCTGTCCGGGGGTATCGCATTCGGCGGGACGGAGCGCGAATTCTACGGGGCGCTCCCGGCCGCGAAGCCTCAGGCGGCCGCGGATCGACCCGCCTTCGTTCAGCCACGCCACGGGGAATTCGGCGGAATCGAAGGCCACGTCGGGGTGCGTTTCGGCATCAAGGAAGGCCGGCGAGCGCGTGAGCTTGGCCATCCATTCCGGGCCGGAGTATTCGACGGTGTCGGCGCGCAGGCGGACACGCACTTCGCACTGCCCGTCCGGCCGGGGCACGAGCTCGCCTTCCACGCCAGCGAATCGGCCCTCGGCCTTGATCGGCAAGCGGACATCGACGACGAAGCGGGCTTCGCTGGCGGCGGCGTCGATGCGACCCCGGCAGGCAGGCGCGGCCTCGCCGGTGTCGGCTGCGGGCGGCGGCGCCACGGCGAGCGCCACACTTCCCGCAAGGGCAAGCAGCAGTCCGCCTACGGCCACCAGAACTGGGTGAGCGTGCCGATGCCGGGCTCGAGCGCGGCGCCGGCCGGCAGGCTCAGGCGCGCGATGCCGGCGGTGGGCATGCCCCGCGCATCGCCACTGATGCCGCTGTGCAGCAGCGCCACCACCTGCTCGAAGCCCGGGTTGTGGCCGACCATCAGGACGCGGTCGATGTCGGCGTGCTCGTCGAGCACGGCCATGAGCGTGCCGGGGGCGGCGTCGTAGATGCGCGGCTCGTAGCGCACTTCGGTATAGCCCAAGGCTTCGAGGACGCGTTCCAGCGTCTCGCGGGTGCGGCGCGCCGGCGAACAGAGCACGCGCGTCGGCTTCGCGTTGTGGGACTTCAACCACTGGGCCGCGGCTTCAGCCTCGGCCTGGCCACGCGGGGAGAGCGGGCGGTCGGCATCGGACTGGCCCGGCTGTGCGGGCTCGGCGTGGGCGTGGCGAAGGAGGATCAGGTCGCGCATGGGGTTCCTTGGGTCAGGTGTGCTTCTTGATCCAGCGGTAGATGGCCGCGAAATCGTCCTGGTGGCCGCGCATCTGCTCGGAGCGGTAATCGTCGACGCAGCGCCCGAGCGCCGCGAGCAGCACATACGCCTGCGAATCACGCAGCTGGGCCACCAGCGGGTAGGGCCACGACTGCAGTTGCTCGATGGCCTGCTGGCTCACCGAGGTCCAGGCCTTGACGCGGTTCGCCACGAGGCCGACCGGCAGCTTGCCCTTCTTGATGCGCGGCACCTGCGCCAGCGTGTTCAGGAAAGGCACGGTGGCTTCGAGGTCGATGGCCGAAGGCAGCACCGGCACCAGCACGACATCGGCGATCTCGAGGAAGGGCTCGAGGTCGTCGGCCATGGCGCCGGCCGGGGCGTCGATGACGATGCGCTCGGCGTCCTCGGGCAGTTGTTTGCGGAACGCGCGGGAATGGCCGTTGATGGGCAGCACCGCGGCGTCCATGTCGGCGCGCTTCTCACACCAGCGGGTGGACGAAGCCTGCGGGTCGGCATCGACCAGCACCGTGGCCTTGCCGGCCACTGCGAAATGCCCGGCGAGCTGGGTGGAGAGCGTGGTCTTGCCGGCACCACCCTTGGAGCTGGCCACGAGGATCGTCTGCATGAGCGCGCCTACCTGTCGAGCCTGCCGGGGACTGTAGCAAGGCGACGACGGCGGGGGACAGGGCCGGGGCCCGCCGCTCGACCCGCGCGGACGAAGCGGGCCGCCCCGTACACTTCTTGGCTGTTTACCCGTGAGCGCCCCCGGAATGCCCACCCACGACATCAAGGACCTGGCTGCGCTGGTGCGCGCCGGAACGCCGCTCATCCTGATCGAGACGCCGGAAGAACCGCGCGTGGTCGAGCTGTTCCGCGGGCTGCTGGCCGAGCTGTTCCGGCCGCTGTACCGCTGGACGATCACGACGGGTCTGGTGCGCTTGGACATGGATTTGGAGCAGGAAGAGCGCGGCGGTTCCGACGCCAGCAGTGCCCTGCGGGCGATGGCCGGCCACACCCAGCGGGGGTTGTACCTGCTGCTGGATTTCCACCCCTACCTCGGCTACGCCAGCCACCAGCGCCAGCTGCGCGAACTGATGCAGGCCGAGAACGGCGTGCAGCACACGATCGTGATGGTGGGCGGCAAGATCGAGCTGCCCCCCGAATTGGAATCGCGCGCCGTGCGCTTCAGCCTTCGCCTGCCGGACGAGAAGGCGCTGCGGAAGATGGTGCGCGACGAGCTGCTGGCCTACGCCCGCGAGCACAGCGGCAAGCGCGTGGTGGTCGACCCCGAGACCGAAGTGGCGCTGGTGCGCAACATCAAGGGCCTGTCGATGGTCGATGCGCAGCGCATCGTGCGCCAGCTGATCTTCGACGACGGCGTGCTCGACGCCAGCGACCTGCCGCGGCTCGGCAAGCTGAAGTTCGAGCTGCTGAACAAGGGCGGCACCCTGCAGTACGAGCCCGACACCACGAAGTTCAGCGACGTGGCAGGCCTGCGCAAGCTCAAGCGCTGGGTCGAACAGCGCGGTGCGGGCTTGCGTGGCGAACCGCTGCCGCCGGGATTGGACTCCCCACGCGGCATCCTGCTGCTCGGCGTGCAGGGCTGCGGCAAGAGCCTCGCCGCGAAAGCGGTGGCCGGCGGCTTCGGCGTGCCCCTGCTGCGCCTCGACTTCGGCTCGCTCTACAACAAGTACCACGGCGAGACCGAGCGCAACTTGCGCGAATCGCTGGCTTCAGCGGAACAGCTTTCGCCCTGCGTGGTGTGGATCGACGAGATCGAGAAAGGCCTCGCGGCATCCACCAGCGACGATGGCGTTTCCAAGCGCGTGCTCGGCACCTTCCTCACCTGGATGGCCGAGCACAAGAGCGGCGTGTTCCTCGTCGCCACCGCCAACGCCATCGACCAGCTGCCGCCCGAACTGCTGCGCAAGGGCCGCTTCGACGAGATCTTCTTCGTCGATCTGCCGAAGCCCGACGTGCGCGAGGCCGTTCTCGGTTTGCATTTGAAGCGGCGCAAGGTGGACGTGGACGGCTGGGATTTCGCGCCTTTGGTTGAAGCGAGCGAAGGTTTCTCCGGCGCGGAGATCGAGCAGGCCGTGGTCAGCGCGCTGTACGCCGCGCACGGCGCCGGCGAGCCGATGGCTGCAAAACACGTGATGGCCGAAATACAGCACACGCGTCCCCTGAGCGTGCTGATGGCCGAACAGGTGAACGCGCTGCGCGAGTGGGCGAGCACGAGGACCGTGGCGGCGGATTGAACACGGATGCAGACGCCCGGATGGCTGCATCGCCGAATCGCGGATAGGCTCGGCCTAGCGAATCGGATGGCCCCCGCCGTTCGACGGCAGGGGCGGTGACCGGGGAGGTCCGCCGCAACGGAGTCACGCCGCATCGCGTCGTTCATTACGGGGACAACGAGGGAACACGGCGAAAAGCGCACACGCGCCTTGGTGGCGCGCAGCGGCGGAGCCTTGCCATGACGGTTTTTCAACAGGCCAGGAGGCCTTATGCAAAGGGTGGTTGGAGCAATACTGGGATTGACGATGCTGGTGATGGGCAGCGGGTGCGCAACCATCACCCGCGGCACGACGGAAGCGTGGGTCGTCGAGAGCGAGCCGGCCGGGGCGCAGGTCCGGCTGTCGAGCGGACAGACGTGCACCACGCCGTGCACGCTCGAGTTGAAGCGGAAGAACAATTTCGGCGTCGAGATCGAGAAGGAGGGCTACGACCGCGTTTCGACGCAGGTGGTCTCCTCGAATTCGCGCGCTGGTGCCGTCGGCATGGCGGGCAACGTGCTGTTCGGCGGCCTGATCGGCATCGGCGTCGACGCGGCGAGCGGTGCGACGAAAGAACTCCGCCCGAATCCGTTGGTGGTGAAGCTGGTGTCCTCCCGGGGCCAAGCATCGACGGCACCGGTGGCAGTCGCGCCGCCAGCGCCCACGGCCAGCGCGACCGCCGAACCAGCGGTTTCTGCGCCGGAACCCGCGGTCGCGTCGACCTCGCTGGACCCCGCCGAGGGATATGCCGTCGAGGCCGCGCGATTCGCCAAGCAGTACCAGTGCTCCGAAGACGTCGCCCTGGTGAGCCGGGAGAACGGGCGTGAGATCTACAAGACGACGTGCCCGAGCCGCGAGATCCAGATCGAGTGCTGGACCGGCATCTGCCGGATGCACTAAGCCGACGTGCCAGGAGAGGGCGCCGATCGTCGGCGCCCTCCTTCGTTGACTCACGATCCGGGACGCTGTGCCGACAGGAACGCGATCCCGCGGCCCCTCAGCGGGCGACAAACGTCACCTGTCCCGCCACGAGCGGCAAGGGCGCGTCGAAATCTCCCGGTCGGTGCAATCGACACGGCACTCGCCCTTCGCTGGCGTCACAGAGGCCTCACCTCGGGATGAGTGCGTCCGCGTGAGGTGGGTCGTGAGATCGCGAAGGCACGGCGCCATCGAGCAGCTGCCGCGGTTTACCGGCCATGGATCACCCCGGCATCACCGGCGGAAGCCGCTTGGCTTCGCCCCTTGCTCACGCCGTTCGCGTTGCCACGGCGCCGCATCCTCGCGAGCCACTAACCGCTGATGCATCCGCGGCGCCATTGATGCCGCCTTTCATCTCGCTCTCGCAAGCTCGGGATGGTCTGCATCGATCCTGTTTCGACAGCCGGGCGGCTCGAGCCCGGAGGAGATCAGGACCATGCAATGGTTGGCGTTCAACATTTTGGGATTCCAAGCGGTCTGGTGGGCCTGCGTTCTCGGCGCAGGCGCCGGATCACCATGGATGGGGCCGATAGCCGCGGCGGCGTTCGCGGCGATCCACCTTCGATTCACACCGACACGACGCCGGGATGCCCGCTTGCTGGTGAGCGCCGTCGTGATGGGCTTGCTGGTGGACAGCACACTCGGGGGAAGCGGCTTGCTCTCCTACGCTGCCAACGGTGGGCAGCCCGCGCTCGCACCGGCGTGGATCCTCGCCCTCTGGGCGGGTTTTGCTCTCACGCTGACCCACTCCATGAAAGCGCTGGCCGCCCGACCTTGGGCCGCAGCCATTTTCGGCCTGCTCGGCGGACCGCTCGCGTACGCCAGTGCCGGCGCAGCGGCCGGTGCCGTGACCTTCAACGAAGGGATCGTGTCCGGTCTCTTGGCCGTCGCCGTGGCCTGGGCCGTCGCCGTGCCCCTGCTTTACCGGATCGACAAGAAGCTCGCGAACGTTCCCGAGGAGGCACTCGCATGAACGTGCTGCTCCTTGTCGGCCTCATCTGGGCCCTGGCGGCCATCGGCATGGGCTTGGCGTTCCTGTATGCACGCGCCAAGGGAAACATGGGCTACGTCGACGTGTTCTGGGCCTTGGGCATGGCCTTCGCGGCGGTGCTGGCGGGCGCCTTTGGTAGCGGAAGCATCGAGTCCAGAGGCTTGGTGGCGCTCTTCGGAGGGCTCTGGGGCCTCCGCCTGTTCCGGTTCCTATGGCACCGCGTCCGGGGCGAACCCGAGGACGGTCGATACCAGGCCATGAGGGTTGCGATCGGCGACGGGGCGGCGAAGTGGTTCGCCTTCTTCCAGGCTCAGGCCATCGTGATCGCGCTGTTCGCCGTGGCGTTCGTCGCGGCAGCGTCCGGCGAGGCGGGACTCAAGAGTGCCTGGGTCTGGGCGGCGATCGGCATCTGGCTGATCGCAGTCATCGGCGAGGCCGTGGCAGACGGGCAGTTGCATGCGCATCGTCGCGACCCGCGACGCAAGGGCCAGACGTGTCGACGCGGCCTGTGGGCCTGGTCACGCCACCCCAACTACTTCTTCGAATGGGTGCACTGGTTCGCGTATGCCGCACTCGCCGCCAGCGGGCCGTGGGGATGGCTGGCACTGCTGGGTCCGGCGCTGATGTTCGCCTTCCTCTGGCGCGTCAGCGGCATCCCGTGGACCGAAGCCCAAGCCCTTCGAACGCGCGGCGATGACTATCGCCGCTACCAGGACGAAGTCAGCGCCTTCTTCCCACGGCCGCCTCGAACAACGACTTCGCCGTGAGCCCCCCCCCATCCTTCCAGGAGTCCCCCATGAGCAGAATCCCCGCAACCTTCTTCGTCTTGCTCCTGTCGCTTGCTGCACACCCCGCGAAGTGCATGGTCCAGGAGGAAATCGCCACCGCGCGAGACCTGGAGAGCCGCAATGTGCTTTTCAAGGAGCAACACATCGTGCGTTTCTCCGAAGGCGAACCCGAAGAGCGGCTAGTGATCTACCGATGCCTGGACGGCAAGGCCTTCGCTCGGAAGCGCGTCCGCTACGCCGACATCCCGTCCGCGCCCTCCTTCCAACTCGAGGACGCGCGAAGCGGCTATCGCGAGGGCGCGGAGCGGACGCCGTCCGGAACGCGTGTCTCGTGGACCGCACCCGGCGGCAGCGAGGCGTCGATGCTCCTTCCCGCAGGCGATGTGGTCGCCGATGCCGGGTTCGACGAGTGGGTGCGGGGCGCGTGGGATCCCCTGACGCAGGGGCAGACGCTGCCCATGCGCTTCCTCGTGCCTTCGCGGCTTCGTGCATACGACTTCGATGTCGCCTCGATCGATTCCGGATCGCCCGGACTCAGGGCGTTCCGGCTGCGCCTGGGAGGATGGTTCGGATGGTTGGTGCCCGCCATTCGGGTGGCCTACGACGCCGAGACGAAGCGATTGCGTTGGTTCGAAGGGCTGTCGAATCTCCGCGACGACTCGGGCGAATCCCCCATGCAAGTGCGTATCGACTTCCCGCCGCAACCGACACTCGTCGACCAGCAGACGTTCGACGTCGCCTCGGACGAGTCGCTGACCACATGTACCGTCCTGCCCGCATGACCCGGGAATCGCTTCCAAGGAGCCAAGCCATGAATCAACGACCACCGATGAAGGCCTTCATGCGAGCGATCCTCCTCGCGATGGCTTCGGCGATGCTCATCGCCTGCGCGACGAGCGAGGAGCGCTCCTTGCCACCGCTGGCTCCCTCGCCGTCCGTCGACCTGCCACGCTTCATGGGGACATGGCATGTGATCGCCCACGTCCCGTACTTCTTCGAAGAGGGCAAGGTCGCAACCCGCGACGAGTACCGACTTCGCCCGGACGGCCGAATCGACAACGATTTCGTGTTCAAGGACGAATTCGGCGGCCCGGATCGGCGATGGCGGGGCATCTCCACCGTGGTTCCCGGCAGCGGTGGCGCCCGCTGGAACGTCCAGTTCGTCTGGCCGTTCTCGACCGAGCTCGTCGTCATCCATGTCGACGCGGACTACGAGGGCGCGGCGCTCGTGACGCCCAACCGCGAACTGGCATGGATCTTCGGACGGCAGCCCACGATGGAGGCGGCGCGCTACGAGTCCTTGGTGGAACGCCTTGTCGCCCAAGGCGTCGAACGCAACTCGCTCCAGCTCGTCCCTCAGGTGGCGCCGAACGATCCGGAGTCGTGACTGCCTGCGGCGTCACATCCTCCGAACCGTCGCGTGCGCCCCGACAGCGGATCGACGAACAACAGGGATTTCGCCACCAGCTGCAGCGGCGCCTGGAAATCCCCGGCGTCGCGAAACCGCAGCTCGGGATACAGCGGGTCGTTGCGGATCGGCGCACCCAGGGCCGCCATATGCACCCGCAGCTGGTGCTTCCTTCCGGTGACCGGCTGCAGGGCATAGCGCCACCACGCGTCGCCACGCTCGATCACCTCGATGCGCGTCTCGCTGTTGGGTTCGCCCGCCACTTCACGCATGCGGAAGAAGGGCTCGCCGGGCACCATGCGACTGCGATGAACGCGCGGGAACTCGAGGCCCGGCAAGGCGGGCGCAATGGCTTCGTAGGTCTTCTCGATGCGCCGCTCGGGAAACAAGGCTTGGTAGATCGCTCGCGTCTTCGTATTGGTTGAAAACAGCACCAGCCCGGCGGTCTCGCGGTCGATGCGGTGCAGGGCCACCAAGTCGGCGTTGCCCGTGCGGCGAATCAAGCGCGCAAGCAGCGTTTCATGCACATGCACGCCGCTGGGAACCACCGGCAGGAAGTGCGGCTTGTCGGCGACGAGAAGATGCTCGTCGAGGTGCAGCACGCGCTCTTCGAAAGGAATTCGCGGCTCGTCCGCCACTTCGCGGTAGTAGTGCACCTCCCGCCCGACGCGGTAAGGCGTGTCGGGCCCCAGCGCTTCACCCTCGTCACCGAGCACGCGACCGCGCGCCAGGCGATCGAGCCACACCGCGCGCGGCACCGCCGGGAAGTGCGCGCACAGGCCGTCGAGCAGCGAAGGCCATTCGCCCGGCGGCAACTGCAGCGTGCTGGGCGCGAGCCCGTCGATGGCCGGCGGGCGGCGACGCAGGCTCACGACACCGCCGCCACGCGCCGCCGCGCGTTCAGTAGCCCGCCGCCTGCCCGTCCTTGCGGCTCTCGCTGGCGCCCACCCAGCCGCCGTGCGGGTTCTTCGCGATCGCTTGGTAACCGCCGTAGGGGCCGTCGGCGAACTCGACCTGATGGCCGAGGCGCATCAGGCCGCGGATGGTTTCGTAGTCGAAGCCGGTCTCCAGCTGGACGACGCCGCCGTCGCTCATCGGCGTCACCGCGCCCACCGGTTCGTCGCTGCCATCGTGATGCAGGCGCGGGGCGTCGCCGGCCTCCTGCAGGTTCATGCCGAAGTCGACGAGGTTCATCACGATCTGCACGTGGCCCTGCGGCTGCATGGCGCCGCCCATCAGGCCGAAGCTCACCCACGGCTGGCCGTCCTTGGTGATGAAGGCCGGGATGATGGTGTGGAAGGGGCGCTTGCCCGGTGCGTACTCGTTCGGGTGGCCGGGCTTCAGGGAGAACTGCTCGCCGCGGTTCTGGAAGATGAAGCCGAGGCCCGGGGGCGTCATGCCGCTGCCCATGCCGCGGTAGTTGCTCTGGATCAGCGAGACCATCATTCCGCTGCTGTCGGCGGTGGTGAGGTAGATGGTGTCGCCTTCGTCGAGCGAGGGCGGCGTGCCAGGCGCAACGACGGTCTGCGCGCGGTTCGGGTTGATGCGCGCGCGTTGCGTGTCGGCGTACTCCTCCGAGATCAGTTCGGCCACCGGCGCCGGATGGAAGCTCGGGTCGGCGTAGTAGCGGGCGCGATCGGCGAAGGCGAGCTTCTTGGCTTCGGTGAGCAGGTGCAGGTGCTCGACGCTGCCGAATTCGATCTTGCTGAAGTCGTAGCCTTCGAGGATTTGCAGCATCTGAAGCGCGGCGATGCCCTGCCCGTTCGGCGGCAGCTCCCACACGTCGACGCCGCGGTAGTTGACGCTCACCGGCTCGACCCATTCACCTTTGTGCGCCGCGAAATCGGCGGCGGCGAGGAAGCCGCCGTTCGCCTTGAAGTAGGCCTCGACGATCTTCGGCAGTTCGCCTTCGTAGAAACCCGCGCGGCCGTTCGTGGCGATGCGTTCCAGCGTGCGGGCGAGGTTCTCGTTCGTCCAACGCTCGCCGGTGCGCGGTGCGCGGCCGTCGATCGTGAACTGCTCGGTGAAGCCCGGGAACTGCGACAGGCGCGGGACGGAAAGATTCCAGTAATAGGCGATGGTCTCGTGCACCGGATGGCCGTTGCGCGCGTAGTCGATGGTGGGCTGCAGCAGCTCGGCCATCGGCAGCTTGCCGAAGCGGCCGTGCAGGGCGAACCAGCCGTCGACCGCGCCCGGCACGGTCACCGGCAGCGCGCCGTGCGAGGGAATCAGCGCCATCTTCTGTTCGTCAAACCACTCGCGCGTCAGGCCCAGCGGCGAGCGGCCCGAACCGTTGTAACCATGCAGCTTGCCGGTCTTCGGATCCCAGACGATCGCGAACAAGTCGCCGCCGATGCCGTTGCCGGTGGGTTCCATCAGGCCAATGGCGGCATTCGCGGCGATGGCGGCATCGACGGCCGTGCCGCCCTTGCGCATCACCTTGAGCGCCACCTGCGTGGCCAGCGGGTGGGAGGTCGCGGCCATGGCCTGCGGCGCGTAGACCTCCGAGCGGGTGGCGAAGGTCTGGCCGGTGATGCGGTCGGCCGAAACTCCGGCGAGGGGCACGGCAGCCGCAAGGGCGGCGATCAGGACACAACGGGCGGCTGGCAGGCGCATGGTCGGGCGTTGGCGGCGGCGGAAACGGCACTTTACGGCCGGCGCAACCGCGCGGTGTGGACGCCACGCCTAGATACCGAGCGCGCGGCGGTTGGGCTCGACGGCGTCGTAGGCCCCGGCCTGCCGGCTGACGATGCGGCCCTGCCGGTCAGTGACGATGAAATAGGGCACGCCGCGGATCCCGGCATCGCGTTCCACCCGCCCATCGACGTCGAGCAGCACCGGGTAGCCCAAGTCGCGGGCATGGGCCTCCAGTGCCGCGGGCTCGTCCATGCCCATGACCACCGTCACCGGCCGCCCCTCGCGCGTGAGCACCTCGCGGAGTTGAGCGACCATAGGCTCGGCGCGGCGGCAGGATGGGCACCATGGCGCCAGATAGACGGTCAGGCAGCGCTCGGCGCTGCACATGCCCCCGGCCATGCGCGGGGTCTCCCGCAATACGCCGTTCTGTACCGGCAAGGCATGCCCGGGCATCAATTCCGGGCGCATCGCCAGATACAGCACGACCAGCAGGAACAGGCCGACGATGAACTTCCCCAAGTAACGACCCCTTTTTCGCGCAACGTACTCTACGCCGCCCGCCTCGTCGACGCGCCGGCACCGCCGCCGGCCGACGCGTTCGGGCCGCGGGTAGACTTGGGCGTGTTGCCGCTCGCTGAAAATTGACCAGCGAAACGGGGATCTGCGCATCGAAAATTGACCAGGGTGTTCAACCTGACCTGCCCGACCAGACGAAGGGCAGGACGACGAGGTGCACACCATGGCGATGTACGCGAAGGTCCGGCGGCTTCGGCTGCGGGAGGGGCTCTCGATCAGCGAGATTGCCCGGCGGACGAG
>NZ_JAPZQK010000041.1 GCF_027530345.1 Silanimonas sp. | reverse complement strand
CTGCCTCACGTCCATGAATGCAATGGTCAACGCACACTCACGAACGAGGCTTACTGGCGCCTCGCCAGCGATGATCTGACAGAAGATGCATCCCGTTGCCACGTTGTCCCTCCATGCGGCCTAACGCGTGAGCTAAGCGGCAGCATCAATCGCGAAGCGATTGGACTGTCCGCTTGAACGAATAGTTAGGGCCCGACTCATTGGGCAATTGGTGTACACAGCTCGACGAGCGTGCCGTCTGGACAACGCACATACGAGACCGTTTGACCCCACGGCTTTTCAGTCGGTGAGGAAAGCTCAATTGCGCCTGCGGAAACAGCCCGCGCGTGTGCCGAAGCAACATTTGGCGTGACCAACGCAATCTCGATGCCGAGAGGCTTTGCTGAGCTATGCGCCTCAATATGGCCTTCGGGAAGATTCACATGCCCAAGACTGTGAGCGGCGAATGCAAGGACTGTCTCACCTGTCTCAAGCTCACCGTAGTCTCCAGACTCATGGAGAAATCGAGACCCAATGCCAAAGGCCAGCTCGAAGAACTTCAATGATGCGGAGACATCTGGCACATAGATGATGGTGTATCCGAACTTCACGAAAGTCTCTCCAAAGGGGCCTAACGATTGAGCTAAGCGGCCACATCAATCGCGAAGCGATTGATTGGTCCGCTTGAGCGAGTAGTTAGCCGCATTTTACGGCCGCAAGCCAGTCTCGCTCGCGAAGAATCTTGAGATTGCCGTACATGCGCCGATAGTAGAGCGCGGAGTCCAGCTTTGCTGAAACAACACCGAGGCCCTCGAACTCCTGGCCAACAAAAAGAATGTCGAGGTGTGGAGTCGGGTCGCTTGGAACAGCCCCAAGTCGCCGCGCCTCATTGAAGCAGTCCTCGCGAGTACCGAAGGCGAACTTACCAGTGAAGCCGACGAGCTTTCCCGTAATGCCGGATGGAACAGAAACACTGTCGAAGTACGTCGACCCAAGAGCGACTGCAACTGCCGGTGATCGGAAACTGCTATCGGAAATTGCCCGGGAAAGGTCTCGGGGTGGCCGTGGACCAGTATGGTCGCTGTCTAGCTCTTTATCGGAGCCGTAGCCGAAGTAGATGTTGAAGATGACGTGCAGAAGATCGTGCTCGACATCACTGCTCCATGAAGCGGGTGGAGCCGCTCCGCTTGCCAACTCATGGAGCACATTGTTCGGGTAAACGCTTGCGACGGCCGGATTTTCCGAAAGGAACTGACTAATCGTCTCAGCGCCCGCCTGATCGATATGGCCTTTTCCTGCGACATGCTCACAAACACGATGCAAATCGGCATAAATGCTTTTCGGGAGATCTCCGAAGCTGATGCCTCGAGACTTTAGAAGGGCTTGCACTTCGCTCTTATCGGGCTTCGCACTCGGCATGGCACCTCCCTATGCGGCTAACGCTGGAGCTAAGCGGCCACATCAATCGCGAAGCGATTGATTGGTCCGCTTGAGCGAGTAGTTAGGCACTTAGTCTTGCGCATCAAGGGGCATCTTTGAAAGCTCAGAACGCCCATTGGGCAGCACAGTGACTGCCCACCACGTTTCTGTGCCGTGATCCTTGATGGTGAAGAGGTAAGTGCCATCTGAGCTTGAATCGAGATTGAGACCACTCAGGAGCTTTTCGCCACGAAGTTCCGGGCCGGACTCTATCGACATGAGCCGCCCATAGGCGATTGATCGCGCCTCCTGCTCCGATACTCCGGTGCAAGCAACGAGGAGAATCGCAATTGCCGAGATCAGGATGCGCCGCATGTGCCTAACGATCGAGCTAAGCGGCCACATCAATCGCGAAGCGATTGATTGGTCCGCTTGAGCGAGTTGTTAGGCTGTCGCTCACGCCGGATGCTGCATGGCCCGAACTGACAGCCCGCGAAATTGGTTGGCGCCTGCGAACC